>SCSE01000054.1 GCA_004298015.1 Rhodanobacter sp.
TCATGCGTAAATACCTAACCGGTCTATGGGCCTGCATGCGCGACGAAACACCCTTCGACTCCACCAAGCTGTTCAGCGAAATCCACCTCGCTGAGACTTGACGGGCGACAGAGTATCTACACCGATGCACGGGGTGCTACGGAGGCCCTGATCACCCATCCGCCGAACCCTCTTTTGGAGCATGGCTTGAGATGGTCATAGCTGCAAATCGCCGTCTGATGAGGGTCGGCGGAAGTGAGGATCCCACATGGAGGAATCAGGACTCACCCTGTCACGAACCCCTGACGACGCTCTTGCCAAGGCGTTCGATAGTTTCCCAACCCTCGAGATTTCGTGGGCAAGGTGCACTGGCAAGATGACCGCTATTCTGCGACGATCCGATACTTGGCTTTCAGATCAGGGGCGCAAACCATGCATTCCAGAGTCTGGCTTACCGGTTGCATCATCTGCCTGGCGGGCATCGGCACGGTCTCGGCGACGGGGATGCGCACCGGCAACCTCGAGGGCAGCTCCAGCGCCAGCAGGAGCAGCAGCACCAGCTCACGCACCAGCAACAGTGGTGGCGACGTCTTGGTGGGGCCTGCTCGTGATACGCCATCGCAAGACAGCGAAGACGCCTCGCGCTCGTCCCAAACTGACGACAACAATCGTTCCGACGCACCATCTTCCGTGCATGCGCATACCCGACCCTCCCGTCTGGGCTGGCAATCGCTGCTGCCCGGATCGATTCAGTAAGCGCGCGGCAGCATGCAGGAGCATTGGTGGCAGTCGTTGCCGATACCCTTCAAGCCTGCACCGATCGTCGACGCGTTGTGGCGACGCGCCATCACCGCCTGTCCATTGGCGCAACGACTCTCACCCGAGCACCAACGGGACCTGCTTCGACTGGTCACGCTGTTTCTTGCCCGCAAGCGTTTTCATGCACTGGCGGGGGTCGTACTCGACGACTACTGGCGCTTGCTGATCGCCATGCAGGCGTGCATACCGCTGCTCAAACAAGGCCCACGAAGCCTGTGCGGCTGGCGCGGCATCCTGGTCTATCCGGGTGAATTCAAGGTCCGTCGCAACCACCACGACCGTCGCAGCGGTGTGGTTACCCCGGTCGAGGAAGTGCATATCGGCGAGGCGTGGGAGCATGGCCCGCTGGTATTGTCGCTGGCCGATGTGCAACTGGATCTCGAACAACCGTGGGACGGCTACAACGTGGTCGTGCACGAGATGGCGCATAAACTGGACATGCTCGATGGCCCGGCCAACGGGACTCCACCGCTGCGCGGTATTCCGCGGCAGCGCTGGATCGAGCAGTTTCAGCTTGCCTATGACCGTTTCGTGCAGGCCGCCTCTCGCCCGCAAACGCGGGCCATCGATCGATATGCCGCCAACAGTCCCGCCGAATACTTCGCGGTAGTCAGCGAGCTGCATTTTTCGCAACCTGACTTGCTGCACGATACCGAACCGACGATCGCCGAATTGCTGGATGCCTACTACGGCTACTCACCGGCGATGAGCCTCGATACAAACGACGTTCTGGCGAGCCGATAAAAACCGCCTTCAGGCGGGCGTCAGCGTCACGCTGAAACGGGCACCGGCAAACTCGGGCGATCGATCTACCGTGAGCTCACCCTGATAGGCATGCACGATGTCCTGCACGATCGACAAGCCGATGCCGTGGCCCTGGACCCGCTCGTCACCACGTACGCCCCGCTGCAATATCTTCTCGATCTTGTCGTCGTCGATTCCCGGCCCATCGTCCTCCACACTCAACCACAAACCGGGACGTTGACGGGATGACGTGGTTTGCGCCTTCACCACCAGCAAGACGTGGTGATTGGCCCACTTGAAGGCGTTTTCCAGCAGATTGCCCATCAACTCCAGCAGATCGCCCTGCTCGCCGAAGAAAACCGCCTCCTCGTCTATGTCGAATTCGCACAGCACGTTCTTGGCGGCATAGACCTTTTCCAGACTCTGCACCAGGTCCTCGGCATGGCCGGCAATCGGCACCGCACTGGCAAAGGTCTGCCGGCCCGAGGTCGCGGCACGTGCCAGCTGGTAAGCCACCAGCTCATCCATCCGCCGCACCTGGTCCAGCACGTTGTGCCGTCGCGCCGGCTCGTCACCCGCCGTCGGCGACTCCAGTTGCGAACGAATCACCGCCAGCGGCGTCTTCAAGCTGTGGGCAAGATCGGCTAGCGTATGTCGATACCGTGTCCGCTGCTCGCGCTCGTTCTCGATGAACGCGTTGATCCGGGCGGTCAGCCCGGTCAGCTCCAGCGGATACTGGCTGTCCAGTTGCTCGCTGTCGCCGCTCTCGACCCGGCTCATGTCGCTGGCAACCTTGCGCAGCGGGGTGAGGCTCCAGCGCAGCAGCAACAGCTGCAGCGCGATCAGCATGATGCCGAGAATCGACAGCCAGATCACCAGCGTGCGCCGAAAGATCGCGCTCTGCCCTTCGAGTTGATCCTCGGTTTGCGCCACCATCACGGTGAGCGGCACCGATTTCTTCTCCAGCGTGTCCAGCGCCACCCCGTAGCTGTAGTAATACAGTCGCCCCATGCGCGTATCGATCGGCCCGACGAAACGGCTCTGACCTGGCGCCAGTGGTTTCAGGAACGGAAAGTCACGACCGATCGCCGAGGAAGACGACCAATGATAGCCATGGTCGCCGATCGCCACCGCGTAGAGACCGGAACCGGGCCGCGAAAAATTCGGATCCGGCGCGGTGTCCGGAGGCAGTACGCGGCCATAGCGGTTGACGTCGAAATCGGTGATGTAGGCGATCGCGAAGTTCTGCAGGCGATCATGCAGCCCGCTCAACGCGCGCTCCTTGTTGGCCTGCGAAAGGGTCAGCCCGACCAGCCCGAGAAAGCCCGCCAACACGAATCCGGTGGCAATCGCCGCGCGCGCCGCCAGTGAAAGCGGACGCCGCGGCGACACCGGATCATTCGTCGTCGCCGTCGGTGCGCGGGATGGCAAAGCGGTATCCGCGTCCACGTACCGTCTCGATGGGTTTCAGGGCCCCCTCCGGATCCAGCTTGCGCCGCAACCGGCCGATGAACACTTCCAGCACGTTGGAGTCGCGATCGAAATCCTGCTGGTAGATATGCTCGGTAAGGTCGGCCTTGGAGACCAGTTCGCCGGCATGCAGCATCAGGTATTCCAGCACCTTGTATTCATAACTGGTCAGATCCACCAGCTTGCCTTCCACTGAAACCGTCTGAGCGGTGGTGTCCAGCTTGATCTCACCACAGGCCAGGATCGGCTTCGACCAGCCGCTGGCACGGCGCACCAGTGCGTTGATCCGCGCCAGCAGCTCCTCCACGTGGAACGGCTTGACCAGATAGTCGTCGGCGCCGTACTTCAGCCCCTCGACCTTGTCCTGCCAGCTGCCACGGGCCGTCAGGATAAGAATCGGGTAACGCTGCCCGTCTTCGCGCAGCGCCTTGACCAGATCCATGCCGGACATTTTCGGCAGCCCCAGGTCGATGATCGCCAGATCGAACGGCACCTCGCGTCCGAGATAGATCCCTTCTTCGCCATCTTGTGCCGCGTCCACTGCGAAACCGTCCCGTTTCAGGCGTGCAGCCAGCGTCTCGCGCAATGGCGCTTCGTCCTCCACCAACAGGATGCGCATCAGTATCTCTCCTCAATGGCCCGCATGTTTGCCGGGTGAACTCTTGGTTGATTGACTGGAAGCAGGACGCTTGTCGGCTTCAGACGAGACAGAGATTACTCGCACATGCCCCTCCGGCGTGAGCACCTTGATCCGGTACTCCAGCTGGCGCCCAAATTGGCGCGACTCGGCCGACAGCACCTTGCCGCCTGTTTTTTGTTGCACCTTGAGCACCGCCTGCTCCAGTGTCAACGATGTCGACGACTGCGCCGCCGCAGGTACAGCGTACAACCCCATGCATAGCAACAGGGCAAGGATGAAGCTTTTGTAGATGGTCATGTTCGATCGTCCCGCCAGACACTCGCCGAAGCCCCAAGCGTAGACAGTCCGGGCTGAATACTGACCTGACGCGGAGCATCTGTCACGCTGCGGCAAGGCAGGGTAGCAGCGCCTGCTCGAGCAGACCCCAATCGGCGCCCGGCAAATGCGCCCCTTCACTGATGGTGCGGCGGAATGCGCGGGCGCCGGGCTCGCCCTGGTACAAACCGAGCAGGTGGCGGCTGATGTGCTTGAGCGCCGTGCCGCGTGCCAACTCCGCCTCCACGTAGGGCCGCATCCGCCGCAGCAGCTGATCACGACGCGGCATCGCCTCGCCGTGCAAAGCCGCTTCGAGCTGCGCCAGCAAATACGGATCATGATAGGCGGCGCGCCCCAGCATCACCCCGTCCACATGCTGCAGATGAGTCTGCACCTGTCCGACCGAACTGACGCCACCGTTGATCACCACCACCAGCTGTGGAAACTCGCGTTTGAGCCGGTACACCCGCGCATGGTCCAGCGGCGGAATTTCCCGATTCTCCTTGGGCGACAGTCCCTGCAACCACGCCTTGCGTGCGTGCACCACCAATACCTCGACCCCGGCCTCGAGCATCGTTTCGGTAAAGTGCTGCAGACCGGCATAGTCATCCTGATCGTCGACGCCGATACGGCACTTCACGGTCACCGGGACAGCGACCGCGTCGCGCATCGCCTTCACGCAGTCGCCAACCAGCGCCGGCTCGCGCATCAGGCAGGCGCCGAAGCGCCCTGACTGCACCCGATCGGAAGGACAACCCACGTTGAGATTGATCTCGTCATAACCGGCCTCGGCGCCGTAACGCGCCGCCTGCGCCAGCTCGCCCGGTTCGCTGCCGCCAAGCTGCAACGCCACGGGATGCTCCTGCTGGCTGTGTTCGAGCAGGCGCAGCTGCCGCCCGCGCACCAGCGCCGCGCTGGTCACCATCTCGGTATACAGCCGCGCACGCGGCGACAGCAGGCGATGGAAAAAGCGGCAGTGCCGGTCGGTCCAGTCCATCATCGGCGCCACGGAAAGTTTATGGTCATTAAAATTCAATGAATCAGCCACAAAAATCAACCTCATGAAAAGCGTTTTTTGCACGCTCGTGTGCACTCCAAAACGCCCAAATACGCTGGTCGACACACCCGCCTGCGCACACGAAATGCCGACATTCACGCAGCTTCCTTCCGGCGACTGGCGTGCCCAGGTTCGACGCAAGCCATCGTACGTTAGCGAGACCTTTCGTTGCCACGAGGACACGAAACGCTGGGCGCTGGCGACCGCGCGTGCCATCGACCTCGGCGAATCGCCCCAGCTGCGAGCGAAGTTGGATCCCACGATGTTCGAGCACCTGATTGACCTTCATATCGACGATATATGCGAAGTCGGCAAGGCACCGCGCCGCTCGAAGCACGCGACCCTCGAATCGCAGCGCTTGAAACTCGGCAAGGTGCGAATCAAAGACCTGGTGAGCGCGAGCGCATCATCCAGTTCGGCAAGGATCGTGCGAAGGAAGGCGCTGGTCCGATAACCATCGGTATGGATACCGGTTACGTCAAACTCATTGTCTCACATGCCGCGGCCGTCCATGGAATGCCCATCAACGTTGGACCGATCGACCTTTCCCGCGTTGCACTCAAGCGACCCGGACTGGTTGGCAAGTCGCGGGAGCGCGATCGGAGGCCGACCCCGGACGAGATCAAACGCGTCGTCACATACTTCGACAACGACTGGCGGCAACTCATCCCAGTCGGACGCATCGTCCGGTTCGCGATTGCCACCGCCATGCGCCAGGAAGAACTCACGCGCATTCGATGGGCTGACATCGCTCCGGTTAATCTCACCGTTGTGGTTCACGATCGAAAGGACCCGCGCCAGAAGGCCGGCAACGACCATCGGGTGCCGCTACTCGATGCGACCGGCGTCGATGCATGGAAAATCATTCAGGAGCAACGCCCCCACTCGTCGCACGGCGCCTTGATCTTTCCCTACAACGGTCGTTCGGTGGGGACGGCATTCCGACGTGCGTGCCGCGAGCTGAAGATTCACGACCTGCGATTTCAGGACCTGTGCCACGAAGCCGCAAGCCGATTGTTTGAAGCTGGCTTCACCATCGAACAGGTCACGCTGGCTGCTGACCATAAGGATTGAAGGATGTTCAAGCGCTATACCATTCTTCGGCGGGAAGATCTGCACAACAAAGGGCGTTCGCGTGCGACACCCGAAGGGGTCGCCGCTTGAGTGGAGCGTCAGACCATCGGCCGTACTATATAAGGCCCATAAATAGTCGAAACTATTGTTCGGCGATATGGTCCGTATCTTCATGAACCCAGAAGACGCACGCCGGCTCAGTCCGGCCGAACAACACGAGCGCCGACGCCAAGTGATTCGGGCGTATAAGCGCAAGCTCAACAAGCGGCAGGTCGCGCGCGAGGTGGGGGTGAGTTATTCCGCGGCGTGCAAGATCATCGACCGCTACAACGCCGGTGGCATGGCGGCGCTGGCACCCGGCAAACGTGGTCGCCGTACTGGCGACAAACGCGCACTGACCGCCGAGCAGGAAGCGACGATCCGTCAGACGATCTGCGACAAACGCCCGGAACAACTGAAGATGGAGTTCGCCTTGTGGAGTCGCCCGGCGGTGCGCGAACTGATCGAACGCGAATGCCAGGTGACGCTGCATCTGCGCTCGGTCGGGAAGTATCTGGCGCGCTGGGGTTTCAGCCCACAGAAGCCGATCAAGCGCGCCTACGAGCAATCTTCCGCAGCGGTCCGCACCTGGCTGGACGATGCCTATCCGGCCATCGCCGAGCGCGCCACATCCGAGGGTGCGGAGATTCACTGGGATGATGAGACGGCTCTGGTGAACACCGACGTGCGTGGCCGCAGTTACGCTCCCAAAGGCAAGACACCGGTCGCCGTGGCGGTGGGTGGCACGCGCCAGAAACTCTCCATGCTGGCCAGCGTAACCAACCAGGGTAAGGCACGCTGGATGATCATCGACGGCAACTTCCATCACGAAAGGCTGATCGAATTCTTCGAGGCACTGGTCGCCGACACCGAGCGCAAGGTGTTTCTGATCCTGGATAACCTCGGCGTGCATCACTGTAAACCGGTGAAGCAGTGGCTGGCCGAACATCCCGATCAGATGGAGGTGTTCTACCTGCCCAGCTACGACCGCAGGAAGTCCCCTCTTGGGACAGCCCGGAACTCAATCCCGGGGAACGCCTCAATGCCGATCTCAAACACGTCATCCGCCGTAAAGTACCGGCCCGCACCAAGGCCAAACTGCGCGCCGCCACCGAGGAACGCATGGCCGTGATCGGCAGCGAACCCGAGTGCGCCAAAGCCTACTTCCGCGACCCTCGCGTCAAGTACGCCGCTTGATACTGTTTAAGGGCCGGATCAATAAGGCCGGGGAGTTGTTCATTAATTTATCCGACGGACATTTCGCGCTCGGACAGCAAGCAGAGCACACGCAACCCGTGTGCTCTGCCCAGCGTCTTGAGCAGGCGCGATGCGTCGGTACCCTGCGCCTGCATGGCAATCAGGCTTGCGTTGGCGGGTAGCGATGCGGCTTGAACTACCGAAGGCCAGAACCCGGCATGGTTTTTGCGAGTCGACTTTAGTATATATATCTAATTTAGATAAAACTAATTCAATGCAGCCTTTCAATTGGTTTGACTTGATCACCGTCAAGTGATAGCGCGGCACCAGTGGTTATCCTGTCAACAGCTCCACACGACGTGATTGCTCCTGAATCCAAACCGAGAGGTATCAGGCCATGGCAAAGATCGTGATCCTGGGTGCGGGCCTGGGCGGCATGTCGGCCGCATACGAAATTCGCCAGATGCTCGGTCGTGAGCACGACCTTACGGTGGTGGGGGAGGGATCGTTGTTCAACTTCACCCCGTCCAATCCTTGGGTTGCGGTGGGTTGGCGCGATCAGGGTGACATCCGAGTGGAGGTGAGGCAGCCGCTGGAACGACGCGGCATCCACTTTATCGACGTGCTGGCCGACAAGGTGCTGCCCGCGGACAACCAGATTCTTCTGCGGGACGGCCGCAAGATCGACTACGACTATCTGGTCGTTACCACCGGGCCGCGCCTTGCCTTCGAACGCGTCCCCGGTACCGGACCGGAAGGGTACGCACAGTCGATGTGCACCGGTCCGCACGCGCATGCCGCCTGGCAGGCCTATCAGGAATTTCTGAAGAACCCCGGTCCGATCGTGGTCGGTGCCGTGCAGGGTGCAAGCTGTTTCGGCCCGGCCTACGAATTCGCCATGATCGTGGATACCGACTTGCGCCGGCGCAAGCTGCGCGATCGAGTACCGATGACCTATGTCACTTCCGAGCCGTACATCGGCCACATGGGGCTGGGCGGTATCGGCGACTCCAAGGGCCTGCTCGAATCGGAACTGCGCCAGCGCCACATCAAGTGGATTGCCAATGCGCGGGTGACGTCGGTAGAACCGGACAAGGTCAACGTCGAGCAGCTCGATGACCACGGCGAGGTACAGGAAACCCACGCGCTGCCGTTCTCGTTTTCGATGCTGTTGCCCTCGTTTGCCGGCGTCGATGCGGTGCAGGGCATCGACGGGCTGGTCAATCCGGGTGGTTTCGTGCTGATCGACCAGCACCAGCGCAACCCGAAGTATCCGAATATCTTCGCCGCCGGCGTCTGCGTAGCCATCCCACCGGTGGAGGTGACGCCGGTACCGACCGGCGCACCCAAGACCGGCCTGATGATCGAATCGATGGTCACCGCGATCGCGCGCAATCTCCGCGACGAACTGGCCGGCAATCCGATAAAGGCGCGCGCGACGTGGAACGCGATGTGCCTGGCCGACATGGGTGACCGTGGCTTTGCTTTCATCGCCTTGCCACAGATGCCGCCACGCAACACCACCAAGTCGACGACCGGCAAATGGGTACACCTGGCCAAGGTCGCCTACGAGAAGTACTTCCTGCGCAAGATGCGCAAAGGCAAGGCCTACCCGGCCTACGAGAAGTACATCATGCAGGCGTTCGGTATCGATCGGCTGAAGCCTGACGCAGACAGCGACGTGTGAATCCCGATCGCTCGAGGAGTCCAGAAGCATGAACCGAAACCAGTCCAACGATCGCTACAACGCGCTTTCCATCGCCGCGCACTGGCTGACCTTGGCGTTGCTGGTTGCTGTGTACGCACTGATTGAACTGCGTGGAATCTATCCGAAGGGTACTTCCGAGTACGACGCGATGAAGATGTGGCATTTCATCTTGGGCTTGACCGTACTCGGCGTGGTGGCGGCGCGGCTGGTGCTGCGCCTCATGTTCCGGGAGCCACCCATCACGCCGCCACCGCCGGCCATGCAGATGCTGTTGGCCAAGGCCATGTACTTGGCGCTGTACGCATTCCTGATCGTGATGCCGGTGCTGGGTTGGCTCACCTTGAGTGCCGAGGGTCAGGTGATTCCGTTCTTTGGTCTCGAGCTGCCGGCACTGATGGGCCCCGACAAGGGCTGGGCCGGTTCGCTGGAGGATCTCCACGAAACCATCGGCACGATCGGCTATTACCTGATCGGACTGCACGCCGCCGCGGCCCTGTACCACCATTATTTGAGGCGCGACAACACCTTGCGGCGCATGCTGCCGTGGCGCCAAAGTCCCAAGTCATGAGACCTGGAGATAGTCATGTACTACACCGTTGAAACCAACAAGTCGTTCGAGCAGGCGGCCGCGGATCTGGAAGTCGCCGTCAAACGTCACAATTTCGGGGTTCTGCCCGTGCACGACCTCGGTACCACCTTGTGCAGCAAGCGCATCGACTTTGCCGACAAGTGGAAAGTGTTCGAGGCGTGCAGTCCGTAACCTGATCAAGGGTGTGGAGGTTGCCATGCCGCCAGAAATGGCTGGCCAGATGCTGGATCCGAAGATGCGCACGTTTACCTTCTGAGTATTTCCAGACGCCACGAACATGCAGGCTTTGGTTGTGCCGACGGGTACTGGGGCAAGAACGCATGTAATCGGTGCGCCCTGCTCGCCGCGATCGAGAAACGACCGTTCCTTCGCGAGCTTGCGGCAGCACTTTGTGACCCTGCTACCCGAGGGCTGGCGATGACTTCATCGATCACGGCTGTGACGCCGTGATCGACCTGCCGTGGAACCAACGTCGAAGCCTGCATTCTCGCCCTTCGAAACCTCTCACACGCACCGCGCCAGCCGGAGAACGTGTTCTACCGTGAGGCGACGTTCCATCCGGCCGACGAGGTAGAGCGACAGCTCATCGCTGGTGGCTTCACCATCGACGTTTGGGCCCAGACCCTGACCGGTCCCCTGCCCGAAACGCAGGAGATCGAACCGCTGCGTGCCGGACGTGGGCAACCTGCATTCGTGGTCGCCGCCGCGAGCCACCAGGAACAAAGGCGTCATCATCCGGCCCCCGTCAGGAAAGCTCAGTCGCGGGCAGTTGATGATGCTGCCGATGTTCGGCCCGCCGCCAGCAGTTTCGTTCGTCGATTTTGCCGACCGATGAGCTTGAACTTGAGGCAGATCAAAAACGGTGCCGGCAAGCCGTGTCATCTTGGTGGGGCAACATGCGGCATTGACCGCCGCCGGCAGCGTCTCACCCTCTGGGAGGAAGCAGCATGAAGGCATTGGTATTCCATGGCCCCGGCAAACGCAGTTGGGAAGAAAAACCACACCCGACCATCGACAAATCCACGGACGCGGTGGTGCGCATCACCCATACCACCATCTGCGGCACTGATCTGCACATCCTCAAGGGAGACGTCCCCGCCGTGGTGGACGGCCGCATTCTGGGCCACGAAGGCGTGGGAGTAGTGGAAGAAATCGGTGCTGGCGTGAGTAACATCCAGGTCGGCGACGAGGTGCTGATTTCGTGCGTCACCTCCTGTGGCCGCTGCGACTACTGCAAGCGTGGCATCTACGCGCACTGCCGCGACGGCGGCTGGATCCTGGGCCACCTTATCGACGGTACCCAGGCCGAATACGTGCGCATCCCGCACGCGGACAACAGTCTCTATCCGCTACCCGAGGGAATCGACCGGGCCGCGGCAGTGATGCTCAGCGACATCCTGCCCACCGGACACGAGATCGGCGCCCTCAACGGTGAGGTCAAGCTCGGCGACACGGTAGCCATCGTCGGTGCCGGCCCGATAGGCTTGGCAGCCTTGATGACCTCGCGTTTCTACTCACCGGCACGGATCATCATGATCGACCTGGACGAGAATCGCCTGGCCATGGCCAGGCAGCTTGGTGCCACCGACACCATCGCGCAGAACCCGATCGAGGCCATCGACAAGCTGACCGATGGTGAAGGTGTAGACGTGGCCATGGAGGCGGTTGGCATCCCCGAGACGTTCGATATCTGCCAGCGCCTCGTGCGGGCGGGCGGGCATATCGCCAATATCGGCGTGCACGGCAAGAGCGTCGATTTGCAGTTGCAGGACCTGTGGATTAAGAACATCACCCTGCGCACGGGTTTGGTGAGCACCAACACCGTTCCGGTATTGATGCGTGTCGTCGAGAGTGGTGGCATCGAGCCTGGCAAACTGGTGACCCATCGCTTCAAACTCGACGAGATCGAGAAGGCCTACGACATGTTCAGCGATGCGGCGAAGGAGCAGGCGATCAAGATGCTGCTGACCGCCGCGTGAAGGGGTGACCTAGGAGCGTGGGCCGTAGAAATCTTCGGGCTGCGATTGTGCTCTCATCCATAGACTGCGTCTCTCGTCAGGCTTGCATAGAACCACTATGCGCTCCTTCCGATACACCCATCCTATGG
>SCSE01000055.1 GCA_004298015.1 Rhodanobacter sp.
GATAGCGCCGTCGCCACGCTCCAGCATGTGCTTGCCGAACGCACGGCAACACCAGAAGGTGCCGTTGAGATTGACGTCGATCACATTCAGCCAGTGCTCGTCGGTGACTGTTTCAGCCGGAGTCTGGCTGCGCGCGATGCCTGCGTTGTTGACCAGGATGTCGACCTTGCCATGGCGCGCGATCATCTCGGCGGCGACTTGCTCCACGCGCGCCGAATCGGTCACGTCCATCGACACCATCTCGGCATCCAGGCCCTTGGCGCGCAGCGTGGCCAGGCCCTGCTGGGCCACGGCCTCGTCGTAATCGGCGATCACGACCCTGGCACCGGCCTCGGCCAGTGCTTCAACAATCGCCAGGCCAATGCCCTGACCGCCGCCGGTGACCAGGGCCACACGGCCGTCGAGTTTGTACATGTCCAGATACATAAGAATTTCACTCACAGTGATGATTGAGAAACAGAAGGTGGACTCAGGCCATGGCCAGCTGCTGTGCATCGAAGCGGTGCAGCTGGTGCATGTCCGGCAACAAGGTGACGGTGTCGCCAACCTGCACGCGCAACTCGCCAGTACAGCGTGCGTCGAGGGTGCCGATGCCCGGCACATCCACATAAACGAAGGTGTCGCTGCCCAGATGCTCGGCCTGAATCACGGTGCCACCCCACGCCTCGCAACCGTCGGCGACTACGGCATCGCCAGGCTGCACACGCAGGTGCTCCGGGCGCACCCCGAGGGTGGTCGCGCCGTTGCGCTTGGCGACTGGCCCTTCGAACAGGTTCATTCGCGGCGAACCGATGAAGCCGGCCACAAACACATTCGCCGGTCGCTCATAGAGCTCCAGCGGCGTGCCTACCTGCTCGATACGCCCGGCCTGCAACACCACGATCTCATCGGCCATCGTCATCGCTTCGACCTGGTCATGCGTGACGTAGACGGCGGTGGTCTTCAGCTGCTTCTGCAGCCGGGTGACCTCGAGCCGCATCTGCACGCGCAACGCCGCATCCAGATTTGAAAGTGGCTCGTCGAAAAGGAACCCCTTGGGCTCGCGCACGATTGCCCGGCCGATCGCCACGCGCTGCCGCTGGCCACCGGAGAGCTGGCCCGGCCGGCGATCCAGGTAGTCGGTAAGATTGAGGATGCCGGCCGCATGCGCCACCCGTCGCTCGATCTCGCTCTTGGGCATCCGGGCCATTTTCAGGCCGAACGCTATATTGCGTCGCACACTCATGTGCGGATACAGCGCGTAGGACTGAAACACCATCGACAGGCCGCGCTTTGCCGGTGCCAGCCGGGTAACGTCCTTGCCGTCGATCAGGATGCGTCCGCCGCTGACATCTTCGAGCCCGGCGATCAGCCGCAGCAGCGTGGTCTTGCCACAGCCGGAGGGGCCAACGAAGACCACAAACTTGCCGTCCTCGATTTCCAGATCCGCGCCGTGGATGACCTTGGTGTCATCGAAGGATTTGGTGACACCTTCCAGCGTGATGCGTCCCATGAATCACCTATCTTTATTGAGTTGATGGCGGCTTATTTCACTGCGCCGAAGGTCAGTCCGCGTACCAACTGTTTTTGACAGAACCATCCCAGCACCAGAATCGGCGCAATCGCCATCGTCGAGGCGGCCGACAGCTTGGCCCAGAACAGACCCTCGGGGCTGGCGTAGGAAGCGATGAACGCGGTCAGCGGTGCGGCATGCGAGGAAGTCAGGTTCAACGACCAGAAGGCTTCGTTCCAGGCCAGGATCACGTTCAACAACAGTGCCGAAGCGATGCCAGGCACGGCCATCGGCGCCAGGATGTAGACGATCTCCTTGCCGATGGTGGCGCCGTCCATGCGCGCGGCTTCAAGGATGTCCCTGGGGATGTCCTTGAAGTAGTTGAACAGCAGCCAGACCATGATCGGCAGGTTGCTCAGGCACAGCACGATCACCAGGCCGAGCTGGGTGTCCAACAGGCCTGCGTCGCGGTACAGCAGGTAGATGGGCACCAGTACGCCCACCGGCGGAAGCATCTTGGTCGACAGCATCCACATCAGGATGCCGCGCGTGCGCCTGGTCGGAGAGAACGCCATCGACCACGCGGCCGGAACCGCAATCGCCAGAGCGACCAGGGTCGAACCCAGCGAGATCACCACCGAATTCCACGCATACTCCAGGTAATTGCTGCGCGTCCACACGGCGACGTAGTTCTCGGTCGTCCAGTGGAAAAACAGGAACGAAGGCGACGCGGAAAATGCGGCGAGCTCGGTCTTGAAGCTGGTCAGCAGCATCCACAGGATGGGGAAGAAAATCACCAGACCGACCGTCCACGCCACCACGCTGGTCAGGACGATCCTTGGAACGGGAGTGCGACGTGCCATCTCAGGTCTCCAGGTTCTTGCCGACGATGCGCATCAGGAAGATAGCGGCAATGTTTGCCAACACCACTGCGATCAACCCGCCCGCGGAAGCCGCGCCGACGTCGTACTGCAGCAACGCCTGCGAATAGATCAGATAGGCCAGGTTGGTGGTCTCCACCCCCGGGCCGCCGCCGGTAGTGACGTAAATTTCGGCGAACACCGTCAGCAGGAAGATCGTCTCGATCAGGATCACGATACTCAGCGGACGGGCCAGATGCGGCAAGGTCAGATGGAAGAATCGGTCGAACGCGCCGGCACCGTCCATCAACGCCGCCTCTTGCTGTTCCTGATCCAGCGATTGCAAGGCGGTCAGCAGGATCAGCACCGCGAACGGCAGCCACTGCCAGGCCACGATCAGGATGATCGAAAGCATGGGAACCTGCGTGAACCAGTCGACCGGGGTCAGCCCGAACAGCCGCCACAGCCACGCCAGCAGCCCGGAAACCGGGTTCATCAACAGGTTCTTCCAGATCAGCGCACTGACCGTGGGCATCACGAAGAATGGCGCGATCAGCATCAGTCGAACCACTCGCCGCCCCACGATGACCTGATCAAGCAACAAGGCGATAAGCACACCGAAGAACGCGCTGATTGCCAGTACCGACCCCACCAGGACCAGGGTGTTGAGCAGCGAGGAAAGAAATGCCGGATTACTGAGGAAGTAGCGATAGTTGCCGAGCCCGGCAAAGCTGGTCACGGAATTGAGCAGGTTGTAGTTGAGCGCCGAGAACCATGCCGTCATCGCCAGCGGCACGATCATCCACAGCAGTAGCAGGATGATCGAGGGCGCGATCAGTATTCGCGCGAGCTTTTGCGTCTGTTGCGTTGCCATCAGCCTGTCCTGTATCGCCTAGCGAGATGATCGATCTGCCGACCATGCCAAGTACAAATCGGCAGCCCCCAACGTTCGAAAGATAGTACAAAGTATCTGGATGCATCATTCATGTTGGAAGCCAACCCCGTATGCGTAGGTAACGCTGCGCTGGTAGACCAGCGCAGCGCCAATCGCGCGATGGCATGTTGAAACTTGGCGAACCGCTTCAGAAATTGAGACTGAGTTGCGCGCCCAGCACGGTGGCATTCGCCACGTTCGCCAGGCCATCCGGATGACGCACGTACTGGATGCTTGGCATCACCTCGATGCCCGGCGCCAGTGCAATGTTGTAGTTCAGTTCGACCAGGTACTCGTAACGCTGCACACCTACTGGCGCAGCGCCCGCCACGGGCCGCAACCGGTTGTACCGCAGCTGTGCCGCGGTCAGCTTGCTGCTGACCGCATTGCGACCAAACGCGAGGCCGATGCGGTCGTTCGGTCGCGAGGCGAAGGGGCCGTTGATAAAGCCGCCGACGGCGAGAACCTCGCCGACCTGGCTCATCTGCTTGTCGGGCCGGATCAGGCTTGCGAACAGGCGCAGGCCGCCGCCTGAGGCATTGCGGTATACCTGTTGCTCAAGATTGACGTAGAAGGCGTGGCTGGTGTCGACGCTGCCGACGGGATCTGTGGTCAGGCCGACCGGAAACCCGGCCTGATTGTAAATCTTGCTGGCGTTGCTGCTGTTGCGAATCGCGCCGATGCGATAGTCGCCGTCGATTCCGTGACCGTAATCCGCCTTGTATTCGACCTCGCCGACCAGCAAGGTGCCGCTGTGACCGCCGGAGGTCCCGAGATTGAGTCCCTGAGACCTTGAAAGGTTCTGCGTATTGGTGTCGTAGCTGCCAGCCTTGAAATACCAGTGCTTGTCCGGCGTGAACGCCGCGACCACACCCAGCGCGCTCAGTGGATCGCCATACCAGCCGTTGTTGATGTAATTGGACGAGCCGCCACTGCAGAAGGTCAGATTCTGAAAGGCGCAACTCATGGCAAAGAAGTCGGCGTCGGGATAGATGCGCCCCGCCTTGATCGACAAATGATCGTCGAACAGGTGTTGGGTCAGCGAAAATTGGGTCAGACGTGTGACAGTGCCGCGTCCGTAGATCTGCTGTGACTGCAGCAGAAACGGCATCCCGGCTTCGTTGTTGATCAAGGTACCGTTGCGGTCGGTGACCTCCACCTTGAACTCTGCGCCGCGCCAGCCGAACAACTTGTCGAGATCGAAATAGCCGCCCAGAAAGAACTGGTCGGCATATGCCGTCGTACGGCGCTTGCCGCCCGAGGTATTCATCGCGCCCTCGCTGAAGTAGCCGAGTTTGAAAGTAGCCCCTTCGTCCGCGAGTTTCGCCCGCTCGCCACCCCAGTCGCCGGTAATGTAGTGGTTGGCCGGAAAACCTTCGGCATGCACGACTGCGCCTGCCAGGCTTGCCAGAATTCCGAGGGTATACGCGATGGTCTGGTGCTTTTTCATGGTCGAGTGATCCCGTCAAGGCCTCGTGAGAAGCGGCCTTTTGATAGTTTGGAGGTAGGGCCGCTCGCTTGATCGGAGCGGCCCTCCAAGGATGGAGCCGGCGCGGCTTACTGCTTCTTGTAGTAGCCCGCGCGCTGCATTTCCCGCTCGGTAGCGGCCTGGGCATTGCGCAGCGCCTGATCCACGCTGACCGAGCCGGTCAGTGCGGCCGAGAAGTCCTGACCCACCGTCGTGGCAATGGCCTGGAATTCAGGAATGGCCGCGTATTGGACACCCACATAGGGCACCGGCTGGACCGTCGGGTGGTGAGTGTCTGCACCATCGATAGCGTCCAGGGTCTGCTTGGCGAACGGCGCAGCCTTCAGGTATTCGGGATTGTCGTAGAGCGAGGTGCGCGTGCCCGGCGGTACGTTGGCCCAGCCGTCCTTGGCGGCAACCAGGTCGATGTAGTGCTTGCTGGTGGCCCATGCGATGAATTCCTGTGCGTCGGCGGTCTTCTTGGAACTTGCCGGTATCGCCAGGTTCCAGGCCCAAAGCCAGCCGGTGGTCTTGCCCTTGCCATCGTTCGGCGCGGGGGCGAAACCGACATGGCCGGCAACCGTGGATTGCTTGGGATCGCTGATGAATGAGGCGGCTACCGTGGCGTCCACCCACATGGCGCAATGGCCGGCGTTGAACAGCGCCAGGTTCTCGTTGAAGCCATTGGAAGCCGCGCCCGGAGGACCCGCCTGCTTCATCACATTCACATAGGTCTGCAGCGCTGCCTTCCATTGCGGCGTATCGAACTGCGGGTGCCAGTGCATGTCGAACCAGCGGGCGCCAAAGGCGTTGGCCATCGAGGTGATCAAGGCCATGTTCTCTCCCCAACCGGCCTTGCCTCGCAGGCAGATACCGTAGACGCCATCTTTCTTGTCGGTCATCTTTTTGGCCGCTTTCACGACAAAGTTCCAGGACGGCTGCGCCGGCATCGTCAAGCCGGCCTTCTTCAGCAGGTCGGTGCGATACATCAGCATGGAGCCTTCGCCGTAAAACGGGGCGGCGTACAGCTTGCCTTGATAGGTGTCGGCGGCGCGGATCTTGGGCAGCAGATCGCTGACGTCGTAATCAGCCCCGAAAGTAAGCGGCTTGAGCCAGCCACGTTTGGCCCAGATCGGCACCTCGTAGATGCCGATGGTAATGATGTCGAACTGCCCCCCCCGGGTGGCAATGTCGGTGGTGACGCGCTGGCGCAGCACATTCTCTTGCAGCGTCACCCATTTCAGCTTGATGTCGGGATGGGTGTTGGTGAAATCCGAGGTCAACTTCTGCATTCGGATCATGTCGCCGTTGTTGACCGTGGCGATGACCAGCGTGGTGGTGTGCTTGGCGGCGGATGCCTTGCCACTGGTAGTAGCCGTACTGCCCGCGTCGCGACCACCGCTGCACGCGCTCAGGGCTGCCGCGATGGTGGCGCACAGCGTGAGATAAACGAACTTTTTCATGAATTTTTCTCCCCGACCCTTTGCCGAGCATTTGCCCGTGCGGTGAACATATACCCGTACATTTCCAGGCTTGTAAAGCACTTTCGATCGTGCAATGCAACATATTCACAACTTGCGGGCACAGGTACGCGCAGCCAGACGCTCGCCGCCGATGCATGCTGCAGGTGCGTTTTTACAAATGAGGCGAGAGGCGCTCAGCGGCCCCGCGCGTCAATCGGCGAGGATCGTTTTCGCGGTGGATTCGTCGGTGATCAGACCGTTGAGGATGCGGCCCCTGAGCGCGGCCTTGATTGCAGCAACCTTGGCGCCACCGACGGCCACGCCGATCGTCAAACTGGTTGCAGGTACCGGGTGCGGCATGCTCGTCAGCCGCAGGTTGGTGCCACCATCGATCACCTCGCCCGAGGCGGTCAAGGCCCAGCCAATCACTTCGCCCACCGCGCCCAGGCGGAGCAGCTCCAGCAGCTCGCTGCGGTTGATCAGGCCATCCACATGCAGCGGCGCACTCTGGTCCAGCTGGCCTATGCCGACCATGCGCAGATCCGCCTTTTCGGCGATGGCGCGCATCCGCTGCACCGGGTCGATCCCCAGCAGCGTGTCGCGCTCTGCCTGCGAAGACAGGAACACCGGCAGCGGCATCGGATAGTGGGGCGCACCGGTCAGGTCGGCCAGCCGCATCACGGCATCGAAGTGCGTGGCCGAACCATCCGGTGAAATGTTGCCGACCAATGAGACCAGTTGGTGGTTCTGGGTTTGCATCGGCGGGATTCGTTCGACCGCGGCGCGCATCGCGCGGCCGGTACCGATGCCGATGATGCGAGGCGACTCGCTGCGCAAGGTCGCCTCCAGCATGGCGGCCGCGCGTTCGGCCACACCACTGACCAGCGAGGGATCGGCCGGGTCGGTCGGCACCACCTCGCAATGGCGCAGCGCGTATTTGTCCTGCAGCTGGGCTGCCAGGTCCATGCACGCGGCAATCGGATGTTCGAGGCGAAAGGTAATCAGGCGCTCGCTTAGACACAGCGAAACCAGGCGTTGCGCGGTGGCGCGCGAAACCTTCAGCTTGCGCGCGATCTCGTCCTGCGTATTGCCCGCGATGTAGTACAACCAGCCAGCGCGGGCGGCGGCATCGAGGCGGGAGGTTTCACTGTCCGGACTGGCCATGCGGGAAGATATGTCGGCGACGAGACGAGAACTCTATCTTAGGAGGCTGTCGGACTTATGAAGAATCGGCTGCAAATTTGCCTGCGCGGTCCATATTTCCGCCGTTTCTTGGTCGATAGAACGACTATCGGCCGGCGAATCGTCGTTGTCTCTCCTCGCTCAGGCAAATTTTCGCTTTCGATCCCACAAGTCCGACAGCCTCCCAGGAGCGTGGGCCGTAGAAATCTTCGGGCTGCGATGGTGCTCTCATCCACAGGCTGCGTCTCTCGTCAGGCTTGCATGGAACCACGATGCACTCCTTCCGATAGCCCCATCCTATGGCGATAGCGCAATCTCGCTATCCAAAGGTTTGCGGCCCAAGCTCCCAGAACCGCATCGCTACACGCAAGCGCACCTGTCGGTCCCCGATCGTGCGTGCTGACGAACATGACCGCTGCTGTCATGCGAGCGGGATGATCGGCCCGTCAAGGCCTCAGCCGCCCTCACATCGGGCAACCGTGCCGCAGAGTTCCTCGGCGACATCGTCCATCTGTGTGAACACCCGGCTCGCACCCGAGTGAATCAAGGCGCGGGCCACCTCTTCGGCGCCTGCGTGGTGCGCACCACCGGTAAAACCCCATGCCGTCATACCCGCCGCACGCGCCGCGCGCACGCCACTGATGCTGTCCTCCACCACGATGCAACGATCCGCCGCGACACCCATGCCGGCGGCGGCAAACAGGAACAGGTCCGGCGCAGGCTTGCCCTGCGCGACCATCTCGGCAGTGAACACGTTGGCGCCGAAATAGTCGGCCAGGCCGGCGACCTGCAGGCTGTAACGCACGCGCACCAAGGCGCTGGAGGACGCCACACAGGTGGCGACATCCAGCCGCTCCAGCAAGCGGGCCATGCCCGGAATCGGCCGCAGGTTGTGCTTGAAGCTCTGCAGCTGTGTGGCATGGAGGCGCTGCTCAAAGTCCTCACGCAAGCGTACGCCACGCTCGTGCGCATGGCGGCGCACCACATCGATGCTGCGCCCCAGGAAATGCTCGATCACGTAGGGTACGTCGGCATCCAGCCCCTGCTCCCGCAACGCGTCGGCCATGGCTCGGCACGACAGCAACTCGCTGTCGACCAAGACGCCGTCGCAATCGAACATGACCAAACCAGGGGCTATCGACACGTCTTTGGACCGGAAACAAGACTGGCCAAAAGCCTAACATCAAGATGAGCAAAAGATATACTTCTGGGCAATTACCCACATCAAACACCTTGCCGGGAGGTGCTGGTTCGGTGGCGCCGTGGCGCCGCAGAGACATCCGGGATACCCAGGACAAGGTCGGGACAGACGACGGGGGCGTCATCAGCTGGCTCGCGTTGCAGCGGACGGGTTCACGTTTCATGGGTCGACTCAGCGCCGATGAAACCGGTGACTTCCGCCGCCAAAGCGCCCCGCACCGCGATTCAGTGGCACGCCCCGCAGGTAGGCGGGCTTTTCAACCGGCCCGCGGGATACATGAAGCGGACGCCGTTGCCACCGTCAACGCGAGGACGTCCACACCGATTCGATATCCTGCTTCACTGCTTCTTCCAGCCCTGCGGCATCGACCTCCTGCATGCTGTGAAGGGAGCCGTGCCGCATGCCGGCGAAATCGCCGTCGTGGCGAAACGTCACCGACCAGTGGACCCGGCCCGCACCCGGCAGTTGGTAGTCCCCCTCGTAACTAAACCCGTTGCTGGTCGTGCCAGAGATATTGGTCATGACGAAATTCCTTGCGTAATCGCCGTCCAGCATAGGCCTTTATCCGGCACAACGGCCGCTAACCCTCGTACATAAACGTGACTCAAGCCTTGTTCGAGACTACGGCAAGGATTCCGCCAACGCATACGGACTGGCAAAGCTGGCATGTGTTTTGGCGTCGCAGTTACCTTAGACTGGCACAGTCAGCGCCAAACACGCTTCCCGAATGGCGCGCCCAACCATGCAAAAACCTGATCGATCAGGGCCCGCCGGACCAGCACTCCAACGAATTCGACCCCACAGCAGCGCAAGGAGATGAGCCGCATGAACATGTCATACAGACACGTGGAGCGACGTCACGCCCGGCAGATCGCCTTGGTCGAACGCCGAAAAGGCCGCCTCTGGATGTATGGCGAACTGGCACTGTTCGGCGCCTTGCTGCTGTATCTCATGTCGCTGCTCAAATGACCTGGAAGGCTCTCGGTTCTTGCGGTCGAGCGAGCATTTGACGGCGCGTGGACAGACAACGACGATTCGCCGGCCCATCGTGATGCCACCGGGCAAGCATCGGCGGAAATGGAGACCGCGCAGGCGGATTTCGCGGGCCGGCCGAGCAAAGTGCGACAGCCTGCCAGCCCCGCGGCTCCGCACAGCGCCGTTTCCGGCCAACCCGGGAGACCGCGCAATGGCGTGCCTTTCTATGGCTCGCACGTTATCAAGCCCATCACACCATCAGGATTACGCTCCGATTCCATATGCACGACCTTCGAGGCGTCGCGATGGCTGAAAGGAGACAACGATGCACAAAATTCCCCCGGGCACCTGGGTCGTGGTTGCCGACGGCACCCACGCGCGATTTTTCCTCAACGAGGGCACCCAAGGCGCCTTGCGGTTGACGCAGAACGACCTCATCACTGCCGATGCGGATGAGGCACAAGGTCAGGGGCCGTCGGGTCATCGACCGCCGGAAGCAAGCCAGGAACAAACCGAGGAAGCCACCTTCGCCAAGCAGCTTGCGCATCGACTGAACACCGCTGCATTGCGGCAGGTGTTCGAGCATCTGTTTCTGATTGCCGACCCGAAGACGATGGGCGAAATACGCCCCCAACTGCACGGCGAGACCGCTAGGCGCCTCATCGGCGAGTTGACCAAGACGCTCACCAACACGCCGCTTGAGGACATCGAGAAAATTCTGAAAGCACAGGCATAGCTCAGCTTGCGGGACAGCGTCGCTCGACCATTCGCACTGCAACACCTCCATCACGACGCACGGCCGGTTCGCGGCGGGGCGGCTGCCGTTTTCGGCGCACCGCCGCGAAATAGAACAGCGTGACGCCACCACCTTTTCTACACCGGTGAAACGCTTGTCGTCGGTTTTGACCGGCGTCCCGGAAGTCGTCTTCCCGCCTCGCTCACTACTCGTCAGGGTCTCGCTCGAATCATGCGTTTTAGCTGAAAGCTTCTTCTAATGGCCGCCGTCCCGCCTTGCCAGCCGATACACCACCGTGTCCAACGCGCTGACGCCGTCGGCGACGAAGCGCGACTCTTGCGCAAGAATGTTTTGGCGCTGCAAGGTCGCAACGCCCCAGTCGCGACCGTAAAGGTCGCGCACTTCGGCTTCGGGCACCGCGAACGGCGGCCCGTGCTTTTCATGCTGCGGATACTCCAGCGTAATCAGCAGGCCGCGGCAACCGGCAGGGAGCAGGGCATGCACCTCGCCCACATAGCGACGGCGCAGCGCTGGCGGCAACGCAATCAGGGCGGCGCGATCGTAGACCGCCGCGCAACCGGCCAACGCCTCCGCGTCGAGGCCGAAAACGTCGCCGCAAATCAACTCGATGTCGCCAGCGCGGTAGTGACGGCCGTAGCGCGAGTCGTGCACTTGCGGCGTCGACCCGTGTTCGGCGAAGAACTGCGCTACCGCCAGCGGCGACAGCTCCACCCCCAACACGCGGTGCCCTTGTGCCGCCAACCAGGCAAGATCCCGTGACTTGCCCGCCAGCGGCACGAACACCTGGCTGCCCGGCGCCAGCGCCAGCGCAGGCCAGTGCTCAAGCAGCAGCGGCAGCGGGCGATCCTGGTGAAAGCCGATGCGGCCTTCGCGCCAGCGCTGGTGCCAGAAGTCGGGGTCCATAAGGGGGTCCTGTTGGCCGGGGATCGGACAGGCCACGGTAGCACGCGACCTTCCCCGGTTATGACTGTCTTCGGCCAGCCGTGACCCTGATCATGAGGGGGCGCGGTCTCGACGCGCGTCATTCCCGCGCAAGTGGAAATCCAGTGACTTCGATACCCGCGTAGAGCCGCAAAAACGCTGGCTCCCGCCGGTGGCGGAGGGAGCTATGCGGATTTTCCACCGCCGCCCGCTGCAGGCACCTTTCGATGTCGATCCTCAACAACAAAAGTGAGCCATGCCGGATATGGCATGGCAACGCACGATGAATCTGCGTGGTCATCCGTGGTCATGGCGCCGGGGCCGACGTCTTGCTCCTGCGCCATGCGCCCGGCACGTTCGCGGCCCCAAGTGAGAACTCGCTCGACGTGGGCATAGCCTACCTTCTCAAGAGTAGGAGCCTCCTCAAAACCCGGAGCGATTCGCTTTCGGAGCAACCGAGACCTCGCCTCAGAACTCTTCCCACTCCGCTCTACCGCCCCCGGCTGCAGCCAGCTTCTGCGGCTTGTCCGCCGCTCTGCCCTGAGCCAGCCCAGGTTCGGGTTTGGGCTTGAACTTAAGGTGCAGTACCGGAATGTCTTTCTGAACCGGACCCACCGGCGGGTTATCCGTACCCAGATTGAAGACGCTCACTGCTTGCGCCAGCTTGGCGGCCTGCTCCTTCAGGCTCTGGGCTGCCGCAGTGGCCTCTTCCACCAACGCAGCGTTCTGTTGGGTAGCTTCGTCCATCTGGCCGACGGCCTGATTGACCTGCTCGATGCCGAAGCTTTGTTCCTGGCTGGCTGCGGCAATTTCACCCATGAAGTCGGTGACGCGCTTCACCGAGTTGACGATCTCTTCCATTGTCTTGCCGGCTTCATCTACCAACCTGCCCCCCACGTCGACCTTGCCGACGGATTCTTCGATCAGGGATTTGATTTCCCTGGCGGCATCGGCACTGCGTTGCGCCAGATTTCTAACTTCAGCGGCGACAACAGCAAAGCCACGTCCCTGTTCACCCGCTCGCGCTGCTTCGACTGCGGCGTTCAGGGCCAGCATATTGGTCTGGAAGGCGATACCGTCGATGACGCTGATGATGTCGGCAATCTTGTGTGAGCTGTCCTTGATGGAGGACATGGTCTCGACCACTTGACCCACGACTTGGCCACCCTTGACTGCCACATCGGATGCGGACACAACCAGCTGGTTGGCCTGACGGGCGTTCTCAGCGTTCTGCTTGACGGTGCTGGTCAGCTCTTCCATCGAGCTGGCGGTTTCTTCCAGACTCGCGGCTTGCGACTCGGTGCGCGCGGATAAATCTGCGTTGCCGGTGGCTATCTGGCGTGAGGCGACAGCGATCGTCTCGGTGGACTGACGGATGTCGCCGATGGTCCCGGTCAGACTTTTGCGCATGCTATTCATGACCGATAGCAAGCTTGTGCTATCGCCACGCGCTACGGTGATCTCCCGCGAAAAATCGCCTTGGGAAATCGCCCGCGCCACTTCGACCGCATAAACAGGTTCGCCGCCCAGCTGTTTCATGATGTGCCGGATCAGCCACCACACTATAGTCGACGCAGCCACCAGGGCTAACGCCAGTAATATCAACGTGATCGTCAGGATGCGCTGGCTGTAGGCAATCATCTCGATTTTAGTCACATCGACTGCGGCGCGCTTGGCCTTGGTAAAATCCATCAGACGTAAGCGAATACCACGCCAGATGGGTGTTTCTTCCTTGCTGATTGCAGCGATGGCTGCGGCTCGATTCGTGTGCGCAAGGGAAGCGATCTTGGCATGAATGGGAATTTGCTGTTCTCGCAGCGCCACAATCTCTTTGAGAGTCTTGAGGTCTTTGGGCCGATGTGCGGCCAGTGCCAACGCTTGCAGACTGAGTCTCTTGAATTCGTTTGACGATTGTTCAAGCGCCTTCGCGATATTTGGATTATTTGGGTCCATGACCAAATTACGGATTGCCTGCCCCATCTGCAGGCCTTGCGCATAGAGACCGCTCGCTGCCTGTGCGAGGGCCAAATCCTGTTGGATAAAATTCTCAAACCGACTTTTGTTGCTTTGCATTCCCGTCAGCGCGACACCGATCGCGACTGAAAAAAGGAGGAATACGCTACCCATACTCAATGTGATCTTGGTTCTTAATTTCATATTCACTTTTCAATTCCTTCAATCGACATCCCTACCTTCTGAGAAGCATGGATACTTCACATAGCGGGGCTGCCATTTGATCTTATTGTCTTGTTTACATTCAGGGTTTCCTTTGTTATCGGCACTTGCACGATGGGACTTGAGTGTCAAACAGGAACACTGCCGTATCTGTTCAGATTGGAGCGCACCCGGTGGATAGCGACGCACCATTCGTCCGCGTATCCATACGCGAACGAATCCCCTACAGAGCCAGGCATGCCATATTCCATTGAATATGTAATGGCCGTCTAGACGGCTGAAAGCAAAAACACCATTTAGATGCGTGATAGGGCGCCTTCTCAGACCCGCTTCAGCGCTCGCATTTCGGCACCCTGCTTGCCAGCATCGACGTACACGGTCTTCTCCTTGCCGCGTGGCAGCCCGGCCACTTCCGTTGCGTCAGCCAGCTTCGCCGGTGCCATGGTGGTCGTATGCACCGACCCCGACACCACGTCCACACCGATACGCTTTCATGCCGAAGTACCATTGCGGGCCCTTCTTCGTCTGACGCATCTCGGGGTCACGCTGCCTGTCGCGGCCTGGTCGACGACCGAGCCTGGATAAGCGTTGTGTCCACGATAGGTCGTTGCTTCATTGGGTGATGAGCTTTCGGGGGCCGCTGGCCATGATGCCGCAAAAAGGGGAGCAGATCGGAGCGTTCCTATCGGGTACTAACGGTGTTCAAATGGCCCCGACACCATTTTCTCCATTCCCTCGCGCTCAGCCTATGGGTCCGTCATGACCAACCGCGCCACCACCCATCGAGCTCACCACCGTGCCGCCCCCTGGCTACGCTGGCTCGCGCGTGGGGGTATCGTGGCCGCGGGGATGATCTACCTGCTGATCGGCGGGCTGGCGCTGGCCGGCGCGTTCAACCCCGCGCAGCATCCCAGCGGTTCACGCGGCGCCATGTCGCATCTCGCCCGTGCACCGCTTGGCGACGTGCTGCTGGCACTGCTGGCACTGGGTCTGGCCGCTTATGTGCTGTGGCAGCTGATACAGGCGATGGGGGACGCGGAAAGCCACGGCCAGGGGAAGCTCAAACAGCTCGCGCTGCGCATCCAACACCTGTGGGACGCCGCAGTGCACTGCCTCCTGGTCGGCATGGCCGCCTGGCAGCTGCTGGGCTACAGCCGCAGTGACGCACAGGGCCACACGCAACAACATCTGACGGCGACGGCGATGCGCCTTCCCGGCGGGCGGTGGCTGGTGGCCGGCATCGGCGGCGGCATCGTCGCGTTCGCACTGGCGGAGTGGATCATGGCCTGTCGTCCCGAACACGATACGCAGATGGATCTCAGCCACACGCCCTGGCGCCGACCGATCCTTGCGCTGCTGGTGCTGGGCCATGCGGCGCGCGGCGCGCTGTTTGGGCTGATCGGTGCATTCCTGATCCGTGCCGCGTGGCACCACGACGCCCTCGACGTCACCGGCATCGCCGGCGCCCTGCAGTCCATGCGGCAGCAGCCCTGGGGCGCCTGGCTGCTGGGTAGCGTGGCCGTGGGTCTGATCGCGTTCGGTCTGGCGCAGTTCGCCAAGGCACGCTACCGCGTCATCCGCAAGAACTGATCCATCGGCACATTCCCTACGCACATGCGCATCTAAGGGCCGGTTCGGCACGGCCGGTTGAACACCCTCGGGGCGTTCAACTTGGCGCTGACACGAGGCATTGCGCCACCGGCTGGCTCAAGCGTTTGGCACGAAGCCTTCACCCAACTTCCGCCGTCCCGTTTTCCGTCCGTATCGACTTTTCCTGCAAAGTGCATTCTGATGCGGGCTTCGCCTCCGCCTCCCTTGAATACGGGTACCTCATGAACCAACAAGATCGCGAGCTGAAGCAGGGCTGTCGTTGCGTGCTATCCCGGCCGTTGCCACCGCCTGCCGCCGAAACCCTCGCGCGCCTGGCCACCCATCCCGCCGCGGCGGACGCCATCGACGAGTACGGCATCGGCGGCGCCGTTGCACAGCTGGAGCAGGCCACGAAGGAGCGGCTGGGCAAGGACGCGGGCGTGTTCTTCATCAAGGGCGTCACGGCCCAGTTGTGCGTGCTGCGCGCCTATGCGCAGGTGCGTGGTTGTCGCAATGTGGCGATCCATCCGATGAGCCACCTGGACATGGATGAGGCCGGTGCTATCGAGCGGGTGACCGATCTCAAGGCCATCCGCCTGGGCCGGTTCATGCCATTCACAGCCGCGATGCTGGATGCCCTCACCGAGCCGCTGGCCGCGGTGGTGGTCGAACTGCCGCTGCGCCGGGCCGGTTTTCTGCTGCCGGACCTCGACGGCTTGCGCGCGATCTCGGCGTGGTGCCGCGAACGCGCCGTACCGCTGCATTTCGACGGTGCGAGGATCTGGGAAGCCGCCGCCGGTTACGGTCTGTCCGTGGCGGAACTGGCCGCGCTCGCGGACAGCGTCTATGTGTCGTATTACAAGGGCCTGGGCGGTCTCGGCGGGGCGCTGGTGGCTGGCCCCGAGGCGTTCGTCAATTCGCTGCGCGTGTGGAAAACCCGTTACGGCGGCGATCTATTCACCGCCTACCCGTATGCCATCTCCGCGCTCGACGGTCTCGAACGGCTGGCGCCGCGCCTGGGCGAATTTGTCCAGCATGCACGCACACTGGCCGCGGCCCTGGCGAATCTTCCAGGGCTCACCGTGCATCCGAATCCGCCCCACACCAACGCGTTCCAGGTCTGGTTGCCGGGCACGCCCGACGCACTGACCGAACGCCACCGGCGATTTGCCGCCGCGCACAAACGATGGCTTTTCGACGCGTTCACCGACGCGCCCCTGGCCGGGCACGCCATGGCCGAAATCCAGATCGGTCCGGCCTCGGGCGACTTCGCGGTCGAGCAAGCCGTTGCGGCGGTCGAGCAGTTTCTGGCGCAGGGATCAGCGGCCGACCGGCGCTGAGCGGCGAGCGGCCCGAAACCGTGGCCACCCGTCGATGCACCTGACTTTTTTTGCACCGGCTATCCGGCCGCCCCGGCCGCCGCCTTCTGCGCCAGCTCCTTGATCTTGAGCACTCGCAACTGTTCACACTTTTTGAGGCCTTCGCGAGCCTCCCCGATCACTTCATGGGCCAGATTCTGGCTGGTGTGATGGCGCTTCGCGTCGATAGCGGCGTCCAGTCGCTGCTGGGCTGCCCTGATCCCCTTATCGACCCGGTAGAGGGGACTATGCGGGTTCGTGGTCAGCGGTGGCTCGTAGCTTTTCGTCATGGTGTGTCTTCGTGATCAGGAGGGCACCATAGCCCGGTCGACCGCGCTGTGCACGTGAACCTGGGCTCATCCTTCTTTTCTGGCCGCTTACCCTCGCTCGACCATCGGGGCGTTGAAATTGTTGCCGACGCCCTGCTTCGCGCGCCGGCATGGACCCGGTGTTCGACACGAAAGCTTCACTTAACCTCCTCCGTTCCGAGATCTCGTTGTCAGAAATCTGAGAACCCGTTGCCGCTTTCGTGGTCGATCCCGTCTTCATCGTCCTTTCCTGACGTCCGGCCCTTGTAACATTCCGCCCGGGAGGCAACCATCCGCGGACATGGAGTTCAGCTATGAATGCGATCCACTCCAAGAGTACCTTTGTGTACGGACAGGTCAGGCGCGCCCTGCAATCGGGACGCTACGCACCTGGGCAGCGGATCGATCCGGCCACGCTCGCCGCCGAGTTCAGCACCAGCCCCACACCGGTTCGATTCGCGCTATACCGCCTGGTCGGCGAAGGCCTGGTCGCCGATCATGCCCGCAACGGACTGCACGTCCCGTTGTTCACCGAAGTGGCCATGCGCGACCTTTACGACTGGATGGAGCGCCTGTTGCTGATGGCATGCGACATCGGCGTGGCGCCGAGCTTCCGGAAGTCCGGGAAGCTGGATATCCCCTCCGCCGATGACGATCTGGTAAAGCTGACGTGGCAGCTGTTCGACGCAATCGCCCGCGCAACCGACCACTGGTCTCTGCACCACGCCGTGAGGCAGACCAACGATCGACTGGCACCGATACGCCGCGCCAAACACGGGTTTATCGAGCACACCTGCGAAGAGCTTTCGCAGTTGAACCGGCATTGGCAGGCGCGCGACATCCCCGCTCTCAAATCCGCACTGCACGACTATCACGAGCGCCGCAAGCAACTTGTTCCGGGCATCGTGGCGTTGCTGAGTAAAGGCAGCGATTACCTCAACTAGAGCTCGCCGAAGTGCTACGCGGTAGGAGCGCATCGCGCGACGACAGCGGTGGCCGCGCGAACTCGCGCTCCACACAGCGCCCATATCAAGCAACACATGCACCCAGGTCGATGGGAAGGGCTCGCGCCAGCGCTCAGTCCGCGCTGGCGCTGCAGCGACAGCACACATCAACCGAGGAGAGGAGATGTCGACGCAGAGGGCGGCATGACAGGACGTCCATCACACTCCCGGAATAATCATCGAATGACAACGCAATAATCATTTGAAAATCAAAATTTCCGACGCCTACCCTGTGCGCGTCATGGAGCTGCCATGACGTAACCGCAGGAGATTGAGATGAACACGAACGAGAACATCCGCACCGATACGCAGGAAGATGTCATCGAGCTCGGCGTGGCCAGTGTCGAGACCAAGGGACAGGGTGGCAATATCGAGCCGACCGGGCCCGGCCTGCCGCTTATTCCCGGAATTTCCGAGGAGTAACCCCTCTGGGGCGCGCACCCCCGTGCGCGCCCTATTCCGAGGAACGGACGATGCACTATCGACTCAGGGAAAATCTTTCGTACTGCGACGTCGACGAACAGCTGATTTTTCTCGACGTCGCGCAAGATCGGTACTTCAAGCTGACTGGCGTTCTTGAGAACGCCATGCGCCGCTTCAAGGCACATGAAGATGTCGCCCCCACGCTAGTTAGTGGCCTCGTGGCCGCACGAATACTGATCGAGGCACCGAACCTAAGAGCCCGTGCCGCAATACCGGACATCCGGCGCCCGACTTGCAGCGCAATCGAGCAACTCGCCACGATTGCGGCTCAACGGATCGGCATGGCCACTGCCTTAGAAGTCATGGCGATCGTCTGGTCGACACATCGGCAACTGAAGACCCGTGCACTAAAAACGAATCTCGCGGAAGCAAGCGCATACCGCGACAAAAAAGCAGGTGCGCACGAGGTCGCTACACCCGCCGCTCCTGAAGACACCCTTCTCCAGGCAACCGGACAATTCGCTCGTGCGCGCCGCTACGTACCCATCAAACCGATCTGCCTCCTGGATTCCTTGTCCCTGCTCCGGTTCCTTTCGCGGCGAGGGCTGTCGGCGAATATCGTTTTCGGCGTGACGCCGGAGCCTTTCGTGGCGCATTGCTGGGCACAAGCCGGCGACATGGTCTTGAATGAAACACTCTTCGACGCTCATGCATACACTCCCATCAGGGTGGTCTGATGAATTGCCGCTACATTATCCTGCTCGGCAGAAGATTGAACCGGAATGCCGACTACATGCCACAGCTGGACCCGCTCCTGCGTGCTGCGGGAATGACCTACAAGCTTCAATCAGCGTCGGTCAGGGTCTTCGCTTCCACTGATGTCCCCACCCTTGCAATACCCGGGCACGGTCTGCTCATCGGCCAGGTTTTCACCAAAGACGGCCAGCCCATCTCACAACCTCTGGATATCGATGGTTCGGCGTGCGAACTCACCAGTCGCCTGCTGCAAAACACTTGGGGCAACTATCTCGCCATTCTTGCCGACGGCGACGACAGCCCAACGGTCACCTTGCTACGCGACCCCTCGGGCGCCGTGCCATGCGTCTATTCGCTCGCAGATGGGGAAGGCTTCATTACTTCGGACATCGGCCTTGCAGTCGACCTGGGACTCTATCGCAGGGAGGTAAACTGGCAGGCCATCGCACATGGCCTCACCTTTCCCTACCTCAAGACGGCGCGTACGGCACTGCAGCGCGTCAAGGAATTGCTTCCAGGCAGCATGCTGACCTGCCGGGGAAGGGATGTTTCGGTTCGCTGCGCGTGGTCGCCGTGGCACTTCGTGGAAAAAGGCATTCGGCACACAGACCCTCATGTGGCCGCCGAAGATGTCCGGAGTGCCGTATCCAGCGCGGTCAGGGCTTTAGCCACGGGTGACGATAGGTTTTTGGTTGAGCTGTCGGGTGGGCTGGACTCATCCATCGTTGCCACGTGCCTACGCCATGCCTTGCTACGTGCCACCTTTTGCACCCTGGTCATGCCCATGGCCGGAACCGACGAGCGCCCATACGCCCAGTTGGTAACGGAGGCATTGGGCCAGGACCTCTTCCCGGTAGAAGTCGGGTTCGAAAATGTCCACCTTGAATTTCCCGTGCCCCGCTCATCCGCTTTGCCGGCGATCGGAATTCTACAACGCGCCGTCAACGAGGCATGGGAAGTCGCAGGCAACCGATACGGCGTAGACGGTTTCTTTTCGGGTGCTGGCGGCGATACCATCTTTGGCTACCTGAAGACCGCCGCCCCCGCCGCTGACGCGTTCTGGGAACGTGGAGTCATGGCAGGTATCGCTACCGTCGAAAACCTTGCCGCCCTTCACCGATGCACGGTCTTCAAGGCCGGCCGGTTGGCCTTCAAGAAAATACTGCGTCGGCCACGCGCGACTTGGAAAGAAGATCGCACGCTGCTTAACCCAACCTGGGCGGCAACAACCTCGGAGTATCATCCCTGGATAGACGCACCCCCGGGAGCGCTGCCCGGCGATCGCGAGAAAATTCATGACCTGATCGCAAATCAGCTGTTCAGGGATGCCGGACCACGTGGCCCTGAACGCTCCGTGCACTTCCCGCTGTTGTCCCAACCCGTCATGGAAGCATGCCTCAAAGTTCCGACCTGGATGTGGATCGCCGACGGTCGAAACCGTGCGATTGCCCGCCAAGCCTTTGCTGATTGCCTACCACGCGGCATTCTCGATCGACGCAGCAAAGGCTCGTACACCGGCTACATGGCTACCGTCTATACGCGCAACAAGCGGAAGATGCGTGAATTCCTCGAGGAGGGGCAGCTGTGCACACATGATCTGCTAGACCACTCCGCATTGGCGAATTTTTTCGCCAATGACCTTGCGCCAAGGGATCTGTCGTTTCTTCGCATCTTCGACCTGTGTGCGGCCGAGAACTGGGCGCGTCAACAAGATCACGATCCATCGTGAGAGCCCGCACCAAAACGGTGTTTTTCGGCCTTCTTCATTTCACGCCAAATGCGGTACTGCTCAGCCTTGCTCGGATCCGGGTCTTCATACCCCTGAAGCCAGAAGC
>SCSE01000056.1 GCA_004298015.1 Rhodanobacter sp.
CTTCAACTGACACCTCACGATGCCCGCCGCATGACTCGGGGCCGGAATGATTCGCCTGATCTTTTCCGTATCGAACTTTCATCGACTATCTCTTGCCAGCTTTGCTGGCGCTCTAAGCGTACGCCGACACCCCTCGTGCGGGAACGTCTGACCCATGTGACCGCGACTGACTCTGTTCTTTGGTGACCTGTCGGAGATCCATCCGGTAATCTACGGCTGAACGAAGTCCTCACGGGATACACCCCATCCCATCGGGTCGGTCCACGCGAGTCGGTGCTAAACCACCAGGAACCGCGGCTCCCTCCCCGACGATGAGTCCCTGTCGACATGGTTCCAGCTGGCGTTGCGCAACATCAGCCCGAAACGGGCGATGCCGAGTCGTGGCTGGAAGGCGGCCTTGCTCCGCTTTACGCGCCAGTGCGTGGTGCGACTTTCCCAACGGTAGCCAAGCCCCCGGTTACCGAAAATTTTTCCGGCCCTCGCAGGCAGGCGCGATGAGCCCGCAATTTCGCTAGTCTCTACGTATCCGAAACACCTGGAGTGCATCCCTGTGTTCCACCCGTCGGAATGGCTCGGTCACAAGTTGGCGCGGTTTCTATCGAAGCCGCGCGCGATGGAGATGCACTTCAGCACCTCCGGATTCACACTGCTGAAGTCCACGCTGTGCAAGGGTGACGTGCTACTGGTCGAGGGTAGCAGCCGTTTCAGCACGGCGATCAAGTACCTGACGCAATCGAGCTGGTCGCATGCCGCCCTGTATGTCGGCGATGCCCTGCAACAGCGCTACCCGCAACTCGGTACGCACGTGCTGATCGAAGCCGACGTGGTCGATGGCGTCCGTGCCATCTCGCTGAATGGCTACCGCGGTGCGCATACGCGGGTCTGTCGTGCAGTTGGACTGGACGCCGACGAAATCGATGCGGTGATCCATCACGCCACCGCGCGTATCGGGCAAAGTTATGACGTCCGCCAGATCGTCGACCTGGCACGCTACCTGTTGCCGACACCTCCGATACCCGGACGCTGGCGCCGCCGCCTGCTGGCGTTCGGCAGCGGTGAGCCGACCCGGGCGGTCTGCTCGTCGCTGATTGCCGCAGCCTTCCAGAGCGTGCGCTACCCGATCCTGCCGAGCGTGGATCGCGGCGACCGCCGCCAACGCGGCTCGCGCCAGGTGCGCCGGGAGTTGCTGCATATCCGCAACACACGTCTGTTCACCCCCCGCGACTTCGACATCTCGCCCTATTTCCGCATCGTCAAACCGCTGATTGAACATGGTTTCGACCCGCATCGGATCCACTGGGCAGCGACGGTCGCGATGCTGCCGGCATCGCCTCCCGCCGCTTCACCGTCCTCCCGCACGAACCCAGCCGGATCAGCCTGACCGGCGCACGCCACGGTCCCATGCTCCCGTAACCGGCTGCGGCCCGCGACACGCCACGAGGATGGCCTGTCTGCGTGGTGCAGGCCATCCCCCATGATCGTCGCATAAGTAACGTACAACATACGGATGTCCACCCCATGCTGTGCCATCGGCTTGCCGGGTGCGCCGAGTTGCGCCTGCATGGACTGCATGGCCTGCAAGCAGCAAGGCGACGATGACAGCGCAACCGCGTGCGATGACGCTCGTGGCACGCTGCGACGACAAGGGGAATCAGGCAAGACGTCGGGCCCTCCGGGAATTCCCGATTCAACCGCCCCAACCATGGGCTGAGAGCCCGCTACGTCTGGAGTAACAAGAGACATGATCACCATCGGTCTGGAAGAGGAAGTACAAGTCGTCGACGCCAGCGGGCAACTGGTCCCGCATGATTTTTCGGACGGCGGCCCGCCCGCGCGCGACACCGGCGAAGGCCTGCTGGACAAGGAAATCCATCGCTGCGCGATCGAGTTGAAGACACGCATCTGTCGCAGCGTCGGGGAGCTACAGACGGCATTGCATGCGTTGCGCGAGCAAGCTCGACTGCGAACGGCAGCGCAAGGGCAGCAGATCCTGGTGGCCGGACTGCACCCTACCGCAATGTGGCAGCAGCAGACGCGCCACGAGGGAGTCGACTATCCGCACTACACCCGGTTGATCGATGAATACCAGGACGTGGCCCGAAGCGCTTTCAGTTTCGGCATGCACCTGCACCTGGGATTTACCGTCGAGGTACCGAAAATGGCGATCATGAACCGTTTGCGCCACGTACTGCCTGAGGTGCTAGCCCTGTCCGCCAGCTCGCCGTATTTCGAAGGCTGCGATACAGGCCTGCAGACATGGCGTCACAGCCTCCTCGACCGCTATCCGCGCATGGGCGTTCCTGATGTGTGGAATAGCGAGGGCGACTACCAGGCGCACCTGCAGCGACTGCGGCAACTGGGTTGCGTGGCGCAGGATCAGGGCCTGTGGCAGGACCTTCGCCTGCATCACCGCTACGGCACGCTCGAAGTCCGGATCATGGACAGCCATCCGGATCTCCATCGTATCGGCCTGATCGCCACGCTACTGAAGTGGGAAGCCGAAACCCTGGCACTGGAGCTGGCCAGCGGGCGACAGGGCACGGCCTGGTCGCGTGCCTGCATCGAGGAAAACAAGTGGCGCGCCCGCCGCCATGGCCTGCAGGCGCAATGGATCGAATGGGATCGCGACGAGGCCTGCAGTAGCGCCGAGCATTTCGAGCGCTGGTGGTCGCGAATCGCCTTCCGCGCCGCCGACAGCGCCGAGCGCAACCGCTGGGAACGGCGACTGGCCGACGCCCTCAGCGAGGGCAGCTACGCCGATGCCCTGCGCCACCGGGCCCAGAGCGATACCGATTGGCGCAGTACGCTGCAGTGGATGGTCGCGATGAGCGTCGACGAGCCACCGGCGCTGCAGTCGGCAGGGGGCTGGCGATGAAGGTCGTCCCGCAGGTTCGTCTCGAATTCATCGGCGCCGAGCGGTTGACCCAGGCGCTGGCAGAGGTCGGCGCGCCGCATCTGCCGCAGAGCATGATGTCGGATCACTATGCGATCGGTAACGGCGCCTTGCAGCAGGCACTGTCCAACAAGATCCGGCACCTGACCAGCCAGCTCGGTCCGCACCTGGCGCCCGCCCGGGTCGCATGGGCTGGGGCACACGCCGACGTGCTGGCTCTGGACCTGGCCTTTGTCGAGCACCCCTATCGTCCGTTCGACCTGGCCTGGGTGGAAATCCAGGCATTCACCTCGATGCTGCCCACCTTCCACACCCTGCACCTGGCACAACGACGCCTGCACGGCTTGGCGCCGTCATGGCAGCCGCATGGTGTGCTCCCTCGCGACACCTCGTGGATCGAACATATGCGGCGCTGGGTCGCGCCGGCGCCATCGACGGTGTTGATCGAGGATCGGCCCAGAGCGCGCGTCACCTGGCCGGATCTGGACGCTGCCCGGCATTGGTGGGGCATCACCGTGCACGACTGGCGTGACCTGACGGCCTCGCAGGGGTATCTGTGGTCCGCCGACGATTCGCGTCACTACAAGCACGTATGGAACCGGCTGATTTTCTCCGACCTATCCGCCACCGAACGGGCACAGGCCGAGTCGATGCTGCGGACGGCCGGATGGCTTCGCTGGCACAGTCATCCAGCCTGGTACGACGGCATCAACAAGGGCACCCTCGCCAACGTGAAGCTGGCCGCCCACGAAGCCTGCCACTGGCTTGAGGACAGTCCGCTGTGCGCGGCGCGATGGGCCAACCCGGAACAATGGGTAGCCAAGTCCGTGGGCGGCCATTCAGGCAACGGCTTGTTGTTGACCCCGACCGCAGCCGACCTGCAGGGCTTGCCGACACCACGCCAATGGATCGTGCAGAACAAGTTCCGACAAGTCCCGATCGGGCAGCACCCGCTCACCCGACAACCGCTATTCGGCGAGCTGCGTTGCATGCTCGGTCTCCGCCCCGGACGGGAACCATGGCTGATGGCGCTGATCCTGCGCTGCTCCACCGACGGCATTGCCACCCTTACCGGCAGGCAGACCGCACCGGGGGAGGGAATGACCCTGCTCTACTTCGATGGCGGTGCCTGACCGAGGACGAGCATGTCGTCGCGACCGGCCATGCGGTACCGCGAAATTTGGCGGTTCAATCACGGTATCGTCGACTCCTCAGCCCGGCGCTTGGCCGAGTAAGCATGGTCCATCGGCGCGCCACTCCCAGTGGATGAGCGATCAGGCAGCTATTGGCTAGCGATACCAGTCTACGTGCCGGCCCGAATCCCGGCGCCGACGCCCCCCCATGGCCGATGCAGAATCATCGTCGACCCTGATGGCTCCCCCGGGGCCGACCGTCTTGATCATGCGCGGTGGTCACCCGACGGGTTGCCACGGTGAAATTACGGGCAACGCGATCGGCTTCAAGAACAACCGGCCACTCAAGGGTAGAGCTCTGTCGCCAAGTCGCAGCGTGGAAAAGCCAGCACCCAAAATCACCCGTGGCAACCGGAACCACAGGCCTGCCCCTCGCGCCGACGCCATTTACATATCTGATCCAAAAGAACCTATGGCCCGATACCTCGCCACCTCCGATCGGGTCGGTTGCCACCGGTACGCAAAAGTTGTTTCGCCTAATTGATCCCCGTCAAGACCTCCCCGAGGCGCCCTTCATATGCTGCATTCACAGGACCTGTGACGGTTGTCCGTCCCGTGTCTTTTCGAATCCCAAATCTGCCGGGCACGCTTCAACAGGTTATTGCCATGCGTTATTTTCTCGACCGATTGCAGTTCTTCAAACGCCAGTCCCAGACGTTTTCCGATGGCCACGGCGTCACCAGGGACGACAACCGGGACTGGGGAAACAGTTACCGCTCGCGCTGGCAGGACGACAAGATCGTGCGCTCGACGCATGGGGTGAACTGCACGGGTTCATGTAGCTGGAAGATCTACGTCAAGAACGGCCTGGTGACCTGGGAAACCCAGCAGACGGATTATCCGCGAACACGACCGGACCTGCCCAATCACGAGCCACGCGGTTGCCCGCGCGGGGCCAGCTATTCGTGGTATCTGTACAGTGCGAATCGTCTGAAGTACCCGTTGGTGCGCGGTGCGCTGTTGCGCCTGTGGCGCGAGGCGCGCAAGACGATGGCGCCGGTTGAGGCATGGGCCAGCATCGTCCGCGACCCGGTCAAGGCCAAGGCGTACAAGAGCAAGCGCGGCATGGGCGGTTTCGCCCGCGTGCGCTGGGAGGAGGCGAACGAGATCGTTGCCGCGTCCAATCTCTACACCACGAAGAAGTTCGGTCCCGACCGGGTGGTCGGCTTCTCGCCGATTCCGGCGATGTCGATGGTGTCCTATGCCGCCGGCGCACGGTACCTGTCGTTGCTGGGCGGTACGAACCTGTC
>SCSE01000057.1 GCA_004298015.1 Rhodanobacter sp.
GATACCCAGTTCAGCGCCGCGTCGCAAGAATTTCACCAGCAACAAGGCCACGGTATTGACCAGGCATACCAGCATGAAGCCAAGCGCCAGCAGCGTCTGCAACTGCACACTGCCCGGCACCACATGGTTGGCGTCAAGCCAACCCATCAAATCGTGCAAGCGGACATTCGGCGGCCGCTGGAAACGACCCAGCGCTTTTTGTTCCTGCGAGTAATGCACCAGATAATCGCGATAGCTCGCCACCTGGGCGGGCGTATCCAACTGTGCCCAGAACTGAATCCAGGTGCAGGAGGCCCGCTTCATGTCCTTGTTGTTGAGGGCCTGATCGCCCCAGCACATGAAGTTTCCTTCGGTCAGCTGCTTCAGCGCCATCGCGGTTTCCAGCGGCATGAACACCTGCTCGACCTTGGCATAGCTGCCCTGGGTCAGGTCGTAGAAACGCGGCACCGGCTGCCACGGATCGATCACCCCGACCACACGGAAGACATCCTTGCCAAGCCGCAGCGACTGGCCGACCGCGTGATCCGCTCCGTAAAGCTTGTCGGCAAGATCACGCGCAATGACCACTACACGTGCCTGCCGCGCATCATCCGCTGCCGTCCAACCGCTGCCGTAGGCGAAAGGCACCTCGAACATCGTGAAGAAATCGGCCGAGGTATAGCGCGCACTGACAAAGAACGCACGGCTACTTCCCTGCGCCGGCTGCACCACCACCTGGCCCGCGGTCATCGCTACCTGACGCACGGCGCGACGAGCATGCAGCAGATTCATCGCATCGATCCAGGTCAACTGATCCGGCGGGGCCTTGTTTTTGGCGTAGCCCACCATGTCATGCGGATCGATTTGCGGATAAAACAGTTGTGCGCTCCGTCCCGGCAGCGGGTCGGCCGTCATCACATGCAACACCGTGATCATCGTCATGCTGGCGCCAATACCCAGCCCGATCGCCAACACCATCAGCGCGGTCAACACCTTGTTGCGCCTGAGGCTGCGCAAGGCCAGTTCAAGGTAGTAACCAAACATTACGTGCCCCCGTCAACCAACAAAAACCAGATACCCCCTGTAGGAGCGCACCCTGTGCGCGATGCTCTTGATTGCATCGTGCACAGGGCAATCGCGCACAGGGTGCGCTCCTACGGGTTCCTTGTTCATCACACACTCCGCGTTGCAACCACGGGCGGCACAGCGGCGGCGCGCAGGGCGGGGCCGAGCACCGCCAGTTGTCCGATCAGCCACAGCGCAATCGCACCGACCGGGAAGTAAATCGCCGGCAATCTTGGCAATTCGTAATGCAGCATCAGAAACAGGTTGATGGCGTAGGCCAGCACCATGCCGAGTGCGATGCCGATGGTGGCCAGCACGAAGTTCTCGGTCTGGAAGTAGCGCAGGATGTCGCCGCGGGTAGCGCCCAGCGCACGACGCACGCCAATCATCCGACGGCGTTGCGATACCCAGAAACTGGCCAGACCCACAATGCCGAGTGCGGTGACGATCAGCAGTGCCGCGATCACGCCGACGAGGATGCCGGCCATGGCGCGGTCGTTGGCGAAGAACGCACGGCGCACCGCGTCGTACGCGCGCGCCTTCAGTACCACGCGGTTGGGATCGAGCTGCTTGAGCTTGGCCACGGCTGCTTTCAACACCGCCGTGCGATCCTTTGGCGCACAGCGGATCACGTAGCTCGCACCGTCGGCCGAGGTCATGCGGATTGGCCATACCGTGCTGTACTCCACCCCCTGCTGCAGACGTTTATGCCGCGCCAGCTGTGCAACCACACCGATCACGCGAAACGGAATGCCGTTGCCCACGTAGAGCGTCTTTCCCAGCGCGTTTTTTCCAGGCCACAAGCGCTCGGCGATGGCGCGGGTGATGATCATGACCTGTGGCAGGCCCTTCAGGTTGCCACGGTTCAAGGCGGCCACCGCGGCGTCTAAATCGACGTACTCGCTGAGTCGGAAATTGCGTCCTTCCACCAAGCGCGTGCCCAGTGTGGGCAGCAGGTTCTGGCCCAAGTACTGAGCTGCATCAAGCGTCTTCTGTTGCTGCTGGGGATTCAGCTTGATGCCGGTGTTGGACCCGCCATCGAGATTGAACGGCAAGTAGCGGGTCAGCGCTACCTGCTTGACGCCGGGGATCTGCCGCAGCGCGGCCAGATCGGTCTGCGTCTGCGCCTTGGCATCAGGGGTATTGCCGACGTATCCCAACTGGATCTGCACCAGTTCGTGCTCGGCAATGCCGCTGGGCAAGTCCATGCGCTGCAACTGCTGGCCGATCAGGAACACCGCGTTGCAGACGATGGCGCAGGTGAGCGCGATCTCCAGGATCAGCAGCCAGGCGGTGAGCTTGTGTCGGTGCAGCGTGGAAAGAATCGGCAGGACGTCCATGTCAATTACTCTTCAGTTGCAAGGCAGGCGCGATCTGGCAGGCGCGCCAGGCCGGCAGCAGACCGGCCAGCAGGCTTGCGCCCAGTGCCAGCAGGAAGGTGACCAGCAGCATCGCCGGGTCCAGGTGCGCCAGCGACGCGTACTCGGCCGGCTGCCGGCGTACCAGCCACAGGCCGAGCAAAGCCAGCAGCAGACCACCGGTGCCACCGGCGAGACCGACCAAGCCCGACTCCACCAGCAACTGCGCGAACAGCGCGCGCTTCGATGCGCCCAGCGCGCGACGCACGCCAAGTTCCGGCGCCCTACGCATGAATTTGGCCAGCATCAAGCCCACTGTGTTGACCAGACATACCAGCAGGAAGCCGAGCGCCAGCCAGGTCTGCAGACGCACGTTGTCTGGCACCACCCGGTTGTAGTCCAGCCACTGCATGACATCACGCAGCCGCACGTTCGGCGGTCGCTGGAAACGACCCAACGCCTTCTGCTGCTCCGAGTAATGCACGAGAAATGTCTTGTACGCGGCCGCCCTGGACGGCGTATCCAGTTGCACCCAGAACTGCAGCCACGCACAAGGCGCCGTATGGCTCGGATTCTTTCCGGAACCACCGTTGCCCCAACAGTCGGTGCTGCCGTCGTGATTCATGCCAACGTCCTGGGAGGTGGACAGCGGTACGTAGACGCCCTCGTTCTCGCCGAAGCTCTTGCGCAGCAGGTCGTAGAACTGTGGATTGGGATGCCAGTCACCGAGTACACCAACGACGCGGAACGAGGCGCCAGACAGCCGGAGCGTCTTGCCCGTGCTGTCTTTGCCGCCGAACAGCTTGTCGTTGAGTGCGGCGCTGATCACCACCACCCGCGCATGCGCTTCGTCGTCTGCCGCACTCCAGGCGTGACCGTATTCGAACGGCACGCCGAACATCGGAAAGAATCCCGCGGTGGTAAAGCGCGCCGCTTCGTAGAACGGATCGAGCATCGTGTTGTGCGGCTGCACCGCCACCAGGCCACCGGTCATCAGCGCCTGACGATCCGCGCGTTTCGCACGCAGCAGGTTCATGCCGTCGATCCAGCTCATCTGATACATCGGCTGCGACTTGCCAGGCAGATAGCCGCTCATGTCGCGCGGATCGACTTGCGGGTAATACAAGGTGCTGCTGCGTCCCGGCACCGGATCACCCGACAGCACATGCAACACGGTCAGCGTGGTCATGCTGGCACCGATGCCCAGCGCGATGGCCAGCACCATCAGCGCGGTCAGCACTTTGTTGCGCCTGAGGCTTCGCAACGCCAGTTCAAGGTAATAGCCGAACATCACGCGGCCTCCAAAACGTCGCCGTCGTGGGGCGGGCACCGCCCGCCATCCGCTCGTCCCATGAAACCCTGGCTTGGCGAGGTGAGGCGGCGGGCAGTGCCCGCCCTACGTGGTTGCTGGGGATTTACCGGCATCACACCGACCTCGTCGCTTCCACCGGCGGCACCCGCGACGCGCGCAACGCCGGCGCCAGCACCGCGCCCTGGCCGAGCAGCAGCAGCACCACGGCACCGACCAGCACGTAGGGCACGGGCAGATGTGCCATCTCGAAGCGGGTCACCATCCACAGGTTCAAGCCGATCACCAGCGCCACACCGAGCAGGACCCCGCCCATGCTGATGAGCAGGTTTTCGGTGAGGAAGTAACTGAGAATATCGCCGCGGGTGGCACCGAGCGCACGTCGCACGCCGATCTGCTTGCGGCGCTGGCCAACCCAGAAGCTGGAGAGGCCGACGATGCCGGCAGCGGTTACCGCCAGCAGGATCACGCTGATCACACCCATCAACTGGGCCATCGCAATGTCACCCCGATAGGCCTGAGCGCGAATCTGCGCGAAGCTGCGCACGCCGGCATCGGCGCCCGTGCCATCGGGGATCACCCGCAGCGGGTCCTGTGCGTAAAGCGCCGCCGGCACACTATGCAAGGCGGCGTCCAGCCGACCCGGCTTGGCACGCACCACGTAGTAGCGTGCCGGCTCGAGCATGTGCATCGGAATCAGGATCGAATTCCAAGTGAAGCTGTCGCGTTCACTCTGACTGTTACCGGTTTGCATGCGCTGGACGATGCCGATGATGGTGCTGGGTTTGGTGGCGCCCCCTACGAAATACACCTGCTTGCCCAGGGCATCGCCCTTGGGAAAGAGGCTGTCGGCCATGTGTTTGGTAATGATGACGACCGGCGGCTCGAGCGTGCCCAGCAAGCTGTGCCTGCCGATTTCGGATGCCTTGAAATCGCGGCCGGCAACCAGTTTCAGGCCAAGCGTGGCCAGCGTGTGGTCATCCGCGAAAAAGAACGCACCCGGCGCTCCGCCGCGGGCATCCGGTGACAACTTCAGGCCCAATGTCCAATTGATGTTGCTCAGCGAGAGGGCGTTGGTCTCGTAGGCATCCTGCACATCCGGCAAATGCCGCAGTGCGGTCAGGTCGCCCTGGATGCCGGCAGCCAATGCCGCCCTGCCCGCGGGCGTATCGGCTTTGAGCCCGGCGTGCGAGGTACTTACGAACAGCAGGTCACGCTCATCCAGACCGCTGGGTCGCTCGATTTTCGCGATGCGTCCGCCAATGATGAACAAGGCATTGCACACAATGGCGAGCGTCAACCCGATCTGCAGGGCGATCAGCAAGGTGCCGGCCTTGTGCCGACGCAGGGCGGAGAGAATCGGACGAATGCCCATGGTTATCTCCTCAGTCGATTTTCAGTTGCATGGCGGGCCGCACATGGGTAGCGCGCAGGATCGGATACAGCCCGGCGAGCAAGGTCGCCGCTATGGCCAGTAGCAGCGTCTGCCACAGCAGGCTTGGATCGATGCGGGTAAGCACGGCAATCTGTCGCGGCAGGACACCATGCATCCACGCCACACCCAGCCAGGTCAGCAACAGACCCAGCACGCCGCCGGCAAGACCGACAACGCCCGCTTCCACTGCAAACTGCGAAGCGATCGCTGCACGACTGGCTCCCAGCGCACGCCGCACGCCGATCTCATTGGACCGACGCAGGAATTTGGCCAGCAGCAATCCGACCGCATTGACCATGCACACCAGCAAAAGACAAAACGACACGACCAGAGACACTTTCGATTCCGGCGGCACCACGCCCATCTGGTCCATCCACCGGGATAAGTCGCGCAGCTGGGTATTTGGTGGCCAGCTGAAACGACCCGCTTGTTGTTGCTCGCGGGCGTAGCCATTCAGATAGCTTCGATATGACGCCACCTGCGCGGCATCGTCCAGTTCCACCATATAGGCCACCCAGACGCAGCTGGACGAGAGCACGCCTGCAAAGCCGGGACCGGGCAGTGCCTGGCCGCAACCCATGCCGCCATTGGTTGGCAGTTGCTGATCGACCGCCGTGGCGAAAGGCACGAAAACCTGATCGGCAGGACCGAAGGCGTTGCTGTTGGCCAGATCATAAAACTGCGGTTGCGGATGCCAATCGGCCAGCACACCGGTGATTCGATAGCTGTGACCGTCGAGCCGTATCGCCTTGCCCACGCTGTTTGCGCCACCGAACAGCCGCTGATTGAGCTGGCTGTCGATCACCGCCACGCGCGCACGGTGACCATCGTCCGCAGACGACCAACCGCTGCCGTAGCGGAAGGGCACATCCAGCATCGCAAAGAAGGCGGCGTAGACCGCATGCCCAGGCACTGCTCGTGACTTTTCGGCAGGATCATCCGGGTACACCGTGGGCAGGATCGGATACATCGCCGTCTGCTGGGCCGCCCGGTGCTGACGCATCAAGGCCATCGCATCGATATAGGTCATGTCCGCAGGCAACCCATCACCGCGCTGGCCGCCCTGACGCGAAGCAGGTCCCCAAACGTCGATCTGCGGGAAGAACAGTTTCGATGACTTCCATGGGATGGGATCACCGGACATCGCCCGGAACACCGCATAGGTACTCATCGACGCCGCCACACCAAAACCGATCGCCAGCACCATCAACACGGTAAGGCCGAGACTGCGTCTGAGGCTGCGAAACGCCAATTCAAGGTAGTAGCCAAACATCACGTCCCCTCCAAAATGTCGCCGTCGCAGGGCGGGCAGCGCCCACCATCCGTTCGTCCCATGAAACCTTGCCGAGAATGGTTTTTCGGCATCACGCTGACCTTGTCGCTTCCACCGGCGACACCGACGCCGCGCGCAGCGCCGGGCCGAGCACCGCCAGCTGGCCGAGCAGCCACAGCGTCACGGCACCGGTCGGCAGGTAGTACCAGGGCATGCGACTCATCTCGTAGTGCTGCATCAGGTAGAGGTTGATGCCGAAGGCCAGCAGCATGCCGATCAACACGCCGGCCGTACTGAGCAGGAAATTTTCGGTGCGAAAATAGCCAAGAATCTGCCCGCGCGTGGCGCCGACGGCGCGACGGATACCAATCTGCCGACGCCGCTGTCCGACCCAGAAACTGGTCAATCCGACGATGCCGAAGGCAGTCACCGCCAGCATCACCGCACAGACCAGCACCAGCATCCAGGCCATGCTGCGCATGTCGGCGAAATATTTGTCGCGGATATCGCTAAAGGTACGACCCTTGACCACGGCATTGGGCGCCAGCGTGCTCAGGGCCTTGATACCCTCACGTAACACCCGATCACGATCAGCCGGCGCACTTCGCACCACATACGTGCTCAGCGCCGAGTCGTTGGGCTGCAGCGGAAAAAACGCGCTGTAGTAGAAACTCTGTTCACCCTGACCCGAGCGGTTCGGTCGCAGTACATCGGCCACTACGCCGACCACCGTGTAACTGAACTTGTCGCCGAGGTACAACATCTTGCCCACCGCTGAGCCGTGGGGCCAGAATTTCCTCGCCAGGCTCTGCGTGATCAATACGACGTGGCCCGCGGGCATGAACGAGTCGAGCTTGCTGCCAGCCGATTCATCGGCGTTGAAAAAACGTCCCTGCAGCACCTTCAAGCCAAGCGCCTTGCCACCGCCTGCGGTGTACAGGTATTCCTGCATACCGACGATACGCTTGTTCAACATGTCCTTGTCAGGGTGGGTACTCAAGCCTCCGTTCCAGGTGTAATTGGTCAGTGGCAAGGCATTCATGGCTGTGACCGCCTTGACACCGGCAATGGCACGCAAGGCGGCCAGGTTGCGTGGTATGTCGTCGCCCGCCTGCTTAGGGTCGGTGCCCTGTACCTCGATACTGGACAGGCCGGCCTGATCGATGGCGTTCGGCAGCCTGATGTCGGACACGCGCTGGCCGATCATGAACACGGCATTGCACAAAACCGCACAGGCCAGCGCGATCTCCAGCACGATCAGGATGGCAGGGATGCGGTGCTTGCGAAGGCTGGCCAGAATGGGTCGGATTTGCATACTCATCTCAGGCGGCCTTCAGCTGCGGCGCAGGCGCAAGCACGCAAGCGCGCCAAGCCGGCAACAGGCCGGCCACCAGCGTGGCGCTGACGGCGAGGAAGAAGGTGGCGGCCAGCATCGGCAAGTCCAGATGCGCCAGCGCGGCGTAGTCCGACGGCTGCATGCGCACGAACCACAGGCCCAGCACGGCCAGCAGCAGGCCGCCAATGCCACCGACCAAGCCGACCGTGCCCGCCTCGACCAGCAACTGCGCGAACACCGAGCCGCGTGAAGCACCCAGTGCACGGCGCACGCCCAACTCGCCGGAGCGGCGCAGAAACTTGGCCAGCATCAGTCCAACCGTGTTGACCAGGCATACCACCAGAAAGCCCAACGCCAGCCACAACTGCAGATGTACATCCGACGGCACCACCTTGCTGTAATCAAGCCACTGCATCAGGCCGCGCAGGCGCACGTTGGGCTCGCGCTGATACACGCCGAGCGACTTCTGCTGACTCGAATAGTTGATCAGGAACTGCTTGTAGGCCGAGGCCTTGGCTGGCGTATCCAGTTGCACCCAGAACTGCATCCAGGTGCACAGGCCTGTCTTCATGTCGGCATTGGTCCCGTTGCCCCAGCAATCGCGCGAGCCATTGAATGGAAACTTCAGGTCGATGGCCGTGAGCAGCGGCAGATACACGCCCTCACTTTCCGAATAATTGCCCGTCGTCAGGTCATAGAAATGCGGAGTCGGCCGCCAGCTGTCGAGCACGCCGACGATGCGGAAGTCCTTGCCGCCCATGCGCAGGGTCTTGCCGGTACTGTCGACACCGCCGAACAGCTTGTCGTTGATCCTCTGCGAGAGCACCACGAGGCGTGCGTCGTTGTCGTCCTCGGCCTTGCCCCAGGCATGTCCGTACTGAAACGGCACGTCGAACATGGAAAAGAAATCGCGGGTGGTAAAACGCGCATCCTCGAAGAAGGGGTCGATCGCCGACTCGGCCGGCTGGATCGCCACGGCCCCGCCGGTCATCAACGCCTGGCGATCGGCACGCCCGGCCTTGAGCAGGTTCATGCCGTCCATCCAGCTGACCTGGTTCGGCGGCTCCGCGCCAGGGTGCATGCCGCTGAGGTCGCGCGGATCGAGCTGCGGGTAGTACAGCTTCGCGCTCTTGTCCGGCAACGGGTCACCCGACAGCACATGCAGCACGGTCAGCGTGGTCATCGACGCACCGATGCCCAGTGCGATCGCCAGCACCATCAGCGCCGTCAGCACCTTGTTGCGCTTGAGGCTGCACAGTGCCAGTTCGAAGTAGTAACCAAACATTACGTACCCCCGTCAACAACAAAAATCAGATATCCCTGCGGGAGCGCACCCTGTGCGCGATGCTCTTGATTGCATCGCGCACAGGGCAATCGCGCACAGGGTGCGCTCCTACAGGTTCCTTGTTCATCACACGGACCTCGTCGCTTCCACCGGCGGCACCCGCGAAGCGCGCAACGCCGGCGCGAATACCGCGCCCTGACCCAGCAGCAGCAGCGCGACGGCACCGGCAAGCACGTACCACAGCGACAGGTGCTGCATTTCGAAGCGGGTCACCATCCACAGGTTCAGGCCGATCGCCAGGGCGATACCGAGCAACACCCCGCCCATGCCGATGAGCAGGTTTTCGGTGAGGAAGTAACTAAGAATGTCGCCGCGGGTGGCACCGAGCGCACGTCGCACGCCGATCTGCTTGCGCCGCTGACCGACCCAGAAGCTGGTCAAGCCGACAATGCCGGCGGCGGTAATCGCCAGCAGCATGACGCAGATCACCGCCATCAGAATCGCCATGCCGCGATCGCTGGCATAAGCTTTCGCGCGGATGGCGCTAAAGGGCATGACGCCATCGTCGTCAGGGATCACACGCATGCGGTTGGCGGCATATAGCGCCTTGGGCGCGGTACGCATGACGTTGCCCATCTGGCCGGTGCGCACGCGCAGCACGAAGTTTGTGCCGTTGGTTATCAGACGGAACGGCACCAGGGTGGAGTTGTCGCTGAAGCTCGCCGCAAAGTTGCCGGTCCATGGTGCCTGCAAACGTCGGACCACGCCGATGATGGTGCTGGGCTTGTCGGGGGCGACGTACACACTCTTTCCCAATGCATCGCCATGCGGATAGAGCTTGCTGGCCAGCGCCCGGGTGATGATGACAAACGGTGGCGTGGGCTTGCTCAGCGCTGGCATGTCGCTGATCTCGTCCGCGCGAAAATTGCGCCCGGCCACCAGCTTCACGCCCAGCGTCGGCAAGGTGTGATCATCGGCGAAGTAAATGGCAGTCATCGCTGTGGGGCCGTTCTGGCTTGGCTTCAGACCGAGCCCTGTCGACCATCCACCGCCGCTCAGCGGCACCGAGTTGGTGGCATAGGCATCCACCACACCCGGTACATGTCGCAAGGTCGCCAGATCGGCGGCCAGCAGCGGCGCGTAGTCGCCGTGCTGCCCGACCCACTGGTTCTGGATACGCAGCAGATGCGCCTCATCGATGCCACTGGGACGGGACAGGTGGGCAACCCGCTGCTGAATGATGAACAGGGTATTGCAGACAATCGCCAGGGTCAGCGCAATCTGCATGGCGATTAATGCAGTACCGGCCTTGTGATGGCGCAATGCGGACAGGATGGGGCTGATTTGCATGTCAGATCTCCGCCTGGTCAATTGGACTTGAGTTGCCAGGCCGGCTGCACCCGTGAGGCACGCCAGGTGGGATAGAGTGCCGCAATGACGGTGGCCACAATCGCCACCAGCAGGGTCAAGCCGATCAACGCCGGATCGACCCGTGCAAGACGCGCGATTTGCGACTCGAATACCAGGCCCACACCAAGCACGCCGAGCGCCGTCAACAGCAGGCCAAGCAGGCCACCGGCAACACCGACCATGGCGGCCTCGGCCAGGAACTGGGCGTAAATTTCCCGCCGTGACGCCCCCAGCGCGCGCCGAATGCCGATCTCCGGTGCCCGGCGCATGAACTTGGCCAACAGCAGGCCAATGGTGTTGACCAGACAAACCACTAGAAAGCCCAGCGACAACAACAGCGACACTTGTGTCTCTGGAGGCACTACCTTCTGGTAGTCGAGCCATTGCATGACATTGCGCAGGCGTATGTTGGGTGCCCAGTGGAAGCGACCGGCACGTTGCTGATCGGCGGCATACGCCTGAAGGTAGCTGCGGTAGCTGGCTACAGCAGCCGCGGTCGGCAGTTGCGCCCAATACGACAGCCACACACAGTCTGAACGCAGATAGTCCGCAAAGCTGTCACCGCGGCCACCGGGACCGTTGCAACTGTTGTTACCGAAGGTCTGCATCTGCAGGTCGATGGCACGCGAAAACGGGATGTAGATCTGTGGCGGCGTGCTGAAGCCCCCGCCGTTGACGACGTCATAGAAACGCGGCTGCGGATTCCAGTTATCGGTGACACCGGCAATGCGGTAGTCGTGACCTTCCAGATTGATGCTTTTGCCGACGCTGTTGCTGCCACCGAACAAGCGCTGATTGAGTTTGGCATTGATCACCACCGTGCTGGCGTGCTGCGCGTCATCAGACGCCGGCCAGGCACCTCCATACTTGAATGGCACCTCGAACATGCTGAAGAAGTCGGCATACGTGGCGAAGCCGACTACATTGATCGGCATGGCCGAAGAGTCGGCCGGGATCAACGACGGGCCGATGGGGAAGGATACGGTCTGCTTTTCCGCCTTGTGCGCGCGCATCAAGGCCATGGCGTCGGTGTAGTCCATGGCGTTGGGCGGCTCATCGCTGGTCCGGCCGTGCTGGTGACCCCAGTTGTCGATCTGCGGCTTGAAAAGCTGCGCCGACTTGTCCGGAATCGGATCACCCGACACCGCCCGGAACACCGCATAGGTGGTCATCGACGCGGCCACACCGAAGCCGATCGCAATCACCATCAACGCGGTCAGCGCCGGATTGCGGCGCAGGCTGCGCAGGCCGAGTTGGAGGTAGTAAGCGAACATTCGAAATACCTGTGCAGTGGTGTTCGTCAGCAACCTTGCAGGAGCGCACCCTGTGCGCGAATGCTTTTCGGGGATGTGGCAAAAAAGCTCGCGCACGACCGAAGTCCCTTTTCGCGCACAGGGTGCGCTCCTACGACAACGCCCGGCTCACCTTTGGCTCTGCGTGGTTTCTTCTGGATGGCTGTGGAAGCGCGGCTCCTCCGACAGGTCCACCACCTGGCCATCGATGATGTGCACGTTGCGCTGGGCGCGCGCGGCCAGTTCCGGATCATGGGTGACCATCACGATGGTGGCGCCATCGCGGTGGATATCCTCGATCAGCTCCAGCACGCCGCGGGCCATCTGGGTATCCAGGTTGCCGGTCGGCTCATCGGCCAGCAGCAGGCGCGGCGAACCCGCCAGCGCACGGGCAATGGCCACGCGCTGTTGCTGACCGCCGGAGAGCTCGGCCGGGTAGTGCTTGGCGCGCGAGGACAAGCCCACGCGTTCCAGCGAATCCATGATGCGCTGCTTGCGCTCGGCACCCTTCATGCCGCGGTAGCGCAACGGCACCTCGATGTTGTCGTAGACGTTGAGGTCGGGGATCAGGTTGAACGCCTGGAAAATGAAGCCGATCTTCTCGTTGCGAATTTTCGAGCGCGCGTTGTCGTTGAGCTGGCTCACCTCGATCCCGTCGAGGTGGTACTCGCCGCCGCTGAACGTTTCCAGTAGACCGGCAATGGTGAGAAAGGTGGTCTTGCCGGAACCGGACGGCCCGGTGACGGCGACGAACTCGCCCTCTTTCACGTCGATATTGAAATCACGCAGCGCGTAGGTCTCCACCACTTCGGTTCGGTAGACCTTGGACAGATGGTTCATCTTCAGCATGGTGGTTCCTCGGTGGTGGTGTATTGGTTGGGACGAAAAACGGGAGGCATGCAGATGACGGCCTGCCGGTTTGCGTGGCTTGCGTCCGTCACGGGGCGGCAGAACCGGCCAGATACTTGATGTTCCCCGCTTGCGCCCTTTTCGGGGCTTGCCGCTGTCACTGACTGATCGCGATCCTCGCCGCGCCCTTGAAATTGTCGGTACCGGAAATCACGATGCGATCGCCGGCTTTCAGGCCTTGCAGGATTTCCACTTTGTCGATGCTGCTGGCGCCGACGCGGATCGGCGTCTTTGTCGCGATGCCGTCGCGTACCACGTAGGCATAGCTGCCGCCGGATTCGTCGACGAAGGAACCGCGCTGCACGGTCAGCACGTTCTCCCGATGGTCGAGCAGGATGCGTACTGAAAGGCGCTGGTTCTGGCGCAGCTGCTTCGGCGCAGTGCCGGCAAAGCGCACCCGCGCGGCCACTTCACCGTTGACCACTTCGGGCGAGATCGCGCTGACGATGCCTTTCCAGGTCTTGCCGTTGCCACTGATCTCGCCGGTCATGCCGATGCCCAGGTCGCGGGCGAAACTCTCCGGCACCTTCACCTGCACTTCCAGTGCGGACAGGTCGATCACGCTGAGCAATTTCGCGTCCTTGGCCACGGTGGCGCGTTCGGCAATGAACAGCTGCCCGACCTGGCCGTCGACCGGCGACTTCACTGCCAGATTGTCCACCTGGCGCTGCAGGTCCTGCACCAGCAGCAGTTGCCGCGCATGCGCGAGCTTCTTCGATTCGATGTCGAAATTCAGGCTGTCGTTGTCCATGCCGAGATCGCTCTTGGCGTGTCGCAAAGCGATCTTCGCCTTGTCCAGCGCATCCACGGCACGATCCACATCCATGCGCGGGACAGCCCCTTCTTTGAAGGCCTTCTGGTAGCGATCGAAGTTGCGCGTAGCGGTCTGCATGTCGATCTGTGCGTTCTCGTACGCCACCCTCAACAACGAGCGCTGCTTGCGGGCGTCGATCTTCGCGCGCTGGTAGTTCACTTCCATCGCGTCGGCGTTGGACTGCTCCTGTGCCAGCTTATTGAGCAATTCGGGGCTGACGATGGTCGCCAGCACCTGACCGATCTTCACCGTGTCGCCGGCGTGCACCTTGAGCGTCACCGCGCCACCAGAGGTGGCGTACAACGTGGGGCTGTTGGCCGCCACCACCTTGCCCTCGGCCGCGATATCGCGCACGAATGCGCCACGCTCGACCGTGGCGAACGCCAGCCGCGAGCTGCTGACCGAACCTGAAGCGGAAAAAAGCCTGCCGATCCCCGGCGCCAGCCACGCCAGCAGTGCCAGCGCCACCACGCCGATGGCCAGCAGGATCAGCTGGCGCTTGCGATCGGGTTTGAGTTCGACCAGACGGTCGGTGGCGGAGGTATCGCGAATCATCGTGCATTCCCTGACCGCGGACAACACGGCTGCATCAGGGGCTCTGCAATCCACGTGCCAAACCGGATGCCAAGGCAATTATGTGTTTAATCAGTAACTTGCATCACATACTGGCGCGCACAAGTGTGTCCGCGGACACTCGCCGGACGGGCGGACGGTCACCATCAAGGCCGCTATGAAGGCCCGGCTCAGAGGTTGTGAACATATCGAACGCCGCAGCGCGGCGCCGACACGGGCATCTGAAGGCGGCCGCAGCAAGCGGGCGAATTTTTCACAGCCCCTCAGCTCATCAGTCCGTGCGGAGAACTTCCTGGATGCGCGTGGCAACCGTTTCGTCCAGCCGCGGCAACAGTGCCAGTGCATCGAGATTGTGCTCCAGCTGTTCGCGCCGGCTGGCCCCCAGCATCACCGTGGAGACATGTGGGTTGAGCAGACACCAGGCAATCGACAACTGCGCCAGGCTGCTGCCGAGTTCTTCGGCAATCGGCTGCAACGCGCGGACCTTGTCGAGACGCTCCTGGCCCTTGCCGAGCACGCTTTCGCGCAGCCATTCGTAACCGGGCTGGGTCAGCCGCGAATCGGCCGGCACGCCGTCGTTGTATTTGCCGCTCAGCAGCCCGGAGGCGAGCGGCGACCAGATCGTGGTGCCCATGCCGTAGGCTTCGTACAGCAAGGCGTATTCCACCTCGACCCGTTCGCGATGCAACAGGTTGTACTGCGGTTGCTCGACCACCGGTGCATACAGATGATTTTCGCGCGCAATGCGATGCGCTTCGTGGATCGCATCGGCCGGCCACTCGCTGGTGCCCCAGTACAACACCTTGCCCTGGCGTATCAGGGTGTCCATCGCCGCCACGGTTTCGCCGATCGGCGTATCCGGATCGGGCCGATGGCAGAAATACAGATCCAGATGCTCGACCCGCAAGCGTTGCAGCGCCTGATGACAAGCCTCGATCACATGCTTGCGCGACAGCCCGCGCTGGGTGGGCAGCGGATTGTCGACGGCACCGAAGAACACTTTGCTGGAGACGCAGTAGCTGTCGCGCGGAAAACGCAGGTCGGCGAGCACGTCACCCATCAGCTGTTCGGCCACACCGTTGTTGTAGGTTTCCGCGTTGTCGAAGAAATTCACCCCACGGTCGTGCGCCAGCGCCAGCATGTCGCGCGCCTGCGACCGGCCGACCTGCTGGCCGAAGGTGACCCACGCACCGAACGACAGCGCAGACAGTTGCAGACCGGATTTTCCAACGCGGCGGTATTGCATGGAGAGCTACTCGACGGCATAAAGGAGTGCGCAGCATGCCAAGAGCCGGGTAGCCGCGTCCATCGATGGCCAGTGAGGCTTGCCACAAGCCTGTCGAACAATTGGCCAAGGTCGCTTGCAGCGCGTGGTGAAATGCCGTCCAAGCCGATCAGGACTGTTGCTGCCGATTGAAAACTGACCAGCAAATCGAGGTTCTGCCGACCGAAAATTGACCAGGGTGTTCTTCACTAACCTGCGGGGTTTAGCCCAGCAGGAAGACGAGGTGCATACCATGG
>SCSE01000058.1 GCA_004298015.1 Rhodanobacter sp.
TCCTGAGGTTGCTGCTCTCAGCCGTCGGCTGCTGGCACGACATCAAGGGCTGCTTTCCGAAGTGGCCGGGGTTGACGTGGACGAAGGCCGGTGTGGCAAGGAGGGTCTGTGAAGTCTGGTGCCTCGGTGTGGTGGTTGTCGCTGTGGGCCTTGCGCCCGCGGCATGGCGTACGGCGATGAACGCGCCCGGCGAGACATCCATGCCCGCGTCGCCACTACCGGGACAGGCCTCATTCGCACTCGCGGTGGAGGAGGTCAGTAAGTCCTACGGCTCGGTCAAGGCGCTGGACCGAGTGTCCCTGCACGTCGCACGCGGCGAGTTCGTGGCCCTGCTCGGACCGAATGGCGCCGGGAAAAGTACGCTGTTCCAACTGCTCACCGGATTGTTCGTGCCTGACGCCGGACGCATCGAGGTGGCGGGTTTCGACATGCGCCATCAGGCGCGACGGGCACTCGCGTGCCTGGGCGTGGTATTCCAGCAGGCGACGCTGGACCTGGACTTGAGCGTCGTTGCCAACCTGCGTTTCCATGCGCGGCTGCATGGCATGGGGCGTGCGGCGCGCGCCCACATCGATGCGGAGCTGGAGCGCATCGGCTTGACCGCGCGGGCCACAGATCGGGCGCGGGCGCTTTCTGGCGGCAATCGCCGCAGAGTCGAACTGGCCCGCGCACTGCTGGATGACCCGGTGGTGCTGCTGATGGACGAACCTACGGTGGGGCTCGATCCCGCCTCGCGCGCGCAGCTCGTGGAGTATGTCCACTCGCTGTGCACGCATCGCGACGTCGGTGTGCTGTGGGCGACGCACCTGGTGGACGAGGCCGAATCCGCCGACCGGGTCATCATCCTGCACAAGGGGCACTGGATCGCTTCCGGCACCGCCGCGGAATTGCGCGAGCGTACCGGCCGGCGTTCGCTCCGCGACGCCTTTCTCGACCTGACCGGGGAAGCTTCGGTAGAGCAAGAGGAGGCGGTCTGATGCCCACGAAGCGTGGATCGCAGCGAGGGAGGCCCGGCGGCGGTCCGCTGCAGGAACGTGACTTGGCGGCTGCCGTGCCACCGAGGCCCCGGGCCGGTTTGCCTGCGGGCAAGCCTGCAGGGGGCGTCGCCCTGTCGATCGTGAGCCACGCCCTGCAGGCGCTGCTAGCGCTTTCCTCGCGCGAAACGGTCAAGTTCATGCACCAGCGCGGGCGATTGCTCTCTGCGGTGGTGCGGCCGAGCCTGTGGCTGCTCATTTTTGCGGCCGGTTTCCGGGACGTCTTTGGCGTCTCCGTGATTCCGCCGTACTCAACCTATATCGAGTACCAGGTCTACGTCGTGCCAGGGCTGGTGGGCATCGTGCTGTTGTTCAATGGCATGCAGTCTTCGCTGGCGATGGTCTACGACCGTGAGATGGGCTTGATGCGGCTGCTGCTGACGGCACCGCTGCCGCGCTCGGTGTTGCTGACGTGCAAGCTGCTGGCGGGTACCTTCCTGTCGATCCTGCAGGCGTATGCATTTTTCGCGATCTGCGCGCTGTTTCAGCTCGACCTGCCGTGGTGGCCCGGCCTGTTGCTGGCGTTGCCGGCCATGTTTCTGACCGGTCTGATGCTGGGCGCGATGGGCCTGCTGGTATCCGTTTATATCAAGCAGATCGAGAACTTCGCCGGGGCCATGAACTTTGTGATTTTTCCGATGTTCTTCCTGTCGCCAGCACTCTACCCATTGTGGAAGTTGCAGGAATCCGGGGCCCAAGTCGTCTACCAGTTGGCGCGCATCAATCCGTTCACCTACGGCATCGATCTGATCCGCTACGCCATGTACGGGCAGATGAACTGGCTTGCGTGTGGCGTGGTTGTGGCCTCGCTCATCGTCTTTCTGGGGCTGGCAATCTGGGGGTACGATCCGCAGCGCGGCGTGGTGCGGCACAAGCACCAAGACAGCTGACAACTCCTGAAAAGCTGTCGTGAGCGACAGCACTCCGCACCTGTGTCGGTGGCCGTGCGTATCCGCAGTTGGCGAAGGCGTACTGTGGCGAGGAGCCCATATTCCGCAGTTCAGCCGTCGAACTACTGTTTCTCAGTCGCTCTCATCCAGCAGTGGCAGGGACGGGGATTTACATGAAGCCTCTCGTGACAGTCGTGCAGTGACTCCCATGGTGGTGGCTGTACCGCATGCGGCACACTCATCTGTCACGAATCTGATGCTGCACGTGGGACAGGCCGCCATGCGATCGCTTCAAGTGATTGAATCACCAGCTTGCAGACGTCTTCGGAAACTGGCATTTGATGTGCATGGTACCTTCTTGGCGGCCCGCCTTGGTGGAGGGTTGACGATTATGAGGAACGATTGATCATGAAGACACGCGCAGCGGTTGCGTGGGAAGCGGGACAACCACTCAGCATCGAGGAAGTCGACGTTGCTGCTCCGAAAAAAGGTGAGGTGCTGGTCAGGATCGTCGCGACCGGAGTCTGCCATACCGATGCATTCACGTTGTCCGGCGCGGATCCGGAGGGCATGTTTCCGGTCATCCTCGGCCATGAAGGTGGCGGTGTCGTCGAGGAAGTCGGTGCAGGGGTGACCTCGGTCAAGGTCGGGGATCACGTGATTCCGTTGTACACGCCCGAATGCGGCGAGTGCGAATACTGCCTTTCGGGCAAGACCAACCTGTGCCAGAAAATCCGCGTCACCCAGGGCAAGGGCCTGATGCCGGACGGCACTTCGCGCTTTTCCATCAACGGCAAGCCGATCCTGCACTACATGGGCTGCAGTACGTTCAGCGAGTACACCGTGCTGCCGGAGATCTCGCTGGCCAACATCTCCAAGAACGCGCCGCTGGACAAGGTCTGTCTGCTCGGCTGTGGCATCACCACCGGTATCGGTGCGGTACTCAACACCGCCAAGGTGACGCCCGGCTCCACGGTGGCCGTGTTCGGCATGGGCGGCATCGGCCTGTCGGTGGTACAGGGCGCGGTGATGGCCAAGGCGTCGCGGATCATCTGTGTGGACCTTAACCCGGACAAATGGGAGATGGCCAAGGCGCTGGGTGCCACCGATTTCGTCAATCCGAAGGATCACGGCGATACGCCGATTCAGCAGGTGATTGTCGAGATGACCCATGGCGGTGTCGACTACTCATTCGAGTGCATCGGCAACGTCCATGTGATGCGTTCGGCGCTGGAGTGCTGCCACAAGGGCTGGGGTGAGTCGACCATCATCGGCGTCGCCGGTGCCGGGCAGGAAATCAGTACCCGCCCGTTCCAGTTGGTCACCGGCCGCGTCTGGCGGGGGTCGGCATTCGGAGGCGTCAAGGGACGCTCGCAGTTGCCGGGTTATGTCGATCGTTACCTCAAGGGCGAGATCAAGATCGACGAGATGATTACCGAGGTGATGCCGCTCGATGAAATCAACCGTGCCTTCGAGCTGATGCATGAAGGCAAGGTGGTTCGTTCCGTGATCGTCTATTGACGATGGCCGGCCACCTCGTCATCGGTGTGTTGCTTGGTCTGCTGGCGGCAACCTCGGCGTCTGCGGCACCGCACGGCAAGCCAGCGCGACCTGCGCTGCTGGTCGCCGATGTGGAGTTGGTCGAGTTGGCCCCACCGGACCAGCGATACGACCAGGCGCAAGATGCCGTGCGCGTGGCGCTGCTCAGTCGGCATATCCGTGCTGCGGTGATGGCGTCTGGGCGTTATCGCGTACTCGACCGAGGCATGGCCGACCGTGTGCCGCCGTATCGCTACATGAATTGCAAGGCTTGCATCTTCGACTGGGCGCACCAGCGCACCGCCGGTCTGGTGCTGGCTGACTGGGTGCAGAAAGAGAGTCGGTTGATCCCGATGGTGAACATGGCGTTGATCGATGCCGCTTATCCGGCACAGGAAGCGGCGGGTGGCTCGGTCGACCTGCGCGGTGATACCGATGCGACCTGATTGGCCGATGCCAGCCAGATGCTGGACCGCACGCTGGGCGTGGCAATAGCCATGAGTCGGGCGTGGGTCTCCGATTTGCGGGAGGGAGGTGTCCTGACCGACACCTGCCCCACCCGATTGAAATCCGGCGGATAACGTCTTGCTGCCGGACCTGCCAGCGTCACTTACTGTTCTGGAGGTAACCCATGGCTAGCGTTCTGATACATCCATCGGTCGACCACGGCGTCAAGCCGGGGGACGACCACTTCACTGGCGGCATGCTGAGCTGCAAGTGCCGCGACAAGCCGGTCAAGGTCAAGGTGGCGGCGCAGACGGCACACAATCATGTGTGTGGCTGCAGCAAATGCTGGAAGCCGGACGGCGCACTTTTTTCCATGGTTGCGGTGGTGGCGCGGGACAAGGTCGAGGTGACCGAGAATGGCGACAAGCTGGCCGTGGTGGATGCCGATGCGGCGATCCAGCGACACGCCTGCAAGGTGTGTGGCGTACATATGTACGGACGCATCGAGGACACGAATCACCCGTTCCACGGGCTCGACTTCGTACATACCGAATTGTCGCCGCAGCACGGCTGGTCAGCGCCAGCCTTCGCCGCCTTTGTCTCCTCGATCATCGAGTCGGGGGCCAATCCAGCTGCGATGGACGGCGTGCGTGGACGGCTGCGGGAACTGGGGTTGCCACCGTATGACTGCCTGTCGCCCCCGTTGATGGATGCGATTGCGACGCACGTGGCAAAAACCCGGGGTAGCTTGTACGCCGGTGCCTGACGGGCCGCTGACGCGATGGGTCGATGCAGACCACTGATGCATGGTCTGCATCGCGACAGCGTGTTTGAGTCGCCGCAGGTAGCGGCGGTCACAAGCGGCGGCATCGTCGGGTCCACCACAGCCAGCGTGCTTCCGGGGCGATGCTGGAAACAGCACGCGGCTGCATGAGGCGGCCCCCTTGGCCGGTGGTGTGATGGTCAACTGGGTAGCCAGGCAAGGAACTGTACGGATGCTGTTCACCCCCCTTCAGCGACGAGATCCCGGCGTGCTGGCCACGAGCGCTCTGCTTCTTGGCTTCGCCATGAACGGGGCGGTTCTGGCAGACCCGCCGGTGCAACAACTGCATGAGGTGAACGTCATCGCCATTGCCCCACTGGCGGGATTCGACGTGCCGGTGCTGCAGATTCCGCTGAACGTGCAAAGTGCCCAGGCTGACGATGTCCGGCAGATTCATGGGCAGTCGCTGACGGCACTGCTGGAGCAAAATTTCCAGGGCGTCAGCATGACCCAGTCGCAAGGCAATCCGTGGCAGGGCAACCTGTATTTTCACGGCTTCACGTTGTCGCCCCTGCTGGGATCGCCCGCGGGCATATCCGTTTACATGGACGGTGTGAGGCAAAACGAGCCCTTCGCCGAAACCATGAACTGGGAGGCCATTCCCGACTTCGCCATACGCGATGTCGAGCTGGTCCCCGGCTCCAATCCACTGTATGGCCTGAACACGCTGGCCGGCGCGTTGCTGCTGACCAGCAAGAGTGGTTTCAGCGACCCGGGTGGTTCATTGAATATCTCCGGTGGCTCGTGGGGGCGCATCCATACCGACGTCGATTTCGGCGCACACAGCCGTAGTCTGGGGATCTATGCCGGGGCCAGCCATTCGTACCAGACGGGTTGGCGCGACTATTCAGCAAGCCGTGTGCAGCAGGCATTCGTTCGCGGCGACTGGCGGCCGGATGAAAATACCAGCGTCACGTTGAGCTACACGGGCGCGCACGGGCGTTTGTCGGGGACGCAATCGCTTCCGGTCGAGTGGGTGAAGACGCCACGGAAAGGCTACACATGGCCTGACCATTTCACCGACAACATCAACGCATTCAACCTGCAGGGATCGCGCCAGCTCGGCCACGATTGGGCCGTACAGGCAAATGCCTATCTGCGTATTTCGCAGAGCCGAAGTTTCAACAGCAACACCAACAGTTTCAGCCGCTACGACCCAGGTGTCGATGGCCCGTTGGGTTATGCCGCCAATGGCCCCTATGACCCGGCATCGATCGGCCAGTTCTATTACGCCGGACTCAACCCTGGCTATGATCCCAGCCATCCGATGGCAACGATCAACAACGTGCCAGCCTCGAATGTGCTCGGCAATGTGCACACGCGCGGATACGGCGGATCGATCCAGGCGGTGGATGGCGGCAATCTTTTCGGACGCAGCAACCAGTTCACTGCAGGTATCAGCCTGGATGCCGGTGAAAGCGCCTTCAGCCAGTATGCCCAGCCAGCCTATTTTCCCTACAGCGTCGTCCAGCGCGGCGACGCCGTGGGTCTGTTGCCGTTCGGCCCGGCTCCGATTACCTACGCGGGCGCGTCCAACCGTAGCAGCGGAATTTACTTCATGGACGTGCTGTCGCTACCCCGGGGTGTGCATTTGAGCGTCGGCGGTCGTTACAACCACAGCCAGCTCGCCGTCCGTGACCGCTCCGGCAATGAGCCGGCGATCGATGGCCAGCAAACCTTCCACCGCTTCAATCCCAGCCTCGGCGCAACCTGGGCAATCAGCGCCTCATTTGGCGCTTACCTGAACTACGACGAGGGCATGCGCACGCCGACCCCGATCGAGTTCGAATGCGCCGATCCGGCCGCGCCGTGTTCGTTGCCGAACGACTTTACCGGCGACCCGCCGCTGAAACCGGTCGTGGTGCAAACCCTCAGCGGTGGTGTGCGCGGTACGTTTGCCGACGGTCGGCTGCGCTGGAACGTTTCGCCGTACTACAGCAGGGTCAGCAACGACATCCTCACGATTTACACCGGCGGCAGCTCGCAAGGCTATTTCGCCAACATTCCCAGCACCCTGCGCAAGGGCGTGGACATGGGTCTCGGTGGCCAGTTTGGCCGGCTCGAATGGCAGGCCAACTACAGTTACGTCAGTGCAACCTACGGCGCATCCTTCGAGGAGCAGAGCGTCACCAATTCCAGTGCGGATGGCAACGGTGTGATCCAGGTTCATCGTGGCGATCACATCCCCGGCGTGCCTGGCAACCTGTTCAATCTGTCCGGCGAATATCACCTCTCGGAGCGATGGTCGTTCGGCAGCAATGTGCGAGCCTATTCAGGGCAGTACGCGGTGGGCGACGAGAACAATCGGGACCGGCATGGCGAGGTGCCGGGGTACGCGGTCGTCGCGCTGGACCTGCACTATCGGGCGAGTCGGCGACTCGCGTTGTTTGCCCGCATCGACAACCTGTTCAACCGTCACTACGTGATGAACGGCCAGTTGAGCGACAACGTCTTCGACACCCCGAATCGTCTGATCGATTTTACCGGCCCCGGCAAATCGACCCTGTTCGTTGCACCGGGTGCGCCGCGCGCGTACCTGGTCGGGCTGAGCTACGACTTCGGCGCGGCGGCAGGTGGCGATTGAGGTCAAGGTTCCCAGCGCAGGTCCACCCCCAGCAGGAAGGTGCGCCCCGGGCCTGGCTCGAAGTAACGCCCGTTGCCGTCGTTGACGATCACCGAGCCGACATAGCGGCGATCGAGCGCATTGTCGATGCGCCCGAACAGATGCGTGCGCCAAACGCCGTGCTGGATGACATAGCCGGCACCGAAACCTAGCAGTGCATAGGCGGGTGCGTTGACCGTATTGGCGTCATTGGTGGGAACCGCGGCCATGTAGCTGGCGTCGAGATCAAACTGCCAGCCGGCATCGCGCCCGTAGTGCAAGGCCGCATAGGCGTTGGAGCGCGGCACCCCGGGTATCCGCGAGCCGGCGGCAATGGTGCCGTTGGGGGTGTTGAACGGCGAGCGGTAGGTTGCATCCAGCCAGGTGTACGCAAGCGTCGTCGTCCAGGCATTGGCGAAGCGCGTGCTGAGTGAGGCTTCCACGCCCTGCCTTCGTGCGCGGTCGATGTTCTGGTAGGTGGTGCGGCCACCGAGGCTGGTGGCCACGGCCAGCTCGTTGCGGCTATCGGCGCGAAACAGCGCCAGCTCCGCGTGCGATTGCGCGGTCGGTTCGAGCTTCAGGCCGACTTCGCCACTGCGGGTGCGCGCCGGCTTCAGATACAGCGCCAGACCACTGGTACCGTCATTGCGGTAACTCAGTTCGGAAAACGTGGGCGTTTCAAAACCCTCGCCCCAGTCGGCGTAAAGATGTGCCTTCGGTGACAGGCGAAACATCACGCCGGCTACCGGCGTGGTTGCGGCGTAGTGCACCTGGCCGCTGTCGTTCGGATTGGTCGCGGTGACGTAACCGTCGATGGACTGGAACGTGACCCGACTGTGCCGCACGCCGGCCATCACCGTCCAGTCTTCAGCTACCCGCCAGGTGGCCTGGGCGTATTGATCGAGGTTGTAGACGCGATCCTCCTCGTTACGGCGCAATGCACCGACGACACCGAGCTGGCTGCCGACGAAGTTGTTGTAGCCGAGCCGATGCTGGTGCTGGTTGTCGTAATTCAAGCCCAGTGCCAGCTGCAGCGGCTTGCCCGCCACCTTGCCTGCCCAGGTCCAGCGCGCGTCGGCGCCGCCATAGGCATTGTTGAGGTCGATCACTCCGCCCGACGACAGCGGCCGGGCCTGGACGAAGGGCGGAATGGAGAGGAATTGCTCAACCCGGCGTTGTCCGTAGTAGCCCATCAGGCGCAACGTGCCGTGGTCGGTCAGCTGATCTTCGTAGATCAGACCTGCCTGCTGCTGCGACACGCTCTTGCGCGTGTTGTACGGTCCGGAAGGCGTCGAACCCTGGCGGGGGTCTTGTTGGTATTGCGCCGGAGTCAGCCCTTGCGGATCCAGCGCCTCGGGCAGGTTGAGCGTATTCACCACCAGGGTGAGCTTGCGATGCGCGCCGAGTTGCCAGCCGAGTTTGGCATTGCCCGACTCCCGCTTGGCGCGACTGTGCTGGCGATAGCCATCGGTCTGAAAGTGGGTGAAATCGATGTTGTAGTTGAGCGGACCGGCGATGCCACGCGCATTGGTCTCGGCGCGCAGCAAGCCGTCGCTGCCCCCGGCGACGCCGACGTGAATTTGCGGCGGATCGGTGCCGTCGGCCGTGAACAGCTGGATCACGCCGCCAGCGGCATTGCCATAAAGCGCCGAGAACGGGCCGCGCAAGACCTCGATGCGGTCGGCCGAATCGAGATTGAAGTTGGACACCTGGCCCTGACCGTCGGGCATCGTGGCCGGGATGCCGTCGGTATACAGCCGTATGCCGCGGATACCGAACGTCGCGCGGGCGCCGAAGCCACGAATCGAGATCTGCTCGTCCTGCGCGTAGTTCTGCCGATCACGGGCGACCACGCCGGGAATGCCGGCGAGAAGCTCCGAAGCGTTGACATTGAGATTGCCGCTGACCGGTGCCGCCACCACGTCAATCGACGCGGCGACATCAAAGGGTACTTGTGCCGTTCGTGTGGCGGTGACAACAACCGGCGTCAACTGCTTCGGTGTCGACGTCGGCTCTGCCGTCACCGCGCCCGGCGGCAGCAGCGCGAGCGAGAAGAGGGCAAGAAGACCCGGTACTGCAGCGGGTGCGGACATGAAAATCCCTTGGCTGGATCGGATGGCAAGGTCGGGGTGAGTGACGCTTGCGTGCACAGATACGACAACCAACCAGCAATCGCCGTGCCAGCGGCCAGGTCGAGCCCCGGTCTGGATGGAGTAGCGGTGCTGGGCGGCGTACGTGTCAAAAGCGGAGCACCTTGGTGACTGCGGTTGCCCCGCCATTGGCGCAGTCGTTACTAGCGGGTAGGATACCGGTTCAGTCAGGCAGCACGATGTCGTGCTTGCGAATCTTGCGGTACAGCGTATTGCGGCTGACCCCCAGCGTGGCTGCCGTGCGGCTGATATTCCAGTGCATTCTCTCGAGTTCGCGCCGCAGCGCGTCACGCTCGGCTGTGCGCAGTGGTCCGGGGCCCTCGGTAGGGACAATCGACGGAGGCAGCCCGGTCCGGGAACGGGTACTGACGAGCTCGCTACCGAGATGGCTGAGATCGATCATGCCGTCGCTGCCACACAGTGCGGCAGCCGTTCGCAGCACATTGCGAAGTTGGCGGATGTTGCCCGGCCACGGGTAGTCAAGCAGTTGCTCCATCGCCGCATCATCGATTTGCGGTAGCGGTCCCTGCGGGCTTTCCTCACGCAGCAGGATCTGGATCAGCTGCGCCTTGTCGGTCCGTTCGTGCAAGGTCGGCAAGTCGAGAGTGATGCCGTTGAGGCGATAGTACAGATCTTCGCGGAAGCTGCCTTGCTGCATCATCTGCTGCAGGTCGTGGTGGGTAGCGCTGATCACGTGCAGATCGACCGGGATCGCGCTGTCGCCACCGAGCGGGACGATTTCGTGTTCCTCGAGCACCCGCAGCAAGCGCGTCTGGAGGATCAGCGGCATGTCGCCAATCTCGTCGAGAAACAACGTGCCGCCGCTGGACTGGCGAATCTTTCCTACATGTCCTTCGCGGGCGGCATCGGTGAATGCGCCACGGGTGTAGCCGAACAGCTCGCTTTCGATCAGGGATTCCGGGATCGCGGCACAGTTGACTGCCACAAACGGGCGGTCGGCCCAACTGCTCGACTGATGCAGGGCTTTGGCGAAGACCTCCTTGCCGGTACCGGTAGCGCCCTGCAGCAGGATCGGTACCCGCCGACCAAACAGCTTGCGCGCGCAATTGAGGTTGCGCTGCATCCGCGGGTCGCTGCCAATGTGCTGGCGCGACGGCTCGGTGGTCTGCATCGCCACGGTTGCGGCCGAATTCTGATTGCAACGTCCGAGCGGCGCCCGCGCATTGGCGAAAAAGCGGCGACCGTAGGCAATGTCGCGCATGGGCCACAACGTGGTCGGCTCGTTGGCGGCACGCTGTTCCAGGGTGGCAAAGTCCAGCGGGATGACTTCCTCCAGCAAGCGACCGACCAGCTTGTCGCGCTCATTCATGCCCAGCTGGATCAGTGCGCTTTCGTTGACCGCGATGATGTGGCCGCTGCCATCGATGGCGATCAGTGCCTCATGCAAAAGGCCGACGAACTCCGCCCGACTGTGAAAGCGCAGGATCCATGCATCCTGAAACTGGCTCAGGAAGTGGCAGCGAGAGATCAGGTTTGCCGACATGTTGACCAGCGCCATGGTATGGCTCTGTACCAGGCGGGTGTCGGCCGAGCTTGCCGCCGAGGCATCGAGCACGGCCAGCACATCACCGTTGACGTCAAGAATCGGGGCGCCGCAGCAGGACAGGCCGGCGTTGTACTGTCGGAAATGCTCGCCGCAATGAACAATCACCGGCATCCGTTCGGCGATTGCCGTACCCAGGCCGTTGGTGCCCTCGTTCTGCTCGCTCCACACCGCGCCAATCCACAAGCCCGCGCCACGGAACTCGCGTTTCATGTGCGGGTCGGTAACCGCGCTCAACACCACCGCATCGGCATCGCTGAGGATGACGGCGTAGCCGGAACCGGCAATCTGTTCGTAGAGGTTTTCCATCTCCGCGCGGGCAACGTTCAACAGCTCCCCAAGCTTCTGTTGGCGGTCACCCAGCGAATGCGTATCAAGCACGATCGTGTTGCGCTTGGCATCGGGCTCCATGCTGTAGCGGTTGAAGCAGCGATCCCAGGAACTTGTCACATGGGGGGCTACCCGGGCAGTGCCCATGCGTGCGCGCAGCAAACTGGCGATCTGCGACGACGGCTGACGACCCGACAGGGCGTGGTTCATGATCCGTTCTCCCTCGTTGCCGATGCATCACGACATGGTTGGTCGGGGACCTGGCCGTGCGTGGTGACGGCGTGATGCGGGCAACCCGGTGACTAGCATTGCGCGCAAGTCCCGGGGCTGCAAACTGCAGTGCAACATGCCTCGTGATCGTGTGCGCCATTTGGCACGCACTGTCACGTTCGTGCTGCGCCATTAAAGCAACAGATCCCGGAATTTCCCCACGGCGGATGCCGAAAGGACACGGGGGCACAAGCCATCCGGCGTTGGCGTGGGTCTTGCGTAGCTCGACCACGACTGCGGGAGATCTGGCTTTGCCAGGCGACGCGTGGTGGGTGCGAACGGCCGGAGTACGTTCGTGCAAACGGTGGCGCATCGACGGATATCGCGATGTTGCCGTCATCCATGGGGAGATAACATCATGAAGCAGATCGAGTGGGGTAACGGCACGCGAGTGCGCCGGGTATGGCCGGGTGGGCTGGGCACCGCGCTGGTGCTGCTGGGTCTGGCGGGGTATCCGCTGTCGGGCGCGGCCACCGAATTCAAGGGCGACAACTGGACCGTGGACATCAGCGGTTTCGTCAACGCCTACTACACCACGGTGAGCTGTACCGGTGCGACGGTTGGAGGTACCGCGCTGGCCAGTCGGGCGCTGGGTTGCGGCGGGCAGCAGAACCGCACGACGATCGGCAACGGCCTGCTGCCCAATGCGCTGATCACCAAGTTCAGCAGCCAGCAGGAGGGCATCGATGTCAGTGCGCAGATCGGCATCATGGCGCACACTGCCACCTCCGATGCGCTGTCGCCGAACAGCGGGGTCGATGTGCGCCAGGCGTATTTCACTCTCGGCACGCCGGACTTCGGCACCGTCAAGCTGGGGCGCGATTACGGCATCTTCGGTGCCAATGCGATCCTCACCGACATGACCCTGCTGGGCGTGGGCGCGCCGATCCAGGCGACCCAGCGCGGACGGGTGACGCTGGGACACATCGGGGCCGGCTATACCTACCTGGGCAGCTACGGGCAGATCGTCTACACCACGCCGGGCAAGGGCGGGCTGAGTTTCAGCGGCGGTGTATTCAGCCCGGTCAACAACACCGGGATCTACGACTCGCGCTCGGCACCGCAGGTGCAGGCGCAGCTGTCCTACAGCGGCGGCGGGCTGAAGGCCTGGATCGGCGCCAAGACGCAGCGCTTCTATGCGGTGGCCGGCTCGGCTGCGCAACCGGCCGACTTCACCATGAGCGCAGGCGAGATCGGCGCGTCGTACACGCTGGGTCACTTCAGCGTGCTGGGCAATGTGCAGTCCGGTCGTGGCATCGGCATCCTGACCGACGGCGATCAGGGCGATGTGAAGGGCACCAACTACCTGCTGCAAGGCACCTACGCGGCGACCGGCAAGTTGAAGCTGGGGCTGAGCGGTGGCGTGAGCCGCAACCAGGACAACCGGGTCAGTACGGCGCGCTTCAAGTCCAACAGCAACGTCACCGCGGGCGCCTACTACGCACTGACCAGGAGCGTGACGCTGGATCTCGAGCTCAGCCAGACGCGCTCGAAGGACTTCGCCGGCAACACCGCACGGATGAACGGCGTGGCCATCGGCGGCATCCTGTTTTTCTGATCGTGCCCGTTTCGGGTGCTGATCGTTCAGCCTTCCCGGGCAGGCTCCTGGCGTGCTCGGACAGCGCCCAGCAGCGGCGCGTCGTGGCTGAGCAGGTGGGCCTCGCCATGCTGGATGATGAAGTAGCGAAACGCCTCGGCAGCTGGCGACAGCTGTCGCGACGGCATGCGCACGATGAACCAGCTGCGCATCAGCGGGGTGTCCTCGATGTCCAGCACGTGCAGCAAGCCATGTTGCAACTCCAGGCCGATGGTATGCAGTGAGAGCAGACTCAAGCCCAGCCCCGCCATGACCGATTGCTTGATGGTCTCGTTGCTCGATACTTCCATGCTGAGGTTCGGGCCGACGTGATGTTCGGTAAAGAAGTTGTCCATCGCCGCGCGCGTCCCGGAGCCCTGCTCGCGGGCGAGAAAGGCATACGGCACCAGCGCCTCGACCGGGAGGTGCCCGAACTGGAGGAGCGGATGGCCAGGCGGGCAGACGAACACCAGCGGATGGGCAGCGAAGGGTTCGGCACGGGTGGCTATCTCACGGGGCGGCCGTCCCATCACCGAGAGGTCGACTTCGCCCTCCTTCATCATGGTGACCAGTTGTTCCCGATTCAGGGCGACGCGCAGGCGCACCTCGATGCCCGGGTGCTCCTGATGGAAGCGCGCCAGCAGTTGCGGCACGAAGTATTTGGCGGTGCTCACCATGCCGATCGTCAGTACACCGCGATCGAGGCGCTGGAAGCTGGTCATGAAGCCCTCGGCGTCCCTCAGCGCCCCGAGCATGCGTTTGGCATGCACCAGGAAATATTCGCCAGCGGTGGAGAGCGTCAGCTGGCGACCTTCACGGTCGAACAGCGGCAGTCCGACCTGGGCTTCGAGCTCCTTGAGCTGCATCGATATCGCGGGCGGCGTGATGTGCAATTCCGCCGCCGCACTTTGACTGCTGCCTTGCCGGGCGACCTCGGCGAAAACCTGCAACTGGCGGAACGTGATATGCATAATTAAGTATTAACTTAACTCATGAGAAACAAGTTCTGACTTTATCTTAACTGTTGGCCAACCTACAGTCGGTTCCAGTTCACGTCAATCGCCCAGCACGGGTCAAGGAGACTCATGAACTCGTCCGCTACCGACATCCACAATGAAGCTACCGACATCACCGGCAATGCCAAGAAGCGCTATACCGCCGGGGTGCTCAAATACCGGCAGATGGGCTACTGGCAGCCGGACTACGAGCCGGTCGCCACCGACACCATCTGCCTGTTCCGGATTACGCCACAGGAAGGGGTCGACCCGGTCGAGGCCGCGGCGGCCGTGGCCGGCGAATCCTCCACCGCGACCTGGACGGTGGTCTGGACCGACCGTCTGACGGCCTGCGACAGCTATCGCGCCAAGGCCTACAAGGTCGAGCCGGTGCCGGGTATCCCCGGTCAGTATTTCGCCTGGGTCGCCTACGACATCATCCTGTTCGAGGAAGGCTCGATCGCCAACATCACCGCCAGCCTGATCGGCAACGTCTTCAGCTTCAAGCCGCTGAAGGCGGCCCGGCTCGAGGACATCCGCATGCCGGTGGCGCTGATCAAGACCTTCAAGGGGCCGCCGACCGGGCTGGTGGTCGAGCGTGAGCGGCTGGACAAGTTCGGTCGCCCGCTGCTCGGCGCCACCACCAAGCCCAAGCTCGGCCTGTCCGGGCGCAACTACGGTCGGGTGATCTACGAGGGCCTCAAGGGCGGACTGGATTTCATGAAGGACGACGAGAACATCAACTCGCAGCCTTTCATGCACTGGCGCGATCGTTTTCTCTACGTGATGGATGCGGTCAACAAGGCCAGTGCGGCGACCGGTGAGGTCAAGGGCAGCTACCTCAACGTCACCGGCGCGACCATGGAGGACATCTACGAGCGTGCCGAATTCGCCAAGGAGCTGGGTTCGGTGGTGATCATGCTCGACCTGGTGATCGGCTGGTCGGCGATCCAGAGCATGGCCAACTGGGCGCGCAAGCACGACATGATCGTGCACATGCACCGCGCCGGCCATGGCACCTACACCCGCCAGAAGAACCACGGCGTGAGCTTCCGCGTGATGGCCAAGTGGCTGCGCCTGGCCGGCGTCGACCATCTGCACACCGGCACCGCCGTGGGCAAGCTCGAGGGCGATCCGATGACGGTGCAGGGTTACTACAACGTCTGCCGCGACAGCTACACCAAACAGGATCTGCCGCGCGGCCTGTTCTTCGATCAGGACTGGGCCGACATGAAGAAGGTCATGCCGGTGGCCTCCGGTGGCATCCACGCCGGCCAGATGCATCAGCTGATCGACCTGTTCGGCGATGATGTAATCCTGCAGTTCGGCGGTGGCACGATCGGGCATCCGGCTGGCATCCAGGCCGGTGCGGTGGCCAACCGGGTTGCGCTGGAGTGCATCGTCAAGGCGCGCAACGAAGGCCGCGACATCAAGAACGAGGGGCCGGAGATCCTGCAGAAGGCGGCGCAGTCGTGCACCCCGCTCAAGCAGGCGCTGGATACCTGGAAGGACGTGTCCTTCAACTACGCCAGCACCGACACCAGCGATTTCGCCACCACGCCCAGCGTGGCCTGACAGGAGCGCGCCAGCATGATGACCAATCCCACCGGCAAGATCACCCAGGGCCAGTTCAGCTTTCTGCCCGAACTGACCGATGCCGAAATCCGCCTGCAGATCGACTACGGCCTCGGCAAGAGCTACGCCTGGAGCATCGAGTACACCGATGACCCGCATCCGCGCAACACCTACTGGGAAATGTTCGGCATGCCGATGTTCGACCTGCAGGACGCCGCCGGCGTGATGATGGAGCTGGCCAGCTGCCGCAAGACCTTTCCCGGTCACTACATCCGTCTGATGGCCTTCGACTCGACACGCAATGTCGAAAGCATCGTGATGAGCTTCATCGTCAACCGGCCCGAGCACGAACCCGGCTTCGGCCTGCTGCGGCAGGAAGTGGGGGGACGCAGCATGCGCTACACCGTGCATGGCTACGCCAGCGACAAGCCGGAAGGCAGTCGTTACTGACCCTGCCGTACGCCCAGTTCATCCGCGAGGTCGCGCCATGCATCGTATCGCTCCATCGATTCTTTCCGCCGACTTCGCGCGTCTCGGCGAGGAGGTGCGTAGCGTCATCGCTGCCGGTGCCGACTGGATTCATTTCGATGTCATGGACAACCATTACGTCCCGAACCTGACCATGGGGTCGATGGTGGCGAAGGCGATCAAGCCCTGGTGTGTGCGTGCCGATGGCAGCGAGATACCGCTCGACGTGCATCTGATGGTGGAACCGGTGGATGCGCTGGCGAGCGCTTTCGCCGAGGCCGGCGCCAATCTCATCAGTTTCCACCCCGAGGCTTCGGCACATGTCGATCGCACCTTGCAGCTGATCCGTGGCGCCGGTTGTCAGGCCGGGCTGGTGTTCAACCCGGCCACACCGTTGGATGTGCTGGAGTGGGTGATCGACAAGGTCGACCTGGTGCTGATCATGAGCGTCAACCCGGGTTTCGGCGGACAGAGCTTCCTGGACAGCGCCTTGCGCAAGACCGAGCAGGCGCGCCGTCTGATCGAGGCCAGTGGGCGCGACATCCAGCTCGAAGTCGACGGCGGTATCAAGGTCGACAATATCCGCCGCGTGGCCAGCGCCGGAGCCGACTGTTTCGTCGCCGGTTCGGCGATCTTCGGCCAGCCGGACTACCGCAAGGTGATCGATGCGATGCGCGCCGAACTCGTCGGAGTCAGCTGAGATGAATGCACCGGATTACCACATCCCCGGGAGCGCGGCGGTTGCGCCAGCGGCGGACGCCGGACCCGACGAAATGGCCTCCGCGAGGACCGTCAACGAAGTGCTGGCGCAGAGCCAGGTCGAGTCGGTGCTTGACGAACTCGAGCGTGATCTGGTTGGCCTGGCACCGATCAAGCAGCGCATTCGCGATATCGCCGCATTGCTGGTAATCGACAAGCTGCGCATCAACCTGGGTCTGGCCGCAGAGGCACCGAGCCTGCACATGTGCTTCACCGGCAATCCCGGCACCGGCAAGACCACGGTGGCGTTGCGCATGGCCGAGATCCTGCACCGCCTCGGCTATGTGCGCAAAGGCCACCTGGTGGCGGTGACGCGCGACGACCTGGTCGGCCAGTATATCGGGCATACCGCGCCGAAGACCCGCGAGGTGCTGAAGAAGGCGATGGGCGGCGTGCTGTTCATCGACGAGGCCTACTACCTGTATCGGCCCGAGAATGAACGCGATTACGGCCAGGAGGCGATCGAGATCCTGCTGCAGGTGATGGAGAACCAGCGCGACGACCTGGTGGTGATCCTGGCCGGCTACAAGGACCGCATGGACACCTTCTTCAAGTCCAACCCGGGACTGAGTTCGCGCATTGCCCATCACCTGGATTTCCCGGACTACGCGGTGGACGAACTGAGCCAGATCGCGCAGCGGATGCTGACGCAGCAGCACTACCATTTCGGCGACGGTGCCGAAGATGTCTTCCGCGACTACCTCGAACGGCGCATCGGCCAGCCGCACTTCGCCAATGCCCGCAGCGTGCGCAACGCACTGGACCGCGCGCGCCTGCGCCAGGCCAGCCGCCTGTTCAGCGAGCGTGATCGCGTACTGGACAAGGCCGACCTCACCACCCTCGTCCCGGCCGATCTGCTGGCCAGTCGCGTGTTTCAGAACCCGAGCTCCTGAGGTTGCCATGCCGTTGTCCAAACGCCCCACCCTGACCCAGTACCTGATCGAGCAGCGCCGCCGTTTTCCGCAGGCCAGTGGCGAGTTGAATGCCTTGATCCTGGATGTGTCGATTGCCTGCAAGGCGATTGCCCGCGCAGTGGCGTTCGGCGAGCTCGGCGAAACCATGGGTGTGTCCACCGAAGGCGGCGAGGTCAATGTACAGGGCGAGGTACAGAAAAAACTCGACGTGGTCAGCAACGCCATGTTCGTGCATACCACCGAATGGTCGGGGCATCTCGCCGGCATGGCCTCGGAGGAGATGGCGGCCCCGTACCAGATTCCCGAGCCTCATCCGCGCGGGAAATACCTGCTGGTCTTCGATCCGCTGGACGGCTCCAGCAACATCGATGTGAATGTCTCGGTGGGCAGCATCTTCTCGATCCTGCGTGCGCCGCAGGATGTGATCGATTCCGCTCGTGACGTGGTCGAGGCGGATTTCCTGCAGCCCGGGTCGATCCAGGTCGCTGCCGGATACGCGTTGTACGGCCCCACCACGATGCTGGTGCTGACCGTCGGCAACGGCGTGGCCGGCTTCACGCTCGATCTCAATCTCGGTGAATTCAAGCTCACGCATGCCGATATCCGGGTGCCCGAGGATGCGCACGAATTCGCCATCAACAGCTCCAACAGCCGTTTCTGGGAGCCACCGGTCACCCGCTACGTCGATGAGTGCCTGGCTGGCCGTACCGGTGTTCGCGGCAAGGATTTCAACATGCGCTGGATCGCCAGCATGGTGGCCGAAGCCCACCGGATCATGATGCGTGGCGGTGTGTTCCTGTATCCGCGCGACAGCAAGGACCCGGACAAGGCAGGACGACTGCGATTGCTGTACGAGGCCAATCCGATCGGCTTCCTGATGGAGCAGGCCGGTGGTCGTGCCAGTACCGGACGACAGCCGGTACTCGGCGTGACGCCCAGCTCGCTGCATCAGCGCATCGGCCTCGTGTTTGGCTCGAAGCATGAAGTCGAACGCATCGAAAGCTATCACCACGATACCGCCCGGCGCGAAGCGCCCAATCCGCTGTTTGTCGAACGCGGCCTGTTCCGCGACTGAGAGGCCGTGAAAAATTCGCCCGCCTGCCGCGCTCGCCGCCAGATGCCCGTGCCGGCGGCGCATGGCGGGAAAATCCGGGTCATTGGGCTCACCCAACTCCCCAGATTTCCCCACAACTCACCTTGTCACGAACCTCTGGCGACGCTCTCGCCATGGCGTTCGATATTTTCCCAACCGCTGAGGAAAAGCCCATGTCCGAACGCCACCCCATCATTGCGATCACGGGTTCTTCCGGTGCCGGGACCACCTCGGTGACGCGTACCTTCCAGAACATCTTCCGGCGCGAGCAGCTCAGCGCCGCAGTCGTCGAGGGCGACAGTTTTCACCGCTACGACCGGATGGAGATGCGCCAGCGGCTGGCCGAGGCCGAGCAGGATGGTGACAAGCACTTCAGCCACTTCGGGGCCGAGAACAACCTGTTCGTCGAGCTCGAACAGATGTTCCGCGATTATGCCGACAGCGGGCGCGGTCGATGCCGCAAGTATCTGCACGATCCCGTCGAGGCGGCGCCGTATGGCCAGGAACCGGGCACGTTCACACCGTGGGAAGACTTGCCGCAGGACACCGACCTGCTGTTCTACGAGGGGCTGCACGGTGCGGTGGTGACCCCCGAGGTCAACGTGGCCCGGCATCCGGACCTGTTGATCGGCGTGGTACCGGTGATCAACCTGGAGTGGATCCAGAAGATCTGGCGCGACAAGAACATGCGCGGCTATTCCGCCGAGGCCGTGACCGACACCATCCTGCGTCGCATGCCCGACTACGTGAACTACATCTGCCCGCAATTCTCGCAGACCCATGTGAACTTCCAGCGCGTACCGGTAGTGGATACCTCCAATCCGTTTATTGCACGGGATATCCCGACGGCGGACGAGAGCATCTGCGTGATCCGCTTCCGCAATCCGAAGGGCATCGACTTTCCCTACCTGCTGAACATGATCCACAACTCGTCGATGTCGCGCGCCAATACCATCGTGGTGCCCGGTGGCAAAATGGAGCTGGCCATGCAGATGATCTTCACTCCCTTCATCTGGCGCATGATGGAACGGCGCAAGCACGCTATCGGGGCACTGTAATGGCTTCACACTCGAGTGCCCGCGTGTTGCGCGGCGAAGCGTCGGACGATCCACGCGCCAGTGCGCTGCGCGCGTTGGCGATGGACGCGGTACAGCAAGCCAAGTCGGGTCACCCCGGTGCGCCGATGGGCATGGCCGAGATGGCGGTGGCCTTGTGGGGCCACCACCTGCGATACAATCCGGGCAACCCGCAATGGCTGAACCGCGATCGGTTCGTGCTCAGCAACGGTCACGCCTCGATGCTGCTGTATGCGCTGCTGCATCTGACCGGTTACGACCTGCCGATCGACGAACTGAAGAACTTCCGTCAGCTGCACAGCCGTACCCCGGGGCATCCGGAGTCCGGCCTGACGCCCGGGGTGGAGACCACCACCGGGCCGTTGGGGCAAGGGTTGACCAATGCGGTGGGCATGGCGCTGGCGGAAAAACTCCTGGCGCGCGAGTTCAATCGTCCCGGCCACGACATCGTCGATCACCATACCTATGTGTTCCTCGGCGACGGCTGCCTGATGGAAGGCATCAGCCATGAGGCGATTTCGCTGGCCGGGGTATGGCAGCTGGATAAATTGGTCGCACTCTATGACGACAACGGCATCAGTATCGACGGGCCGGTCGAGGGCTGGTTCCGCGACGATACGCCAGCCCGCTTCCGCGCGGCCGGCTGGCAGGTGCTCGGTCCGCTCGATGGCCATGACGTAGATGCGGTAGCAGCGGCGATTGAGGGTGCCCGCAAAGAGGTCACGCAACCTACCCTGATCGTCTGCCGCACCACTATCGGCGCCGGCTCGCCGGCTCGTGCCGGTACCGCCAAGGCGCACGGCGAGCCGCTGGGTAGCGAGGAGATTGCGGCAACCCGGGCCGCCATCGGCTGGCCGCATGCTGCTTTCGAGATGCCTGCCGAGAGCTATGCAGCGTGGGATGCGCGTGCGGAAGGTTCACGGCTGGAGGCGGCCTGGCAGCAGGGCTTCGCCGCCTACCGGGAAAGGTTTCCCGAACTTGCCGCCGAGTTCGTCCGCCGCATGTCCGGCGCGTTGCCACCGGACTGGGACGCGATTTCCCAAAGCGTCCTGGCGGCATTCGAGCAGGGCGGCGAGCCCATCGCCACCCGCAAGGCATCGCAGCAGGCGCTGGCATTGCTGGCGCCGCAGTTGCCCGAATTGCTCGGTGGCAGTGCCGACCTGACGGGTTCCAATCTCACCGATTTTCCCGACGCGGGCCCCCGTCATATCAGCTATGGGGTGCGCGAGTTCGGCATGGCCGCGGTGATGAACGGTGTGGCCCTGCACGGCGGGCTGATTCCCTACGGCGGGACCTTCCTGACCTTCAGCGACTACAGTCGCAACGCGATCCGGATGGCGGCGCTGATGAAGCTGCGGGTGGTGCACGTGTTCACCCACGACTCGATCGGTCTGGGTGAAGACGGACCCACCCATCAGTCGGTGGAGCATGCGGCCAGCCTGCGGCTGATTCCCAACCTCGAGGTCTGGCGTCCGTGCGACGGCACGGAAACCGCTGTGGCCTGGATCGAGGCCCTGGCGGACGATGCTCGCCCCAGTGCGCTGCTGCTCTCCCGCCAGGGCCTGCCGGTACAACAGCGCGACGCCGAGCAACGCAGGCGGATCGCCTGTGGCGGCTATGTGCTGAGCGAGCCGGCGGCGGCCCGAGCGAGTTTGCTGGCGACCGGCTCCGAGGTCGGCCTGGCGATGCAGGCGCAGCAGTTGCTGGCGGATCAGGGCATTGCGGTGCGGGTCGTGTCGATCCCCAGCTCGACACGTTTCGACCGGCAGCCACGCGACTACCGCGAAAGTGTCCTGGGCACGTTGCCACGCATCGGTGTGGAAGCGGGCGTCAGCCGCTGGTGGGGTCAGTATGCTTGCATCGCCGCGCTCGGGGTGGACCGCTTCGGCGAGTCGGCGCCCGCGGCAGCGGTGTTCGAGCACTTCGGGCTGACGCCGAGACACCTGGCCGCGCTGGTCGCCGAGATCGTTTCATGACGATCGATGTCATCAGCTTCGACCTGGACGGGACGCTGGTCGATACAGCGGCCGAAATCGCGCTGGCTGTCAATCGCACGCTGGAGAATTTCGGACTTGCAGCGCGCCCCGCAGCGGAAATCGAGCAGCTGATCGGGGCCGGTGCCCATGCGTTGATGCGCCGGCTGCTGGCGGGGATCGATGCCGCTGCAATGCTCGATGAGGGTAAGGTGCTGGCGTGTTTCGACCAGCACTATGCGGACACCGCCGGTACGCTCGCCGAGCCCTACACAGGTTGCGCAGAAATGCTGCGGTCGCTGCTCGGAGACGGGGTGCGGCTGGCCTGCGTCACCAATAAGGAGCAGCGTCATGCCGTGCGCGTGCTGGAAGTGAACGGGCTCTCCGGTTACTTCGAGCTGCTGATCGGTGGCGACACCCTGCCGTGCAAAAAACCCGACGCCAGCGTGTTGCGACACGTCCTGACCGAGTTCGGCAGTACCCCGGGGCAGGCCGCGCACGTGGGCGATTCGGAGACCGATGTCGCCGCCGCGCGCAACGCCGGCGTGGCGGCCTGGGCAGTGCCCTGGGGCTACAACGCCGGCCGGCCGGTGGCCGAGGCGGCACCTGACCGGTTGTTCCAGAGCATGTCCGAAATTACCCGACTGGTGCGCACGCTGCGCGCCGCACCCGCACTTTTGCCCTGACCCGGAGAACCGCATGGCCCTCGTTTCACTACGCCAGGTGCTGGATCACGCCGCCGAACATGACTATGGCGTCCCCGCTTTCAACGTCAACAATCTCGAGCAGATCCAGGCGATCATGGAGGCTGCCGAGGAAACGCAATCGCCGGTGATCCTGCAGGCCTCGGCCGGTGCCCGCAAATACGCCGGCGAAGCGTATCTGCGGCACATGGTGCTGGCGGCGGTGGAGTCGCATCCGCAGCTTCCGGTGGTGCTGCATCAGGATCACGGCGCGTCGCCGGCGGTGTGTCAGCAGTCGATACGCTCCGGCTTCAGCAGCGTGATGATGGACGGTTCGCTGCTGGAGGACGCCAAGACCCCGGCATCCTACGGTTACAACCTGGAAGTCACGCGCAAGGTCTGTGAATTCGCCCACGCCGTGGGGGTTTCGGTCGAGGGCGAGCTCGGTTGTCTCGGCTCGCTGGAAACCGGTGAGGCGGGCGAGGAGGACGGCGTCGGTGCGGTCGGCAAGCTGACTCACGAGATGATGCTGACCGACCCTGAGCAGGCCCGCGATTTCGTTGCCCGGACCGGCGTCGATGCGCTGGCGATCGCGATCGGTACCAGTCACGGCGCCTACAAGTTCACCCGCGAACCGACCGGCGACATTCTGGCCATCGACCGGATTGCGGCAATTCATGCGGCGGTGCCCGGCACGCATCTGGTGATGCACGGCTCGTCGAGCGTGCCGCAGGAGTGGCTGGCGATCATTCGCGAATACGGTGGCGAGATCAAGCAGACCTATGGTGTGCCGGTCGAGGAGATCGTGCGCGGCATCGGCAGCGGCGTGCGCAAGGTCAATATCGACACCGATATCCGCCTGGCGATGAGCGGAGCGATGCGCAAGCTGCTGGTCGAGCACCCCGGCGAGTTCGATCCGCGCAAGGCCTTGAGCGCGGCCAAACTGGCCGCTCGCGGGATCTGCAAGGCGCGCTTCGAGGCCTTCGGCTGTGCCGGTCAGGCGCCGCGGATCAAACCGGTGGCACTCGAGGCGATGGCAGGGCGTTACTCGTAGATCATGCTGAAGGCCTTGATCTGGGATGTCGACGGCACCCTCGCGGAAACCGAGCGCGACGGCCACCGACTCGCCTTTAATCAGGCTTTCGCCGAATGCGGCTTGCCCTGGCACTGGGGAGTGGCCGAATACGGCGGGCTGTTGCGGGTTGCCGGTGGCTTCGAGCGTTTGCTGGCGTACATGGACGAACGCACGGACCTCGCGGCCGGGTCCGATGCGCGGCGGCGGCTTGCCGGTGAAATCCACCGCAGCAAGAACCGCCACTACGCCAACCTGGTGGCACAGGGCGCGCTGGTTGCCCGGCCCGGCGTCATGCGCCTGCTCGGGGAATGCCGTGAGCAAGGTATCGCCCAGGCGGTGGCGACCACGACCAGTCGCAGCAACGTCGAGGCATTGTTTCCGCACCTGTTCGGCGCATCGTGGCAGAGCCTGTTCGCCGCCGTGGTCTGCGCCGAAGACGCACCGCGCAAGAAGCCCGATCCGCAGGTCTACCGGTTGGCGCTCGAGCGTCTGGGCTGCACCCCTGCCACGGTCATTGCCATCGAGGACTCGCCTGCTGGACTGGCGGCAGCCCGGGCTGCCGGGGTCGCCTGCCTGGTCACTCCCAGCAGCTACTTCGCGGCAGCGAATTTCTCCGCTGCGGTGGGCGTGTGCCGCGACCTCGATGCAGGCCCGGTGGATGTTGCGGCGCTGCAGGCGAGTCTTGCACGAACCTGGGACCCGTGACGGTGGCTTGGCCGTCCATCGATGTTGAGTGGCCCAGGCGATGACGACATCCGCTGGGGCAATCCTGACCGGGCGAGGGGTGATGATTTGGCACGCTGTGTCATCCCGCCGGTGTGCCGGAAATGCAACATCCCACCGCGAGGGACCGTGGCGAGCGTGCGCCGCGGTTCCCGGGGCCAGCAAGCGACCTTGGCGTCGGACTTGCTTGCGACGAGGGCGGGACGGTACGCGGTCGACGACCGGTCGGTGGAAATGACGAGCATCCAGGTTACGCAGCGCCTTCCCTATGCCGCCGATGTGGTGTGGGCGTTGATTGGCGATTTCGGCGGCCTGCATCGCTGGCACCCGCAGGTGCGCCGGCTGGATCTGTCGTGGGAAGGGCGGATTCGCACCTTGCACTACCTCGACGGTGCGCGCGTGGTGGAGCGACTGGAGGCACGCAACGACGCGGCGCGCCGCTATGTCTATGTACTTGTGGATGGCTGCTTGCCGGTGCAGGCATGCCGCAGCCGTCTGGAGGTCAGGACCGACGCCGGCGGCTGCCGGGTGAGCTGGTCCAGCGACTACGAGGTCCTGGACGATGCGGCGGGCCTGGCCAAGGCGGCATTGCGGAGCTCATACAGCACCGGGTTGAGTGCGTTGGCACAGGCCCTGAGCGATCCCTGAGCATGCTTGCCGCAGCGCCGATTTCCCAACGCCACGGCCTCCGGATGGGTGGCTCTTGTGCGCCTGGCGTTCACCTGTGTCCGATAACCCCGGGATATCTTTTTCCGCACCCCCGTACGCCCTTTTCCAGGCATCCACCAGGCCGCAGTGTGCCGGACTGTGGCAAAGTATCGCGCCCGGCCCGGGTGGGCCACGGGCTGGCTGCCGCCGTGATTGCGGAGGCATCTGCACATTATCTTCGCGGGACAGCGTCGACTATGGAACGACTGCATATCGGGGGTTGGCCGTTGGATCGCACCAGGCAGAACGGCAAGACGGTGGTGAAGCGGCGGGTGTCTTCATGGGTCACCCTGGCCGCGCTCGTCGTGTTACCTGCAGGGATGTCGGCGCCGGTTGCCGCCCGCGTGGCGCCGGCGACCTCCTCCGGGACCGATCAGCCGGCCGATGGGCTGATTCCGCCGACGAGCGCCAGCGACTTCACCGCCGGGCAACTCGAGCGGGTGATTGCCGGCAGCTGGCGTTCACCGCCCGAGCGGGCTCGGGATGTCTACCGTCACCCCCTCGCGACCCTGCAGTTTTTCGGCATCCGACCGGATCAGACCGTAATCGAAATCACCCCGGGTGGCGGCTGGTACAGCGCGATTCTGGCGCCCTTGCTGCATGACAACGGGCATTACGTCGCTGCGGTGCAGGCCCCGGCCAGCAGTGCCGCTGCGGCCAGGTACGCCGTTTCCCTGCGACGCAAGTTTGCCGCCGATCCAGCCTTGTACGGGCGGGCGAAGGTGGTCGAGTTCGAGCCGGACGCACCGTTCTTCGGTGCCCCCGGCTCGGCGGACATGGTGCTGACCTTCCGCAATGTGCACAACTGGGTGATGGCCGACACCGCCGCAGCGATGTTCAAGGGGTTTTACGCGGTCCTGAAGCCCGGTGGCACGCTGGGTGTGGTGGAGCATCGCGCCGACGACGATGCCCCGCTGGCGACGGTCGAGCAAAGCGGCTACCTGCCCACCCGCTATGTGGTGAAACTTGCCATCGACGCCGGTTTCAAGTTGCAGGCCGGCAGCGACATCAACGCTAACCTCAGAGACACCAGGGACTACCCGAAGGGTGTGTGGACGCTGCCCCCGACGTTCGCGCTCGGTAACAAGGGTCGGGCAACCTACCGGGCGATCGGCGAATCCGACCGCATGACGTTGCGCTTCATCAAGCCGGCAGCGAAAAGTGCCGTCGACCCTGCTGACTGAAGCGTGATCGGGCCGGAAGACTGATGCTGATCGCACTGAACAAGCCGTATGGCGTGCTGTGCCAGTTCACCGATACCGGGGGGCGGCGAACCCTCGCCGATTTTGTCCGGCAAAAAGACGTCTATGCGGCTGGGCGGCTGGATCAGGACAGTGAGGGGTTGCTGCTGCTCACCGATGACGGCAGGTCGGCGCATCAGCTGACCGACCCCCGCCACAAGCAAGCCAAGACCTATCTGGTGCAGGTGGATGGCGTGATCGATGATGCCGCATTGCAGGCGCTTCGTCGCGGAGTCATGTTGAAGGACGGCCTTACCCTGCCAGCGACGGCGGACGCGGCGGCCGAGCCGGACTGGCTGTGGCCGCGTGACCCGCCAGTGCGTTTTCGTCGAAATATTCCCACCAGCTGGCTGTGGCTGACCCTGCGCGAAGGGCGCAACCGGCAGGTGCGGCGGATGACGGCGGCGGTGGGATTTCCCACCCTGCGGCTGATCCGGCTGCAGATAGGCGACTACCGGCTGGATGGGCTGGAGCTGGGCCAGACGCGCACCTTGCTGCCGTAGCGGTCGCCCCGCGACAGCGAACGCCTAAGCGGGCGTCAGGCCGAAAAAGGCTTCCGCCGCCGCAGTGCTGTTGGCCGCCGTGACCAACGCCGCTTCGCCGCGATCGCGGGCGATCTCCTCGCAGATGTGCTTGAGGTACATCGGCTCGTTGCGCCGGTGCGCCGGCTTCGGTCGTGCCGTGCGCGGCAGCAGATAGGGTGCATCGGTTTCGATCATCAGGCGGTCGGCCGGGATCTCGCGCACCAGTTCACGCAGGTGGCTGCCGCGGCGCTCATCGCAGATCCAGCCGGTAATGCCGATATGGCAGTCCAGTGCCAGATAGTCGCGCAGGGCCTCGCCGGTATCGGTGAAGCAGTGCACCACGGCCGCGGGCAGGCGGTCGCGGTAGCGTCGCAGCATCGCGACGAAATCCCGGTGCGCATCGCGCTGATGCAGGAACACCGGCTTGTGCAGATCCACCGCCATCTGCAACTGGCGCTCGAACACCTGCAACTGCACCTCCGCCGGCGAATAGTTGCGGTGATAGTCGAGGCCGGTTTCGCCGACGGCGCGTACCGCGGGATCGCGTGCCAGTTCGCGCAGCAGGGCATCGGCGGCATCGTCGTAGTCGATCGCATGATGTGGGTGCACACCGGCGGTGGCGAACAAGCGACCCGGATGGGCCCGGGCCAGGGCGAGCGCCTGTTCGCTGCCCGGTGCCGAGGCACCCGTGACCACCATTCGCATGATGCCGTGGTCTTGCGCGCGCTGCAGCACCGCATCCAGATCGTCGCGAAAGGATTCATGGCCGAGATTGGCGCCGATATCGAGAAGTTGCATGGCATGCCCGCCGAATCAAAGTCGTTATTGTCCCAGACGCTGCCGGATCGCGGTAAGGCGGCGCCTGGTGGCGCCCCGTTCGGGAGAATCGTATGCAGCTGGAGCGCTGCGTTCGGCCGGTGATGGATGAGATCCCCGGCAAACGCCATCATCGGCGTTCATCTCGATCGAGCCAGGGCGCATCGCCACGTACCGATGCGTCGTTGTCGAGGTCAAAATATCGGACCCCGTAGCGAGCGCGTCGCCCGGCGTTGGTGACAAACTGCGTGGTGGGAAAATTCGGCGAATCGGGTCAGCCAGATGACCCGGATTTCCGCAGCGGGCCGCCGGCACGGACGTCCGACGGCGATCGCAGCAGGTGGGCGATTTTTGGTCAGCCCCTCAGTCCAGTGCGTAACCGAACTGGTCGAGAAACCCGGCGGCGAAGCTGGCCGGGGTGAAGTGCTGGTTCTGGGTGCCAGGGTGCTCGACCTTGAGTGCGCCCATCAGCGACGCCATGCGACCCACGGTCGGCCAGTCCTTGCCCTGCATGATGCCGAAGATCAGGCCGGCACGGTAGGCGTCGCCACAGCCGGTCGGATCGACCACCTTGCGCTCGCGCGCCGGCGGGATCTGGTGTGACTCGCTGCCGGTGTGGATCACCGAACCGCGAGGACCGTGGGTCACGATGTAGGCCTCGACATGCGCCGCGATTTCGGTAGCGCTCCAGCCAGTACGGGTCTGCAGCAACTGCGACTCGTAGTCGTTGACGATCACATAGGTCGACTTTTCGATCATCGCGCGGAATTCGTCGCCGCTGAACAACGGCATCGCCTGACCGGGATCGAAGATGAACCGAACGCCCCGTGCGGCGAATTCGTCGACATGCTGCAGCATCGCCTCGCGACCGTCGGGCGCGACAATCGCAAAGTCGATCTGCGCGATGTCGCGTACGTGATTTTCCTGCGCACTGGACATCGCGCCGGGATGGAAGGCGGTGATCTGGTTGTTGTCCAGATCCGTGGTGATGAAGCACTGCGGGGTGAACTGGTCGTCGAACTGGCGCACGCATTCGAGCCGGATGCCGCAGGCCTGCAGGTGGGCGCGGTACGGCCCGAAATCCTGGCCGACCGTGGCCACCGGCAGCGGATCGCCGCCAAGCAGCTTCAGGTTGTAGGCGATATTGCCGGCGCAGCCACCGAACTCGCGCCGCATTGCCGGCACCAGGAAGGATACATTCAGGATATGCACCTGATCGGGCAGGATGTGATTCTTGAACTGATCCTGGAACACCATGATGGTGTCGTAGGCCAGCGATCCGCAGATGACGGCAGGCATGATGTGCGTGGGTCTCCAGGCGAAGGGTGAGCTCAGCGATAAGGCTGGGGTGGGGGCACCAGGGTCGTGACAGACCGGGTATGCGGTGTGACCAAAGGTTCGAATCCTAACGCCATCCGCTTCTGCTGGCGACTCCAGGTGGCGGTTCGTGGTTCAGGCGGCGCTGGCGAAAACGTCCATATCATGGTGTTGCACAAGGATTTCTTAACGTTATTGTCCTTGCGCAGGAGGTGCCTGCTGACTAGACTGGCGAGCTTACTTTTTAACCAAGCCGAGCCACGGCGGACCCATGTTCAAGAAGTTTCGCGGATTTTTTTCCAACGACATCTCCATCGACCTCGGTACCGCCAACACGCTGATCTATGTGCGCGGCCAGGGCATCGTGTTGAACGAACCCTCGGTGGTGGCGATTCGCCAGGATCGTGGCCCGGGTGGGCCGCGCACGATCGCGGCGGTCGGCGGTGATGCGAAGCGGATGCTCGGTCGCACCCCCGGCAACATCGCCACGGTACGGCCAATGAAGGATGGCGTGATCGCCGACTTCACCATGACCGAGGCGATGCTGCAGCACTTCATCAAGCAGGTGCACAAGTCGCGTTTCCTGCGACCAAGCCCGCGGGTGCTGGTCTGTGTGCCGTGCGGTTCGACCCAGGTCGAGCGCCGCGCGATCAAGGAATCGGCCGAAGGCGCCGGTGCGCGCGACGTGTTCCTGATCGAGGAGCCGATGGCGGCGGCGATTGGCGCCGGCATCCCGGTGCACGAGGCGCGTGGTGCCATGGTGCTGGACATCGGCGGCGGCACCTCCGAAGTGGCGGTGATCTCGCTCAACGGCATCGTCTATTCGCAGTCGGTGCGGGTCGGTGGCGACCGTTTCGACGAGGCGATCATCAATTACGTGCGCCGCAACCACGGTACCCTGATCGGCGAATCCACCGCCGAGCGGATCAAGTTGCAGATCGGCTGTGCGTTCCCGCAGAGTGAGGTCAAGGAGATCGAGATCTCCGGCCGCAATCTGGCCGAGGGCGTGCCGCGCATGTTCACGATCAACTCCAATGAAATTCTCGAAGCGTTGCATGAGCCGCTCGCCGGCATCGTGGCCGCGGTCAAGTCGGCGCTGGAGCAGACGCCTCCCGAATTGTGCTCCGACGTGGCCGAGCGCGGCATCGTGTTGACCGGCGGCGGCGCGCTGCTGCTTGACCTCGATCGCCTGATTTCCGAGGAAACCGGGTTGCACGTGCAGGTGGCGGACGATCCGCTGACCTGCGTGGCCCGTGGCGGTGGCAAGGCGCTGGAGCTGATCGATCAGCACGGCAGCGACTTTTTCGCGCCCGAATAACGCGCGGCAGACAGGGCTGCCATGGCGCGCGCGCGCGACGAATCCTCGCCACTGTTTGCCGGCAATGCCGCCGGCACCCTGCGGTTGATCGGCTATCTGGCGCTGGCCCTGGTGTTGATGGTGCTCGATCAGCGCAACGGCTGGCTATGGCGCCTGCGCGATACCGCGGCGGTGGTGGTGGAGCCGGTGTACCGGCTTGCCGGGCTGCCGGCGGCGGGCATCCACAGCCTGAGTGCCGCCTTCGGCGATCGCCAGCAACTGACCGAACAGAACCAGCGGCTGCGCCAGGACCTGCTGCTGGCCAACGCCAAGCTCAACCAGATGGCGGCGGTGGCGCAGCAGAACCAGCGTCTCAAGCAGTTGCTCGACACCCGCAACAGCCTCGGCCTGAAGGTGCAGCTGGCGCGGGTGGTCGGGGTCGATCTCGGTGCCTATCGCTATCGGATCATGCTCAACGTCGGTGCGCGCGAGGGGGTCAAGCCCGGTCAGCCGGTGATCGATGCCCATGGTGTGATGGGACAGGTTCGCGAGGTGCTGCCGACCACCTCGGTGGTGATGTTGATAACCGATCCATCGGATGCAATACCGGTGGTGGTCGCCCGCTCCGGACTGCGCACGGTAGCCTACGGATCGCGCGACGGCGCCCAGTTGAGTCTGCCCAATATCCCGCTGGCCGCCGATGTGCGCGTCGGTGACCAGTTGCTGACGTCGGGTGTCGGCGGCCGTTTTCCGCCGGGATTCCCGGTCGGTCGGATCAGTCACGTAGCGCCTGCGGCGACCGGCATGTTCCTGGTGGCGCAGGCGCGCCCGGCGGCCGACATCAATCGCAGCGACGAGGTGTTGTTGCTGCACGACCAGGCCGAGCCTGACGGGCCGCCTGCGCCGGCGGCGCCCGTGGGACCACCGCTCGATCTGGCCCCGACGGCCCCCGGGGGCAGCGCGAAGTCAGGTTTGACGGCGGCAACCGCACCGGCCACCCATCGTCCCTCATCGACAGGCGGAGTACGGCGATGAGCAAGTATCGGGATGGCCGGTGGTGGTTTATCGGTACCCTGGCGTTTGCGTTGTTGTTGATGCTGGTGCCATTGCCAGCTGTGCTGGAGCCGTTCAAGCCGTACTGGCCCGCGCTCTGCCTGCTGTACTGGACGCTGGAGTCGGAGGATCGGGTGACCCTGGGCATGGCCTTCGGCGTTGGCCTGTTTGCAGACTTGTTCAACGGTGTCTTGCTGGGCGAACAGGCGCTGCGCTTGTGCGCGCTGGTCTTCATCGCGCTGCGTTTCCGTTCGCGGCTGCGCTTCTTCCCGATGTGGCAGCAGACGCTGGCGGTGCTGGCGTTACTGCTGAACGACCGCATCCTGCTGCTGGTGGTGCGGATGCTGGCGGGCGACGCGATGCCGCCGGCCAGCTGGTGGATCTCGCCGTTTGTCGGCGCCGCGCTGTGGCCGTTTCTGACCCTGCTGCTGGACGACTTGCGCGCCCGCTTGCGCCGTCAGTGAGGGTGCGATGAGACGCCGCCGGTCAATCAAGGACAATCGCGACGAGAGCGCGCTGTTCCGGCGCCGTGCGCTGGCAGGGTTTCTGTTGATTGTGCTGGGGCTGTGCGGCCTGGTCGGTCGATTTTTTTTCCTGCAGGTGTTGCACCATCAGGAGTTTGTCACCCGCTCGCAGAACAACCGCGTCAAGCCACGGGCGCTGCCGCCGGCGCGAGGTCTGATCTATGACCGCAATGGTGTGGTGCTGGCCGAGAACGTGCCGGCATTTCGCCTTGAGGTCGTGCCCGAGCAGGTCAAGCACATGTCGGCCATGCTGGCGCGGCTGAGCCGGATCGTGCCGTTGACCCGGGACGACCTCGATACCTTCAAGAAGCAGGTGAAGCAAAGCCGCCGGTTCGAAAGCATTCCGTTGAAACTGCACCTCACCGAAGACGAGATCGACCGCTTCGCCGTGAACCGCTGGCGTTTTCCGGGTGTGGACGTGGTGCCCTATTTGACCCGGCGTTATCCGCTGGGTGGATTGTTCGCCCACGTGGTGGGGTATGTCGGTCGGATCGATGCCGACGATCTGAAGCGGCTCGATCCGGTGCGCTATCAGGGTACCAGCCATGTCGGGCGCACGGGCCTGGAGCGCTCCTATGAGGATCTGCTGCACGGCACTCCGGGCTATGAGCTGATCGAGGTGAACGCCGACGGACGTACCCAGCGGGTGCTGGAGACGCATCCGCCGACACCGGGCAAGAATCTGTACCTGAGCATCGACGTGCGCCTGCAGAAGGCGGCCGAAAAGGCGTTCGACGGGCGCCCCGGTGCGGCCGTGGCGATCGATCCCCGCAATGGCCAGGTGCTGGCGATGGTCAGTGTGCCGACCTTCAACCCCAACCTGTTCGTCAATGGCATCAGCCAGGTCGACTACAACGCGCTGATCGACAACCCGGACAAGCCCCTGTTCAACCGTGCCTTGCGCGGGGCCTACCCCCCCGGGTCCACGGTGAAACCGCTGCTGGGTCTTGGCGGGCTGGTGGAAGGTTTTCGCACGCCGCAGGACACCGTGCTGTCCACGGGCGTGTTCTACCTTCCCGGGCACAAGCGCGGTTATCGCGACGATGTACGCGGCGGCGTCGGTATCGTGGATCTGGTGCAGGCGATCGAGATGTCGGTCAATACCTACTTCTACAAACTGGCCATGGACATGGGCATCGACCGGCTCAGCCAGTGGATGGGGCAGTTTGGTTTCGGTCGGCCAACCGGTATCGACCTGGTCGGCGAAGCGTCCGGCGTGTTGCCGTCGCGGGCGTGGAAGGCAGCGCACTCGCGGCAGCCGTGGTACCCGGGCGAGACGGTGATTGCCGGGATTGGCCAGGGTTACTGGGCGGTGACCCCGATCCAGCTGGCGCATGCGATCGCGACCCTGGCCGGCCATGGCGTTCCCTATGCCCCGCGGCTGGTGATGGCGACCCAGGCCGGCCAGGATGCGCCGCGAAAGCCGTTACCCAACCCGCCGAGCGGACCGTCGTTGATCCACAATGCCGCCGACTGGGACACCATCAACAAAGGCATGGAAATGGTCATCTACGGTGCCAAGGGTACCGGCCACGGGCTGGCTGCCGGCTTTCCGTACCTGATCGCCGGCAAGAGCGGCACCGCCGAGCGCTTTTCGCGCACCACTAACGCCTACAACAATGACAAGAATTCGGCGTATCTGGCCAGTCGTCATCGCGCATGGTTCGTCGCCTACGCGCCCGCCGACCATCCGCAGATCGCGGTGGCGGCGATTCTCGAGGCCGGGGCCTGGGGCGCTCAGGATGCCGGCCCGATCGTGCGCAAGATCCTCAATGCCTGGCTGGCGGCGCATGGCGGGGTGATTCCGGGCGCCGGCAGGATCCCCTCCTCGGCGGCGTCGGCCGTGGGCATCCCGCCGATCGACGCGGTGCCGGGTGCGACGCCGGCAGCCGGTGCCACCGGAGCGACGCGATGATCACCACGCTGTACGTGCGCGGGCGCCGCTTGCTGCGGCGCGTAATGACGCGCCCGCGAATCGATCTGCCGCTGGCTTCCGGCCTGTTGCTGTTGTTGGCAGTCGGGCTGGTCACCTTGTACAGCGCCGGCGATGGCGGTTTTTCGCTGGTTGGCGGTCAGGCGATGCGCTTCGCGCTCGGTGGCGTCCTGCTGTTGCTGGCTTCGCGCATTCCGCCCGCGGTGCTGCGCAGCTGGACGCCCTGGCTGTATGCCATCAGTACCGCCTTGCTGGTGCTGGTGGCGCTGCTGGGGGAGGGGCGTGGTGCGGACCGCTGGCTGAATCTGGGGGTGATGCGCTTCCAGCCCTCCGAACTGCTAAAACTTACGGTGCCGATGATGGTCGCCTGGTATCTGCACCCGCGGCAGTTGCCGCCACGCTGGAAGGACATCGCGATGGTCGGCCTGTTGATCGCGGTCCCGGCGGGGCTGATCGCCAAGCAGCCGGATCTGGGCACGGCGTTGCTGGTGATTGCCGGCGGTGTGTTCGCGCTGTTCCTCAGCGGCATGGCGTGGTGGCGGATGGGCTTGATGCTGGCTGCCATGGTCGGGATGATCCCGGTGGGGTGGCATTTCCTGCACCAGTACCAGCGCGATCGCGTGCTTACCCTGCTCAATCCCGAGTCGGACCCGCTCGGCAATGGCTGGCACATCATCCAGTCGAAGATTGCGGTGGGTTCGGGCGGAATTTTCGGCAAGGGCTGGCAACACAGCTCGCAGTCGCGGCTGGACTTCCTGCCCGAGCACACCACCGACTTCATCTTCGCGGTCTTTTCCGAGGAGTTCGGGCTGCTCGGCGTGGTCGCGCTGATTGCGCTGTATGCCTTCATCATCGGCCGCTGCCTGTGGATCGCGATGGAGGCGCGCGAAACCTACTCGCGGCTGCTGGCCGGCGCCATCGGCATGAGTTTCTTCGTCTACGTATTCGTCAACGGTGGCATGATCGCCGGCATGTTGCCGGTGGTCGGGGTGCCGTTGCCGTTGATCAGCTACGGCGGAACCTCGGCGGTCTCATTGCTGACCGGGTTCGGTGTGCTGATGTCGATTCATGCCCACCGCAAGATGCACGACTGAATGCCGCATGTGGGCGGCGATTGCGGCTGCCGCTGGGTGCTGAGTCGTGCGTGCTAGGCTCTTGCGCAACCCATCTTCAGGCAGCTGCAGCCACCTCATGACCGTCTTTTTCGTACCCCGTCCGGCCCGTTTCGCCGCCGCCCTCGGCGTGCTGTTGCTATTTGTGCTGTGCCCGCTCCGGGCGGCGACCCATCCGGGTCAGGCCGAGCTGGTGCGTGAGGTGGCTCGCGATACCGGCAAGAGTCCCGAGCAGCTGAACAAATTGCTCGACGGCGCCCACATGCAGCAAAGCATCCTCGATGCCATCAGCCGCCCGGCCGAGTCCAAGCCGTGGAAGGACTACCGGCCCATTTTTCTGACCCAGCCCCGGATCGATGCTGGCGTTGCGTTCTACCGCGAACACCAGGCGCTGCTGGCGCGTATCGGCAAGCAGTACGGCGTGGCACCCGAGTATCTGGTGTCGATCCTCGGTGTGGAGACCTTCTACGGCCGCAACACCGGCCACTACAAGGTGCTCGACGCACTGGTCACGCTGGCCTTGTATTACCCGCCACGGGCGAAATTTTTTCGCGCGCAGCTGAAGGCGCTGCTGGAGCTGCCGGCCAACCATCTCGCCGGGCCGCTCGATACACTTACCGGCTCCTACGCGGGCGCCCAGGGCTGGGGACAATTCATGCCGTCGAGCATTCGCGACTTCGGTGTGGACGAGGACGGTGACGGTCATATCGACATGCAACATTCGTTGCCCGATATCCTTGCCAGCGTTGCCAACTACTTCGCCAAACACGGCTGGGTCAGCGGTGGCCCGGTGGCGATGCGCGCACAGCCGGACCTCGCGGCGAAACCGATAACCGTCAGCGATGCGAAGCCAACGTGGCCGCTGGAACAGCTCGAGGCGTGGGGCTATGCACCGCTGCAGCCGCAGAATCCCGGCCAGTTGAGCAGCCTGCAAACGCTGCAGGGCGCGCATGGGCCGGAGTACTGGTTCACCTTCCAGAATTTCTACGTGATCACCCGCTACAACCGCAGCCCGTTGTATGCGATGGCGGTCTACCAGCTGGCGCAGGCCATCGATGCCGGTGTGCAGCAGGCTGACACGGCGCCATGAGATCGCTGTGGCGAGGCGGTGCACTGCTGGCCGCCGTGGTGTTGCTGGCCGCCTGCAGCGGTGGCAGGACACGGCCATCGACGGGTTCGACCGTGCCGGTGTCGGTTCAGGTTCAGGGCAATCCGGCGGCGGGCTCCGGCCGTGGTTTTCATGACGACATCCGTCGGCCCCAGGACAGCCGCTACCGCGACAACCGCGACAGCGTGCCAGGCGGCCCCCCTCCCGATCTCAGCAAACTGGTCGAGCCGGTGCCGCGGGTCGAGCCGCGTTCGCTGTATGGCAACAAGTCGCCGTACACGGTGCGCGGGCGCAGCTATCGCGTATTGCCCACGGCGCGCGGTTATGACGAGCGCGGCATCGCGTCCTACTACGGCAGCAAGTTCGACGGCTACAAGACCTCCAGCCTCGAAACCTACGACATGTACAAGTTCAGCGCCGCCAGCAAGACCTTGCCGCTGCCGAGCTTTGCCCGTGTCACCAATCTGGAGAACGGCAAGAGCGTGATTGTCCGGGTCAATGACCGCGGACCTTTTCACAAGAACCGCTTGATCGATCTGTCGTATGCCGCGGCCGTCAAGATCGGCATCTGGCCCAAGGGAACCGGACTGGTGGAGGTACGCGGTATCGATCCGCGGCAATCCGGTGCGGAACTGGCGGCGCCAATTGCGGTCACAAGCCGGCATCTCGCCATCTACCTGCAGGTTGGCGCGTTTGCCGACCAGGACAATGCCGAACGGGTGGCGCAGCGACTTCGGGATGCGGATTTGGCGCCGGTTCAGGTCACCGATGCCGTCGTCGATGGCCGCCGTGTGCGTCGTGTGCGGGTTGGGCCGTTGAAGGATGCTGAACGAGCGGACCGGGTCAGCGACCGGATTGTGGGCATGGGTCTGCCACGCCCCCGGGTCGCGGTAGACTGAGCCGGATTTGCCCGTTTATTTTTGTGGCATGGCGACGCCCGCAGGTTGCCGTCATGCCAGACACCGGATTGAAGACTACGATGAAATTTTTCCGCCGCATGCTGCTCCCCTTCGCCGCCGTCACCCTGCTGCTGGGTGCCGCCTCCGCGCAGACCCCGCCACGACCGATGCCAGCGGTACCGCGCCCGGTAGTGCCGCAGGTGCCGGTGCCGCCGCCACCGGACGTGGATGGCCAGAGCTGGGTGCTGATGGATTACACCACCGGGCAGATCCTGGCCTCGAAAAATCCGGATGAGCGGCGCGCGCCAGCCTCGCTGACCAAGGTGATGACCGACTACGTGGTGTCTGCCCAGATCGCCGCCGGACGCATCCACCTGACCGACCCGGTCCACATCAGTGAGCACGCCTGGCGTGGTGGTGGCGCCGGTACCGACGGTTCCACCAGCTTCCTCAAGCTCAACAGCGAAGTGCCATTGAAGGACTTGCTGTACGGCATGATCATCCAGTCCGGCAACGATGCGGCGATCGCCCTGGCCGAGCACACCGCCGGCTCCGAGCAGTCGTTCGCCGAGCTGATGAACGCTTATGCCAAGCAACTGGGGATGACCAATACCCACTACTCGAATGCCTCCGGTTATCCGGTCGCCAACCACTACAGCACGGCGCGTGACATCGCAATTCTCTCGCGCGCACTGATTCACAACTTCCCCGCCGATTACGCGATCTCGGCGATCAAGCATTTCCAGTGGAACGGCATCAAGCAGGACAACCGCAACGAACTGCTGTGGCGCGACCCCAGCGTGGACGGGATCAAGACCGGGCACACCGCGGCGGCTGGTTTCTGCCTGGATGCCTCTGCCAAGCGCGGCAACGAGCGGATGATTGCCGTGGTGATGGGCGCGAGCACCAACCGCGCCCGCGCCGACTCGGCGATGGCGCTGCTCAACTACGGTTTTCGCTTCTACGAAACCCACAAGCTGTATGACGCAGGCAAGCCACTGGTGACGCCACGGTTGTGGAAAGGCGAGGCCGACCAGTTGCCGATCGGTGTCGCCGAGAATGTGCTGGTCACCGTCAAGCGCGGCGACTACGACAAGCTGAAGGCGTCGATGGAGATACCGTCCACCCTGATCGCGCCGTTCAAGAAAAACCAGCAGGTCGGCACCCTGAATGTGACGTTGAATGGCAAAACCGTGCAGACGGTGCCGTTGATCGCGCTGGCCGATGCCCCGCAGGGAGGTTTTTTCACCCGGCTATGGGACAGCATGCTGCTGTGGTTCCACAGCAGCAAGAGCACGACCGAGAAGCCGGCAGCAGGGGCCAAGTGATGCAGCCGATCGACTTCAGCAAGGCACAGCGCGAAGGCAAGGGGTTCCAGTTTCCCGGTGAATTCGAGATCACCGCGATGGGTAACGCCAGCGCCAACCTGCCGACCCACGTGCCGCAACTGCTGGAGCGTGCCGGCCTGCACGTGCTGCACGAAAGCGTGCGGCACCGGCACTCGGACGGCGGCAATTTCGTCTCGGTCACGGTGAGCTTCCGCTGCGAGAACCGCGAGCAGTACGACGCGGCGCACGCCGCGCTGCGGGCCAGCCCGGATATCCGCTACACGATGTAACGTTCAAGATCGCGGGGGCGGGCATTCGACATTCCCTGCCATCTGTCCGTTGCGCGACGCGCCTCGATCCAGGTGCCATCAGAACTTGTATCAGGCGCAAGTGGCCACATGCTTCTCCGTTCTCCGTTCTCCGTTCCCCGTTCCCCGTTCCCCGTTCCCCGTTCCCCGTTCCCCGTTCCCCGTTCCCCGTTCCCCGTTCAAGGTCGCCTGTCATGCCGTTGCCGCTGAAAATCCGCCGTCTGGGTCGCCAGTCGTACGAATCGACATGGCGGGCAATGAGCGCTTTCACCGACAACCGGGTGGCCGAGACCGACGATGAGCTGTGGTTGCTGGAACACGATCCGGTATTCACCCTCGGCCAGGCCGGCAAGATGGAGCACGTGCTGACGCCGGGCGAAATACCGGTGGTGCCGGTGGATCGTGGCGGCCAGGTCACGTATCACGGGCCCGGCCAGATCGTCGGCTATCCGCTGATCGACCTGCGCCGGTGCGGGGTCGGCGTGCGCGAGCTGGTCAACCGGATCGAGCAGTCGATCATCGACACGCTGGCGCACTGGCAGATTGCCGCCGCCCGGCGCGAGGGTGCACCAGGCGTGTATGCCGGGGACGCCAAGGTGGCCGCGCTGGGACTGCGGGTGCGTCGCGGCTGCAGTTTTCACGGCCTGGCCTTCAACGTGGCGATGGATCTGGAACCGTTCCAGCGGATCAACCCTTGCGGTTACAAGGGTTTGGCGGTGACCCAGGTGCTAGACTTGGGCGGTCCATCGGCATTGGCCACCGTCGAGGACGTGCTGATCGGTGAATTTTGCCGCCAGTTCGACTTCACCGCCGTGCCGGCCGCCCCCCTGATTCCCGAACTACCCGCTCGTGCAGCGGTCTAGGCAGTAGTAGATGAGCGAACTTACCCCATCCTCCAAGACCATCCCGATCAGCGTCGTCGCCGGTGCCACCGTCGAGAAGCAGCTCGGCAACGACAAGATCGCGCGCAACCGCGCCGGTTTCGACACCGCCGTGCCGACCTTGCGCAAGCCGTCGTGGATCCGCGTGCGGTTGCCGCAAGGCAATGCCGTGCAGCAGCTGAAGGCGCGCCTGCGCGAGAATGCGCTGGTCACGGTGTGCGAGGAGGCCTCGTGTCCGAATATCCACGAGTGCTTCAGCAAGGGCACCGCCACCTTCATGATCCTCGGCGAGGTGTGCACACGCCGCTGCTCGTTCTGCGACGTGGCGCATGGCCGGCCGGCGCCGCCGGACACGCTGGAGCCGGCACGGCTGGCCGATACCATCGCCGACATGCGGCTGAAGTACGTGGTGATCACCTCGGTCGACCGCGACGACCTGCGCGATGGTGGCGCCGAGCATTTCGCCAGCTGCATTCGCGCGGTCCGGCATGCCAGCCCGGATATCCGGATCGAGATCCTCACCCCCGATTTTCGCGGCAAGGGGCGGATGGAGCGGGCGCTGGAAGTGCTCAGGGAGTTTCCGCCGGACGTGTTCAACCATAACCTGGAGACGGTGCCGCATCTCTATCGCGAGGTGCGTCCGGGTGCCGACTACCAGTGGTCGCTGGATCTGCTCAAGCGGTTCAAGGCGCAGCACCCCGAGGTGCCGACCAAGTCCGGCATCATGCTCGGCTTGGGCGAAACGCACGAGCAGGTGCTCGAGACCTTGCGTGATTTACGTGATCATGACGTCGAGATGATCACCATTGGCCAGTACCTGCAGCCCACGCCGCATCATCATCCGGTGGTGCGTTACTGGACTCCCGAAGAATTCGACGTGTTGCGTGAAGCCGGTGAGGCGATGGGTTTCCATCATGTCGCCTCCGGTCCGTTGGTGCGTTCGTCCTATCATGCCGATCTGCAGGCGCATGCAGCCGGTGTCACCGAGTGAGCCTGAGAGAAACCATGAAATTTCGTTCCCTGCTGGTCCTGTTGGCCCTGCTGTTAACCCTCACCACCACGGCCAGCTTTGCGCAATCGGCCGCTGATCTCGGTGCCGGTCGGCAACACCGAAAGGCCTCCCAGTGGCCGCTGAAGCCCAACGCCACCGAAGCACAGGCCGCGCAATTGTCGGCGCGCTTCCTGACCCGCTTCCACTATGACGCGCAGCCGCTCGACAACGCGATGTCCGCGCGTATCTACAAGGCGTACTTCAAACTGCTGGATGGGGAAAAGGTGTTCTTCACCCAGCAGGACATGGACAAGTTCGCGCCATTGAAGACCAAGTTGGACAACGCGATCTGGAATGAGGATCTGTCGGCTCCGTTCTCGATCTTCAACCTGTACGTGCAGCGCGCGGTCGAGCGGATGACCTACGCCCGCAGCCTGCTGAAGAACGGCTTCAATTTCACCGGTGACGAAACCTACAACTTCGACCGCAAGCATGCCACCTGGCCGAAAGACCAGGCCGCCATCGATGCGTTGTGGCGCAAGCGCACGATGAACGACTGGCTGCGCCTGAAGCTGGCCGGCAAGAACGATGCGGAGATCCGCAAGACGCTGGACAAGCGCTACTCCGGCTACATCGAGCGGGTCAGGCAGCTGGACAGCGAGGATGCGTTCCAGACCTTCATGACGGCCTATGCCGAAACCACCGACCCGCACACCGACTACCTCGGTCCACGTGCCGCCCAGAATTTCGATATCGCGATGAAGCTGTCGCTGGAAGGCATCGGTGCCGTGCTGCAGGCGCGCGACGACTACACCCAGATTCGTGAACTGGTACCCGGCGGTCCCGCTGCCAAGTCCGGCAAGATCCACGTCGGCGACCGCATCGTCGGTGTCGGCCAGGGTGCCAGCGGCCCGATCACCGATGTGATCGGTTGGCGGCTGGACGACGTGGTCAACCGCATTCGCGGCAAGAAGGACACCACCCTGCGGCTGGAGATTCTGCCGGCCGAAACCGGGCTGGACGGCAAGCACGAGATCGTCACCCTGGTGCGCAAGAAAGTCAGCATCGAGGAGCAGGCGGCGAAGAAGAAGATCATCGACGTCACTGACCATGGCGTGACGCGCAAGATCGGCGTGATCGAGCTGCCGTCGTTCTACTCCGACTTTGCCGCGCGCAGCAGGGGCGACAAGAACTACAAGAGCGCCACCCGCGACGTCGCCAAGCTGATTGGCGAGCTCAAGCTGGCCGGAGTCCAGGGCATCATCGTGGATCTTCGCAACAACGGTGGCGGCTCGCTGTCCGAGGCCGACTCGATGACCGGGCTGTTCATCGACAAGGGTCCGGTGGTGCAGGTGCGCGATGCCAACGGTCATGTCGATGTACAGGGTGATGACCATCCGGGCATGGCCTGGAGTGGCCCGCTGGCGGTGCTGGTCAACCGCGGTTCGGCCTCGGCCTCGGAGATCTTTACCGCGGCGATCCAGGACTACCATCGCGGCCTGATCATCGGCGATCCGACCTTTGGCAAGGGCACGGTGCAGAATCTGATCGATCTGGACCGTTTTGCCCAGGCAGGTAGCCAAAAGCCGCAATACGGCGAGTTGAAGATGACGATCGCCGAATTCTTCCGCATCAACGGCGGCTCGACCCAGCTCAAGGACGTGACGCCGGATATCGAATACCCGAAGAACGGCGACGAGAAGGAATTCGGCGAATCGACCTATCCCAATGCGCTGCCGTGGACCCAGATCGCGCCGGCCAAGTACAAGCCGGTCGCGAACCTCAACGCCTACCTCCCGCAGCTGTTGCGCATGCACGATGCACGCGTGGCGAAGTCGCCGGCATGGAAGCTGATGCTGGACGAACTGGCGCAGTACAAGAAGATGCGCGCGAAAACCTCGACTTCGCTGAATTTCGCCACGCGCGAAGCCGAACGCAAGCAGCTGGACGCGATCCAGGCCAGTTTCCGCGCACGGCAGAAGGCCATCGACGGCAGCGATTCGCTGTTGAAGGACGAGGACAGCTCGCTCGACGATGGCCTCAACGCCAACGAACGGAGCCTCAAGTCCGAGCTGAAGGAAGAGAGCGACGCGAAGAAGGCCAAGGACGTGGAGCTGGATGAAACCGCCCACATCCTGTTCGACGCTGTGGGTATGATCAAGTCCGATCCGAAGCTGGCCAGTGAAGTGCTGCCGTACGGTGGCAAGTTCAGCGGAAACTACATGGCGTCTCTTGCCGCACCGACGAAACCCGCGACTCGGGTAGCACCTGTACCCGTCCACTGACACGTAACGCAGGCAAAGAAAAAGGGCGGCGCGAGTGCGCTGCCCTTTTTCTTGTCGATCATGCAACAACGACCCTCGAGTAACCGAGGACAAGGCGGGCCACCTTGCAAGCTGGCCCGCCCTGGTGGATCAGAACTTCATGCTGGCCTGCACGTACATGAAGCGGCTCGGCGTGTCGTACGTCGAGGCGTCATAACCGTTCAGCGAGCAGGAAACGCAGATCGGCGGCTGCTTGTTCCACAGGTTGTTGATGCCGGCGCTCAAGGTCATGTCGAGACTGGTCGGCAGCCTCCAACTGGCACGCAGATCCTGGTAGACCACCGCGCCCATGGTGTGGGTGCCGTTGGGACGAGTCGGGGTGATCTCGTTGGGATGGTTGCAGATCGCATACCCTGCCGCCGCCGCGCAGTCCTCCTTCAGGCCGCTGATATAGCGGAACTTGTAGTCCGCGCTCCAGGCGCCACGCGACCAGCCGAACCCCAGGTTCGAGGTCAGCCGCGGGATCGCGCTGTCGGTGAGCTCCAGACCGACCGACCGCGGTTCGACGTTGCCGGCCTTGTTGCCGGCGATGTACTTGGCCACGTAGGTACTCTGCCAGTTGGCGGTGAACACGCCCAGATCCGACTGCGGCCCACGCCAGTTGAGGCCGAAATCCCAGCCGCTGGTGTCGATCGTGCCGAGATTCTGCAAGGTGGCGTTGAAGCCGTTGATGTTGCCGGTGGCATTGCGTGTGATGCCGCTGCAGAACACCGAGTTGGGATCGGCACTGTCCACGCAGCGGTTGAGCTTGGTCTGCGGGTTGAGTGCCTGGATCGCATTGTCGATCTTGATCCGGTAATAACCGACGGTGAGATCGAGCTTGCTGGCCCACGCGGTGTTGCTGGCCCAGCCGGGGCTGTATACCGCGCCATAGGTCAGGCTACGCGAGGTTTCCGGTTGCAGCGCACGGTTGCCGCCGGTGCGGATCGAGATCTGCGGGTTCGGCTGGGTGTAGCCGGCCGGCACGCCGAGTGCAGCGCAGTTGCTGGCGGTCTGCGAACTGCCGATCGGTGCCGAGCAGGGATCCTGCAGGCTGGCATCGAAGCGGGCCGGTGAACCGAACAGTTCGCCGATCGACGGTGCGCGGAAGCCCTGTGCCAGCGTGCTGCGCAGGGTCAGGTCGTCAAATACCTGCCAGCGCAGGCCGAGCTTGCTGTTGGTGGTGCCGCCGAAGGTCGAGTAGTCGGAGTAGCGGGTGGCGGCGGACAGATCCAGCGCCTTGGCCCCCGGCAAGTCCTTCAGCAGTGGCGCATTCAACTCCAGATAGTACTCGTTGATCGAGTAGCTGCCGGAGGTCGGCAGCGACGGTACACCGTTGGATTCGCCGGCCACCACCACCGCGTCGGGCTGGTAGGAGCCGCGGTAGTTGCGATGCTCGAAGCCGGAGGCGAAGTTGAGCGAGCCGGCCGGCAGGTCGAACAGGTTGCCCGAGATATTGGCCGTGGCCAGGTTGATCTTGTTCTCGCTGGTGTCGTGCTCGATGTACTGGATGTACTGCAGCATTGCCGGGGTGATCGTGCCCGGGCCGCTGAACAGGTTGAGCGGCACGCAGCTGCCGGTGCAGTTTGCCAGCGGACCGAGCGCGCGCTGGATGTGCGCGATGTTGTAGGTGCCCCTGACCGTCTGGGTGGCCTTGTTGTCGCCGCTGGCCAGGTTCACGTCCCAGTAGAAATCGTGGTCGCCGAGGCCGAACGAACCTTCCAGCCCGGTGGCGACATAGGTGGTGTCGACGTTCTGCGTGAATACGCGCGGGCCGCCTTCGACCGGGCGCCGGCCGATCAGGACCAGGTTGCCGTTGGCCGGATCGGGGTTGAGGGTGAAGCCGAACGGATTGTACGGATTGGTGACATCGACCCCGACGCTGTCGGCGAGTCCGCCGGTACCGGCGCCCGGGCCGAGGAAGATCGGTTCCGGTGCGGCCTGGTTGACCGACTTGCGGGTGTTGTAGATGCCGCGCATGTACCAGGTGATGCTGTCCGTGACCTTGTAGCGGGTCGACGCAAAGATGGCGCTGCGCTTGCTCGGTGTCAGCAGCAGGTTGTAGCGCGCGAAGTTGAAGCGGTCGGCGCCGGTGAAATGATGGTAGTCGCCGGGGTAGGACGGCTTGCCGGCAAAGCTGCCGTTCGGGGTGACGCTGACCGTGCTGCCGGTGCTGTCGGTGAAGATGAAGCGGCCGGTCGGCGTGGCCGAGCTGCAATTGTCCAGCCCGGTGCCCGGCACGCACTCGTTGCCGGACTGGCCCCAGGCACCGGAGCTGATCCCGTCCTGGCGGATATGGCTGATATCGACGAAGAATTCGTAGCGGTCGGTCTTGCCACCCAGCGAGATGTCGGCATTGGTGGTGATGCCGCCCTTGAGGTTGCTGTAGTTGCCGTAATAGAAATTGGCGGCAGCGCCCTTTTGCGAGCGCTTGGTGATGATGTTGACCACGCCGGCGATGGCATCCGAGCCGTACAGTGCCGAGGCGCCATCCTGCAGGATCTCGATGCGCTGGATGATGCTGGCCGGGATCGTGTTCAGATCGACCGAGGCCGATACACCCGACGCGGAGCTCTCGTTCACCCAACGCAGGCCGTCGACCAGGATCAGCACGCGCTTGGAGCCGAGGTTGCGCAGATCCAGCGTCGCAGAGCCCGAGCCGACGCCGCTGCCATCGGGCGGAAAGCCGAAGTTGCCGGCCGAGTTGAACTTGGTATTGAGTGCTGAACCGGACGAACTGAGCTGTTGCAGGATGTCACCGATGCTGGTCAGGCCGGTCTGCTGGATCTCCTTGGCGGTGATCGTGATGACCGGTACCTGGGTGGCCATGTCGGCGCCCCTGATGCGCGAACCGGTGACCTCGACGGCCTGCAGGTTGGTGGTCGCCTTGGTATCGGTTTTGGAGGTGGCGGCCTGCTCTTGTGCATGGGCCACGGAAGTGCCCAGCGTAAGGCTGGCGATGAGTGCGCTGGACAGCGCCAGGGCGAGGCGGTTGCGAGGCAGTAAGCGGTGCATGAAAGTTCTCCCCAGGAGGTTTTGATGGATGCCCGGATGCAGGCGACAACGCGTTTTCGGTCGACACATCATCACACGATCGGGCCGTAAAAAACAGCTTCCATGGCGGGGAAACCCGCAAAAAAACAGCGCCGGGGCGCTGTTTCTGCAACTGGCTGAAAAACCGCTATCGACGGCGGCAGGTATGGTTCAACCGCTATAGCGTTGCTGCAGCAAGGCGAACATCGTGCGCAGCCCCATCGCCTCGCCGCCCCGCGGCCGGCCCGGACGGTCGCTGTCGTTCCAGGCATAGGTGTCCAGGTGCATCCACGCCGTCTGCGCAGGAACGAAGCGCTCCAGGTACAGCGCGGCGGTAATCGCACCGGCGTGACGCGAGGGGCCGGCATTGGCCAGGTCGGCCACCGAGGAGTCGAGCAGCCGTCGATACGGTCGCCACAGCGGCAGTGGCCACAGCGGGTCGTCGACGCCGCGCCCGGCGGCCAGTGCGGCGCCGGCCAGCTCGTCGCGATTGGCGAACAGCGCCGGCAGATCCGGCCCCAGGGCCACCCGGGCTGCGCCGGTCAGGGTGGCGAAATCGATCATCAGGTCCGGTTGCTGTTCGGCGCCGTAGCTGAGCGCGTCGCACAGCACCAGCCGGCCCTCGGCATCGGTATTGTCGACCTCCACGGTCAACCCGGCGCGGGTGGTGATCACCTCGCCGGGACGCATCGCATTGCCGGCTACCGCGTTTTCCACCGCCGGCACCAGCAGGGTCAGGCGCACCGGCAGTTTCGCCTGCATGATCAAGCCGGCCAGCGCGATCGCGTGCGCGGCGCCGCCCATGTCCTTTTTCATGTTGCGCATGCCGTCGGCGGATTTCAGGTCCAGACCGCCGGTGTCGAAGCACACGCCCTTGCCCACCACCACCAGTTTGGGATGCGACGCCTTGCCCCAACTCAACTCGACCAGTCGCGGCGCACGGTGGCTGGCGCGGCCGACCGCATGGATGGTCGGAAAATTGTCCTTGAGCAGTTCCTCGCCGACCCAACTGCGGACCTTCGCCTTGTGGCGCTTGCCGAGCTGCTTGATCGCGCTGGCCAGCTGCTGCGGGCCCATGTCCTCGGTCGGCGTATTGACCAGGTCGCGAACCAGGGCCGTGGCCTCGACCAGCGGTGCCAGCTGCGCCAGTTCGGCGGCGGCGATGGCGAGTCGGGCCGGCGCGCGCTTCGGCTTGCGGTAGCGGGTGAACTGATAGCCGCCGAGCGCCCAGCCCAACGCCGCCTGCAGCGGATTGCCGAGCACGTCCTCGTCCGCCAGGTGGTAGTTCGCTTCAGGCAGGGCGGCGGGCAGCGCGGCCAGTGCGCCCAGCGCATCGGCAGGATCGACGCCCACCAGGACCCGCACCAGCTTGCCATGGGCGTCGGCCAGCAGGGCGAAGCTTCCCGGGCTGGGCTGGAACCCGCTGTCGGCCAGCCAGCGCCGTTGCGCGGCGCTGAGCCGCCGACGGCAGGCGGTGTAATGCGCGTCGTCGGTGGTCTCGATGGCAATGCTGTGGCGGTTGCCGGGCTGGCGTTCGATCAGGGCGGACATGCGGTTTCCTTGGGCTTGCGGCGATCGTGAAGATACCGGTGGGGAGGGATGGGACCGTGCATGATGCGCCGTTCCGGTCCTGGCTGGCTATGCGGCGGTCGGACTTTGACCCGTCGGCGTGCCGTCGCGCAGCCCTATTCTGGCCTCGCCCGACGAAGCCCGACAATCGCCTATGCCGCGGGATAGTTCGCGTCCAGCCAGTCGGCCAGTGCCGCCATGTCCGGCAGGTCCAGGTCGGGCGCGGCGCCGAGGTATGCCGGCCAGGGCTGGCGCTCGCGGTTGATCCAGGCGCTGCGCATGCCGGCCTCGCGGGCGCCGACCATGTCCATGTGCGGATCGTCGCCGACATGCATGATCCGCTCTGCCGGTACACCGAGGCGTTCGGCGGCCGTCCGGAAAATCCGTGGATCGGGTTTGGCGATGCCGGCGTCGCGGGCGCAGACGTGATGGGCAAAATGCGTATGCAGGCCGATCCGCTGCAGGTCGGCATTGCCGTTGGTGAGGCTGGCCAGCGGCCAGCGTGCGGCGATCCGGGTCAGGGCCGCCAGACTGTCCGGATACAACACCACGCGGTTGCGCGCGGCAAAGTAGATTTCCCACAGGATCTCGACCGGCGCGTCGGCGATGCCGCAGGCGGCGAAGGCATGCTGCAAGGTGAGCTGGCGCTGGGTGGTGAAGTCGTGCGCCAGGTCGATCCGCTGCTCGGCGATCTGTGCCCGCAGTTCGCGCATCGCCGCGATCGGCCAGCTGCGGGCGACCTCCGGCTGGTGCTGTTGCAGCCAGTCATGGACGGCCTGATCGGCACGCTCCAGCACCGGCCGAACCGGCCACAAGGTGTCGTCCAGATCCAGCGTCAATGCCAGCGGCGGCGTCAGCACGATGCGTTCCGGGTGCGTCGCACGGCTTCAGTCGCGGCTGACGCGCAACAGCTGTCCCAGCTTCACCTCGTTGTTGCGAAGGTGGTTCCAGTCGCGCAACTGGGCCACCTTGACCGCATGCCGGCGGGCGATCGAGAACAAGGTGTCGCCGCGAGCGACCTTGTAGGTCTTTGCGCTGCTGCTGGGATGGCCCTGGTAGGCCTCGGCGCTGACCTGGTGGAAATCGCGGCCACTGGCCCGGGCCGCGTTGACCGTAGTGGCTTCGCCACGCGCGTGCGCCAGGCTGCTGACGGTGACACCGGCAACATCGCCGCGCACCCGGTTCAGGCGGGCCGGCTGACTGGCTGCGGCGGCAACGGCACGCTCGCGCGCCTGGCGGCGCTCAAGCGCCCGTCTGGCGGCGAGTGTATGGGGCGAGGTCGGTGCCATCGCGGCACCGGCTGCATAGGTTGCCCCGGGTGCGGAGATCGCGGGAGTGCGGGCGATGCGGCTGGGCTGGGCACCGACCTCGGCCAGAATGCGACTGCGGCGCGCGCTATCCATGCGCACCAGCGCGCGGCCGTCCTGGAACGGCAGCACCGCGTTGCGACGCAGCGCGGCACGGCCCGAAGCGGACTGCACGAACTCGATGAAGTCCTCGATTTTCGCCGCCTTCGGGCTGCGCGGGTTGAGCACCAGATAGAGCGGTGTATACAGCGGATAGCTGCCGTCGGCGATGTTGGCGACGGTGGGTGCGATGCCGTTGATCGCCAGCGCCTTCAGCTTGCGGTTGCCGCGGATATCGGACAGGGTGGCCGCCCCCATGCCATTGGGGTTGAGTTGCACCCCGGCTTCGAGTTGATGGGTGTTGAGGTACAGGCGGGGCGCTGCCACCGGCTGGTTGCCGCGACCGAACAGCAGCTTGCGCAGGCTGAATTCGACGCCATCACCGGGGCTGGCGACCGCGTACACGTCGATGGGCGCGTTGCGGCCACCGACCTGCTTCCAGTTGTGGATCAGGCCGTAGTAGATGTCGTGCACCTGTTTCAGGGTGAGGCTGCGCACCGGATTGGCGGCGTTGGTGACAATCACCAGGCCGTCCCAGGCCACCGGGATGAACTTCAGTTGCGCGTCCTCGGCGCTGCCGTCGCTGCCACGCGCGCTGCCGGCCAGGTCGGCGCGGCCGCTGACCACCGCATCGATGCCAGAGGCGGTGTTGAAAGGCTGCAACTCGATGCGGCCGTGGCCGGCCCTCTGCCAGGCCCGGGCCATATCGTCAACCACGCCGTGTGCCGTGACGACATCGCCACGCCAGATCAGGGTGCCACCCTTGGTGTGGGTCGCGGTGCTTCTGGCAAACGCCGACGTGGTGAGGCAGACCCCGAACAGGAGCACGCAGAGCAAGCGGGCAAGACGGACAGACATGGTGATGATGGATCCCGGCAGAACGTGGAGGTGGATGCACTGGCGCCGGTGGGCGCGGACGCGTCGTGGACGCATAGCTTATTCCATCGGCCTGAACCTCAAACATCAAGCGCTTTCATGCGTTTGCGTGGCGGCAAAGGGTCAGGCTGTGAGCCGGCGCACGCCTGAGGTGCGTTCGCCGGCAGGTTTTTACGTCGCCGGCATCAGTTGATCAACACATAATGCGAACCGTTGGCATCGGCCACCACCAGCACCAGCTGGCGTGGCCGCACCCCGGCCAGTCCGCGCAGCATCTGCAGGCTGGTGATGCGCTGGCTGCCGACGCCGATCACGATATCGCCACGGTTCAGGCCGGCCCGTGCCGCGTGGCTGTCCGGCAGTACCTTGCTCACCGCCACGCCGTAGATGCCCTGGCTGCGCTGGTCCTGGCTCAATTCGCGAAAGCGTACGCCGCGCAGCCGCGGGTCGAGTTGGCCGCCGTCGAGACTGGCAAGCTTTTCCGCGCTGAGGATGGTGTGAACCTGGCGCAACCGGCCTTGGCGCAGCACGCCCAGGGTGACGGCGCTGCCCAGCGGCAGCAGACCCTCACCGTTGCGCAACGCCTGTACGCTGCGCAACGGCTTGCCGTTGAGCGTGGTCAGCACGTCGCCGGTCTGCAGGCCGGCGCGCTCAGCTGCCGAGCCGGTGGCGACCCGGGTCACCACCACGCCCTTGCTGTCGCTGTCCTTCAGCCCGAGCAGCCGGGCGATGCGCGGCGTGATCGCCTGGGCCTGCACGCCGAGATTGCCGCGCACCACCTTGCCGTGGGCGATCAACTGCTTCATCACCTCGCCGATCAGGTTGCTGGGAATGGCGAAGCCGATGCCGACATTGCCACCGGAAGGGGAGAAGATCATCGTGTTGATGCCGACCAGCTGGCCGCGCAGGTTGACCAGCGCACCGCCGGAGTTGCCGGGATTGATCGAGGCATCGGTCTGGATGAAGTTCTGGTAGCGCGAATCGCCCAGGCCCGAGCGGCCCAGCGCCGAAACGATGCCGGCGGTAACCGTCTGGCCCAGCCCGAACGGGTCGCCCACCGCGGCCACGTAGTCGCCCACGCGCAGCTTCGAGGAGTCCGCCAGCGGCAGCGCCCGCAGGTGGTCGGCGGGGATCTGCACCACGGCCACGTCGGTATCCGGGTCGGTGCCGATCAGCTTCGCCTTGAAGCTGCGCCCGTCCTGCAACGTCACGGTGATGTCGTCGGCGCCGCCGACCACATGGTTGTTGGTCAGCACATAACCCTTGGCCGCGTTCACGATCACGCCGGAACCCAGGCTCTGCTCGACCCGCTCGCGCGGGGTCGCCGGCAGGCCGAAGAACTGGCGCACCATCGGATCGTCGAAATACGGGTCGCGCACCTCGACCCGGGTCTTGCTGGAGATGTTCACCACCGCCGGCGTGACCTGCTGCAGCATCGGGGCCAGCGACGGCATCGGCTGCGCGGCGACCGGGGTCGGCGCGGGCGGCGCGGCCAGCGCGCTGGCGGTGCCGAAAAACCCGGCCAGTACGATGCCGGTCAGCCAGGAAAGGGTGCGGGAGCGGCGCAAGAGCATGAAAATCCTCCGGGGCGGTAAAGGCGACGCAGCTTCGACCTGCTGCCATCGTCGCGGTTCCGTGGCAGAAATTAGGGTCCAGCCACTTTACATCGCGGCGCCCCGGGGTTAACTTGCCTATCCGATAGCAACCACAACATCTTGTGCCGGGATCCTGGTGCCACGACAAGCACTGGTGTCCCGCGCCGTACTCTTTGCGGGGGGAGTCGTTGTCGTCGGGAGCCGTTGGTAGCGGTAGCGTGAGGCAAGCTCGCGCCAGCCGTTGTCAGGTCGACAAATCACCAAAGCGAACGACGACGTCGTATCCAATAAAAAAACAACGGAGGCCGCAAGGCCGTACCGGAGGTCAGGAAGCCGATGAGCACAGCACGTGCACCAAGCAGCGATACACCCACCAAGTCAGCCAGCGCTCGCGAAAGCGTCAGGGAGATTCCCCTGCAGCCGGCCTCGCTGGACATCTGGGACAAGAAATACCGCCTCAAGGCGAAATCCGGTGAGCCGGTCGATGTCACCCTCGACGACACCTACCAGCGCGTGGCGCGTGCGCTGTCCGAGGTAGAGGGCAGTGAGGCATTGCGCGCGCACTGGTACGAGCGCTTCCTGTGGGCCTTGCGCCGCGGTGCGATTCCCGCCGGCCGCATCACCTCCAACGCCGGCGCGCTGGCGCACAAGCCGGCCACCTCCACCATCAACTGCACCGTCTCCGGCACCATCCGCGACTCGATGGACGACATCCTGGAGAAAGTGCACGAGGCCGGCCTGACGCTGAAGGCCGGCTGCGGCATCGGCTACGAATTCAGCACGCTGCGTCCGCGCGGCGCCTACGTCTCCGGTGCCGGCGCATACACCAGCGGGCCGCTGTCGTTCATGGATATCTACGACAAGATGTGCTTCACCGTGTCGTCCGCCGGTGGCCGCCGCGGTGCGCAGATGGGCACCTTCGACATCAGTCATCCCGACGCCAAGGAGTTCATTCGCGCCAAGCGCGAAGACGGCCGGCTGCGCCAGTTCAACCTCAGCCTGCTGATCACCGACGGTTTCATGGATGCGGTCGAGCACGACCAGGACTGGCCGCTGGTATTCCCGGTGCACGTCAAGGAAGCGCACGAGATCGATGTCAACGATCCGACCCAGGTGATCTGGCGCGAGTGGCCGACCCACGAAAACTACGTCGACCGCGAAGACGGCCTAGTTGCCTGCAAGATCTACAGCCATATCCGCGCGCGGCACCTGTGGGACATGATCATGGTGTCCACCTACGACTACGCCGAGCCGGGTTTCATCCTGATCGACAAGGTCAACGAGATGAACAACAACTGGTGGTGCGAGCACATTCGCGCGACCAACCCGTGCGTCACGGCCGACACGCGCCTGGCCACGCAACATGGCATGGTGCCGATCGGTGAGTTGTATGCCTGCGGCGCGGCGCTGGAGGTATCGGTAGACCGCCGTTCGCTGGAGATGGAAGGTCGCGGTATCGAAACCCGCGCCGCCAAGCCGGCGTTCATGACCGCTGCGAAGGCGCCGGTCTATCGCGTGGTCACCGAGGACGGCTACGAGATCAAGGCTACCCAATGGCACGATTTCTACACTGAACGAGGCAAGATCAAGCTGCGCGAATTGGCGATCGGCGACCGCTTGCTGGTGCAGTCAGGCAAGGGGCAATTCGGCAATCAGGGCAGCGAGGATCTGGGTCTGCTGCTGGGCCTGATTGCCGGAGACGGCCATTTCACCAACCGTGGCAAGGATCAGCAGGCCGCGATTATCAGCCTGTGGGGCGAGGAGCGTGCACTGGCCGATCGCGTCGCGACCGTCATCAACGCGATGATCGCGCATACGGCCAAGGGTGATCTGCGTCAATACAAGGTCTCGCCGGTGGCGGTACCCGAGCGCAACAACGTATTTATCCGCTCGGTGTTGCTGGCTCGATTGCTTGAACACTATGGCTTCAGTGCGGAGACCAAGTTGCGCGTGCCGGAGGTGATCTGGCGCGGCAGCGAGACTTGCGTGAAGAGCTATCTGCGCGCCCTGTTTCAATGCGATGGCACGGTGAACGTTTCCGGCCGTAGCCTGAGTTGCTCGGTGCGTCTGGCCTCCAGCCAACCGGATCTGCTGAAAGACGTGCAGATGCTGCTGGCCAACTTCGGTGTGTTCTGCCGGATCAAGCAACGTCGCGCCAGCGGCATGCGCAAATTGCCCGACGGTCATGGCGGAACGCGCAGTTATGCGTGCGCCGCCGATCATGAGTTGATCATCGACGGCGAGTCGCGTGAACGCTTCATGAGTGAAATAGGCTTTCTTCTGCCCACCAAGTCGCAACGTTACCTCGACTGGAGGGAAGGCAAGGCGTTGCTCAAGACGCAGCGCTTCGCCTCGCGCATCGCCAGCATCGAGTTTGTCGGCGAAGAGGCCGTGTATGACACGACGCAGCCGGATCACAACGCGGTGATCTTCAACGGCTTGGTCACTGGGCAGTGTGGCGAACAACCGTTACCGCCGTACGGCTCGTGCCTGCTCGGTTCGGTCAACCTCACCAGCTTCGTGCGCGATCCGTTCGGGCCCAAGGCACGCTTCGACTGGGATGAGTACCGCGAGGTGGTCAAGGTGTTCACCCGCATGCTTGACAACGTGGTCGAGATCAACGGCCTGCCGTTGCCGCAGCAGCGCAAGGAGATCGAGTCCAAGCGCCGTCACGGCATGGGCTTCCTCGGTCTGGGCTCCACCGTCACCATGCTCAAGCACCGTTACGGCGGCGCCGAGGCGATCGCCTTCACCGAACAGGTATCGCGCGAGATGGCCGTAGCCGGCTGGGAAATGGCGCTTGAGCTGGCCAAAGAAAAAGGCCCGGCGCCGATCCTGGCGCAGGACTTCACCGTCACCGGCGACATGCTGCGCAAGCGTCCGGAGATGGTTGCCGACGGTTACAAGATCGGCGACAGCATCCCCGGCCGCGTGCTGCACGCCACATACAGCCGCTACATGCAGCGCATTGCCACGGTGGCGCCGAACCTGGTGGCCGAATTGGCCGAAACCGGCGCGCGCTTCACCCACCACAGCTCGATTGCCCCCACCGGCACCATCTCGCTGTCGCTGGCCAACAACGCCAGCAACGGCATCGAGCCCAGCTTTGCCCACAGCTATTCGCGCAACGTGATCCGCGAGGGCAAGAAGTCCAAGGAAAAAGTCGAAGTGCTCAGCTTCGAGCTGCTGGCCTACCGCGCCCTGATCAACGCCGATGCCAAGGCCTACACCGACGACACTGCCCAGCAGCTGCCGGACTACTTTGTCGCAGCCGACGACATCAGCCCGAAGCAGCATGTCGACATCCAAGCCGCCTCGCAGAAGTGGATCGACTCGTCGATCTCCAAGACCGCGAACGTGCCCACCGAATACCCCTACGAAGACTTCAAAGACATCTACTTCTACGCCTACAAACAGGGCTTGAAGGGGTGCACCACGTTCCGTTTCAACCCCGCCGCGTTCCAGGGTGTGCTGGTCAAGGATTCCGATCTTGAAAGCACCCTCTACCGCTTCGAGTTGGAAGACGGTAGCGTTGTCGAACTGAAAGGCAACGAGCAGGTGGAGTACGACGGCGAAATGCACTCCGCCGCCAATCTCTTCGATGCCTTGAAGGAAGGCTATTACGGCAAGTTCTAGCGGCGGTCACGCCAGGTTTGCCGGGGGCTTACAGCAGTTTCTGACAATCATCGGAGGGGAACCCCACATGTCCATCGACACCGAACTCGAAGCAACCAGTAGCGACGCACCGACCACCACCGAAGTTCCGGCCGTTGCCGTTCCGGCAATACCGGCGCCGGTGGTGAGCGCACCGAAGCCGGCGAAAAAGAAGCCGGCGGCGAAAAAGCCGAAGCCGGCCGCAACGCCGGCGGCCGCCGCGAAGGCTGCACCGAAGAAGGCCGCCGCCAAGAAAGCCGTGAAGAAAGCTGCACCGAAGAAAGCCGCTGCCAAGAAGGCGGTGAAGAAAGCCGCACCGAAGAAGGCTGCTGCCAAAAAGGCCGTGAAGAAGGCCGCACCCAAGAAGGCTGCCGCCAAGAAAGCGGCGCCGAAGAAGGTTGCCGCCAAGAAAGCCGTGAAGAAAGCCACACCGAAAAAAGCCGTGAAGAAAGCGGTGGCCAAAAAGGCCGCGCCGAAGAAAGCGGTGAAAAAGGCTGCCGCCAAGAAGGCAGCGCCGAAGAAGGCCGTGAAGAAAGCCGCGGTCAAGAAAGTCGCGAAAAAAGCCGTTAGCAAGGTCAGCAGCAAGAAAGCGGCCAGTAAAAAAGCCGTACCAAAAAAGGCGGCCGTCAAGAAGTCCGCCAGCACCAAAAAGGGTGTAAACACCAAAAAGGGTGCAAGCACCAAAAAAGGTGTAAACACGAAAGCTGTCGCCAAGACGGCCAAGAGGTCCACTGCCAGCAAGAAGGTGAGCGCGAAGTCGGCCAAGCCCGCTGTGAAAAAGGCCGGTGCCGGCAAAAAGTCCGCCACCAAAAAGAAGTAAGCGACACCGTATCCGGCCCGGCCGTGCGCCGGGCCGGATCTTTTACCCGGCGTGCCGCGGCCACGGCGCACCCCTTATTCCGAACACGAAGAAGCGAACACCATGTCGATCAAGATCGAAAAAAAGATCACCGGCTACACCGTGGTCAAACCTGAAGACAAGGTGGCCGCCACCAAGGCCGCTGCCGCGCCCAAAGAGCCGCGCCAGGCCGAAGTGATCCAGATGCACGAAAGTGTCGAGCGGCCCGAAACCCTGGTCGGCTCCACTTTCAAGATCAAGTCACCGCTGTTCGAGCACGCGTTGTACGTCACCATCAACGACATCGTGCTCAACGCCGGCACCCCGCACGAGCTGCGCCGCCCGTTCGAGATTTTCATCAACTCGAAAAACATGGACCACTTCCAGTGGATCGTGGCGCTCACCCGCATCCTGTCCGCCGTGTTCCGCAAGGGCGGCGACGTCACCTTCATCGTCGAAGAGCTCAAAGCCGTGTTCGACCCCCGCGGCGGCTACTTCAAGGCCGGCGGCGTCTACATGCCCAGCATCGTGGCCGAGATCGGCACCGTGGTCGAGCAGCACATGAAAAACATCGGCCTGATCCACGACCCGGAGATGGACGAAGCGACCCGCCAGCTGGTGGCCGAGAAGCGCAAGGCGTATGAGGCGGCCGGGGCGAAGAAGGCCTCTACACCCTCTGCGGCCGGGGCGGGAGAGGGTCGGGGTGAGGGTGGCGATGCCGCCGAGTCGTCGGGCTTCCCGAAGGGGGCGACGCTGTGCCAGAAGTGCAATACGCAGGCGCTGGTGCTGATGGATGGCTGTCAGACGTGTTTGAATTGTGGGTATTCGAAGTGCGGCTAACGCCTAATGTTGTTGGTGCTCAAGGGAGAGGAGCATGAGTTACGACGGTCGAGCGGTGGCGAACTTCGTTCTCGATTTCTGTGCTGAAAAGAAACGGCCAATAACCAATCTGGCGCTGCAAAAGATCATCTACTTTTGTCACGTCTGGTCATTGATACAGTTGAAGAGACCATTGGTTAAACAAGGATTTGAAGCGTGGCCTTTAGGCCCTGTTCTTCAACATGTGTATCGTGAGTTCAAAGAATTCGATAAGCAACCAATCGATAGGCGTGCGTTGAGGCTAGACCGGAAAACAGGTAAACAAGTTATCGCAGAATATGACTTCGATGACGAATCGAGGGCACTCCTTTCAAGAGTGGCTGACTTCTACAGTCAGCTTAGAGCAGGAGATCTGGTCGAGTTGAGTCATGAGTTGGGTGGCCCGTGGGACCAAGTGTGGAACCACTCTGCCGCCATAAATCCGGGAATGCTCATCAACGACGATTTGATGATTGGTTTCTATTCAAAGCCGGAAGGGCAATTTTCAGTCCAATAGGAAGGATTGAAGTGAACAAAGTAAAAGTACCCTCAATTCAGCACGCGGCGGGCATATGGTTCCCCGACCCGCAAAAAATAGCTAAGCACCTTCTGGCGCTTGCAAATAGTGCGCCTCCGTTTAGCTACGAAAACCTCTACAAACTTACCTATGACCTGTTAAGTCGCGGGGCCCCTTACGAGCAAATTGAATTGGCTGCGCAAAAAATGAGGCACCCGTTGGCGAGGAGGAATTACTTGGAAATCCTTCCGCTACTAAGGGTGTTTGAGAGTCGAGCCGCTATAGAATTTGTGAGTGAGATTGCCCCTCGGAGCTATCCCATAGGTCGAGATCTTCGCGTTCTAGTCAATCCACCTTTAATCTACTTCGGGGGTGGTCAATCTTTTCTTCCGTGGTTTATTTTTTGGAAGACAAATCGTTTCGATGAGGCTCGTCTGCGTCTGTTCGTCACCATGATTCGGGAGGTCTTTGCGCAGGACCCTGACATAGATGATGCTTCTCTTAGCCTGGTTATCTGTAGTGAGCCAATTCCAAAGAAGGGGCGTGGTCTGCAGGTGCTGGATACGTCCTCAATCGCCTCGCTTAGCGAGGGTGAAAGAAATGAGATGCTTGCCATTTTCGCCAAGGGCTACGCAATGGCGGTCAGTGCACAGGCGGAAGGCCGCAGTGCTGGGAAGGAATTGAGTGACGGCGATCGAGATTCTTCAGACGACCAGCCCGATCTTTTTGCTTAGAGAATCGGAATCACCATTTGCGGGCGCGATCAAAGGGGGCGGAGGTAACTAACTGGCCCGCTACTGAAAGCGGGGGGGCGTCGTTTGGCTACGAGTCAAGAAAAATCAGACTGCACTTAGGTCATCAAGCCAACTTTCGAGGCTTATTAGCCTCCCTTCGTCGATATATCTCAGAACACGTTGCATCGAGACAGCTTCACTACGATCAGCGTCTGTTTTACCGTATGTTGTGTTTCCGCTCACCACCGTGCAGCTGTGCATCGTGCACATGGTGCGGCACAGCCTGAACTACGTATCCTGGAAACGGCGGGCGGAAGTGGCGGCCGACCTCAAGCGCATCTATGCCTGCGCCACCGTCGAGGAGGCCGAGCAGCGGCTCACCGAGTTCGAGGCGAAGTGGGACGCCGAGTACCCGCCG
>SCSE01000059.1 GCA_004298015.1 Rhodanobacter sp.
CGGACAACGGTTGATGCAGCCATGCATAAAAGCCACTGCGGGACGCGTGCAGGACACGACACATGGTGGCGACCTTGGTATTCGTGGCGATGCTCATTGATGAACAGGTACTTCACTCGGCTGCTGAGCAAAGTACCTTGCGGTCTTTTTTAAGATATCGCGCTCCTCTTCGGTGCGCCGCAACTGAGCATGCAGCTTGAGGACCTCGCTTTTGGCTCCAATCAGTTCGCCGGCACGTTGCTCAGAATCATAGGTGACGTCCGGGATGCCCGCGCTATCGGGGCACATCTATGTGAACCACGACATCGACTGCCACGATGTGCGGCGCACTGTCGAGGCGATGCTGCATGATCGCTTCGACATCACACACACCACGTTGCAGACCGATCACGCCGCGATCGGTCGGGCCGCATCAGCGAACTGCGCGTTTGAATCCCGCGAGGAACACCATGCCAACGGATAGTCAAACCTTCAGGCTTGCGGCGTCATGGAAGTGTTGGAGACGCAGTCGGTTCGACGATGGCGTACGATCCAGCCACTCAGGGTGGCCAACGCAGCAATGACAAACGCTCCCATCATGTCACCGGGGTAATGCACGCCCAAGTAGATGCGGGCCCATGCCATCGGCAGACCGAGAATTGCGACAGCCATACCCCAGCGCCGCGTGCGTGGATCCAGCAAGAGTATGCCAGCGCTCACCCACTGTGCAGTCAAGTGATCGCTGGGGAAACTGCCGGTGGCTGCATGGGTAATCCACGCATGGCCCACACCAGCCACGAATGGGCGTGCTCTGTCCCACACCAGGCTGATGAGCGCGTTTCCGATCAGGGCCACCGTAGCGGCAACCAGTGCCTTCAGAGCGGTAGCGCGCATCGACCATCGGGATCGCACCAGCATCAGCCCAAGGATGCCTGCGGTCAGCAACAACGGTCCATCGGCGAAGGCGCGCGCCAAGTTAAGCATGACCGGTGACGGCGGTACCGTCGGATGGATAGCCTGGAACAGGCGAAGATCCCAGCCGTACACGACCGTGCCGATCCACGCGGTGAGGGACGTCATGGCTTGGTGATCGCCGTAGCGGTGACTCGTGCCTCCTGCGCCTCGCGAAGAATGCCCACGGACTCTTTGAGCACATAGGCCGCGATGGCCGCGCCTATGATTAGATCGGGCACGGAACTGTGCAGCAGAAGCACCAAGACACCCGACAATATCACCGCGCCATTCGCGATGACGTCGACCCGTGTAAACAGCCAGGTAGCGCGCAGGTGAACCTCGCCATCGCGGAAACGCCCCAGCAACCGCAAAACTGTGGTGTTGACTACCAGAGCGACGAAGGCGATGCCCATCATCCAGAAACCTTCAGGGTGGCTGCCGTTCACTATGTGCCATGCCACACCAACTAAGACGCCGAAGCCCAGGATCAGCAACAGCATCCCACTCAGTTGTGCGGCGGAGGCCTTGAAGCTCGCGCTACGCGTCCATGCCACCAGACCGATACCGTAGACACACGCGTCGGCCAGCATATCCATCGAATCGGCCATCAGGCCCATCGACTGGGCGATCAGCCCGGCGACAATGCCGACCACGAACATCGTGGCATTGAGTCCCAAGGCGATGCGCAGGATTCTGCGTTCCGCTTCATTGGTCGCTTGCGCATGGCAGCCGCAGTCACTCATGTCCTACCGCCTTCAGTCTGCATCAGGGAGAATTTTCCTGGCCGTGGTGGGTGACGCCGATGGTTGACGGCCGCGACGGATATTGACCACGAATCCGACCGCCAGCAGCACCAGAATCGTCAACTGGGCCAGCAAGGATTGCCACGTCGGATAGATACCCAGCAGTTCGATATGCGGCACGGGCGCAACGCTCACAGCGACCCAACCGGCCTCCTGCAGGGCAGCGACGCCTTTGCCGGTCAGCACCACGGCGAGCACGGCAATCAGCGCCGAACTGGCGGAGAAGAACGTGCCGACCGGTAGTCGCCGGCTGGTGCGCAGCAGCACCCAGGCGATCAGCCCAAGTACGGCCGCCCCGGCGGCTATGCCGCCGAGTAGCCAGACCTCCTGGCCGTCGTTCCACAGTGCGGCGTAGAACAGGATGCTCTCGAACACCTCGCGGTACACCGAGATGAACGCCAGTCCGAACAGGAACCATGCCGAACGTCGGCTAAGCGCGGCCGCCATCTTTTCCTTTAGGTACGCCTGCCAGCGACCGCCAATACTCTTCTGGTGCATCCACAGACCGACCCCTAGCAGCACCAACGCCGCAAACAGCGACGACAGCCCTTCCGTCAATTCACGACCGGCACCGCTGATGGAGATCGCGTAGCTGGCGATCGCCCAGGTGACACCGCCAGCAACCAGAGCAAGGATCCAGCCCGCATGTACGTAGCGCAGCGCGTCGGGTCGTGCGGCCTTGCGCAGGAAAGCAAGCAGCGCGACCACGACCAGCAGGGCCTCCAGACCCTCGCGAACCAGAATGGTGAAGGCTCCCACGAAGGTCGCGGTCGCATCGCCCGCCGCATCGGTGGTGACTTCCTGGGCGCGTACCAACAGACCATCAACGGCATCAGCCTGTTTCATCACCGACGCTACGGGAGCGCTGCTCGTCAGCGCCGTGCGATAGGCGCCCATCGCCGTTTCGAGCTGGGCGCGCAGTGCGCTGTTGCGTGTATTGAGTTGCGGTTCGACCGGTTCCACACCATCCAGGTAGGCGGACAATGCCAGTTGGGTGGCGTGCGTCTTGGCACCGGCACGGTAAGCCGTCAGGCTTGCCGCGAGCCGCGCCCGAGCCAGGGGAATGCCGGCCAAGGCCTGCTGCTGGATGACATCTGGGTGAGCTCGTAGATAACCCACGATCGTCCGGGCACGCTCTACACCGAGAGTGGGTGTTAGCTGGGCGACACGCGTGCGGGAAAGCTCCTTCAAGTCGGCGATTTGCGCCCGTGCGGCGGTGTCGTGTTGCCAGGTCTCGCCACCGGTGACCGCTTCCTTGGTGTAAGCCAGTGAACCCACGTAGTACGCCAGCGCCCAACGATCATCGGAAGGGAATTGCTGCGCGTAGCTCGCCATCGGCGTGCCCTCCACGCCCTGGCTGATCACCTCGTACAACGACAGCGTGCTGCGCTGATCCGCCCGCGTCTGATCGGTGAAGTTCACCGGTCGAGGAGACAACTGCAGGCCAGCAGGCCCATCACCGTGTCCGGTGGCACCATGACAGGCAGCGCACTGGTTTTGATAGAGCGCTGCGCCACGTGCCAGGTCGGGTGTATGTTTCGGTGCGGTCGGTACCGGGTACGCCTGCAATAATGCATCGGCCAGCGCATGCGCCTGCGTCGCCACCTGGGCGGGTGCGGCCTTGGCATCCACGGCGATCACCAAGGCATTGGCCTGGTGCATGAGTGCGGGCGTGGCTGCGGTCGGTTTCAAGGTGCCGATACGCGACCGGGCCGTCGCCGTGAACTCCCGCATTTCAGCGTACTCGGATGTGCTGATCACGGCGCCATCCTTCACCGCACCGGCGTAGTCGGTCGCCAGGTAGTCCAGCATTTGCCATGTCTGCGGGACAGTAGAAGTGACATCCTCGGCCCGTGCTGGCCACGCCGACATGCCCCACAGCAGGAGGACGGCGACAGAAAGGTTGCGTAAACTTCTGCGAATGCGTGTCATTATCATTTTTGAAGGATAGCCACGCATGGATTTGGCGGCAACAAGAAGCTCAAAGGACGTGCGACGGATGCGAGCGGAACTGCGGCCGTACGGTTCTCAGGACGTCGATACCCGTTCGCGCAAAGAGTAAGGCCAGCAAAGCGCCAAAAACCAGATCGAGCCATGTCAAACCACTCCGTGCCTTCAGTGTCGTGGTCAGCAAAACGCAGGCGTTGCCGATGACGTCATTGCGTGAGGGCAGTGATAGCCATCACACCCGCCAGAGGTGCGGCACCCACCACGAGCTTTCGCCTGACTTCGACGATTACGCCCCCGCGAACAGGAGCTGGATGCTGCCACCTTTCACCAAGGCGGGTCTCGCCAGCTACCGCAGCGGCCTGTCCCATCGCTGCCCAGAGCCTGGGTGCATACACCGGCGCATCGCCGAGACTGTCCACGGAGTCCACCTGCAGTGCGGTCGAGTCAGCCCAAGGCCCCGCTGGGAATTGGCCTACAAAGATCGCCAAGTCAATACCCAATACCGTCCACAACACGCGGGACCGGGCCGCAGAGCGAGCCAGCCCTTGGCCGGTCGATTCACAGTCGCAACATGCCATCCCTTGAACTCTCCTGCAGTGGGCGGTGTAGACTAAAGTCTGTAGCTACTACGGAGTCAACCGCCGTGCGCATCAGCGATCTGGCAAAGGCCACCGGCTGCCATTTGGAAACCGTGCGCTACTACGAACGCATCGGCTTGCTGCCGCCACCGGTGCGCTCGAAAGCGGGTTACCGTGACTACCGCGACAGCGATGTCGAGCGCCTGCGTTTCGTTGTGCGCAGCCGCGCACTCGGTTTCAGCCTCGAAGAAATCCGTAGTCTGCTCACGCTCGCCTCACGCACGGAACTGTCGTGCAAGCAGGTCGATGGCGTGGCACGAATGCATCTGGCACAGGTGGAAGCCAAGCAGCGCGAACTGGCGGCGCTGGCCACCGAGTTGCGAGGCATGATCGAAACCTGCCACCACGACACGCGCGCGACCTGCGCCATCTTGCAATCGCTGGCAGGATAGATGCTCTACATCCCTCCATAGGTATCGTCAGGAGTCAGCGTCAGAAGTGGCCTTATCCATGCCGGATGGCCAGGGGCAAAGGCGCTGATGCTCTCCACCCAGGACTCAATGTCTGCGGCCAGCTCGGTGATGGTTTCATCGACGCTCGTTGTAAGTAGTTCGCCAACAGGCTGCTGAACAGCTCATCGGTTACCGAGCGCTTGCGTGAGCTCATGATGTTACCGGGCTAAAAGGCGGTTTCCTGCCTGTGGCCCGCTTAGAGAAAAATCTAGAACAACCTCAGATCGAGAAATCCTGCAATCGGGCCGAAGCATACGTCGATTTGACCGGATCTTGATCGGCTATCGAGTAGTACAGAGATCAACCATGCCGCGAAGGCGGTTTCTGCAGGAGAGTCGTGATGAACAGCGGAATGAGTGGGATGGGCATGTGGGGCATGGGCCTTGGATGGATTCTGATCATCATCCTGGTGGTTCTGGCCATCGCCGCACTGTGGAAATATCTGCGTCGGAAATAGAAGACTTGCTGTCGGCTGCCGGACTCCTCCATGCCGGCACACCGCCAGGTCAGCTCGCAAGCGAGGCGAGTTGAACGAGCCGGGCCCAGCTCGGTACTCGGTGACGCGAAGTGTATTGCGTCACCGAGTTTGCGACATCCATCATCGGCTCAGTGAGGAATTTTGATGAGTGCACGCCCATTCGACTGTCTGATTGTCGGTGCCGGCCCAGCCGGACTTACGGCGGCGCTCTATTTAGCGCGCTTTCGCCGTAACGTGATGCTGGTCGACGCCGGCCAGAGCCGCGCAGAACTGATTCCGACGACACATAATTATCCCGGCTTTCCGCAAGGCATAAGTGGCATCGACTTATTGCGACGTTTACGGGAGCAGATGTCCCAATACCCTGTTTTATCGCGCAAGGGCAGGGTTGAAGGGTTGTCCAGGGGAACGTGTTTCACGGCCCGCATCGGTTCGAACAGCGTCAGCGCAACAACTGTTTTGCTGGCGACTGGCGTAGTGGACCGCCAGCATAAACTTGCCGCTCCGGCGGATCTCCGCAACGGCACGTTGGCGGGACAAATTCGCTGGTGTCCCATCTGTGACGGCTATGAGGTACTGGATCGGAATGTGGGATTGATAGGAACCACGGCCTCCGCGCCTGGGCATGCGCTTTTCCTGCGCACTTATACTTCCCGAGTGACGTTGATGCTGGCAGCGGACGAGGCTCCCCTGCCACCGGCGAAATTGGCATGCCTGCAAGCTGCAGATATCAAGATCCTGGAACAGGCACCGGTGCGAATTGAACTGGCCAAATCGCACAAGGTGGCAATTCACTTCGCCGGGAAGGTGCAGAGTACATTCGACACGATCTACCCGATGCTTGGCAGCCAGCCTCAATCCGGACTGGCTACGGATATGGGTGCCCGCTGTGACGAATTGGGGGAACTGATCGTCGATGAACACCAACAAACCAGTGTTCCCGGACTGTACGCGGCGGGCGATCTGGTCAGGGCTCTCAATCAGATGTCGGTGGGTATGGCTCATGCCGCTATCGCGGCCACCGCGATCCATAACCGTCTCGCCCATAACCCGCGTTGAGATGATGTCGCGAGCACGTGCGGGCAGTGCTTCTCGTTTCAACCGAAATGAGAACCGAAATTTGTGACTTTGAGCCGGAGGATGCAGCGGCCAGTGCAGGAAGGTCAGTGACGCGCTGTACCGTACTACTTCCCACGATGGTGTCGATGTCGATGGTGGATGTCGGGATAGTGTGCATGGCTGTGGGTCAGGGGCTCGTGCACATGCGGGTGGCTGTGTGGTTCCCTGCCGTCCCATGGACAGTCATGAGTGTGCTGGTGATGCGCATCGTGGCGATGGCGATGGCTGTGTGCCAGGGCTTCGTGCTGATGTTCGTGGGCGTGCCGCTCACTGACATGCAGCCAGACGCCGCAGGACATCAGGCCACCGGCAAGCCAGAACGTGAGGCCCGGATGCTCGCCGAACAGGAGCAGTGAAATGATCGCACCGACAAACGGCGCGGTCGAAAAATAGGCACCGGTGCGGGCGGAGCCCAAACCGCGCAAGGCCAGCACGAACAGCGCCAGGCTGACCCCGTAGCCGGCGAAGCCCAGCAGTCCGGTGGCCAGCAGGGGCAGGGCGGCGGGCAGTCGATAGCCCATGAGCAGGGCGAGCGTGAGGGTTATCGCACCGGCCACGCCACCCTTGATCGCGGCGATCTGTACCGGATCGCTGGCCGATACCTGACGGGTGAGATTGTTGTCGATGGCCCAGCACAGGCAGGCGCCGGCGATGGCCAGTGCGCCCCATGGCAACTCACTGGCGTGCCCGCCACGCCATGAAAGCAGCACGCTGCCGGCGACAATCGCCAGCATGCCCAGAAACACGCGGCGATCGACGTTTTCGCGGAACACCACCCAGGCGATGATCGCGGTCAGGACCGCCTCGAGGTTGAGCAATAACGACGCCGTCGATGCGGGCGTCAGCGCCAGTCCGAGCATCAGCAGGATCGGCCCGAACACGCCGCCGAACAGCACCGCGCCCCCCATCCACGGCACGTCGGCCCGGGTCAGCGCGGCGTCGCCCCTGGGTCCTCGGCGCAGCTTGCGCAACATCAGCCAGAACGACAGTCCGATACCCGATCCGGCGTAGAGCAATCCGGCCAGCAGCAAGGGCGACATGCTGCCAAGCAGCAGCTTGGCAAGCGGTGTGCTGGCTCCAAACAACGCCGCTGCCATCAGGGCCTGGGTGATGGCCAGGGTGTGGGGGAGGGGTAGCCGGTTCATAAGCTGTGTCAACTCGTCGTCATGCCATCAAGGCTTGTGAAAAATGATGACACAGCGCGTTGAGGCGATGTTTCAGCCACATGTCCCCTGCAGCGACGGGCCACTTTTTCATGTGATGTCATAACACCCGGTTCCTCACGTATCGTGGCTGCCGCAGCGGAGTCCGCCATGAAAACAAGCCACGCGCAGCAGCACCTACACGACCACCATCATGACCACAGCCATGCCGTGGCCAGGGACGCCGACACGCGTTACCTGAGCCTGGCGCTGCTGCTGTTGTTGGGCTTCATGCTGGTGGAGGTAGTGGTCGGCATCATGGCGAAGTCGCTGGCGTTGATTTCCGACGCAGGACACATGCTTACCGACGTCGGTTCGATCGGCCTGGCGCTGCTGGCCATGCGTCTGGCCAGGCGTCCGCCCGGTGGCAGTTACACGTTCGGGCTCAAGCGGGTCGAGATCCTGAGTGCACAAGCCAATGGCCTTACCCTGCTGCTGCTGTCGGCGTGGTTTATGGTTGAAGCCGTCAGCCGACTGCTCAATCCGCCGGTGGTGCAAGGTATGCTGGTTACCGTGGTCGCGGTGCTGGGTATCGGTGTCAACCTGCTTGCTGTCTGGGCGATGGGCAAGGCCAATCGGCAAAGCCTGAATGTGCAAGGCAGCTTCCAGCACATTCTCACCGATCTCTATGCCTTCATCGCCACCGCGGTGGCCGGCGCAATCATCTGGTGGACGGGGTGGAATCGGGTGGACTCCATCGCCGCGCTGGTGGTGGCCGGACTGATGCTGAAAGCGGGTATCAGCCTGGTGCGGGAGTCAGCCCGCATCTTTCTGCAGGCGGCGCCGCGCGGCATCGATCCCGACATGATCGGTGCGGCGATTCTTGCGACGCCGGCGATTACCCGGATCGATGACCTGCACGTCTGGGAGGTGACCTCGGGGATGCCTGCGCTGTCGGCGCATGTATTTGTCGAGCATGGGGTCGACTGTCATGACGTGCGCCGTGGGCTCGAGACCATGTTGCATGAGCGCTTTGCGATCAGCCACACCACGATCCAGACCGATCATGCGGTGGCGGGTCAATGTGCGACGGTACCGTGCCAGCTGGGCTCCCGTGAGGCTCATCGCGCCAGCTGATTCACGCTCCGGGAAAGTGGCTTGCCGCGGCTCCAATTTGGATCCTCGTAACGGCAGAATCTGTATTTTTTTGAGACCGGGGGGTTGGCCGGGGTGCGACAATTGCGCCATTGCGGTCGGCGGTCTTGCCTACATACCATTGCGTATGTTTTGACGAAGGAAAGGCAGGGAAAACCCGATGACACATTTGGCGCACGACCATTCCAAGCTGCTCGATCGCGTACATCGCATCAAGGGCCAGGTCGAGGGTATCGAAAGGGCCTTCATTCGGGAAAAGGATTGCGCGGAGATCATGCGGCAGATCGCTGCGGTACGCGGGGCGATCAACGGACTGATGGGCGAGGTGGTCGTGGACCACATCCGGTTTCACGTGACCGATCCGGGGATCACGAATCCCGACCAGCGAGCCAAGGGTGCCAGCGAGCTGATCGAGGTGATTCAGAAATACATGAAGTAACGCTGATCCCGTGTTCGCAAACGGCAGACCCGGGCTTGCACTGTGGACAGGCCGTTCGCCCGGCTGGCGTCATACCATTCGCGGGCTAGGAGCTTGGGCCGTAGAACCTTTGGATAGCGAGATTGCGCTATCGCCATAGAATGGGTCTATCGGAAGGAGCGCATAGGGGTTCTATGCAAGCCTGACGAGAGACTCAGCCTATGGATGAGAGCACAATCGCAGCCCGAAGATTTCTACGGCCCACGCTCCTAGGTGAATACCCTTGCGTTGCCGTGCGGGTACGGCACCTATCGAGGTGACGACGCCACGCCGGTTACAGGCGAGGTCCAGCCCACCAGCGTCCGTAGCGCGACCTGTTGCTCAAGCAGGCTCTCGTCAATACCCAGCAGCTCAAGGCGGCGGGCGAAGCCGTTCGCTTCCAGCTGAAGTTGTTCTGCCGCGGAAACATCACCTGCTGCAGCGACCGCGCGCTCATGCGCGAGCGTGCTGTCGCTGAAGGTGACGCCCTGCTGGAGTTCGACGCGTTGCCGCTCGAGCAGGGACTGATCCTGCACAATCCGCTCGACATCGTGTCGTGCGTTCAACAGGCGGACGCTGTAGGCGTCGTGCAACTTCTGGCGTGTGGCCTTGGCGATGGAGATGTGGCCACGGTTGCGATTGAACAGCGGCAAGCTCAGTGAGACCTGGAAGCCTCGGGTACCGATGGCATCGGTGTCCCGGGCCCGGGTGAAACCGACGTTGATGGCGGGAAACTGTTGCCAGATGGCTTTGCGGTAGCGCGCGTCCGCGCTTCGATACCCCGCCGCCAGTGCCAGCAGATCGGGGCGCCGACGTGGCAGTGCCGCGATGTCGCTGGCCAGTTGTGCGGCGTCGATGACAGGCAGCGTGTCGGAACCCACCAGCGTGAGGCGCGCCTGCGGCGAGAGACCGAGCAGCGCATTCAAGGCCTGGCGTGTCTTCAGCAATTGACGCTCCATCCGGTTGCGGCGCAGCTGCACCGCCTGCAAGCTGTCCAGGTCGGCACCGATCGCAGTCAACGACACGTCGCCGTGTGCCTGCGCCTGCACCAGCAGCGCATGGTGCTTCTCGCGCAGCGCGGCCTCTTTGCGCAGCAGGGCGAGCATTCTTGCCTCATAGCGGTTGCGCACGAACAGTTGGCGCGACGCCCCCACCACTTGCCACTCCTGCCACAGCACATTCAGGTCGACCTGGCACGCCGATGCGTTGGCAGCGCGTTTGCTGAGCCCGTGTGTCAGCAGCGCGCCGATGTCGTAGGACAGGCCAAGACCGTAGGATGTCGTCACCGCCGGTCCCCCGGTCGGATATCCACGCGCCAGATCCAGCACCGGATCCGGCAGCAGCCGCGCGGCGAAGGCTTGCGCATGGCCGATGCCGCGTTCGTCGCGGGCCAGCTTCAACTGCGGATTGTTGACCACCGCCAACATCGCGACATCCGTCATGTCCAGCCCATGACGTGGATCGAACACGTGATGGCGCAACGGCGGCAACGACATCGTCGACGCGTCGACCTTGATACTGGCCGGATCGTGTGGCGCGTGCGCCTGGGTGGTCAGCGGCAGCGGACTATAGGTCGCGCAACCGGCCAGCGACAGGGCAACGGCAAGCATCAGGCAACGTTTCACCTGATCACCCATCCGAGGCATCCGCGTTTGGAGTATGGCTTGAGACGGCCATCCTCGATCGGTGGGCTTGAGCAAAACATGGCGGGTCGCGGCCGCAAACGGCCACCTGATACGGAATCGCGGAAGTGAGGATGCAGCATGCGGGGCATCGGGAGGCAGGTTCTCTTCCGCCGCGTAGGGCGGGCACCGCCCGCCGCGCTTCGCCATGACGCTCCGGGCAGGGCCGGCGGGCGGTCGCCCTACGCCGATGTGCGCGCGTGAAATGGCCACCCTCGAGCTGTGGGGGTCAAGCGAAATCTGGCTAAGCGCAGCCACAAAAAGGGTATGCGGAAGTGAGAATGCAAGATGCGGGGAATCAGGATGTTTCATGACCGGTGCCCCCAGCGCAGATACAAGGCCGGCAACAGGTTGGTGGACAGCATCGCGCTCCACAGCACGCCACCGAGCACGACAATCGCCAGCCCTTGCTCGGGCGCCGCGCCGGCGCCGAACCCCAGCGCCGTCGGCAACATGCCGAGGGAGGCCGTGAGCGTGGTGAGCACGATCGGACGCAGCCGTTCGTGCACGGCCCGACGCACCGCCTCGTCCGGTGCCATGCCTTGCTTTTCATGCGCCCGGACATACGCCAGCAATACGATGCCGTGATTCAGGCTGACCCCGACCAGGGTAAGCAGACCGATCAGGCCGGTGGCATTGAGCCCCACCCCGGAAATGGCCAGCGCCAGCGCCCCCCCGGTGAACGCCAGCGGCGCCTGCAGCAACAAAATCAAGGGCAGTCGCAGACCGCCGAACTGCAAGGCGAGAAGGCCGAGGGTCAGGAACAGGGCGACAACAACGGCCACACCCATCGCCTCGGCGGTATGGATCAGCTCCGGATACATGCCGCCGAAGCTGCTGATGCGGTAGCCGTGCGGCAGCTTCAGGCCGGACAGGGCGGCCTTGGCATCGGCAATGGTGCTGCCCAGCGCGCCGCGTGGGGTGGCAAGAATGTTCAAGGCTCGCTCACCATTGAAGTGCTCAAGCTGGTTGGGCTCCACCTGCAGCTTCAGCGACGCCAGCCGGGACAACGGCACCCAGCCATGTGGCGTGGCGACAGGCTCACGTCCGAGTGCGGACAGGTCGAGGTAAGGCGCATCGGCCTGACGCAGGTACAGGTCGAGATGGCTCGCACCGTCGGGGACACTGGCCAGCACCCGGCCACGCAGCAGCAGACCCAACTGGTCGGCCAGTTCGGCAGGCGTGAGCGACACGCTGCGCAGCACCGCCGGCCGTGGGCTGATCTGCAGTTACGTCACGGGGTAGCCATCATTGTTGAAGATGTCGGCCAGTGCCGGCACGGTCTTGAGGCGCGCGGTGACGACTTCCGACAGGTGACGCAGCGTGCTGATGTGATTGCCGAAGATCGTCACTTCGAACGGCTGGGGCAGGCCGGACAGGCTTTCACCGAGGCGTTCGATGGTGGGGGTGTCGAAGCTCTGCTGCACCCCGGGCTGTGCCGCGATGTGGTGCAGGTGGGCGGCTATCTTGTCGAGCGAATCCGCGGCCATGCCGGGTTTCAGCACGACCTGGATCTCACCGGCGTAGCTCTTCTCGGTATACGCCGTGTCCCTGGCTGAACCGATGCGCGCAAACACATGGGCCACGGCGGGGTCCGCCAGCAAGGCCTTGCTCATCCGGTTGGCGGTGACGATGGTTTCATCCAGCGCGGTGCCGGGCGCCATCGTGAAACTGTCCAGCAACACGCCCTCGTTGGGCAACGGCAGGAAATTCACCGGCACGAGGACGAGCACGGCAATTGAGATGACAAACGCGGCGGCAGCCCCGGCCAGGCTGATACGCGGATGGCGCAGGGTAAAATCGAGCAGTCGGTTGTTGCCCCGCGCCAGCATGCCCATGAAGCGCTGGCCACTGCGTGGCGGCACGTGTTCGCCGTGCCCACGCCGCCCGAGTACCAGCGGGATCACGGTGAGCGAGACCAGCAACGAGGCCAATAAGGCCAGGCCCATCGCCAGCGCGAACGGCCGCATGAAAAGCCCGGCCAGACCGGTTACTGCCAGCAGCGGCAAATAGGCGGCCACCGTGGTCAGCGTGCCGGTGACGTCCGCCGCGGCGATGTCCGACACGCCGGCGCGCACGCCGGGCCAGCCGGCCGTTCCGCTTTCCCAGCGATGCTGGATCGCCTCCAGCACGATGATGCCATCGTCCACCAACAGGCCCACGGCCAGGGTAAGCGCACCCAGGGTCATCAGGTTCAGGGTCTGCCCCATCGCATAGAGCCCGCCGATCGCCAGCAGCATCGCCGTCGGTATGCTCAACGCCAGCACGCTCACGCCGCGATGACGGCCGAGCAGCCACATCAACACCAGGATGGCCAGCGCCCCACCGATCAGCAGGTTGCGCGACAAGTCGCTCCCGATCAGCGAAACCAGATGCGCCTGGCGATAGACAGGCACCCATGCCACACCGTGTGGCAGCTGATCCTGCAGCCGGTTCATGGCCTGCGTCACCGCGTCGTTGACCGGAATGGTGGACGCACCCGGCTGCTTGAAGACAATCAGGCCGAGGCCGGGGTGGCCGTCCAGCTGAAGCCCGTAGTGGATGGGTGGTGGTGTGTTCACCACTCGCGCCAGCGCCGACAGCGGTACCGGACCGGTCGGTGTCGGCACCGGCATGGCGAGCACGTCACTGGCCTTCAACGGCAGGTCACGCAGCTCCAGCAGCACGTTCTGATGACCCAGCGCGAGCCGCCCGGCCGGTGCCAGCACCACCGCATGGCCGACTGCGCGCGCCAATGCGTCGATGCCGACATGGTGCTGGATCAATTTTGCGGGATTGGGCTGGATCCACAAGGTCGGCGCGCCGGCGCCAAACAGTTCCACCCGTTGCACGCCGGGCAGCGCCCGCAGCGCGGGCAGCACATGGGTCCGGATGGCGGTCTCGGCCTGCCAGGCCGGCACGTTGGCGGGCAGGCTGACGCCGTAGTCAGCCACTTCGTTGATGGCATTGCCCATGATCTCGGCATACGGTGCCACCCCCGGTGGCAGGCTGCTGCGCGCCCGGTCGATGGCACCATAAACGGCCTGCAGGGCCAGTTGCGGATTGTTGCCCTGAACGAAGCGCGCGGTAAATTGGGCGGTGCCCTGGGCCAGGGTTGCGCGCAGCGTGGAAAGTCCCTGCAGCCCCATCAATTGCCCCTCCATCGGGCGGGCCACCAGCGACTCCATTTCCCGCGTGGCGTAGCCGGGCGCGTGGACCACGATGCTGATCTGCGGGAAATCGAAACGCGGCAGTACCTCGGCGGGGATGCGCCAGAGCGCATACGCACCGTAGGCCAGCAGGCCGGCATAGACCATCGCCCACAACAGGGGACGCAGCAGCAGCGGTGGCAGGCGCATCAGTCGGGTGACGTGTAGTTGGCGGAGAGATGGCGGTGATACAGCAGGTAGGCCTCGCGCACCACCACCGGCACACCCGGCTTGAGCCCTGCGGTGATCAGCGTGTCAGCACCTTGCGCAGGCCCCGGGGTGACCTGCTGGGCGGCCAGTTTGCCGTTGATATCGGTCATCACGTACCACTTCCCGGCATCCAGCACGAGCGCGCCGGCGGGCACCGCCACCGCCGCCCTTGGCGCGCCGTCGAGGACCAGCTCGCCGGTTTCGCCGGCCTGCCACGCAACCGGCCCGCTCGCGGTGAAGTTCAGCACGCGCGCACCATTCGCGGCGCGCTCGGGCAAATCGGCGACCAGGTGCACCGGAATCGGAGGATCACCGCTCGCCGGCATGAAGTGTCCGGTCGTAGACGGTGGCATCGATGCGTGGCCGAACCATTCGGCACGCAACCACAATTGCCCGTGGGGCAGCAGGGTCACGACCGGCGCACCCGCCGGTAGCACCGAACCCTTCGCAGCGCTCAGTACGCTCACCGTGGCGGCCAGCGGACTGCTCAGCCACTGCTGCGCGCTCAAGGCGGTTGCCATCGCCTGCGCTTCGGTCATGCGGCCACGGGCCGCCGCCGCCGCGGCCTGAGCCGCCGCCAGCGCCTGGCGATTGGTCACGATCGGATAGGTGCGCTTTGCCGAGGCGAGACTGCCTTGCGCGGCGGCGAACTCATGCTGTGCGGCACGCAGGCGGGCACGAGCCGCTGCAAGTTGTCCGAGAAATTGTGGTCCGCCCAGACGCGCCAGGCGCTCGCCTGGCTTGACCCGCTGGCCGGGGATGACGCGCAGTGCCGACACGCTAGCCGGCACCGCGGTTCGCAGCACCAGCGGTGCAATGGTTTCCACCTGCGCCCAGGCGCGCGTCTGCGGGTGGTAGCTGACGGCGCGCGCCGGCAGGGTGACCGGATCGGCCATCGCCGGCATGACCAGGCCGGCAAGACCAACCAACAACACGGCACGAAGCAGCGACATGAGCGAAACACCTCCCGGTGCACTCCCGCAACGGTGGCGAGATTCGGCCCAGCTTATCGAGGCGTGCAGAGCAGCCAGCGATCAGTTACATGACAGTTTTGTCATGTAACTCGCCTGCATCGTTATCGTTGGCCTTCGTTCATCGAGAGGTGATGTCGTCATCGATCGATGTCGGCCGCGGCACGCTGCCCTGCGCGACTCTCGCGGAGGGCGGAAAACGCAGCAGTGCCGTCGTTTCCACACCCGGCATGCTACGGATTTCGACCGAGCCGCCATGCAGGTCGACGATGGTCTTGACGATGGACAGGCCAAGCCCGGTACCTTGTCCGGGATCGCGGCGGCGGGCCGCATCGACCTGGTAGAAGCGGTCGAACAGGTGCGGAAGGTGTGCTGCTTCGATGCCTTCGCCGTGATCGCGTATCTGCACTATGGTGGCACCATCCTGATCGCTGCGTACCTCGATCCGGATCTCACTGTGCTGGGGCGAGTGCCGGATCGCATTGGTCAGGAGATTCGCCACGGCTTGCCGAAAAAGCAGCGGATCGGCGTGCAGCGAAGCGGCACCTTCGACCTCGATCGTGACCCCGCGCGCCTTGGCGCCGGGGGCCAGTTGGGCGACCACCCAGGCGCAGGCCTGCGCCGCATCGAAGGACTCGCAGCGCAAGGCATGTTCGGCATGTTCGGCATGGGCCATGAACAGCAGGTTCTCGATCAGCACGTTCAGCCTGCGGCACTCTTCCAGGCCGGACTCCAACGCGGACCGATAGTCCTCGGCGCTGCGGTGGCGCATCAGGCACACCTCGATTTCGCCGCTGAGATTGCCCAGCGGGGTGCGCAGTTCGTGGGCGAGGTCGGCGGAAAATCGCGATAGCCGCGAAAAGGCTTCTTCGATCCGCGCGAGCATGGCATTGAACACTTGCACCAACTCGTGCAGCTCGCTGGGCCACGGCGGCGACAGTGGCAGTCGCGTGGAAAGGTCGGCGGGTGTGATCGCACGCGTGCCTGCACTGATCCGGCGCAGCGGCGACAGCGCCCTCGCCGCGATCCAATGTCCGGTCAGTGCCAGCAGTGGAATCAGCAGCAGAAAGGCCAGCGCCAGAGCGCGGTGAAAATCCGTCAGCAAGGCGTCGTCGCGGCTCACGTCCAGCGCAAATTGCAGGTGCACCGGTGGCGCGCCTTCACCGTCACCGAGGCGAACGGTGGTCAACGCATACACTCGGGAACGGGCACGCAGCTCGATGACCCGGGGCGATCTGCCCGCCGGCGGAAACAGCGCCAGCGGCAGCAGCGTGGTCATTCCCTTCGTTTCGCCCAGCACCTTGCCGTTCGCGTCTAGCACACGCGCCTGATATTGCCGAAAGCGCGATTCGTCGGTTTCATTGGCGATTTCAGCGATCAGCGCGTGTGGGTCACCGTGCGCTTCCTCCAGGTCCGTGCGCAATTCCGCCACCTTCGATTGCAGAAAGCGGACATGCTCGCGCTTGAAATTGGTGGACAGGCTCCAATTGGTGACGCCGGCAAACAAGGCGACGGCGAGCAGCGCCATGACCGTGTACAGCAGGGTCAGCCGCGCGCCGATCGATGGCGCTCGCCAGCGCTGCCAGCGCTCATTCTGCATCGCAATCCAGCATGTAGCCTGCGCCACGGACGGTGTGCAGCATCGGTTGTGCAAAGGGCGCATCCAGTTTGGCACGCAGCCGTCGCACGGCGACGTCGACCACATTGGTCTGCGTCTCGAAGAACACACCCCAGACACTTTCGGCAATCAAGGTGCGTGACAGCACCCGACCGCGGTGGCGGGCGAGCAGCAGCAGCAGGGCATATTCCCTGGGCGTCAATGACAACGTCTGTCCGTCGCGCGAAACCTGGTGACGCAGCGCATCGATCACCAGTCCGCCGATCTCGAGGGTCGCTGCGCCTGCGGCCGGTTCAAAGCGACGTACCAGGTTCTGCAGCCGCGCCAGCAGCTCGGCGAAGGCGAACGGCTTGACCAGATAGTCGTCGCCGCCCAGTTCGAAACCGCGCACGCGGTCCTCTACATGATCGCGCGCGGTGAGAAACAACACCGGTGTGCGAATGCCTTCGGCGCGCAACGTCTTGACGATGGCAAAGCCGTCTCGCCCCGGCAACATCACATCCAGTATCACCACGTCGAAAACGTGCTCGCGCAACAAGGTCAACGCGCTGTGACCGTCTTCGGCCAACTCGACCGCGAAGCCCTGTTCACCAAGGCCTTGCGCCAGATAGCGGCGGGCCTTGGCTTCATCTTCGGCAACGAGAATCCGCATGGTATTCACATATCGCAAGGACAGCGAGAGGAGTGTTCATCATAGAGTGAAGCGCCATCCATTGGAGGGTTTGTCACCGGTGTTTGGCGATGGGCCAGCTCTTTTCGTGGCGCTCAGGTGAAGCAATCAACGGTTGTGGATTCCCCCACAAGGCACTATCGGTAGTGCCGCTTTCAATGGCCGTGCCGGATGCAGCGGCGCTTGCGGCAGCGAGCACCCCCCTGATCGGCCTCGGTGCCATCGCCGGAGGTTACCGGGCAAGCGGGCCCCGATTCCCTTGACGACCTTTGCACGGCGCGCGAGGGATAGTAAAGGCAGTCACTGGTTTTCGGTTTCCGGAGTTTCCTCATGCCTGAGCAAAAGGCGCGCCGCGCAGCAGCCAAGGACAAGCAGGAAGGGAAGTCACCCAGTACTCAGGCGGGTGACTTCGTGCGTGAAGAGATCGAGCATGTACGCCAGCAAAAGCATGGGGCGCGATCGACCGAACAAGCCATCGCCATCGGCCTGTCGAAGGCCAGGCGCGCGGGAATCAAGGTACCCGCCGGCAAGAGCGCAAGTCCATCGACACGTAAAAAGGCCCGGCAGGATGAAGCTGCCTCGAAGGAAGAGTCCAAGCCGTCGTCACGCCGTTCCAAAACGGCCAAGGATGCCTTGAAGCACGAGGGACACAAGGCCGCGAGCAAGAAGTCCTTGTCCTCCCACGCCAGGAAAAGTGTGGCGAAACGCAGTGCCGATTCGCGCTCGGCAGCGGCAAAAGAGGCAGCACGCACCAAAGGTAAGGAAGGAAGATCCGCGGCAGCGAAGAAAGCGGCCAGGACACGGGCAAAGACCCAGTCTTGAACAGTGCATACCACCCGTAGATGGAGAGAATCGATGAAGACGATTGTTTATGAGGACCAGGAATTCGATATGGAGAAGGTGCGCCGTGAGATGGACGACGAGATTGCGGGGAGAATCGAGGGGACGGTGGAAAGCGACCAGGAGTTTTTCGACACCTACCTGATTGCTCACCAGGAAAAGTATGGCCAGAGATTCGTGGTGCGCTGAGAAATCAAGTGTTCCAGCTAGGCTATGGAGATGAACATGAAAGACGAAGAAAAGACCCATCAAAAAACCCGGGATCGCCGCAATGCCGAGCATAGACAGGAAGATCTGGCGTCGCGCGACCACCGTCTGCAGCGAGACGGCGGTTATAAAAAAGACAGGAGCAAATCCTCACCCGCGAAAAAATCCTGAGCTTGGCGGAGTCCGCTTTTCCGGGATCGGAAAAGCTTATGCGGCTTCGGGTCCGAGATGCCCGGACGCAGCTATCGGGCCGAATTTTTGCGGTGCTTGGACGGCTGACTCGGGTTGCGAGGGATGCGTTCGTCCCAGCGTAATGTTTTTTTCCGCGCGCACCTGACGATTTGGAAAAGTCCATATTTCGCCGGTGGCGGTGATGAAGACGGTCCAGAACAAATCTGATTCCGGTCCGTAGTCGATGAGAATATGAGCGAAGCCTTCACCCTTGGGGGTGTTCATGGGAAGGGGTGGATTGAGCTGCAGCATGAGGTAGTTCTTCTTCTGGTCCCGGGATCGAAAGGCTGGCGTCCCGCATGGCAGGGGCCACCGCAGGGGGGGCACTGCTGCGAATCATCAGCCCTGCAGTTTGCGTTGTGTTCTCTGCCCGCCGTTTCCCGGACAGATCATGTCAGTGAATGAGGTCGAGCGGATCGGATTCACTCACCATGCAGGTTTTTTTTCAGATCGCTCATCTGATCGTGACCGCTGCGCACCATTCGATAGACATCGTTGATGACCGCCCTGGTCGGCTGAGATAGGTCCGTGTCCTTCAGCGCGTCCTCGAATTTGGACTTGATGTGATCCTCGCCGCGCTCCACTTCGTCGACAACCGCCCGGGTATCGTGCGAGGTCAGGCTGGTACGCAAGTTGAGAAACATGCGATGAGCTGACGCGAGGATCGTTCCATCCTCCTCGGGCTCCCCCCCTAGCGAGCGGACGTATCGTTTCAACTCAAGGACGGCATTGCGCCGTTCGGCCGATCGTGCGTTGAACATCGGCGCGAGACGGGAGTCCCGTGCCTCCTTGGCCGCTTGTTCATAACCATCCGCACTGTCGAGGGTGGTTTCAATGAGATTGTTGAGTGTCTTGACTTCGTGATTGTCGGTCATGAGATTTTCCTTGGCTTCCAGGCAATGCTGCTTGGGGATGATGGGTGACGGCGCCAAGTTGAGGACATCTTGTGTGATGGGCATGCCACGGATCTGTCTATGGGCGCTATACGTGTCGGATTGCTGAGCTCCGCTGTGGACAGATCGCCTCGTGACAATGCATCGACACCCGCATAACGGACGCGGGACGACACTCGGATTCCTGTTCACACTTCACGGCTTTGCCGAGGCCAGGAGAAAGTCATGGGGAATACAAACCTTCCGCAGTTTGGAGCTGCAGAGACAAAGAACAGCAAGGACACCTTGAGCGGGGAAAATCAGCTGACCGAGGAACAGCAACGCCGAAGAAAAAAAGCCAGCAACGATGTCGGGCCGTCCCCGGGGCGCCCGAAAAATTCCCCCCGGCCCCTTCCCGGACAGAACGTCGACCGGGAGGGGGCCGGCAACAGCGCTGCCGAGTTGGATGCAGACGACCTGGAGGCACTTGCCGGGCATGCAAATACCGGGCATTCCTCATCGGATGCGACATGAACCCGTGCGATAGCTTGCGGTTCAGGCGCCTCCTTCCCGGTGAGCCGAGCCACCTTGTCAGCGGAAAGCGCCTTGTGCGCGAGGGTAAGCCGGGTACGCCAGCAATGGAACTGAGCAGCCAGATAGGGTGTTACGACATAAGGTGAATCAGTCAGCTTCGCTGCAGGTACCGCGCACCGGGTAGTGCTTCTCGATGATGAATCCCAAGCCACCGACCAGTCGGTCGAGATCGGGGCGCAGGAAGGGCGCATTCGAAAGATCGACCAGCTGCAGCACACCCTCGGGGTTCACCACGAAAAGTGCCGGCTCGGGAAAGCGGTGGTCGGTTTCGGTGGCCGCGCGTGGTTCGGACACATAAAGCCCCAGCCGCTGCATGGTGGCCTGGTCCATGCCATACAGCATCGGAAAGGCCGGCTTTACCGCGTCAGCCATGACGCGGGTCTGCGCCTCGCTGTCCGCCGAAACGGCAGCCACGGTTACGCCCAGGCCAGTCAACGCCTCCAGTCGTTTACCGATTTCGCCGAGATAGGCCTTGCAGATCGGGCAATGCTTGCCGCGAAAGACGAACAGCGCCTGCCACGAGCCCGGGGCGCCGAATGTGTAGTCCTCGCCATCGAGGCGTTGAAACGTGAGCGGGTCCATGCGCTGGCCCGGGTGCAGCTTTGCGGTGATTTTCATGGCGTGCCTCATGATTGGTGGAAGGTTGCCGGTCTTGCTCAGAGGTGATGAGAATATCGAATGCCGTCGCGAGAGCGTCGCCAGGGGCCGTGACAAAGTGCGTCCTGATTGCCCACATGTTGCATCCTCACTTCCGTAGATCCGCATCAGATGGCTGTTTGCAGCTGCGGCCATCTCAAGCCATTTCCTGAACCAGGGTGCAGCATATGGGTGATCAGGGCTTCCGTAGCACCCCGTGCATCGGCGTAGGGCGGACACTGTCCGCCGGCTCTGTACATAGGCGTCATGACGAAGCGCGGCGGACGGTGTCCGCCCTACGCGGCGGAAGAGGCACCTCCTGATTTTCCACATCAAGCCATACGCCAAACCAGGATGCAGCGGATGGGTAACCAGGAGGTGCGTTGTGGGAAAATTCGGAGGAGTCTGGTGAGCCAAATGACCCGGATTTGGCCGCAGCGCGCCATCGACACGGGCATCTGACGGCGATCGCAGTAGGCGGGCGATTTTTCACAACCTCTCAATGGTGTCGCTCAGACGGCTCGCCGCGCTGCCCGCGCGATGCCGCCATAGGCGTCGAGCATCCGCTCGCACCAGGCCTGGAGCGACGTGTCGTCTGCCGCGAGCAAGGTGACCGGGCTCGAGACGCGCGCCCACTGGAAGGCGCCAAAGGCGACATGGTCGGCGTAGTTGGGTGCCGAGCCGGCCAGGAAGGGTTGCGCTGCCAGGGTGCTGCGCAACGGTTGGAGAACCCGTCGCAAGGTGGCGAGTGCTTCGTCGCGTGCGAGGATCATGGCCGCGAACGTGGTGCCAAAGGCAGCCTCGCGCGTGGTCTGGAAATACGCGCGATCCTTTTCATGCAGCATCGCCAGCAGATCCGGCGCAATCACCCGTCCTATGGCCGGGTGCAGTGTTTCCGTCGTCCAGCGCTCGACAAAACGCACCAGGGCATGTTCCGAGGTGGAACCGAACAGCGAAGGGCGGTCGGGGTAGGTCGCTTCGAGGTACTCGGCAATCTGCCAACTGTCATGAATGCAATGCTCACCGTCGAGCAACACCGGAACCTTGCCCTGGCCGGAAAAGGCGATCGCCTCCTTCTCGGTGAAGCGCCAGGCCACCGTCTCCGCGGAAAGCGCTTTATGGGCGAGGGCAAGGCGGGTATGCCAGCAGTAGGGGCTGAAGCGCACGCGTTCATCCGCACCGGCGAGATCATAGAGCCGCATCCCGGCGCTCATGACGCTTGCCCTGCGCGCTGACCGAACAACAACGCACGTGACTGCTCCGACACCACCGGAGCCTGGTTGACGGTACGCGCCAGAGCGTAGGCCCGCTCGACGGCTGGGCGCGCGTTGATCGCATGAAACCAGCGCTTCAGATGCGGAAAATCGTCGAGATTCTGCTGCTGCCGCTCGTGCGACACGATCCACGGGTAGCACGCCATGTCGGCGATCGAGTAGTCGCGTGCGATGAATTCGCGGTCGGCAAGTTGCTTGTCCAGTACCCCGTAGAGGCGGTGGGTTTCGTCGACATAGCGCTTCATCGCGTAGGGGATGCGTTCCGGCGCGTATTGCACGAAATGATGGTTCTGGCCGGCCATCGGACCGAGCCCGCCCATCTGCTAGAACAGCCATTGCACCACCTCGGTGCGACCACGGATGTCGGCGGGCAGGAACTGCCCGGTTTTTTCAGCCAGGTAGTGCAGGATGGCGCCCGACTCGAACAGGCTGATCGGTGCACCGCCGTCCGACGGCGCCGAATCCACGATCGCGGGGATGCGGTTGTTGGGCGCGATCTTCAGAAAGTCCGTTTTGAACTGGTCACCGGCGCTGATGTTGACCGGAACGATGCGGTAAGGTGTGCCGGCTTCCTCAAGAAAGATCGTGACCTTGTGGCCGTTCGGCGTGGTCCAGTAGTGCAGGTCGATCATGATGCTTTGGCCTTTTGTTTCAGGGTAAGAGGTGCTAGCGCCTGGCGGGCCAGACGCTGCAGTCGTTTTCGGTCGGGATCGAGACGGGCCAGTACGCGAATGGCCAGCACGGTGGCCAGCAGGGTTTCCGCCAGGGCTGCCGGTTTGATCGCGGGATCGATCTGGCCGGCGACTTTCGCGCGTACGAGCTGGTTGCGGAAAAACGCCTCGACTTCGCCAAGTCGGCTGCGAACCATGGCGCGGGCCGCCGCGGACATGGTGGCGCCATCCAGCACGGTGTTGACCAGCAGGCAGCCGCGATGCTGCGGATCATCGGCGGAGGCCGCCACCAGCTCGTCGAACCAGGTGCGGATCGCGCGTACCGGCGACGTCATGGCAGCGAGTCGCTGCAGCCGCTGGCTCAACCCCTGGTCGGCGTAGTGGCGCACCACGCGCACGAACAACCCGTCCTTGTCGTCAAAGCGGTGGTACAACGCCGCCGCGCTGAGGCCGGTCGCCCTCGTGAGGTCGCGCAGCGTGGTCGCCGCGTAGCCGCGCTGCCAGAACAGGCGCGTGGCGCGGTCGAGCACGATATCGTCGGTCAGTATGCGCTGGCGTGGCATGGAAGCAGGTAGGTTTCCGATTTTGTGCGAAGGTTGGTACGGGCTATAATAGAACGGTCGTTATAGTTAAATCCATCTCACTGTGTCTCGCCCGATCCGCCGAGGAGTTACGCCATGGCCCACCCACACCTGATCTATTTTGCCGACCCGATGTGCTCCTGGTGCTGGGGCTTCTCACCGGTGATTACCGGCGTAGAACGCCGTCATGGCGAAGATTTGCCGATTCGCCTGGTCCTGGGAGGGTTGCGGCCGGGGACGACGCAGGCGATGGCGGAATCGGACAAGTCGTCGATCCGGGAGCACTGGGAACATGTGCACCAGGCATCCGGTCAGCCTTTCGATTTTGCGTTCTTCCAGCGCGAGGGCTTTGTCTACGACACCGAACCGGCGTGCCGGGCAGTGGTGGTCATTCGCAAGCGAAGCATGACCGACGCGCTGGCGGCCTTGCGGCGGATTCATCGCGCGTTCTATGCGCAAAATCGCGACGTCACCAACGCGGATACCCTGGCGGACATCGCCGCGGAACTCGGCTGGTCACGCGAGGAATTCCTGGCCGACTTCGCCAGTGCGTGGGCCATCGCCGAAACACAACAGGATTTTTCGCTGACCCAGCAAGCCGGTGTCAGCGGTTTCCCGACCCTGATCGCCGGCAACGACAACGATCAAAGCCACGTACTGATTACCCATGGCTTCCAGCGCGCCGACCTGGTGGAGGCCACGCTGGACAAGTGGCTGGCGTCCCGCGAGTGAGGGCGGGTGCGGTACGCAGGTTTGACCGGGTTGAACGAACCCACGTCGCCGCAGGGAACATCTCGCCAAAACCTGGCGCTTGATACATTTGCCCTGGGCTCGCGGGCCAATGTGGAGCAGACGGAATTTGCAGGATCGAGCTGAAAGGTACGCTGCGCGAAGGTCGGCTCCTGGCCGCTGATGGTGCATGGCCACACAGAGGGTGGTTGAGCTTCGTGACGTCGGTCCCAAGGCGGGACTAATGCCGGTTCGTCCCGCCTTGGCGCCTTCGGGCCATGTCGGCAACACGTGGCGCATCACGCCGCGTCCTGCAGCGCCTGCACCTTCGGCTGCTTCCTCCGCGTGGCCAGAGCCAGCACATAGTCGGTCTGCAGCGTCATCCAGAACGGTGCCGTACTGACGCCTGCGCGCTCCAGTCGAAGCGCCAGATCCGGGCTGATGCCAGCCCGACCGTTGATGACTCGCGACAACGTCGTACGCGGCATGCCCAGCCGCTGCGCCGCGTCGGTGACCTCGATGCCGAGTGGCACCAGCACGTCTTCACGCAACAGCTCGCCGGGGTGCGCAGGGTTCTTCATCATGGCGGTGACCTCGTTTACGTTACTCAGCAGCGAATATGCCGCGCTGGCCGTGTCGTTTGTTTTCATGATCTTCTATCCCAACGCGGTGATGTTTCCTCCATTGAACCGATATCCGTTGATATATTCACCACGTCATGAGCGGCTTGGCAATGCCGTATTTCGATGCGCGCCACGCGCTGCTGGTGGGAGCGCCGCCTTGGGCGCTACTGGCTTGCATGATGGCGATTGCCGATGTGTTGATCTTTGTGGCGGTTGAATTCACCCGGCGCCTGGACTGTTCATAACGAATGTGCGGCTAACGCCTCTCTTTGAAGCTACCGGGCGGGCGACCCGTAGGGGCACATCGAAGAGGTTCCTCCCGGTGCGGCCCCGTCAGCAAGGCCAAGCTAAAGAGGCTTGTTCAGCGCCTCGAATCCCGTGATCACGTCGAACAATTCCTCGTCTATGCCGTCCTGGCGCAATCGATGAAAGTTTCCTTTAAGCGTGTCCAGCAACGCGTCGATGTTCTTGTCGGCGCGTTGCATCGCGGCCAGGCGACTGGCGTTTTCGCTGGCGAGGGACTCGGCGCATGCGCGGAAGATCGACACAGACAGGTATTCGCGGATCAGCGCCCGCAAGGTCGTGTCGTGGTTGCCGATGACTTCAGGCAGGTTTTGGGTCGGCCACGCTCGGCTGGCCAGCTGGTGCCGCCACGCTTCATCCAGTGGCAGAAGGCGCTGGCTTACGGGTGCAAAGCCGGTGTGCGCGACCGGCTGGTTGTAGCACAGGTACAAAGCAACCATCCGATCGGCACCTTGCGGCGGCTCGCTCTGCACCAGGATTTCCCATACCAAGGGGGTAATTGCCTGGACCGAGGCGGGCACGCTGAACAGGCCCGCCGGTGTGATACCCGCGTCGGTCAGGCTCGCGTGCACTCGCTCACCGACGGCCCACACCCGGTTTTTACCGGTGAGTTTTCCCAGGGTCTCCAGCGCATGGGCGGTGATCACATCGTTGAACTGGCCCACCAGGCCCTGATCGGAGCCGAACACCACGATGCCGTTGATGCCGTGCTCCGTGGTAGCCGGTTGCGCGGGGAGCTCGGTCGTGGCGGCAGCTTGCCGGAAACACACCCCAAGCCCTCGCTCCACGGTGCGGTAGTAGTTCGATAAGGCCAGCACGGACTGTTCGTACTGACCAATGCTCGAGGCCGCCAGCGTCTTCATGGTGCGCACGACGGACTGAAGATCGGTCGCACTGGTGATCTTGCGGCGTAGCTTGGCAAGCGAGTCGCTCACGCTGGCGCTCTCCTCCCGTTGTCGGCTGCGATCGTGGCCGGGCCGGGGGCCGCCGTGCCATCGTCGACAGTACTGAAGTTGGCCAGCGCCTGGCGCGCGATCTTGACGATCACGTCGCGATCGGCATCGGTGAGCTGCTGGTCGGTTTCAAAGCGGGCGCACAGCGCGGTCGGCAGGCGGGTCGCGGCGTCGTGCACTGCGCGCTCGGCTTCGGGCATTTGTGCCAGCGGCACCGGGTCGAACAGTCGGTGTGACAGCGCCAGAAGAATCGCCATCTGTGCTGGCAAGCCGACCGGTGCCAGTTCGGGCTGTTTGAGGCAGGCGCGAATCCGCTCGCCGTGCTCGATGATGGCGCGTGTCTCGTCATCGAGCCGGGTGCCGAAGCGGGCAAAGTTTTCCAGTTCCTCGAACTGCGCATAGGCAAGCTTCAGATCGCCGGTAACCGCGCGATAGGCAGGGCGCTGCGCCTTGCTGCCGACCCGCGACACCGACTTGCCGACATCGATCGCCGGCAACACGCCCAGCTCGAACAGCGTGGGCGAAAGGTAGATCTGTCCGTCGGTGATCGAGATCAGGTTGGTCGGGATGTAGGCCGAAATATCCTGGGCTTCGGTTTCTATGATCGGCAGGGCGGTAAGCGAGCCCTGGCCGCGCGCGTCGTTGAGGTGGGTTGACCGTTCCAGCAACCGCGAGTGGATGTAGAAAATATCGCCGGGAAACGCCTCGCGGCCGGGTGGGCGGCGCAGCAGCAGGGAGAGTTCGCGGTAGGCACGGGCGTGCTGGGTGAGGTCGTCGTAGACGATCAGCACATCGCGGCCGGCTTCCATGAAATGCTCGGCGATGCTGGTCGCGGCGTAGGGCGTGATGTAGACCAGCCCCGGGGGGTCGTTGCCCTCGGCCACCACCACCACGGTGTATTCCATGGCGCCGTGTTCGCGCAGGTTGGCGACCACCCGGGCCACGGCGGCGGCGCGCTGGCCGATCGCGCAATAGATGCACAGCACGTTCTTGCCACGCTGATTGACGATCGTGTCGATCGCGATCGAGGTCTTGCCGGTCCGGCGATCGCCCACGATCAGTTCGCGCTGGCCGCGTCCGATGGGAATCAGGGCATCGACCACCTTCAGGCCGGACTGCAGCGGCACCCTGACCGGTGCGCGATCCATGATCGGTGGTGCAGGCCGTTCGATCGGCAGTCGCTCGCTGGAAGCCACCGCGGCGTGACCGTCGAGCGGGCGGCCCAGCGGATCGATGACGCGACCGAGCAGGTCGTCACCTACCGCGACATCCATCACCCGGCCGGTGCGTCGAACTTCGTCCCCCGCCTCGAGCGTGGCGTGGTCGCCCAGTAGCACCACGCCGATCTCGTCCTCGTCGAGGTTGAAGGCGAGCCCGAACAAATCACCGGGAAATTCCAGCAGCTCGTCGTAGCCGGCGCCAGGAAGCCCGCGCACGTGGGCGATACCGGTGCCGACCTGGGTGACCACGCCGGTTTCGCGCAAGCTCAGGCTCGGGGTGAACGCTTGCCGGGCCTGGCGCAGGGTGGCGAAGGCCTCCTCATAGGCGCCCTGCAGGCTGTCGGGCGGTGTGCTCATGCGGCGGCGGCGCCGTCAAGCGGGCCGGGAGGCGGTGGCTTGTCGTTGCCGCGCAGGAGCTGGCTTACCTCATCTTCCAGCGCGCTGAGATAGGCGTCGATGTTCCACGCCATGCGCTGTCCGTTGACACTCAGCTCGATGCCGCCGATCAGTTGGTCGGCGGTGTCGAAGTGCAGCGGAAGATCACTGGCGAAGAGTTGGTGTACCGCCTGTTGAATCGCCACGCGCTGCGCCTCGGGCAATTCGAATGCGCTGCGCACCCGTACCGATTCGGTGGCGCTGGCGAACGCGTTGTCGAGACGGCTCTTGTCGCCCTCGTTCAGCCGGTGCAGGCGGCGAATGAACTCTGCCGTGGCGCTGGCCTCCATGCTGACCGAGGCCAGCTCCGCCAGCGTCTTGCGGGCGACGGCGAATACTTCGTGCCGGGTCTGTTTCTGGATCGCCTGGTTGAGGTTGGCCACTTCGCTGCGCAGCTTCTGCCGGCGGCTGGCGAGCAGGGCATCGGCAGCGGCGCGCGCCTCATCGAGCAGCCGCTGGCGCTCGCTTGCTGCCTCTGTGGCGACCTTGCCGAGCATGGCTTCGCGCTGCTGCTCGAAAGCCTCGTTGCGTTGTCGGAAGGCATCGCGCTCCTTGCCGGCCTCGGCCTGTTTTGCCGCGGCGCCGGCGAGCTCGCGGGCAATCCGCTGCTCACGCGCGTCAATCGCATCGAGCACGGGCTGGTACAGGAAGCGCTTCATCAACCACACCAGGATGAGGAAGTTCAGTACCTGCGCCGCGACGGTGAACCAGTCGATCAGCATGGCGTCATGTCCCCGGGGCCAGCGCGATCACGTGGTTCCAGAACGGGTTGGCGAACAGCAGGATCATCGCGATTACCAGGCAGTAGATCGCCACGGACTCGATCATCGCCAGGCCGACGAACAAGGTGCGGGTGATGGTGGCGGCGCTGTCGGGTTGCTGTGCCAGCGAGCTCAATGCCGTGGCCACGGCACGCCCCTCGCCGAGGGCGGGGCCGATACTTCCCAGCGCGATGGTGAGGCCGGCGGTGATGATCGAGGTGACGGCGATGAGGGTCATGCTGTCCATGGTGGTGTCCTTTGGTTCATGGCGAATCGGCGGCGGGGTTGGCGGGTGAAATGTCGCGCGTGCGCAGGACGGCGGCGATGTAGACCGCCGCCAGGATGCTGAAGATGTACGCCTGCACCATGCCGGTAAGCAGCCCGAGGACCGTCATCAGCACCGGAAAGACAAAAGGCGTGACGGTGAGCAGAATGCCGAGGATCATGACCCCGCTCATCATGTTGCCGAACAGGCGCGCGGCCAGTGCCAGCGTTCGCGAGAGTTCGCTGATGATGTTGAACGGCAGCATGATGATGGTCGGCTGCGCATAGGACTTCAGATAAGCGGCTACGCCCCGGTCACGGATACCGAACAGCGGTACGGCAACGAACACGCACAGGGCCAGTGCCGTGGTGGTGGACAGCGAGCTGGTCGGTGGCTCGTAGCCAGGAATCATCGTGCCCAGATTGGCCACGGCGATGAACAGGAACAGCGTGCCGAGAAAACCGAGGTAGCGGGCCGGTTGGGGCAGGCCCACCTCGGCGATCTGCTGCTGGATGCCGACCACGATGATTTCGAGTACGTTCTGCCAACGCGAGCGATGCTGCCCGGTCGAGAGCTTGCGCGTTACCAGTCGCGAACCGATTACCAGGAGCAGCATCAGCGCCCAGGTGTAGACGATGGTGGCATTGAGCGTGAGCCAGCCGTAGTGCCAGAACACGATCTGATCGGGGCTAAGGTGCATGAGGCATCTCCGCCGGTAGATCGTCACGTACGTGCGATCGGGTCAGGCGGGTCACCACGATGCGGCCGATCGCCAGGCCGAGCAGGCACAGCAGCAGGCGCCGCCAGTCGCCGCCGCCGACCAGCGCGAAGCCAGCGACCACCAGTCCCATGCGCAGCAACAGGCTGCCCATGAACCACAGCGCGGGCTGCCGCGACGTCACGCCCTTGCGCACCGTCCACCACAGGCCGCCGAAGAAGATCGCCCCAAGCCCCACGCCTGCCAGCGTGGCCAGCACCCCTATCATCAGCTCATGCATCGTCGTCTTCCTCCTCGTCACGCATGGCACGCTGTTCCTTGGCGATCCAGCGCCAGGCGTTGAAACAACCCATGGCAAGCCCGGCCACCAGCAAGGCCAGGGTCCAGCCGTGCTGGCCGGGGTAGTGCTTGTCCAGCCAGATACCGATGGCGGCACCCGCCAGGGTCGGTATCGCCACCGACCAACCGATCAGGCCCATCATGCCCAGTCCGAACCAGACTCCGGCCGGGCCGCGGCGCCTTGCCCTGAGCTTGCGCTCGGCCTTGATGCCGACCTGTTCGGCCAGCGTACGGTCGGCAGACGAGGGTTTCCTGGCCGGCTTGTGGTTCATGTCTTCAACCTGGCGTAACGGCGAAGAAAGCCCGCCTCCAGTCTTGCCATGACCTGACGCACGCTCTGCTCCTGGGCATCGCGGACCAGGAATTCCTGCTCGACGGCTTGACGCAACTGATCCGGATCGGTCCCGCTCAGGGCGCGGCGCACGGAGACCGAGACCTGCGTGCCGACCTTCACCAGCACACCTTCATCGATGGCAACCCAGGACTCCCCCTCGACTTCGCTCTCGCAGACCAGGATGCCGGGGGTCAACGCCGCCACGCAGTCGAGTCGCTGCGGCAGCAGACCGAAGAAGCCGTTGGCGGTTTCCGCCACAATGCGCGATACATCCGTCTTGCTGGCGAAGACCTTGAACGGCAGGAGGATCTCAAGCTGCATCAGGTGTGCTGACATGCGGCGCCTCCGCTGCGGGTTGGGGCGGTTTCCCGGCGCGGCTGTCCTTGAGCTTCGCGGTGGCCTCGTCGATCGCGCCGATCATGTACAACGTGCTCTCGGGGTAGTCCTTGAACTCATCGGCGAGGATCCGCTCGCAACCGTCCAGCGCGTCGTCGAGGCTGACCAGCCGGCCGCCGAGTCCGGTGAACTGTTCGGTGGTGAAGAACGGCTGGGTCAGGAAGCGCTCCAGTCGCCTTGCACGTGCGACCACCTTGCGATCCTCCGGCGAAAGCTGTTCCAGCCCCAGCATGGCGATGATGTCCTTCAGTTCGTCATACTGGGCGAAGGTGCGGCGGATCTGCTGCGCCAGCCGGTAGTGGCGCTCGCCGACGATGCCTGGCGTGGCCATCTTGGAGTTGGACTGCAACGGGTCGATCGCCGGGTACAGGCCTTCGCTGGCGCGTGCGCGGGAGAGCACGATCGAGGCGGACAGATGCGAAAACGTGTGCACCGCCGCCGGGTCGGTGAAGTCGTCCGCCGGCACGTACACGGCCTGGATCGAGGTGATCGCCCCATTCTCGGTGTTGGCGATGCGCTCCTCCAGCGCCGCCAGCTCGGTACCCATCGTCGGTTGATAACCCAGCCGCGACGGCATCTGGCCCATCAGGCCGGATACTTCCGAGCCGGCCTGGATGAAACGGAAGATGTTGTCGATCAGCAACAACACGTCGCGGTGTTCGTCGTCGCGGAAGTACTCGGCCATGGTCAGCGCCGCGTGCCCAACCCGGAAGCGGCATCCCGGCGGCTCGTTCATCTGGCCGAAGATCATCACCATGTTGTCCAGCACGCCGGCCTGCCGCATCTCGCGATACAGCTCCTCACCCTCGCGGCAGCGCTCGCCGATGCCGCAGAAGATGCTCACCCCCTCGTGGTGACCGATCATGTTGTGGATCATCTCGGTCAGCAGTACGGTCTTGCCGACGCCGGCGCCGCCGAACAGGCCGGCCTTGCCACCGCGCTCCAGCGGCACCAGCACGTCGATGGCCTTGATCCCGGTCTGGAATACCTCCGAACGCGTCGAGCGCTGGCTCAGCGCGGGGGGTGGTCGATGCACGGAACGCCACTGCACGTCGGCAGGCTCCGGCTGATGGTCGATGGCATGACCGAACACATCGAACATGCGCGAGAGAATACCTTTGCCGACCGGCGCCATCAGCGGGCCGCCGCGGTCCACCACCGGCATGCCGCGGGCGAGGCCCTGGGTCGCGGTGAGTGCAATACCGCGAACCCGCTGCGCATCCAGTTGAGCCTGCACCTCAATCAGGATGTTCTCCTCGTTGCCAGCGCGCAGCAGCGCATGGATCGGCGGCAACCCGTCGGTGAATCGCATGTCCACCACACTGCCGCGTACCGACACGATCGCACCGCAGTGCGGGTTGCCGGCCGTGCTACTCATGGCTGCTGGCGCCAGTTGGCCGATGCCGCCCAGGTCCAGTCGCGCACCTCGGGTATGTCCTCACCGTGTTTGCAGATGTAGTGCCGGTGGTCGGTCAACTTGTCGCGCAAGTGCTGCTTCAGGTAGACGCTGCGGTCGCTCGTTCCTGACAAGCGGTTGATCGCTTCGATCACTAGATGGAAGCGATCGAGCTCGTTCAGCACGGTCATGTCGAAGGGCGTGGTAACGGTGCCTTCTTCCTTGTAGCCGCGCACGTGGATGTTTTCGTGGTTGCTGCGCCGGTAGGTGAGCCGGTGGATCAGCCAGGGGTAGCCGTGGAAGGCGAAGATGACCGGTTTGTCGGTAGTGAACAGGGCATCGAAATCAAGGTCGCTCAAGCCGTGCGGGTGCTCGGACGGCGGCTGCAGGCGCATCAGGTCGACTACGTTGACCACGCGGATCTTCAGCTCGGGCAGGTGCTCGCGCAGGATCGATACGGCAGCGAGGGTTTCCAGCGTCGGCACGTCACCGCAACAGGCCATCACCAGGTCCGGCGAGGCCACCTCCTGATCGTTACTGGCCCAGGACCAGATGCCGATGCCTTCGCTGCAGTGCTTGAGCGCAGCCTCCATCGTCAGCCACTGTGGCGCGGGATGCTTGCCCGCAATCACCACGTTGACGTAGTGGCGACTACGCAGGCAGTGGTCCATTACCGACAGCAGGCAGTTGGCATCCGGTGGCAGATAGACGCGCACCACACCCGCCTTCTTGTTGACCACGTGGTCGATGAAGCCGGGGTCCTGGTGGGTAAAGCCGTTGTGGTCCTGTCGCCACACGTGCGAGGCCAGCAGATAATTCAAGGAGGCGATCTTGCGCCGCCATGGCAGGCCGGCGGTGACTTTAAGCCACTTGGCATGCTGGTTGAACATCGAGTCGACGATGTGGATGAAGGCCTCGTAGCAGTTGAATAGGCCATGCCGGCCGGTCAGCAGATAGCCCTCCAGCCAGCCCTCGCACTGGTGTTCGCTGAGCATCTCCAGCACCCGGCCGCTGGGGGCCAGGTACTGGTCGTTGGGCAGCGTGCTGGCATCCCACTGCCGGTCGGTGACATCGAACAACGCCTCCAGGCCGTTGGACAGCGTTTCGTCGGGGCCGAACACGCGGAAGTTGCGCTGGCTTTCGTTGCGTGCGGTGACATCACGCAGGAACGGGCCCAGCACGTGGGTATCGCCGATACCGCGCACGCCCGGTTGCGGCACCTCGCAGGCGTAGTCGCGAAAGTCCGGCAGACGCAGGTCGCGCAGCAGGCTGCCGCCGTTGGCATGCGGGTTGGCGCCCATCCGGCGATTGCCCACCGGTGCGAGCTCGGCCAGTTCCGCCAGCAGCCTTCCGTTCGCGTCGAACAGCTCCTCCGGGTGATAGCTCTTCAGCCAGTCCTCCAGTTGCCGCAGATGTTCGGGTGGCGAGGTCGTCGATACCTTGATAGGTACCTGATGGGCGCGAAACGTATCTTCCACGGGCAAGCCATCGACCATCTTCGGTCCGGTCCAGCCCTTGGGCGAGCGCAGCACGATCATCGGCCAGCGCGGGCGTTCGCTGTTGCCCTGGTCGCGCGCGTCACGCTGGATCGCCTTGATCTTTTCCACCGCCATGTCAAGCGCGCTGGCCATCGCTTCGTGCATCAGTGCCGGCTCGGCACCCTCGACGAAAATCGGTGACCAGCCATAGCCGCGCAGCAACTGATCGAGCTCCTCGTGGCTGATGCGGGCAAGCACGGCGGGGTTGGCGATCTTGTAGCCATTGAGGTGCAGGATCGGCAACACCGTGCCGTCGGTGGCTGGATCGAGAAACTTATTGGAGTGCCACGCCGTGGCCAGCGGTCCGGTTTCGGCCTCGCCATCGCCGACCACACAGGCGACGATCAAGTCGGGATTGTCGAATACGGCCCCGAACGCGTGACTCAGCGAGTAGCCCAGTTCACCGCCTTCGTGGATCGAGCCCGGGCATTCCGGCGAAGCATGGCTGGGAATGCCGCCGGGGAAGGAAAATTGCTGGAACAGTCTCTGCAATCCCGCTTCATCCTGGCTGATGTCCGGATAGATCTCGCTGTAGCTGCCTTCCAGATAGGTGTTGCCGACCACCGCCGGCCCCCCATGACCCGGGCCGGAGACATAGATCATGTTCAGGTCGTACTTCTTGATAGTTCGGTTCAGGTGCACATAGATGAAGTTTTGGCCGGGTGTGGTGCCCCAGTGACCAAGCTGCATGGGCTTCACGTCGGTCAAGGCCAGCGGGTGCTTTAGCAGGGCATTGCCGCATAGATAGAGCTGGCCGACGGCGAGGTAGTTGGCGGCTCGCCAGTAGGCGTCTATCCGGCGCAGCAGTTCGGGGGTGAGGGCGGCGGGTTTCATCGACGATGGCTCCGTTGGCTGTGAATCTCCTGATACGGGGGTGGGCTCAGACCGTGATGGGCTGACCGGAATCGACAGCACTCGCTGTTGCCGATGGGTGCGTTGGCGAGATCGCGGCAAAGGATGGTGGTCAAGCATCCCACGTTGACCATGTCGATGACGTGATGCCCGGGTGCCCACTGACGAGCGTTCCGAGCCGTTCGTCGAAGCTCCCCAGCGCCGAGGCCGTTCGCGTACTCAAAGCGCCGTGTGACAGCACGTGTACCCGGCTGCACGGGGCGCCAAGTTCGATGGCTATGCCGTGCGCGCTGACTTCCAGGGCGATCTTGACTGGATCGGTCAGGTGGCCATTGGTCCCGACTTTCTCGGTGCGGTCGGTGGGGCCTGGCGCTTCGGTTGTCGGGGTGAGGGTCATGGCGCGGACCTGATGCGCGGCGGGTTCAGGGCGTTGCTGGCGATGTTGGCAGTGCCACGGCGCGCGTATGTACGGCGATCATCGCTTCCTCGTCCGTGGCCATTACGCGCACTTGCACACGGCTGTCCGGCGCCGGCGTACTGATCACGACGGCGTCGGTGGTGTTGGCTACAGGATCGAGGCGAATGCCCAGCCACGCCAGCCGTTCGCATACGGCAGCGCGTATCGCGGCGGCGTGCTCGCCGATACCTGCGGAAAATACCAGGCCATCAAGGCCGCCAAGACTGCTGATAAGCGCACCCGCCTCGCGCGCGACGCGGAACACGAAAAGATCGACGGCTTCGCGTGCATGCGGATGGTGGCTGCCCAACAGGGTGCGCATGTCGTTGCTGATACCGGAGACCCCGAGCAGGCCACTGTCGTGATAGAGCAGGTGTTTCACTTCAGACGCCGTCATACCATGCTGCTGTTGCAGGTAGAGCAGGGCACCGGGGTCGATGCTGCCGCAACGGGTGCCCATCACCAACCCATCCAGCGCCGTGAAACCCATGGTGGTGTCGACGCTGCGCCCGTCATGCATCGCACATAGGCTGGCACCGTTACCCAGATGCGCGACGATGACACGACCACTTGCCAGGGCGGGTACCTGCTTGCGCAGGCGCCCGGCGATGTACTCGTACGACAGACCATGAAAGCCGTAGCGGCGCATGCCTTCGTCGGAGTATTTGCGAGGCAGTGCGAGGCGCGTCACCGTAGCCGCCATGCTGTGGTGAAAGGCGGTATCGAAACAGCCCACTTGGGGCAGGTTGGGGCACAGCTTCCGCATCGCCTGGACTGCCGCGAGGTTATGCGGTTGGTGCAGCGGGGCGAGCGACGTGAGCTTGGTCAGGTCGGCAATGACCGGATCGGTCAGCAGTACCGGCTGAGCATAGGTCTCGCCACCGTGAACGATGCGATGGCCCACGGCTACCATCGATTCCATGCCGATGTGACTGGTGATCCAGGTCAGCAGCGGTGCCAGCAAGTCGTTGTGGGCGACGCTAGTGCCGGGTGGCCAACGGTATTCAGTCAGCAGCTTGCCCTCGGCATCCCTGGCAACAAAGTGCGGTGCACTGCCGATGCCCTCGATCCGGCCATGCGAAAGCCGTTGGCCTGAGTCGATGCTGGCGACGTCATACAACGCGAACTTGATGCTGGAGGAACCCGCATTGAGGGCGAGGATAGTGAAGGACATGCTCAGGCCTCTGCCAGCGGCAGGTGTGCCGCATGGGCGCGTGAGACCAGCACCGCCACCGCGCATGAGGCTACCCGGGTGCGCGACGAGTCGGCACGGCTGGTCAGGATGATCGGCACCCGCGCGCCCATGACGATGCCGGCGGTGTCGGCGCCAGCCAGAAAGGTGAGCTGCTTGGCCAGCAGGTTGCCCGATTCCAGGTCTGGCACCACCAGGATGTCGGCCAGACCGGCCACCGTCGAGACGATGCCCTTCTCGCGCGCCGCCTCCGGGCTGATCGCATTGTCGAAAGCCAGCGGGCCGTCGACGAGGCCGCCGGTGATCTGGCCACGTTCGGCCATCTTGCACAGCGCGGCGGCGTCCACGGTCGAAGGTATCGCCGGGTTCACTGTTTCCACGGCAGACAGGACGGCGACGCGGGGCGTGCTGTTGCCCATGATCTGGGCCAGGTCGATCGCATTCTGGATGATGTCGCGCTTGTCGAGCAGTGACGGCGTGATGTTGATCGCCGCATCGGTTACCAGCAGCGGCCGCGCATAACCGGGAACGTCCATCAGATAGACGTGGCTGAGTCGGCGTTCGGTGCGTAGCCCGGAGTCCGCAGCGAGCACGGCATGCATCAACTCGTCGGTGTGCAGCGAACCTTTCATCAGCAGGTGGGCTTCGCCGTTGCGCACCAGGGCTACCGCAGCCTCGGCCGCAGCATGACTGTGGGGTGCATCGACCAGGCGTAGGGCACGGATGTCCAATTGCGCCTGTCTGGCCGCTGCCTGAATCTTGGCGCTAGGCCCTACCAGGATCGGAATGATCAACCCGGCACTGGCCGCCTCCAGCACGGCAGCGAGGGAAACATCGTCACAAGGGTGCACCACGGCGGTGGGGATGGACGCGCCGAAAGCCGCGCGTGCCATCAATGCGTGGAAGCGGTCGTGCGTTCCCATGCGCACCTCGGGCAGTTCCATTCGCGGGCGGCGGATTTTTTTCAGCGGCGCCTTTACCTCGGCCGTACCGAGGATCACATTCTCGCCTTTCTGGTTGCTGCAGCGGCAATCGAAGATGATCCGCTGCCTGTCCGCGATCTTCTCCCTGGCGGTGATTGTGACCGTGATGGTGTCCCCCAGCCCGACCGGCGCCTGGAAGTGCAGGTCCTGGGAGAGATAGATCGTGCCCGGCCCGGGCAGTTCCGTACCGAGCACCGTCGACACCAGCGTGCCACCCCACATGCCATGGGCCACCACCCGGTGGAACATGTCGGTGCTGGCGTAGGCGGGGTCCATGTGTGCCGGATTGACGTCGCCGGTCATCGCCGCAAACAGTTCGATATCGCGCTGGGTTAGCGTGCGCACCAGGCTGGCCCGGTCACCCACCTGGATTTCGTCGAAGGTGCGATTTTCGATGCATCCGGTGGCGTCAACGGGGAGTGGCTTCATCGCAGGGGCTCTTTGAATGTTCGAGGACGTAGCTGCCGCGGGCATCCCACCGCACGGGGGTAACTGGAGCCGGTATTGCCGGTGGCCGGGGCAACCGGGCTTTTACTGCGTGATTCACCCACGTTAGCCCGTGCGCTCACCACGCCGCGTGATCTGCTCGACTTCATCACCTTTCGCCGGACACTGCGCTCTCACCCGTGAGGGGTGGTCGGCATCAGCAAGACATCGAAAATATTGTTCTACCAACCTACCTGAATAGACAACGTATACGCATCGTGATGCGATGAACGCATTTTGAATGGCGCATCTGGACGTGCCTTTGATTCAAGTCAATGGGGGAGGTTTTTGTCATGGGGAAAAATATCGTTCAGGCGTGCCGATCACGAGTCACGGAGCTATTTTGCGGCGGCGGTCGGCGCGGCAGCACTGGAAATTGATCTGCGTCAACAATCCGGCTTGGGTCCGTACGCATCGTCAATTGCGTATCCGCGAATGTAATTGACGTTACTCAAAAGCCGGCTGGTGATTCGGGTCAACGCGCTCCGGTTCGAATGCGCATCCTGAATGGAAAACTTTCGAGGAGAGTCGAATCATGGCAAAGATCATCATTCTCGGTGCCGGCCTGGGTGGCATGGCGGCGGCATATGAAATCAAGGCCGTGCTGGGAGCTGACCACAGCGTAAGCGTGGTCGGTGAAGGCTCGCGCTTCAACTTCACCCCCTCAAACCCTTGGGTGGCGGTGGGGTGGCGCAAGCCTGAGGAGATCAGTCTCGACGTGATCGAGCCACTGAAGCGCAAGAGCATCGACTTCATCGACATGGCTGCCGACGCGGTACTCGCCGATGAAAACCGGCTGCGCCTCACCGATGGCCGCCTGCTCGACTATGACTATCTGGTGATCACTACCGGACCGGGGCTGGCTTTTGACGAAGTACCCGGCCTCGGGCCCGTCGACGGCCATACCGAGTCGATCTGCACGGGTGCCCACGCGGAGGCGGCATGGGAGCGTTATCAAACCTTTCTCGCCAACCCCGGCCCGATCGTGGTCGGGGCGGTGCAGGGAGCGAGCTGCTTTGGCCCGGCCTACGAATTCGCGATGATCGTCGATGCCGACCTGCGCAAGCGCAAGCTGCGTGATCGCGTACCGATCACCTTCGTGACCTCGGAGCCGTATATCGGTCACCTGGGGTTGGGTGGCGTCGGCGACTCCAAAGGGCTGATGGAAACGGAGATGCGTCAGCGGCATATCAAGTGGATCACCAATGCCAAGGTCACCGGCATCGAAGCGGGCAAGATGAAGGTCGATGAGGTGGATACAAAGGGAGCGTTGGTGCACTCGCACGAATTGCCGTTTGCCTATTCGATGATGCTGCCGGCATTCACCGGCGTGCCGGCCGTGCGCGACGTGGAAGGCCTGACCAATCCGCGCGGGTTCATCCTGATCGACAAGCAACAACGCAATCCGAAATACCCCAACATTTTCTCCGCCGGCGTGTGTGTGGCGATTCCACCAGTGGAGGCAACCCCGGTACCCACGGGTGCGCCCAAGACCGGCTTCATGATCGAGTCGATGGTGACGGCGATTGCCCACAACCTCCGTGACGTGATTGGCGACAAGGAGCCGATTGAACAGGCGACCGGGAATGCGGTTTGCCTGGCAGATATGGGCGACACCGGCGTGGCGTTCGTGGCGCTGCCGCAGATCCCGCCACGCAACGTTACTTGGGCGAAGGCGGGCAAATGGGTGCATCTGGCCAAGGTCGCTTTCGAAAAGTATTACCTGCGAAAGATGCGCATGGGCAACACGGAGCCGGTGTACGAAAAATATGTGATGAAGGCGCTCGGCATCGTACGCCTTAAAGACCGTTTCTGATCACCGGTGGGGGGTGTTGGGCAGTAAGGTCACTGTCGTCTCCCGCTCAAACATGTCAGCTCGCTGATCGGGCTTGAATTTATCCAACTTTCAGGTGGTTACGTCACGCCTGGAATCTACCTTGATATTTCCAGCTCGGAAGATGACATGGCTACGCGGCACTTTTGAAATAGGTAACATGGTTAGCGGTATGGGAGATTGACCCTGTCCCTGTCCCTGTCCCTGTCCCTGTGCGCCAGCGGCTCAAGTTCCCGCTGGCTCTGCCGATTTGCTACTGGATCTGAGTAGAAGGATGCAATTGATATGGGCTATAGCAGCCAAGATTTCGCTGCGCTTAACGCGGCTCGGGCGGCAGGTTTCAACCCCCTACTGAGGGAAACCGACGATCTCGATAGGCATCTAGATCATTTCCATTGCCCGGACACGCCATTGTGTCTGGACCCCGCGGGGGTCCTAGCCGCAGCCATAGAAGCAGCGTGCCGTTTTGACGGCAAGACGACCGTTTGGCTCGATGTCGGCGACCGGGAGACCATCCCGGAGTACGTGCATGGGGCAATCAGATCCATGAGTGGCTTCGGCGCCAGCATAGTGGTGACTCAAGCGGGGCACTGCAGCCATGGTCCTCAAGCGGGACTGCTCGATCCAAAGTTGCAAGAGGCCATCTACCAGGCAAACGGGTCCGGGTACATCTGGCACCCCATCACCGACCAGTTGGTTTACGCCTCGCGCTTTCCCCGTGACGCTGCCGTGTGCTAAAAGCCCACTCGGCGATAACGGCTTCAACTGGCTACTTTTGCAACGGCAGGGGCCAGTGCCACAAACGCCTTATTGGCCGCAGTCATCCAGCGAGAAATGAACCCAATCTTCTCCGAAAAGGGTGGTGACTCTGATACCGGAGCCTGAGCGGAATCCACCTGTCGAATGCGTATTTCGGTGATCGTGACCGGTCATTTCGGTTGATCGTGACCGGTCGCTGCCAATCGTTGTGCACTGCATTAAATTGTAACCGGTTCGGTCACGATGGTTCGCCGAGGTTGTCCTTGTCCAGTGGTTTTCGCCGCAGGGATTCGCCCTTCAGATTGATGCGATGGGAGCAATGGACGAGGCGATCGAGGATGGCATCGGCCACGGTCGGGTCATTGAGCCAGGCGTGCCAGTGATCGATCGGCAGCTGGCTGGTGATCAGGGTGGATTTGCTGGTGCTGCGGTCGTCGATGACTTCGAGCAGGTCGTGGCGTGCGGCCTGATCGAGTGGCGTCATGCCCCAGTCGTCCAGGATCAGCACGTCGACTCGCGCCAGCTGGGTGAGCAAACGGCCGAAGCTGCCATCGGCATGCGCGATGCGTAGTGTTTCGGTCAGGCGCGGTACGCGCTGGTAGAGCACGGGGAAGCCCTGGCGACAGGCCTGTTGCCCGAGCGCACAGGCGAGCCAGGTTTTGCCGACGCCGGTTGGGCCACTGAGCAGCACGCCAGCTGCGTTCCCGATCCACCAGCAAGCCGAGGCGATCTTCAAACGCGAGATCCTGGCAGGCCGGTAGCGAGGGTGTCCTAGATTTTGTGTAAACGGGCCACAGGCAGGAAACTGCCCTCGGACCCGGAGACACCATGAGCCCACGCAAGCACGAGGTACCCGACGAGCTGCTCAGCAGCCTGTTGGCCAACTACAAGAAGCCTGAAGACCTGATCGGCGAGAACGGCCTGCTCAAGCAGC
>SCSE01000060.1 GCA_004298015.1 Rhodanobacter sp.
GGTTGATCGCGTTGCTGAAGGCCAAGATGTAATGGAGAGTCGCCGGAGCGTCTGGCCCAGCCTTCGCGTCGCTTCGGCGGTCGTGCTCCCCACAACGGAACGGTCACCATAAGGCAGGAGTTGTACGCGATCTGGAGGTGGTCGCAGGCGGGGCACTGCAGGCTATGGCCACCCAGCGCCGCACTACGGCACTGTTCGATGGCCGACATCACCTTGAGCTGACCCAGGCTCAGATGGCCGCGCTGTTCGCGCCGCCAGTGCGACCCATGGGCGCGGAAAACATCCGCGACCTCCAGGGCGGGGCGTGCCACGGGCCTATCCGGGCGGCAATCCCTCCAAGGGACTGATCACCTGGCGCAGGATCTCGGTGGCGACCTGCGTGTACAGCGCCGTCGTCTCCAGCTTCTTGTGACCCAGCAGCACCTGGATCACCCGAATATCCACCTTCTGTTCCAGCAGGTGGGTCGCGAAGCTGTGCCGTAGCGTGTGCATCGACACGTGCTTGTCGATGCCGGCCGTCTGAGCGGCGGCGCGGATGGCGCGGTTGAGCTGGCGCGGCGTCAACGGGTTGACCCGGTTCATGCCGGGGAACAGCCAGCCACCATCGAGCAGCTTGCCTTGGGCGTGGGCCGTGCGCCACCAGATGCGCAGCGTCTGCAGCAGCACCGGCGAGAGCATCGCAAAGCGATCACGGTGCCCCTTGCCCTGATCCACGCGCAAGACCATCCGTTGGCTATCGATGTCGCCGATCTTCAGGCCGACGACCTCGCTGGCGCGCAGGCCTGCACCGTAGGCCACCGACAGCGCGGCTCGGTACTTGTCGTTGCCGGCACACTCGATCAACCGAGCGACCTCCTCGCGGCTCAGTACCACCGGCAACCTGTGGGGAACGCGTACCGGGCTCATCTTGGCGAGGGCCTCGGCACGCTCCACGGTCACCTCGAAGAAAAACTTCAATCCGGTGATGGCCGCGTTGACCGACATGGGCGAGACGCCGGTCTCGACCAGATGAAGCTGATACCGCCGCAGGTCCTCGGCGCTCGCCGTGTCGGGAGGGCGGCGCAAGTAGCCGGCAAATCCGCGCACGGCGCGGACGTACGCGGACTGGGTCTTGTCGGACAGCTTGCGCAACGTCATGTCTTCGAGCATGCGTTGCCGCAACGGGCTGATGGTTTGACGGGGAAGGCTCATGGCTGTGCTCCTGTCGTGATCGAGGCATATGCCTCGACCCACAACATTGCGCCGTAACCTCCCGATTTGTAGCGACACTCAACGGTGCCGCGGACCCCTACCGCGATAGCGGTTTAGTCCTATGGCCCATGCCTACCTTTGAAGGTACGGCTTCGGCCGGGCAAGCTTCGGCGGGCAGAGTCCGACCCCGAAGCGGTCGTTGGGTAACAAAAGACCGCCCTTAGTTCTGCCGTATTTTCGCCCTACTGACTTCCGGCTAAGGTGCACGTTACGCTGCGCAGAATTTTGGAAGACAGGACGACTACCGCATGATCTCTGAAAGACCCCAACCAGACCCCATCGACTGCCTCCTCTTCGGACATTTGGACGACTGGGTCGTGCTGAGATGGCGCGACGGACCCGTCCGACCGCCAAAAGGAGTTCCATATGGAACGCACCTAGCGACACACCTTCACTGCCAGCACGGGGGCGAGATTCGTGGTCTGAACCTTTGTTGGCTGGTCGAATCTTCACCTGGGCAGTTCTACAGAGTTGGCGAATTCCAGCATGGCATCGATGCCACCTGGTTCTTTTGCTATGCAACCATACGTAAGTACGAGTTGATAGCTATCGATAAGGACCAGGTTCTCGCGCTTGGTCTGCCAGACATCAACCTCGGCAATAATTTGCCAGCAGACATTAGGGAGCTTCGACGTCGACGGGACCTCGATCAGTACCGACATCCAGGCTATCCCGATGACCTATGTACCGGGTATGGCAACGAGCTGTCGCTGACAATTAAACGCCCGTTGAGCGGCGAGCAGTTGTGGGTGCGCGTGAAACGCGTCGTTTCGCCAACTGAGTTCGAATCCGAATTGCTGAATACGCCGACACTATCCGAAGGCGCTGCTGGCGAAATCGTTACGACGCGGCTTCTAACCGAAGGCGCGACTTCAACGTTGATCAGCTTTCCACGCAACGCGAACGTGGACTCATCACCATCAGGATTAAAGATCAATGACATGACTGCCGCAGTCCTTCTGTATGAGCTAGATTCGGCCGCGTCGATGCCGCGTAGCTTCTTTGGAGAAAGAATTCTCGTGGAGCTGCTGCACTTATCAGACGGCTGGTACGGCAAAACAGCGAGCATCAGTCGCTTCGCTCAAAATGCTCTTCCGGTTGGAAGCGTAGTAGGCGGTCCGATAGTAGATGGCCACTTCGTGATCAGTGTCCGGCGAGAAGGAGATCAAGAATTCCCAGTTAAGGTTGAGCAAATGGTGAAAGGCAAAATGGTATTTGCCCTCATGGTTAGTCCACGCGATAACCCAAAAATCCTTCAGTCCGCAAATCTATTCTGTCCAAACTCCAAATGTGTAAACGTCTGCTCGCTCACATATTCACAAGTTGATGAGGGACTAAATAGTGCCGTTGCAAGCGCACCGGCGGGCGCAACGACCGCAAAGTTACATTGGAAATGCAATCTCTGTGGAGCGGAGATGATGGTGGGCCGGGAAACGTTCGATGCTCTCTACAGGATGTAGCGCTCGGGGCCAGTAATGGCAACACCCCGGACCCGGTACGCGGGTAGTCGACATAACCACATCGAGGCGGACGGCTCCACTGGCACCGGACTCACGCGTTGACCCACCGCCGATGCCTGCCCTTGCGGGCGCGATGACGGCCGGGCAAGCTGCGAAGGTGAGAAGTCGACAAACGACTGCCCTCACCTTTGACTTGACGTTAGACCGCAGGGGAAGCTCGATGAGCACAGCAATTTTCATGCGCATCTGCTACAGCGTCGGCATCTTTTCTAGGCTGCTGTACCTAATCGGGGTTCCGGTTGTTTACATTTACCTCACCGTTCACGACTGGCCTACCGTAAACGGCTGGATTTGGCTATGGATGGATGTCTACAACGGGTTTAGGGCTATCCTCTGGCCGTTCTATCTCACCGTCAGCCTGCTCTTCTTTCACGGCCTACTACCGGCGGACCGCGGGTAGCGGTTTAACTACTCATTCCAGCGGACGCGCTGCGCGCGCTGCTAAATTCACGCGCTGACTGACGGTCTGCTCCTGGCCGGTCAGCGACCCTAGGCTTGCGGGGATTACTCGGTGGACGTTGACCTACCCATAAGAGCCGGTCGCGTCTGCGCTCAACCGTCGCAGCCTGCCCGGCCGTCGCCTGGACCGTAAGGACCATACTGCCCCCGCGCGACAGACTATCGATCAACTATTGCCATAGTTGACAAGCTGGAAAGCTCCTAGTATCTACTACACCCATAGTAGATAGCGGGCAAATAGACGCCATGAAGATTTCCCTCACCGATCGCGAAGCTGATGTCATGCAGGCGTTATGGGATCACGGGCCATCGCTAGTCGCCGAAGTCCGCGAACAATTGAGCGACAAGCTCGCCTATACGACCGTGCTCACCGTGCTGCGCACGCTCGAAGGCAAAGGCTATGTAGGACACGAAGAAGAGGGTCGCGGGCATCGCTACTTCGCAAGCGTCAAGCAGCGAGCCGCACGCAAGAACGCCGTGCAGCATCTGACCGACAAGCTGTTCAAGGGTTCAGCCGAGTTGCTCTTTTCGCATCTGGTGTCGGAGCAAAAGCTCAGCCACGAGCAGATACGCCGCATGCGGCAACTGCTGGCCGAACGCTCCGACAAGGAGGAGCCGAGATGATTGCTTGGGTGATGTATGTCGCCCTGGTCGCGCTCACGTTGAGTGCGGCGTCGCTTGCGGCCGAGCGTGCGGCAAAGGTCCGCCGGACCGCAACGCGGTGGGTGTGGATGGCAACGCTGGCAGGTTCGCTGGTGCTGCCGACGGTGGTTGCCACCGTGTCGATTCGGCTCCCCGACGCCTTCAAGTTCGGCAATGCGTCGACGTCGATTGTCCTGCGCGACACAACATCAATACCGATGCCGCCGGCGCTGCTTGACCTCGAGGGTGCACAGCCATACGCGACATCCGCCTACGTCGATAAGCTGTTGCGCGGTATATGGGTAGCGGCCTCCGTGCTGATGTCGCTGATCGTTGCACTAGGCTCCGTGCTTTTGCATCGGCGCAAGCGTGGTTGGAGCGAAGGACGCCTATGTGGCGAACGTGTCCTGGTCGCGCCGGACGCGGGGCCGGCCGTCGTCGGTCTGATGCGCTCGCGCGTCGTCGTGCCGGCGTGGTTGCTGCAAGCGAGCAAAGAGCAGCAACAATGCACGATCGCCCATGAGCGCTCGCATCTGGATGCGCGCGACCCACAGCTCGTCGCACTTGCTCTGGTGCTGCTGACGCTGATGCCCTGGAATCCGCTACTGTGGTGGCAGTTCCGCCGTTTGCGCCGTGCCATCGAGGTGGACTGCGACGCCCGCGTCCTGCAGGGTGGGCAAGACGTCGGTGCCTATTGCGAGACACTGATCCAGGTGGGCCAGCACCAATCGAGCCGCATCGGTGTGGTACCAGCGATGGCTGATTCCGCATCGTTCCTGGAATTGCGGATTCGGCACATGCTGCGCAAGCCGAAAAAATGGGCACGCGCGTCGGCGGCGGCACTGGTATGCGCTTCGCTGGGCATAGCGGTCTTTGCGGCGCAGGTAACGCCGCCCGATACAGGCCACCGGGATGCTAATGCCCCGGTCGTGCTGAGCAGCGATATGCTTGACAGCTACACAGGCTCTTACCAGATCAGCCCCATCTCGCTCGTTGCTGTGACTCGCGCCGGCAACGGTCTCACCGTCAACATCAGCGGGCAGATCGCAGCGTCGAAACCATTTCACATCGTTCCCCTCGGCGAGACCCGGTTCGCTGTGGAGGGAAAGGATGCCGCCACCGTGCGCTTCATCACTGACGCCGGTGGCGCTGCCTTGCGACTGGTCGCCTACCAAAACGGACGCGATGTCCTCGACGTGCCGCGGATCGACAAGGCTGCCGCCGACCGGATCAATGATGCACTTGCAGCTCGCATCAAGGCGCAGAAACCGTTCCCGGGGAGCGAGAAGGCGTTGCGACTGTTGCTCAGCGATCCCGATAGTGGCGCCGGCATGAGTACTGACCTGGCCCGGGCACGCACCGAACAGAAGGCGACGAGAGAGAAGTATCTCGCCGAGCTCGGGCCGGTCGAATCCTACGCGTTCACGGGCGTCAGCCAGTTCGGCTCAGACACCTACCTCGTCAAGCGCCAGCACGGTACGGAAACGGTATTTCTGGTGCTCGACGAGAAAGGAACCTTGGTAACCGCCTTCCGACACCGTTGAGTCCGTTTCACAGACGGTTTGCCCTGATGGTCCTCATGCCGGGGACCTGACCGACACCCTGCCTGCATCCGATCCACCTGTGGCCAGTTCCGGATGGCCGCAACGAGACCCCTGTGCCCGTGTTCCCCATCAGGAGTGATGACATGAAACGTACAGCACCACGCTACGCTACCTTTCGACCGATCACTATTTGGCTTGTGTTGGCAGTTTGGATCGGCAGCGGCTCTCTGTCCGCGCACGCCGCCAATCTGAAGCCGGGCACTCACGCCGGCACGCTAGAGGGAGCTCTCTACCGTATCGACATCCCGGCAGACTGGAACGGCGACCTGATCATGCTGATGCACGGCTACCAGCCTGTGGGCGCGCCGATCAAAACGCCAATGACGGCAGCTGATGCGACGCCCGACTTTCTCAAGCTCGGTTACGCCGTCGCGCAGAGCCAATACGCTTCGCAAGGTTGGGCCGTAGGCGATGCTATCGTCGATAACGAACGTCTGCGCCAATACTTCATTCGCACTTTCGCCCGTCCGGCCCAAACCTACATTTACGGGTTCTCGCTGGGCGGCCTGGAGACTGCGGCAAGCATCGAGCGCTACCCGCATGTCTACGCTGGCGCGCTGGTCATGTGCGGTGTGACCGTCTCGACACCCGAATTCATATCGCGCGCCGTGGTCACACCGCTGGTAGCCTTCGACGCACTAATTCCAGGCATCCTGCCCGATCTGGCCGCTCCCGACTCGCCACGGTTCATATCTCCAGCTGTCTTCAATAAGGCGCTGCAAGCGCACCCGAAGCAGGCCGCCTTGCTGGAAAAGCGTATGCAAGCCTCACCTGAGGCGCCGGCCGGCTCACTGATGCTCTATTACATGGCGCTGCGTGAATTCGAGCAGCGTGCAGGTGGCATGCCGGTTGACAACCGCAAGACCGTTTATCACGGGTTTGGCGACGATGCTGCCTTCAACCGCAAGGTGCATCGCTATGCCGGCTCGCCCTCTGCCATGGCCTATGCCCGCAGCAACGTCACATTGACCGGCCGTATCGACGTGCCGCTGGTGATGCAGTGGAACATCTTCGATCAAACCATCCCCTCGCGATTTCATCCGATCTATCCTGACCAGGTTCGCGCGGCGGGAAACGGCAAAATGCTCACCGTGCTCGCGCCGGTCGGCAATGGACACTGCAATTTCACCGACGAGCAGATCTCTGCAGCGTTCAAGACTCTGGTGCGCGAGAGGGTAACCGGAGGACATTGATCCAATTGCAGGCACCGCCAAGTGCGGCATTTCGATGCGCATGCATCCTACATAGGCGGTGGCTTGGCCGAAGGGAACCCTCGGCGCCGATTTTCATCCGAACGGCAGCTAACTGCCTTCAAGTTGAGCGAAGCGAACGACCGGAAATGGCCGGTCAGCGACCTTTGGTTGGAGGGCGCCGACCGGTCGGTTGGCGGCACTTGCCCGACGCTCGCTGACCGACTGAAGAGGCGTCGCGACCGTCCTATGTTCGGGAATGCTTGTTGCCGCCACGCGGTTGTGCCGCCGCTCGCAAATTCGAAACTTGAGCCGATCAGGCCTATGATCCAGTTCTAGGAGCTGTGTCGGAAGGAAAAGGGCAATGGGGATCTCTATCGAGGGGATTGTCAGCACCAAACTGGGGCTGGCGTCTCATCAGAATGCTGTGCCGTTACTGCGGCAACTGACCATCGCAAATGACGGCGTGGAAGGTCTTGACGACCTGATCCTCGAGCTCGAACCGAGCCTGCCTTTTGCCGCTGCGAAGACATGGCGCATCGACCGTCTGGGACCTGACTCATCGATGGCGATTCCGGATCGCGATATTGAGCTGAAGGAAGGGTACCTGGCTGATCTGACCGAAAGTATGCAGGCGTCGGTGCACCTTCGCTTGCGGTCGAGCACCGTCGTCGTCGCTGAGCAGCGGTTTCCGATCAAACTGCTGGCACGCAACCAGTGGGGTGGCGCAGGCAGCATGCCGGAACTTTTGGCTGCGTTTTGCATGCCCAACGATCCCGCGATCGACAAGGTACTCAAGAGCACGTCCGATGTGCTGCGTCGAGCCGGGCGGCCTGATGGCATCGATGGCTATAGGGTGGGCTCCCGTCAGCGAGTCTGGGAGTTGGCCTCGGCTGTCTGGTCAGCAGTTTGCGGGTACCAGATCAGCTATGTACTTCCTCCGGCGAGCTTCGAGCAGGAGGGGCAAAAGATCCGGCCCCCGTCACAGGTCCTCGATGGCAGCGTTGGCACATGTTTGGATACAGCGCTTTTGTTTGCCGCCGCCTTGGAGCAGGCCGGCCTCAATCCCATTCTTCTGCTGACCAAAGATCATGCGTTCACGGGTGTCTGGTTGCAGCCGCAGGAGTTCTCACAGGTACTCAACGAAGACGCCTCATCGGTGCGCAAGCGCATCGAACTTCAGGAACTTCTGGTCTTCGAGACCACGTTGGCTACGCAATCGCCCGCTCCAGGGTTCAGTCACGCGGTGGATATCGCCAAGCGCCACCTGAGCGACGAAGACTTCGTGATGGCAGTCGACGTGCGCCGAGCTCGTATGCAGAAGCTGCGTCCGCTGACGGTCGCCGCCAAGACGCTTGGAGCGTCACATGACGAGCAAGCGCCAAAGGTCAGCGAGGCACTGGAATCCGCCCCCGAACTGCCAGCCTTTGATGTCGAAGTCGAGGAAGAGCCTTCCAGTGCAGCCGACAAGCTGGAGCTTTGGCAACGCAAACTACTCGATCTGACCACGCGGAATCGTCTGCTTCACTTGCCTGAAAGCGCCAAGGTGATTCGCCTGACATGTCCGGATCCTGCAGGTCTCGAGGACATACTCGCAGCTAACAAGAGCGTGCGTATCGTCCACATGCCCGACCTCGAAGTGGGCGGCCGGGATAGCGAAATCTACGAGAAGCGCAATCGTGAAAATCTCGAGGAAGAGGCAGCGCGTCAAGCCATGGCGCGTAATGAGGTGCTCTCCCGGATGGAGAAGGGGAAGCTCGAAGCCGCACTGATCGACCTTTACCGCAAGGCCCGCTCGGACCTCGAAGAGGGCGGCTCCAATACCCTTTTTCTCGCCATCGGTTTCTTGCGCTGGAAGAAGGCTGAAGACGACCCCAAGAGCTACTGCGCACCCCTGATCCTGCTACCGGTAAAGCTGGAGCGGCGTAGCGTTCTATCCGGGGTGAAGATGTCCATGCTGGATGATGAGCCACGGTTCAATCTGACGCTCCTGGAACTGCTTCGTCACGACTTTCAGCTCAATATTCCTGGCCTGAGTGGCGACCTGCCGACGGACGAGAGTGGCATTAACGTTGAACAGATCTGGAATATCGTGCGCCGCGCGGTGCGCGACATGCCCGGCTTCGAGCTCGCCACCGACGTCGCACTGGGGACGTTCTCGTTCTCGAAATACCTGATGTGGCGCGATCTGATCGACCGTTCCGAGCAGTTGATTCAGAACGATGTGGTGCGACATCTTCTGCAACACAAACTCGGCGGGTCATCACTGGAGTCGGCGGGTGAATTTCCCGAGCCAAGGAAGCTAGATACCACTGTCGAACCCGGCGAGCTGTTCACACCGCTTCCCGCCGATTCCTCGCAATTGGCCGCCGTCGTTGCTTCCGCTATCGGTCACAGTTTTGTGTTGGACGGGCCGCCGGGCACTGGCAAATCGCAGACTATCGCCAACATGATCGCGCACAACCTCGCGTTAGGACGACGCGTGCTGTTCGTGGCCGAAAAGATGGCTGCACTAGACGTCGTGAAGCGCCGACTGGAAGACAGAGGCATCGGCCAGTTCTGCGTGGAGCTGCATTCAAGCAAGTCTTCAAAAATGCACGTGCTTCAACAGTTGGATCGTGCATGGACATCTCGCGACACGCTGACGGAGGCTGAATGGGGTGCGCAGGCTGAGAGGGTGCGCTCGCTCCGAGACCGACTCAACGAAGTGGTGCTAGCGCTCCACGAGCGTTGGCCCAACGGTTGGTCGGTACATGAGGCTATTGGTCGCGTCGTGAAGGATGCGACGCCGATGACGCCTCGGCTTTCCTGGCCTGAGGGAACGGAGCATGACGCCGCCCAGATGGAACAGCTTCGGGATATTGCCCGGCGCTTGGATCTCAATCGGGCTGCGGCCGAGGGTGTGCGTGCACGGATGACCCTCGTGGTCCGGACCGAATGGTCCAATGCCTGGCAGGAATCCGTGGTGGGTGCGGCCCGCCAGGTACTTGCCGCGCTTAAGGCATGTGACAACGCCTGCGCGCAGGTCGTACAGAACACCGGGCTGTCGATAGGCGCGGGGACGCCTGTTGCCGCCAAATTGCTCGAGTTTGTCCGACTCCTGCCGGACGCCCATGGTGTCGATCTACGTTTCGCTTTCTCGCCAGCGCTGAATACCATTCGCGCCGCGGCTCAACAGGCGTCATCCGCACTGAAGGACTATGAGGGGCTGGAGTTCCGCTTGTCTCAGACCTATGCGCCAGAGGCCGTCCGTCGCATCAACGTCGACACGCTGAGAAGCGAGTGGGCCGAGGCATCCGGCAAGTTCTGGATCCTTGCCACGCTGGCCAAGAAGAGGGTAGCCAAGGCTCTCGCCGGAACTGCAGGAACGTCCGCTCCTCCCAATCTAGAGGCTGACCTTCCACTGCTTGCCGCCATGAAAGACCTCGTGGCCAAGATCGACGCTCTGGACCGCGACCTTCGAGATGTCCCGGGGTGGTCCGCTCTGAGCACCAATGTGGCCCGCATGGCGTTCGCGACCAAGTTTGCCGAAAGCCTTCGTACGCACCTCATTCCGCTGGCCAGCTCACCTGAGCAACTGGTGACGCTGCGCCATGAAGCTCAAAAACTGGTGGTCGACGGTAATGACCTCTTAGCGCCGAATGGTCCCATCGCCGCGGCCATAGGCGAGCTGATGAGTCGGTACAAGGCGCTATTCGATGCCACCGAGGTGTTCGGCAAGGCGGCGGGCAGTGAGGTCGACCTCAACAAGCAGGTGCCGGAGCTCTTCGCTAATGCCCAGGCGGTCATTGACAGCGAAAAGGCCTTGAATGCCTGGTGCAGTTGGCGGCGCGTACGCCAGGAGGCCATTGCTTGCGGACTGCAACCTCTGGTTGATGCGGTGGAGCAGGGTACTCTCCCTGACGGCTCGGTCGCTCACACCTTCGAGGCGGCGTATGCCCGCTGGTTTGCTTCGAAGGCTATCGACGCGGAGCCGCTTCTATGCCATTTCGTACCAGCGGAGCATCAAAGCGACATCGACGCGTACACCAAGGCGGTGGACGCACTGGGTGAGCTCACATCGGCTTACATTCGCGCCAAGCTCTCAAGCAACATCCCGGACAAGAACGGTGTTACCAAGCGAAGTGGTTTCGGCATTCTCAAGCATGAACTGCAGAAGCAACGCCGTCACAAGCCAGTACGCCAGTTGGCCCAGGAAATGGGTCAGGACTTCACCGTCCTAGCGCCTTGCATGCTGATGAGTCCCTTGTCGATCGCTCAATACCTGCCGGCCGATCACGAGCTATTCGACTTGGTCATTTTTGATGAGGCCTCACAGATAGCTCCGTGGGATGCTGTGGGTTCCATCGCGCGCGGCAAACAAGTGGTCATCGCGGGTGATCCGCGGCAAATGCCACCCACCAGCTTTTTCAACCGTGGCGCTAGCGCTGGTGAGGACGATACCGACGAGGATCTGGAGAGCATTCTTGACGAATGCATCGGTGCAGGCGTGCCCCAGCACAGTCTGACCTGGCATTACCGCAGTCGGCACGAAAGCCTCATCACCTTCTCTAATTACCGCTACTACGGTGGCAGCCTGATCACTTTCCCGGCGGCCGACACGCGCCCGAGCGCCGTTTCCTGGCGCAAGGTTGACGGTATCTATGCCCAAGGCAAGGGAGGGCGCCGGAATCAGATAGAAGCCAAGGCCATCGTGACGGAGGTGGTCAAACGGCTCACGGACCCGGAATTCATCGCATCCGGCCAGTCCATTGGCATCATCACCCTCAATGCCGAGCAGCAACAGTTGGTGGACGATCTCCTCGATCAGGCGCGGCGTGAATATCGCGAGATCGAGCCATTCTTCAAGGACGATCTGGCCGAACCCGTCGTGGTCAAAAATCTGGAGACAATGCAGGGTGATGAGCGTGATTTGATCATCCTGGGTATCGGTTTCGGGCCAACCGTGCCGGATGCGAACGTGATGTCCATGAATTTTGGACCACTCAATCGCGAGGGCGGTTGGCGCCGATTGAACGTCGCCGTGACACGATCACGCCGCGAAATGATGGTCTTCACGTCTTTTGATCCATCGATGATCGACCTCAACCGCACCTCAGCGCGGGCTGTGCAAGATCTGCGTCATTTCATCGAGTTTGCCCACCTGGGACCGAAGGCCATTACCGCGGCTGTGCGCGGTTCCGTAGGTGATTACGACTCCCCATTCGAGCAGTTTGTTGCCGAGGGGCTGCGGGCAAAGGGCTGGGAAACCCATCCGCAGATTGGCGTGTCGCGCTTCCGTATCGATCTGGGCGTCGTGCACCCGGATCGACCAGGCGACTATCTGGTCGGCGTCGAGTGCGATGGCGCGACTTATCACAGTGCGGCAACGGCGCGGGATCGCGACAAGGTTCGAAGCGAAATCCTGCGTAGCCTCGGCTGGCGGCTGGTACGCGTCTGGTCAACGGCGTGGTGGGTTGATCGCGAAGGCGCCCTGGAACGACTGCATGAAACGATCAGCGCCGAGCTTGACGATCAGCGTGCCAAGGCAGGCGAATTGAAGCGAGCCCGGGAGGTCGAAGCTGCAGCTGCAGCCAAAGCGATGGAAGCCGAAGGTACGGCCATTGTGGAAAGGGACACGGCGCAGGACGGCGATGCCGGGGAGATGCCTGCCTCTGATCCACCGCCCGTGAAGACGGTGGAAAGTCCCTCGCCCGAACCCATGCGATTGGTCGCACGCGGTCCGAGTGATGACAGGGCGGTCCCCATAGAGCGTACCTACCGAATGGCTGACCTTTCCCACCTGGAATCGTCACTTAAGCCGGACAACTTCCACGACGCGTCGTACGACGCCACCCTCGAGACGTGCATCCGCGAAGTGCTTGAGCAAGAGGCGCCAATCCTCGACAAGGTCCTCGTCGATCGGATCGCCCGAGCTCACGGATTCAAGCGGTCCGGTCGTCTCATTCGTGAACGTGTACTTGAGCTCGCGGAGCGCCATTACCACTTCGAGCCCGACCCGGAGCCGGACCATGGGCATTTCGTGTGGCTGGCCACGGATGATCCTGATCGTTGGAATATCTATCGCGTCCCGCAGGGGGAGGATGACATCCGCTTCATCGAGGAACTTGCTCCCGAGGAAATTGTTGCCATGGCGAGGACAATCCAGAGCGATGACCCGGTAGTTGATATCGCGAGAGCCTTCGGCATCCGCAGGCTCTCGGCGTCTGCCAAAGGCCGGCTCGTCAGAGTGCTCGGAGCCGATGCAGCGCGTTAGCCAACGTCGAGGAGCCGCGTGACGCTTGGTGATTAGGTCAAGTTATCGAGGGTAGGGCGTGACCGTTGCGGGTGGCGGTCTCAACCGGTGATGCAGGATCGCGACTACCAAAACTCCAGGTAGGCGTGTCCTACCAGGACGATAAAATC
>SCSE01000061.1 GCA_004298015.1 Rhodanobacter sp.
GTGCCCAGTACCGCAATGCCGGTAAGCAGGATCCCCACTGCCAACCCGATGCGAACGAACCTCAATGAAGAATGCAGTTGCAGGTAGCGCATCAACGGTATCGTCATGCACAACGCAAGCGCCAGCGCATTGTTGTCGGCAATGAAACTCGCGGGAGGCCCAAACACGTGATTTACTCCGCCTTGGAGAATCGTGAAGACGCCGCCCTTGACACCGTAAAACCCCAGCGAAACCACAATCATCCACACGAGCCAATGCATGCGCTGGCGGCTGTTGACCAGGATCAGGGTTACAAACACCATGACCACAACTTTGGCGAACTCTTGCCACTTGGCCCATGCTGAATCCGGCACTACCGCATAGAAAGTGGTCAAAGCGGTCCAGAAGAGGAACGTCACCAGCAGCACACTGGTCGCCGTCCACGGGAGCGTTTTGCGTTCCTTGCTGAAGAGCAAGCCCAGGAGCGTGACGACGGCAACCAACTGCACCCAGGGAAAGCTGATGGCGAAGCCGTAGCACAGCCGATTGGGGTTCATGTAGCCGAGCCAGGACCATATGAGCAGGCCCAGATAAGGGCGCACCAAGATGTAGGGAAGCATTCCGAAGACGAACAAAGCGAGGGAGATATCGCGCATGCCGCTAGTCCGCGTCCAACTGCAGCATGAGTGCATCCATGAAGAATTTGGCTGCCCAGTTGGGATAGCGGTGCTTCATATAGCCACCCGAGCGCGGGTACGAGCCAGGCATTCCGCCGCGCATTCCCGCATCGGCTGCGGTTACATCCTGGATCGATAGGTTGAAGCGAACCGCACTTTCTGCCGCCGCTTTCCAGTTGGAATCGCCGGTCTTCGCCGCCAGAAGCTGCCAGATGATGGCCATTTGTGCGTTGCCGGTTACACAAGTCCAGCGGCTCGCTGCTTTCCAGGCCGGATCCAGCCGGCCCGGCAACGCCCCGTCCTGCCGTTGGGTCTGCGCCACGGCTCTGGCGATGCGTGTCGCGGTATCCACGAAGTGGTTGTTGGAAACGATCAAGCCGACTTCCAGAATCCCCCGCGTAGCGTACGCTATGGTATGCGTGAGTGGCCGATCGTTGTCCTCCAGGTCATTATTCTCCAGCCAGCCGTTGGGACTTATCTGGGTAAGCGCCCACTGGACGTTGCGCGCTGCTGCATCCAGGTAACGCGGCTCCTGAAGGGCATGGCCTACTTTGGCCAGTGCAAACGCGACGCGGGTGTTGTAGGTATTCAAGCCATGGGCAGCAAAGGGCGAAGCGAAGCGCCGCCAGGCGCCGTCCGCATCCTGGGCCGCCACCAGCCAATCGGCCGCACGCACCAACGAGTCCCGAAAACGCACATCCCGTGTCTGTTGCCACGCGGATAGCCAGCCGAACAACACTTGCCCGGTGTTGAATATGGTGGGTGCGATCTTTGTTGCATCCATGGTGCCGGCACGCACGCCACCTTCGGGAAGCTGGATTTCCGATTCCCATTCCGCCATGCGAATGGCGCGTTCGCGGTATTCGTGTTGGCCGGAAAACTCCGCGTAGCGCAATAACGTCGGGATGATGTAACCGGTGGTTTCCGGGTAGGCACCGGCCCACACGCGTTTCACCACGTCGTAATAGGCGCTCACACCGCCGCAACCGGTCGCGTCCTGGGCGCGCGCCAGCCATTCGGCGGCAGCCCGTAGCCCACGAGCCGGATCCACTTCAGGGCGCGTCCGACGTCTGGACAGGAATCTGGCAACCATACTCATGATTTACTCTCGGCAGCAGGCCGCCGCCCCATCAATTTCGATGTCCGGCTGTGCAGAGCGCGCCGCACGTGCTGCAGGCTTCGCACCAGGAATGGCGCAGGATCGCTCCAACGGCACAAGGCGTCGACCACATGACCGCCAGGCGGATAGCCTTGCTTGAGCCGCTGACCCTGCGTGGCTGCGGATTGCGCGTCTTCAGATCGTACCCGCCATATGGCCGGCCGCGCTGCCGCGGTGGACGACGGCGATGATTGATCAAGTGCGGAACACCAGGCTGCATAGGGAAGATTGACGCCGTTCAGGGTTGCGACTTCTTCCTGATAGTCGGTGCGGCCGATGGTCGGCTCCACCATCCGGAATTCACCGCTCCGCGCATCGCGCTTGTACTCCATGCTGGCCATACCAGCGACGCCTGCGTCCCGGAAAAATTGCGCGGTAAGCCGTGACAGTTCGTCATGCGCCTCGGGAGCGGCGGTGCAGCTGGCGGTGCCACCGACCTGCGGAGGCCACGAACGGATTTTGCGGCCTGTGAATGTGGCCAGTGGCCGTGCCTGTCGGTTGAGGTATTGCAGACAAAAGTAAATATTTGTATCCGGTCCTTCAATCCACTCCTGGGCCACCACGTCGGGCGCTACCGCCAGCACACGGCGCAAAAGATCGGTGGCCTCCTCGACACTCTCAATGCGATACGCCTTTTTGAAACGATGACCATATTCGGCATGGCGCGCACCCGGTTTGACCACAATCGGGTAACGCAACGTATCCAGCGCTGGCAGGTCGAGTAGAGACTTGATGTGGACCAGCGGCGGAATGGCAGCGCCGTACTTTTCGGCAAGGCGCTGAAAGCCCTCCTTGTGCAGCAGCGCTTCCACCGTCGCCTTTTCCGGGAGCATGAAACGGTAGTGGCTCGCCAAACGCTCGCGGTGGTGTGACACGCTTTTCACTGTCTCTTCCTGCGTCAGAAACAAAACAGGATGAACGTCGCGGAACGCCGTCGCCGCCAGGCGCTCAAGATCCTCGATCAGAGTCTCTCCTTGCAAAGCGCGCACGACCAGTGGCCTGGCGGCGCGAGTAAACATCTCCGGTCGCGCGCCGTCAGTATCCAGCAACCAAACTGGCACGCACTCGGCGGCCAAGCTTCGTGCTACGCCCAAACCGTTGGCACCTGCCCCCAAAATCACAGCGGGCACTTTAGGAGTCGTAGAAGACACGCGTTTCATATCATCCGCGCCCCTGCAATTGGCCGTATACGTTGCGGCCAAATATCATCTTTCTGTGCCACCGACATCCCCGTAAATCGAAGGTATGGAAAACAGCATATCGAGACAGCACAGCAAAATCGGCTCCCATCGGCAGCGGAATTTTCCGCCTGGCTATCAATTGCGCCGAGGCTCCCCGGACGAACCGCAATTGGCGTCGGTGCCATGCCTGCCTGGCGCCGCTGCGCACGCGAAGACCCTGTCCATTCCCATTCACGGCGCGACCTCACATCCTGCCTTACCTCGCCAAATGCCAAGAACCCTGGCGTACAGTGCCTCTTGTGCCCTGACGGTCGGCGTCCAACCGAACCCCTCCGCATAACGACGTGTAGCGGCAATCTCCGGTGGATTCTCCAGTAACGATTGCCAAGCCGCGTGTATCGCATCGGCGGTGCGGAATTTCGCAACCCGTCCGGCTTCGGGTGCGCCGACCACCTCTCCCGCGCTATCAAAGGGCGTAACAATTACCGGTGTGCCGCATGCGAGCGACTCCAGTGCCACATTTGGCATGCCTTCGCGTCGCGATGCGAGGATCATCGTATCCGCAGCGTTGTAGAGTTGACACAGCTCCGCATGGGGAACTGCGCCGAGAAACCGCACGCGCTCAGCGATATTCAGGCGGACCGCCAACTGTCGCAAGTGCGCTTCCTCGGGCCCTTGGCCTGCGACCAACAAGGTTACGTCCGCGGTCTTGGCTACCGCCGCAAGGGTGATGTGTACACCTTTGGGTTCGATCAGATTGCACACCGTCAACCAGACTGGGCCCACGACACCCAATTGATCACGGATCGCCACGCGGTCCCGCGGCTGGAACCCATCGAGATCGACTCCGTTGCGCAAAACCGTAATCTTTTCCGGGTTGACGCCCAGGTCTGCGAGCCGGATCTTCAATGCGCTGGACACCGTCACGATAGCGGTCGTACGTTCTGCTGCCCGCTCGATTTGGTGCCTGGGTATACGGTAGTGCGGTATTACATTCACGTCGCTCCCGCGAGCGGTGACAACAACGGGCTTATTCAGCGCGATGCCGAGTTTGGCTGCCGCCACACCGTCCGGATAAAAGTAATGTGCATCGATCAGATCGAAGTCGGTCCCGTTGGCTTCCAGATGCCGGAGTACTGGCAGAAGCGCACGGAACATCAGGAACGGCGCGATACTCATACCCAGCTTCGGGATCACGGGGTAGCGCGGATGCAATATCCTGATGCCATAGCGTTCTTCCCTCTCCGGCACAGAGGCATAGCTGGCATAGGCACCGAACATGGGATGCCTAAAGGGAAACCATGGCACCGGCGCCACCACCGTCGCGGCAATCCGACCCGAGCCCACAAGATGGCGTAGACGCTCTTCGACAAACACGCCGTGGCGCGGTTGTGCGGCATTCGGATACAGACTGCTGAATACCAGCAGTCTAATCGTGGGATTGCCAACTATTTTCACCGTGCGGCCTGGCTTAGAGCCGCTCACCGTCGCGGTAAAATCCGTTTCTTTTGACGGCTCGCGGCCACCGTTCTCGGCAGCATGGATAACGGGTGCATCCATGCCTGTCATACCGCGCCCCCCGATATCGCCGTCGGGGCCCGCGGGTCATCGTTGTAAAAGCGATGCAAAGAGCTGGCGTGGAGAATTCGCAAAATGCGCTCGATGGCGTCCGGCGCCAGCTCAGAGCGCCATCGTTCCGCGGAAGCTTGCGAGTCTTTGAAGACGCTGTAGTAGTCCGTGTTCGTCGCACGGGTGCTTGCGCCGATGAACGTCTCGGTTTGCGACTGCCAGTCGAGACCGGTGAACTCGTACATCCGCCGGGTCATGCCGAGAGGATCGGCGCAGACATCCTCATACCGCACCGTGAGCACGCGCTCGCAGCTTTCGACGTCTCCCAGAATCTTTTCCTGCGTCAGGACCCAGCACCACGCCAGCCGCTCCTCGGGCGTGAAGCGCTCGATGTCGTCAGCGCTTAGACTGTGTGCTTTCCCGGTAGGCGTAGCCAGCAACAATTGCAGCAGCCAAGGGTCATCCGCGATCGGCTCCAGACCGTCGAAACGCTTTGACGCCTCGCCGCGCAATACCGATGCCACATAACCACAGGGATGCCGCATCAAATGAATGGCGCGGGCGTTCGACAACGCCTCGATGCATACGCCCAGCCGTCCCGGCGACTCGATCGACTTCCACACGAGATGCACCTGCCCACTGCCCGCGGCATTGGGCCGGTAAAAGCAGGGGAAGTTCCGCTGCAGGCTGCCTGCGGCTTTGGCGATGGCCACGCTCACGCGGTATGCAACAAGGGCCGTAGCAGACTGGTAGCTCTTGGGGAACAACGGCTGCTTGCCCACCACCTTGGGATGGCGCATCTGCGGCAGCGAGGTGACGAACTGTTCCAGTTCCTGATGGTATTCCGAGGCATTTTTCTTCTCGGGAAACAGCGGCAAACTCAGCCGCCTCACGCTGTCCGGTTCATGGCGGTAAAGCGTGTCCGAATGGCTGTCGAACAGTTTGCCGACCCAGGTGGTGCCCGAGCGCGGCATGCCGAATAGCAAAATGCAGCGATTCATGGCAACGCTCCAGCGGTCAGAACCCTTTCGACCGGCGCAGCCGGTGTCGCGGCGGCAGCAGGCTGTTGCATGCGGCGCAAGAAAGCATCCAGCATCAAGAGTTTCCACAAGGTCGCACTGTGATCGTGCTGACCGCTTGCATGCTGTTGCACCAGTCGAGCGAGCATGGACGGCTCGAAATATCCACATTCAGCAACTGCTCCGTTGAGCAATGCCGTGCGGGCGTGCTGCGCGAGCGGGCCGCGCAACCATACCGCCAAGGGCACACTGAACCCCATCTTGGCCCGGTACAGGACGTCGTGCGGAAGGTCCGCTTCGAGAGCTTTCTTGAAAATGTACTTGCCGGTACCACCCTTGAGCTTCATCGCAGGCGGCAAGGAGGACGCCCATGCGACCAGGCGATGGTCGAGCAGCGGCACGCGTACTTCCAGACTGTGCGCCATGCTGGCACGGTCCACCTTGGTCAGGATGTCGCCGGGAAGCCAGGTCTTGAGGTCCAGGTATTGCGCCAGCAGTAGCGGCTGATCGGTGGGTGCGTTTTTCGCGTGCGCGCGAAATACCTCGAGCGCACTGTAACCCTGGAGTTCGCGCTTGAAGCTAACGCTGTAAAGCTTCTGGCGCATGGCCTCCGACGTCGTGCTGACCGAATGGAAATAAGCTTCCACATCATCTTGGGCGAGGGCCTGCAGCGTGGTCTTGGCACGCAGCGGACGCGGCGCCCAATCGGCTTTGGGGTAGATGCTGCCCAATAATCCAAACACTGGCTTGCGCAACCCTTGCGGCAAGCGTGCGCGCAGACGGCTTTCCCACGCATGCAGGCGGTGACGCCGGTAACCGGCGAAGTTCTCGTCACCACCATCGCCGGATAGCACCACCGTCGCCTGCCTGCGCGCCAACTCGCACACACGGTAGGTCGGCAGCGCCGAACTGTCGGAAAAAGGCTCGTCGTATACCGCAGCCAGCGTGTCGAGCAGCGCGTAATCATCGGCACTGACGCGCTGCTCGAAATGCTGCGTATGCAGATGTTTGGCGACCCGTCGTGCATACACGGTCTCGTCGAAACCTGCGTGGTCGAAACCGATCGAGCATGTGCGCACGGGCTGGTGCGACGCGCGGCCCATGCTGGCGACCACGGCGCTGGAATCCACGCCGCCGGAAAGAAATGCCCCGAGTGGCACGTCCGCAATCATCTGACTTGCCACGGCCTCATCCAGCAATTCGCGAAGCTGCGCCACGGCCTCATCCGGAGTGGGGTCGGCATCGCGATTGAACGGCACGTCCCAGTATTGGCGTGGGACCGGGTCGGCTTCGCCCGCGTGCCAGGTTAACCAATGGCCTGGCGGCAATTTGCGGATACCACGATAGATGCTTTTGGGGTCCGGCACGTAGCCGAACGCCAGATAGTCCTCCAGCGCCTGTGGATCGAGCCTGCGTTCGACCCCCGGATGCGCCAGCAGTCCCTTGAGTTCGGACGCGAAGACCAGGTCACCGGAGGTGGTGAAGCCGTAATAGAGCGGTTTGACGCCGATCTGATCGCGCGCCAGAAAAATACGCTGCGTGCGCATGTCCCAGACGGCGAACGCAAACATTCCTACCAGGCGCGGCAGGCAACCCTCACCCCATTGCTGCCAGGCGCGCAACAGGACTTCGGTGTCGCTATGACTGGTGAACACCGCGCCCAGCGCTTCCAGTTCAGCTCTGAGCAACTTGAAATTGTACAGCTCGCCGTTGTAGATCAACGCCAGCCCGGCAGCTTCGTCCACCATCGGCTGCTGGCCGTGGCTCAGATCAATGATGGACAGACGACGATGTCCGAGCCCAACGCCTTGACCGAGATAAATCCCGGCCTCGTCCGGCCCGCGGTGACGCTGCGCATCGCGCATGGCCAACAACACCTGCTCATTCAGGTGGCCTTGCTGCGACAATACGATTCCGGCCAGACCGCACATATCAGTTCTCCTTGCGCTCAGCCACGGTAGACGCCGTGCATGGGAGCGCCTCGCTCGCCTGCCTCCCCAGCAGATCGTCGTACAAGCTCATATAAGCGGTCACCATTGCCCCTAAACTGAATTCCGCGGCGACCCGGGCGTACCCAGCGTTACCATGTTGACGACGCAGCGTTTCATCTGCGGCATACTCGCTCAGGGCAGCAGCCAGTGCCCGGGGATCTCCGGCCGCCACCAATGTGCCGGTTATGCCGGTCTCGACCACTGAGGCCACTCCCCCAACGTCGGTTGCGACGATCGGGAGCTTGGCAGCCATGGCCTCCAGCAAGGTCACCGGCATCCCTTCGGCGATGGACGACAGGACTGACACGTCACATTCCGCCAGCAATTCTGCCACATCGTCCCGATTGCCAAGTAGCCGTACCGTTTCCACCAAGCCAAGCTCAGCGAGCTGACGTTCGAGTTCCTGCCGCTGCGCGCCCTCTCCGACGATAACCAGGCGGCAATCGACGTACTTGCCTGCTTCACGCAGGAGCTTGAACGCCGTGATCAAACCGGCTTGATCCTTCACCTTGTCAAGACGTGCAACATTGCCGATCAGCACAGTGCCCGGCGGCGCAAAATCACCCAGCCGCGGGCGCGGCGCGGCGGCGTCGCGTGGCACCTCAAACGCCGCGACGTCAATCCCGTTGGCGATATAAGCCACCTTGGAGCATCGTATGCGCGCCCGCTCGATAAGCCAGCGCCGCAAGTCGGGGGACACCGCAATGTAGCGGTGAATGAGCGGTGCCATCCAGTACCGCAGCCGCAGATATCTTGGATTCTCTCCCTGCGGATCGGTGGCATCCCGACCGTGTTCGGCGTGGACCAGACGATGCACACCGGCTAGCCTCACAATCGGTGCGAGGTCCAACGTTCCGAGATTGTAGGTCTGCACGAGGTCCGGCTTCAGTGTCCTCAGCGCGCGCCAGAATCGAGCGTAACATGGCCAGTCTTTGCCCGGTTTCTTTTCCAGCGAAAGGCATGCGGTGACCATACCGTCTATTTCGCCACGCAGGTCGCCGAAGCCGGTCAACGCGATCACGGCATGCCGGTAGCGGTCACGAGTCGCCTGGATCAACGACACGACGATGCGCTCCATGCCGCCGGTATCCAGCCGGTAAAGTACGTGCACAACCAGCGGTTTGTCGTTCACGGCGCGTTTCCGGAGCTGACTTGTTCACGGTGAACCCGCGAAGCCGCTGTGCCTGTCACGGTAAGCAAGTGCGCGAACGCACGCAAATTTGCCCGCGCCTCATCCGCTCCGCCGTAGCCAACCGCAGTTGACAGCGCCCAAACCGACGATCGCGGCAGATGGCCCCGCAACACATCCCACGCCTGCAGAAACTTGGTCAACAACCGAGAGTTCGTACAGCGGCCATCCACGCAATACCAGTACCACACGAGTCGTTCACCAGACGCACCGGTCACCCGCAGTTCTCCCGCAACGAGATTTCGGCCATCGCCGAGCTTGAGCTGGCGGTTGGCTGTACTCAGAATCCGTGCCTGCGCCGGGTCGTAGAGGTCGTTGCCGTAAGTAATCAGCGTATGTCCGCGGCGAGGTTTGCCGGTGTAGAGGGCATGAAACAGCGCGATCGCCGCCCCGCCAGCGGGCGATCGATAAACTACTTTTACCTGCCCGGCGGCACCGTGGAAGATCGGTTGCCAGTCGTCTCCCGCCGGCTGCGGCCCAGTCCAGCCCCCGACGGCTGGCGCGGTCATGTGCATCTGTTCGACGGGCACTGGGGATGCGACTCCGGCAGCCCATACGGAACCGGCAATCAACAGCGTGATCACCGCTGGCCAGAGCATCAGGCGCGCGCCAGTGGGCCCGTGGTTATTTACAGGGGGAGATTCGACCACGACGAGAGGATCGCGGAAAAACCAGCCGATCAACAGCAGCAGCACCAGCACCGAGCCGAAAAACTGCCAGCCAAAGATAAGGTGATCCATCCCGGTGGCGTACTTCATGCCCCAGGTGTCGCCGATCAGTATGGTGAAATACACGCGCAGACCATTCGCAATGATCGGAACCACGGCGGCCATGACCACGAACAGCACGCGCTTGCGCCAGCGCTGGTACATCAGATAGGCATACAGAACACCAAGTGCGCTGCAGGCGATGAAAAATTTCACACCGCTGCATGCATCCGCCACCATCCATACCGCCGCGGGCGTGACGATCTCCCGCCCGTTGAGCAGCACGGGCGTGCCGGTCAACTCCAGCGCACGCACCGCGAAACGGGCCGTGATGTCCTGCAACGGACCTACCAGCCCATCTCCCCACGGCACTGCGAACAACACCAGGTAGCCGAGCGGGAACGCCAGCACCCACAGCGCACGCCACCCCCAGCAGGCGAGCACCAGTGCCGGAAACAACGCGACCAGAGCAAAGTGCTGCACCACATTGACATCAAGCAGATGGCCGGCATACCAGACAAACACCAGCGCAGCTACGGCTGCCAGGCCCCAAACGCTCGGCACCGGCGCATTCGCCCGGACCTGATGGCGCAGATTGAATGCCGTCCATATGCTCAGTGGAGGGATGAGGAACGCGTATTGATAGGTTCCGTCGTGAGCCCAGACCCCCACCAGCGACAGCACCGTGCCCCAGTAGCAGACCAGCAGCACCACGATCGCGACGGCGAACGCGGCCGCAGCGAGCAGCCAGCCAGAAACGCGCGTGGAAATACCGACAGCGGTCTGCGCCGTCCGATTCATGAACCCACCCTCGACCCGGCAACGCGCGCAGCATGTATGTGCGCTGCACCGTTCTGCGCATCACACAGGACGCTTTGGTAAATATCCAGATTCCGCGCCCAGTCGAAGTGGGACAGGATCATGGCGCGGGCCGCCGGCACTCGTACGGATTGGGCCTCGTCCAACCAACGCAGGGCTTCGGCCGCCATGATCTCGGGCGAATCGCTGATGCAGCCTTGACGACCCTCGAAATCCTCAATGCCCTCCCAGGCTTCAGGTGTTGCCAGTAGCGCTTTCTCCATGGCCAACGCTTCCAGCACCTTGTTCTGGATGCCGCGGGCAATGCGCAACGGCGCTGCCACCGCATGCGCATGGGCCAGATACGGCCGTACATCCTCCACCCGCCCGGTTACCGTGATGCCCGCGAGCTCGCCCAGCGCGCGAACAGCCGCTGTCGGCTTGCTACCGACGATATAAAAACGGGCGTCCTGCCGCCGGGCCAGAATCCGCGGCCAGACGTCGCGCGCGAACCATTGCGCCGCATGCACATTGGCGCGGTAATCCATGGCACCCACGAACACCACTACCCGCTCCCCCTGCCGGTAGGGGTTGGAATAGATCCGTTGTGGATCCCAATAGACAGCGTCCACGCCATTGGGGATTCCGTGCACTTTGCCAGCCGGTTCCGGCATGTCCCGGCAAAAGAATCCCGCCTCGGCTTTGGAAACAAACACGCTGGCATCGAACTGCGTGGCAACCGTGCGCTCAAACTCCGCGAGCCGGCGGGCTTCCCGCCCATAAACAATCTGTTTCAGTCCACGATGGCTCTGCGCATACTGGCGCCACTTGTCGGAGTCCACATCCACGAAATCCATGACGCGGCGCAGTTGCGGATGCGGCATGAGAAACGGCGCCACCCCGGACGAGTAGCACAAGGCGAGTTCCAGCTTTTCCTTCACCAGCAGTCGCTCGATCCAACGCCGCATCACGCGGTCGCGGTACACCCCAACGGTAAGCGGTTCGCCCCGCACAAGCGACGCAAGCGCGCGCCGACGCGCGGACCAGGGTTTCAGCGGACGGACACAAACCTCTGCGCACAAGGCCTCGACCGCCGCCAGGTACTGCCAGTCGGCCGGATCGTCCACGAAAGTCCCTAGATACACGCGGTAATGCTCCGCAAGCCGCCGCAATACGCGGTACGAGCGGATCTTGTCACCCTTGTCGGGTGGCCACGGCAACCGGTGGCAGAGGAACAATATCGACTGCATGGTCAACCAAGGTCCCGCGCAAGCCACGGGCCCAGCACCTGGCTTACTGGCAGCGGAAGCCGCTGCCAAGCCTTGATGAAAAGGCTGTACTTGCGGTTGGTGGGGCTGATGTTGGGCATCTCGGTCGCGCGAACCAGGTAATAGGCGTACGGCAGCGGCTTGGGGTCGAAGCCCCATTGCTTCTTGAAATCATAGGAGCCGGTGCCTTGCTTGCTGCGGCCAAAGTCGAACACCCGTGCACCGCGCTCCATCGCACGCTGCATCAGCGCCCAATACATGAAATCGTTGGCTGCGAAATCACGGCCACGCATCACGCTGCCTGCGTAATAAGAATGCACCTGATCGCGAAAGTAGAAGCTCATGGCCGTGGCTACCGGCTGATCCTTGTGCGTAACCACGGTGATTTCCCAGCTTTCGCCAAATGCCTGTTTGAGTCGCCTGTAGTAATTGCGCGACAACACGGGTGTGCCCAGGTTACGCACGCTTTCGGCGTACACCGGGTAAAACTCGGCGATGCTGCCGTCATGGCGCGCCTGCAGGCCGGCATCGATCCCCTTGCGGATCTTGTTGCGCCGCTTGGCCGAAAGCGCCTTCCAGTTTTCATCCTCATTCGGATGGATCGGTTTGCTGAACGTGACGTACAGCTCCTTGACCGGCCAGTCCGGGTGGCGCAGCTCGCGGTCACGCAATTCCAGATAGTCCACGCGCAGCTCGTCGGCCAGCGAGGTCGCGGCCTGGGTAAGCTGCGCCGCGCTTTCGGGGTCGCTTGCCACCACCCCGCCGTAGACGCAGAACGGCGTCGAAATCAGCGCGTGGCCGAACAACCGACTGCGTATTTCCGCGAGCGGCAGCACTCCTGTGATGACCCCATCCCGCTCTGCATACAAATAATGGCAACGATGCCCCAGCTCTTCCTCGAGGATGCCGCGCCACGCCGCTCGATGGAAAAATGTTGCCTGCGACGCGTCCATCACAAATGCATCCCAGCGTTGCTCGTCATCATCCACCATACGTTTCACGGTGCAGATATCGGAGGAACGGCTATCCCCGGTTTGCTCAAACATGGCCCCTTTCCCCTCAGTGCGCACGGAATTCGGCGGCCTGTAGCGCAACCACCGGATAGTCGGCATGCGCACTGGAGAGAAACACCCGGTCCATGCGATCGAAACGAAAGTCGCGCATCAGCCGGTCCAGCCGTGGTGCCGTACGCGCCAGGTTCAGATAGTGACGCACCCGATTCTTGCGCGTCACGCCGGGTACCCGGGGTTGCTGCGGATCCACTTCCCACGGATGGAAATAGAACACACCAGAGGCATGCTCTTGCCGGTTGACGCGACGCAGGCCCTGCTTGAACAGCGCATAGGGAAGCAGCCGGAAGTACCCGCCGCCGCCGCAGGGCCAGTTGCGCCCCCAGCGCCGCACCGTGGTGACCGGGATCTCGAGCAGGCCCGAATGCTCGGTAAAAAACGCAAAGCGCGGCGCCCCCGGCATGCCGTAAAGATCATGATGGATCGGCACGATGCTGGAACTGTAGCGGTAACCCGCCTGGTGCAGCTCCTCGTGCGCCCACAGCGTACCCGGGCCGATCGAATAACTGGGCGCACGATAGCCGACCACTGCCGTACCGGTGAGATCCTCCAGCAGGGTTTTGGTGTGGGTAACGCTGTCGCGGAACTCGCTGCGGGTCAGGTTGGTCAAGCGCTCGTGGCCAAAACCGTGGCTTGCGACTTCGTGACCGGCGGCGCTTATATCGCGCACCAATGCGGGGAATCGCTCCGCCACCCAGCCGAGCACGAAGAAGGTCGCATGCACGTCGTGACGCCCGAACAGCTCCAGTATCCGCCGCGTATTGTCTTCGACGCGCACAGGCCATTGCGGCCAGTCCTCGCGCCGGATGCATTTTTCAAAGGCGGAAACCTGGAAATAGTCCTCGACGTCCACCGTCATGGCGTTGACGATCGACTCGGTTGCCGACGGCCGTATGCTCATTTTCGCTTCCGTCGGGAACGCCCGTGCCGCGCGTCTGCCCTCACCGTGTCATCGGAGGCAGGTGCTGCCGACGGCTTGCTTTTTACCATCGCCCTGAGTTGGAAGTTTTCGTGCATCAGCTGCAACAGGACGTTATTCCGTTGCTCAAAATTCAGCTTCATGAGTTCACTGTCCCGCCCGGAAGACGCTGTAGCACGCGCTGGCTCCTGGCTCTCTGGCGTCGAGGATGCCTCGAGTGTCTGCGGGACATCGGCCATCTCCTCGTAAATTTCGTCCAGCACGACGGTGAGCGCTGCCTGATTCAGGCTGTGCAATTCTTCCAGATAACCGTGCAAAAGCAGCCGGTCCATGATGAGGTTTACCTTGCGTGGGATACCACGGCCGGCCATGTACACCCCGGCAAAGATTCCTGGCGCAAGTTCCGGATCGTTGTTCCAGCCGACTGCTCGCAGGCGGTGCAGGATATATTCGCGGCATTCTTCGACCCCCATCGGATCGAGCTTGTGGGAAGCGATGATGCGCTGACGCAACTGTTCCATGCGGTTGTTGACGATGGTGGTCTGCAGTTCGGCCTGGCCGATGAGAAAAACCTGCAACAGCGCCTTGCCGGCGACCTCGAAATTCGACAGGATGCGCAGCATCTCCAGCGCCGCCGAAGTAAGCGTTTGCGCCTCGTCCACCACCAGCAGTGCGTGCGAATGGCGCTCACGCAACGTCATCAGATGCCGCCTTATATCCTGCAGCAAGGCCTCCTTGCCCCGACTCTCGTAGGGCAGCGCAAAAGCAGCAGCTACAGCCGGCAGGATGTCCTCACCGCCGAGATTGGCGGAAGCAATACTGGCTATCCCAATATTGCGATGCGCGAGTTCTTCGAACAACTTCTGGATGAGCAGCGTCTTGCCCGTGCCGACCGCACCGGTGATCATCACAAAGCCTTCGCCCTGCTCGAGCCCGTAGAGCAGGTAAGACATTGCGCGCTGGTGACCCTTGCTCGGAAACAGCATGGCAGGATCCGGGGTCAGCTGGAAAGGTTTGCCTTGAAGCTTGTAAAAAATCTGATACATACGGGTCTCAGAACAAATGGGTCCACTGCAGGAATATCACGTTCACGCCGTAGCCCTGTGACCCCAACTCCGGCAACACCGAATTGAAGTTGCTGGAGTCGTGACGCAGCCTCAAACTCGCGAAATTTTTGGGGTTCAGTTGATGCACGAGCGCGAGTTGCGCGTAACGGTTGTACCGAATCTGTCCATCCTGGAATTGATACCGCTGCCAACCGAGGGTTGGGGTAAGCGTGGTCAATGCCCCGATATTGAACAACCAGTCGATATTCGCATTTGCCACCTTTTCCTGGCGGTTGTTTGAGAAGAAATAGGTGCGCTGCTCGTCGTATAGCGTCACACGCAACCTGCCTTTAGGCATTTCGTATCCCGCCGACGCCGTGCCGCGTTTCATGAGGTAAACCTGACGATTCCTGAGCGAACCAAGTCCGGGTGTGCCGACAGGCGCGCTAATGACCTCGCCCGGGTTTTGCCCCAGCAACTGCTGGTTGATGTCGGTTGGCTGCTCGTGATAGCTGATGGATGTGGTGAGCAACGCGGCTGTGCGCGACCAGGAGAATTCGTAGCTGCGCCCGTAAAAGCGGTGCCCAACCAGCACCTTGAGGTTGTCACGGCCGTTCGACCAGGCGAAACCCGCGTCCCAGAAGCTGGCACCGAATTTGTCGATGGTGCCATCAGCCAAAAAGTTGCTTTCCCTGCCGACGTCAGCCAGCAAGCGGGTATTGTTGCTGATTTCCAGGTAGGCCCCCAGCTTGGCAAGCGCGTACTCCAGCCCGCGGCCGAAGTCCGGAACGAGACGTTGATCGGAATACCCAACGTTCCAGCCCCACGTCTTATATTTGGGGCTCACAAGAGTGAATTGCAGCGCGTTGCTGGTGACATCCGGTATGCCGGACAGCACATTGGCATTTTGCCCGGGTAGACCCTGCGCCCTGGATATGCCCCGCGTGTTGTACATCACGCGTCCATAGCTGTAGCGCAGTTGCATGCTGCCGACGTTGCCTAGATCCTGTATCCAGTACGGACTGAGTGTGTACCTTGCGGCATTTGCACGGTTATTGCTAAGGAAAAATGTGCCGGACGCGTACGGCAATTGATTATTGATCACCTCACTGCCGTACAACGCAGTACCGTCAATGAACACATGCTGTGGAACAACGGTGAAGGTGCCCTGGGCGTTGAGGTTTTGCGTCAACTGGTTGTAGCTCGATTGCCCCGCGTAGACATACCCGTTGAGCTTGTAGTCCAACACTCCGGAAAATCGTGGACTGCTGTAGGCGGATTTCAAAAACGGCTGGATCTGGGTAATCCAGCTTGTTTGTGCGGGCTTGCCGGACGCGGCGAGTGTCAAGTTATCGGTATACAGCTCGCCCAAGGTAACTCCCACCACCCATCCTGGCTCCGCGACAGTCGGCTGACGAACGGTACCGATCGGCACATCCGAATCCCCAGCCTGGCCGAGGGCGGTAGCCAGGCGGGTCGTGGGGCCCATCGGAGGAATTTCCTGCCCCGATGCGGGAGCCCAACAGCTGGCCAGAAAGGCGGACGATAAACCCACCACCATCAACGAACGCCGACGCCTGTTCCGCACGTCAACGATCTCTGGAATGGCTTTCATGGTCGTTGTCGTAGTAACTCTCGTCGGCGGAAAGATCGCTCATGTTGAGAATCAGGCCTACATACTGCAAGTCATTCAAACGTTGCAACGCTGAATTGACGGCCTGCCGGCGCGTGCGGCCGGCGGCCACCACCACCACCACCTGACCCATGTGCGAAGCCAGCACCTGCGACTCCGAGGCCGCCAACAGCGGCGGAGAATCAAACACCATCAAGCGTCCGCGATGTTGTCCGCCCCATTGGTCGAGCACATATTCCATGCGCCGGCTACGGAACAATTCGGCGGCCAGCGGATGGCGCTTGCCGGCCGGCACGACCAGCAGATTCGGCACGTCGGTACGCACGATCACTTCGGCGGGCGCGCGCTGTTCGTCAGCCAGTACATCCATCAGCCCACCCTCGCCACTAAGCCCGAAAATGCGCGTGATATCGGATTTTGGTATATCGCCATCCACCAGCAGCACTTCGAAATCCGTCTCGTGGGCAAGGCTCAGGGCGAGATTGAGTGCGGTGAAGGTCTTGCCTTCCCCTGCTTCCGCGCTGGTCACCACGATGCGCTTGGCACGGGCGAATGTTTCGGCACCCGCGCCGAACGCATTGTCCAGCAGTGGCCGTTTGACACGGCGCAGTTCGTCTGCGAGGCGACGCTCTGCATCGTCATCAGCGGGAAGCACGCTCATCCGCTTGAGCGCAGCCAGGTCCACTACACATAGTGGCGCCGATTCCGCCGGCTGATCCAGCATCCGCGTTCGCTCCTGCAAACGCTCGACCATCGGCGCTTTGGGCACCGGCTTTGTTTCGGTCTGTAGCGGCTGCGGCTGGCCGGACTCGAGCGGCAGCGCCTTGAGTTTTTCAGCTGCTTTTTCAACGATGCTCATACGGCACCCATGACAAAGAAATGCTGCACCAGGTGGGTGAGATGTCCATTGAAGGCAAAGCCCAGCACCAGCACCAGGGGGAGCAAACCGGCTCCAGCCCAGAATCCGATCGCGCCGCGGCGCTGTTTCCGGCGCCGTGCCCGGGATACGATCAAACCGAATGCGCCAAGCACCGGATAATTGCCGAAGGCCTGCAGACCCCTGAGACTCACGAACACGGGGGTTACCTTATGCGCAAGATAGGCAAAGCCGCCGCCAATGACCACCGCGAAACCAAACACCAAAAGCAACAACAGTCTCCGGTCAGGGCTCGCCGGCGTCAGCGGAACAAACGGCGGGTCCACTACGCGGAATTTCAGGTTATTGCCGCTTTGTGTGGCGTCCTGGGACAGTTGAGCCGTATTCGAACGCTCCAGCAATTGGTCATACTGTTTTTTGGTGACATTGTAGTTGCGCGTCAGCCCCTGCAATGTGGCTTGCACGTCGGTGATGTTGTCCGCGTGAGCCTTCAGATCGGCGATTTCCTTTTTTTGCAGGCCAATCTGGGTCGCCAGCGTCTGGATGCTGACCTGCGTGGTGTACATCGATTTTTGCATCTCCTGATACACCGGGTTATCCGAGGCTACGGCCATCACCGGGCCGCTTGCGACATTCTTTTGTAGCGCCGCGCGGCGCGCCTGGAGTTGCGAGATCATGCGTCGCGTGGAGACCACGTCTGGGTATGCGTCGGTGTAACTCAGCAACAACGTATTGAGTTTCGCCTGGTAGGCAGCAATTTGCTTGTCGACTTGCTGGGTACGCGGATCGATTCCCGAGGAAGCAGAGCCCGTCGCCATCGCGCGCATCTGTTGCTGAGTGGTCGCGCGTCCGGCAACGGCAGTTTCATACTTGACTTGCAGCGCCTGCAACTGCGCCTCGGCCGCCTGCAGGCGCGTGAAATAACTGCTTCCGCCCTGACCGGGAATAGAGCCGACGTTGGCTTTCTGGAAATTTGCGAGCTTCGTCTCCGCGTCGCTCAGCCGTTTACCGTAATCCTGCACCTGTTGATCCAGGAAATTCTGTGCGGTCGCAGTAGAGGCGGTATTCGCGCCCACGGTATTGTTCATTAGGATCTGCAAGAACGCCTGCACCACGCTTTGCGCCAGTTGCCGGTCCGAGTCGGAGTAACTCAGGTTGTACAGATTCGCGGTGCCAGCGCCAGTGATGCGAACGGAAGCGCCCAGTTTCAGCAAGAGCGCGTCCTTGGCCGCCGGTGTGGTCGCGCGCAGAGACAAACCGGTCTTGTCCGCCACGGCCTCGAGATTGGGGCGCGAGAGCATCGTGTGGGTAACGACCTGCAGTCGCTCCCGCACGTCTGGCTGCACCGCAACACCGCGCAACAGCGGATTCGTCAATGCATCGGTGTCGGCATACACCTGCGCGCGGGCTTCATACTTGTTCGGAAGACTGAAAACCAGTAGCGCACCCAGAATCATCACGCCCCACGCAACGAGCAGGGCACGCCAACGATAGCGCCACGCAGCACGGGTCTCCAGCTGCACATACTGGAACAACTCATGTAAATCAAACGATTCAGTCTGCATTGCTTTCTTCCCTGATGACGCCAGCCGTAGTCGTGAGCTTGCGTCGTCGCATCAAAACAAGGACTGGGGGATGATCAGTATATCCCCGGGCCGCATGACTACGTTGTACTTGATCGCACCACCCATCAGCTCACCAAGCCGCACCGGAATGGTCTGTTCTTTGCCGTCGGGAAGCCGGCGAATGATCTTGGCGCTGTTGCCCGCGGCAAACTTGGTGAGGCCCCCAACATCGATCATCACATCCAGTACGGTCATTCCGCTACGGTATGGCAAAGCCTCGGGCTTCGCCGCCTGCCCGACCACGCGTACCTGCTGGCTATAGGATCCCACGAAACTCTTGACGATCACGGTCACCAACGGAGAGCGGATATAGCGGCTCAACGCCGTCTCCAGGTCACTTGCCAATGCGCCCGGTGTCTTCCCGGCAGCCATGATCGATTGCACCAACGGGATCGATATACGCCCATCGGGACGCACCGGCACGGTGGTGGTCAGATTGGGATTGTCCCGCACAAAGACTTGCAGCGAATCACCCGGACCGATGATGTAGTGCTCCACCGAGGGGGGTGCCGTGGACAGACTACGGACGGCAGGTGCCGTACTGCAACCGCCGAGCAGCAGTAAACCAGCCACCATCATCAGCCAGATGACGCCGTTTCGCGATAACGATTTCACTTACCTGTACTCCTTGAGATGTCAGCGCGCGCCACGTCCGAACAACACCACTTCCAAGGTCTGGACAAGGATGGCCAGATCAAATACGAAGTTGTGGTTTTTCACGTAGAAGAGGTCGAACTTCAGCTTTTCCTCTGCGTCCTCCAAGGATGAACCGTAGGGGTAGCGCAGTTGGGCCCAACCGGTCAGTCCCGGCTTCAGGCAATGCCGCAACGGATAGTACAGAATACGGTTATTGAAGTCGTCCACGAACTGCGGTCGCTCCGGTCGCGGCCCAATAATGCTCATGTCGCCACGCAGCACGTTCCACAGCTGCGGCAACTCGTCCAGCCGCGCCTTGCGGATGAAGCGCCCGACCCTGGTCACCCGATCGTCGTTCTTGGTAGCCCAGCGTGCTACGGCGTCGCGCTCGGCATCAGCGCCCATGCTGCGGAACTTGATAACCCTAAACAACTTGCCGTTTTCACCCACCCTTTCCTGGTAGTAAAGAATCGGCGCGCCACGGCCCGACTCCAGCCGAATCGCCAAGACCGTCAGCAACATCAATGGCCATGTCAGGAGCAATACCAGCGAAGCAATCACCAGATCGAAGGTGCGCTTTGTCGCGCGCCTCATGGGGGAGATATTGAAGCCATCAGAAAATACCAGCCACGACGGGTTGGTAGGCTCCATCTTGATTTTCCCGGCCTCGCGCTCGAAGAACTCGGCGATCTCGGTCACTGCTATGCCACGCTGCTTGCACTCCAAGAGCGCGGCCACCGGCAATGTGCCGCGACGATCGTCCGGCCCCACCACGATTTCGTCCACGCCGAGCCGGATCGCCCATTCACACAAGGCCTCGTCGGGGTGCAGCAACAGAGGCGCAGAAACGGCCACCGGGTCGGCAGTGACCGGCGCGCACCCCAGAATCTTGAACCCACGTTGATCGGTCTTGCGGCGCATCATGCGGATCATCTCGGCGGCGCGCTCGCCGGCACCCAGCAGCACCACGCGGCGCTTGAACAAGTCGGCGTCCACAAAACTCAGGAACAAGGCTCTCCACAATGCCACGACCAGGTAGCCGAGCAGCAACGCAATACCCAGAACCCCGCGGCCGAGGTACGCCTGAGGAATCGCGTAATACAGCACGGTAAGTGCGATGCCGGCCAGTACGAAGGCCACGCCTTGCCGGCTAAGCCGCCCCAACCAGCCCGCCCGCAGGTGAACTTGATATAGCCCGAGCGAAGCCATGGAGAAAATCAGCACCATCGCCACCGACGGCGCGCGCCAGTGCAACGCCTGCCCGAACGCGATTTGGGTGTCGGCATCGCTCCAATAGCGCAGCACCACCGCGGCATAAACACACGCCATCAGCAGCAAGTACTCGACCAGCACCAGCAGTAGCTGCCAGCGTACGGCTCTATGTCGAAACAATCGGTACATGGTTACGCCCCCTTGCCAACGACTTGCTCCCGTCAGCCTAGCCGACTACAAGGTGAACGAACTGTATATCACGAACTGTGACAACGTTCATGTTTTGCTTCAACCTCGGGATGTTAAGGCATGAAGATCACCGGTATCCAGCAGTTTAAACGCGGTTCGTGACCGTTCTGGTGTTCAGGGATTTGCATCTCTCGTCATGTTTCATGGCCTCGACCGGTTGAAGCGAAAGCTTTTTACACGGCATATCTCACACCTGGATCCTGCAAATGGCGCTTGCCGCGGCCAGGTATCCGTTCGTGCCTTTGCAGGTTTTGGGGGGAAAGGCATTGAGCTGTGCCATGGCGCGTAACGGCGTATCGACACCGACAGCCTGACGACGACCGGCGGGCCCAGATGTTCGACTCGATGTCGTCCATGCCCTCGCGACGCTGCGGGTCATGACGTTGACGAGGGCCTCGATGACGGCATTCACCATGGCACAGCACGATGCCGTCTTCATCCGGTCGCCACGCGGCCGCACTCCAGCGTCCGCAGGATCGGCGGAACGTCACATTTTGACCGTCAGCGACGGCCGATCGCGCGGATTTCGGCCACATCGATGCCCTGTCGTGGCACCAGAAGCTCATACCCGGATCTCGGGAGGTGCCCCCAATCACGCTTGCATCAGGCTTTTTTCGTGATGCACGTCACGTATCGGCAGCGGTGACAGGACTTGGTATCAGACTTGCTAGCAAGGGACTGTAGCTGGCGCACATCCCGATCGGAAGGCTCGATGGACCAACACCACGCAAACTTGTCGCGTTCGCTGGACTCCCGGAGTTCATTGCGCTCGATGATGCATCTTTCAGCGGCCAGTTGGTGCCGCTGGCTGGCCATGATCACGGTCAGCGTCGCACTTGCGCTGTTGGCGATGAGTTCTGCCAGCGCGATACCCCATTCGCTGGGCACTGGGGTCGGCAACTCGCCCGCAACGCCCTCAAGCTGCGGCGTTGCGGCTGGCAGCGAGTGTCGGTGAGCTACCACACGACGTGTCGTAGCATCTGAGCCGGGGTGGTCGGAGCGCCTCCGGCGTCTGCACAGGCCCACCACCGCAACCTGCTGTGCCGAGGTCCTGCTTTCACCTATCCTGTCGGGCAGTTGCACGATGACCGTGGACAGGGGCAGTTTTGCCTGGCTACGCCGCATGCGCACTTCTCCTGCCAGGTAAACCCGATGTCCTGTCGTCTGTTCAAATTTCTCCTGTTGCCAATAATCCTTGCACTGACCACGCTGCCTGCCAGCGCCGGTTCGATCACGATCGCGGCGGCAGCGGATCTGAAATTCGCGATGGACAACATCACGGCGACCTTCCGCAAGGCACATCCCGACGATAGCGTGAAGGTCATCTATGGCTCATCCGGCAAGTTCTACACCCAGATCCGCCAGGGTGCGCCGTTCGACCTGTTTTTTTCCGCCGATATCGGCTACCCGAAAAAGCTGGCCAGGGCCGGGCTGACCGCATCCACGCCGCGAGCGTATGCGCTGGGTCGGATTGTGCTGTGGAGTGCCGAGGTGGACGCCAGCAAACTGAGCCTTGAAGACCTGGTGAAGCCGTCATTCGACCGCATCGCCGTGGCCAATCCGCAACACGCACCGTATGGCGAACGCGCGGTCGAGGCGCTGAAATCCAGCGGCGTCTGGAACCAGGTCAAGGGCAAGCTGGTGTATGGCGAAAACATCGGGCAGACCGCCCAGTTCGTGCGCACCGGCAACGCACGCATCGGTATCATCGCGCTGTCGCTGGCGTTGAACCCGGCATTCGCGTCCAGGGGGGGCTACGCCACGATCCCGACTCGCCTGTACAAACCGTTGATCCAGGGCTTCGTGATCACCCGTCACGCCGCCGACAATCCGCTGGCAAAGACGTTCGCCAAGTTCATCGATTCGGCATCGGCACAGGCGATCTTCAAACACTACGGCTTTGCGCGCATACCGGCCGGCACTGCACCATGACGACCGAACCGTACCGCGCACCTCAAGCGTCGCCGTCATCCACGGAGTGCACGGCGAGGACAGCGGAGTCTGCGGTCGCGGTGAGCAGCGAACGTGGCCGGAGCCTCGCAGGCTCGCTGGCTCGCTGAGTCATGATGCTGTCGGCCGCCGATCTCGGCGCACTCTGGCTGACCCTGAAGCTGGCTACCACGGTGACCCTGCTGCTGTTTATGCTGGGCACGCCGGTGGCCTGGTGGCTGGCGCGCTCACGCTCACGCTGGAGACATCCGGTATCCGCGCTGGTAGCACTGCCGCTGGTATTGCCGCCTACCGTGCTGGGTTTTTACCTATTGGTCGCATTCGGCCCGCACGGCCCGATCGGCGTACTCACGCAATCGCTGGGCATCGGCCTGTTGTCGTTCACCTTTCCCGGTCTGGTGATCGCCTCGATGCTGTATTCGATGCCATTCGTGATCCAGCCGCTGCGCAATGCATTCGAGGCCATCGGCGAGCGCCCGCTGGAGGTGGCCGCGACGCTGCGCGCCGGCCCGCTGGATCGTTTTTTCTCGGTGGCGCTGCCCTTGTCGCGGCGCGGCTTCGTTACTGCCGGCGTGCTCGGTTTCGCCCACACGGTAGGCGAGTTCGGTGTGGTGCTGATGATTGGCGGCAACATCCCGCAAAGCACCCGGGTGGTTTCGGTACAGATATTCGATCATGTCGAGGCCCTGCAATACGGCCAGGCGCATGCGCTGGCCGGCGGCTTGATGGTGTTTTCGTTCCTGGTGTTGCTGGCGGTCTACGGCAGCCAGCCGCGGCTGCGGAGTTTCTGAGGTGGGCGATACCATCCGCATCCGTCTCCCTTTGCGCCACGCCGGGTTCACGCTGGATCTCGACCTTTCTCTGCCCCCGCGCGGAATCAGCGCATTGTATGGACCCTCCGGCAGCGGCAAGACCAGTTGCCTGCGTGCCCTCGCCGGACTGGATCGGGTCGCCAACGGCTACATCGCGATGGGCGACGAGGTGTGGCAGGACGAAAGCCGGCAGCTGTTCGTACCCACGCACCAGCGCGCGATCGGCTACGTGTTCCAGGAGCCGAGCCTGTTTGCGCATCTGTCGGTGCGCGGCAATCTCGATTTTGGCCATCGTCGCGCCGGGCGGCCGAGCACCGTCGACACTCAGGCCATTGTCGGGATGTTGGGTATCGGTGCGCTGCTCGACCGCCGCGCGGATGCACTGTCCGGTGGCGAGCGTCAACGCGTGGCTATCGCCCGCGCGCTGATGAGCCGTCCCCGGCTGTTGCTTCTGGACGAACCTCTGGCAGCTCTGGACAGCGCGCGCAAGGCGGAGATCCTGCCCTACCTGGCACGCCTGCATGACACCCTCGCGGTACCGGCAATCTATGTCAGCCATGCGTTGGAGGAGGTCGCGCAACTGGCCGACTATCTGGTCTTGCTGGGCGACGACCAGCAAGTGCACAGCGGCCCGTTGCCCCCGATGCTGGCGCGGCTCGATCTGGCCGCGGCATTCAGTGACGATCCCGGGGTAGTGATCGCGACCACGGTGGCGGCACACGATGACACCGACCATCTGAGCCGGCTCGACTTTTCGGGCGGGCAGCTGTTCGTGGCACGCCGGCCCGAGCCCGTCGGCCACGCGTTGCGCTATCGTATCCATGCCCGCGACGTCAGCCTGACCCGGGTTCAGCCGGAAGCCACCAGCATCCTCAACGTGCTGCGCGCCGACGTCACCGGCATGACCTTGACCGATACGCCGGCGTATCTGCTGGTGCGCCTGCAGGCTGGCGATACTGCGTTGCTGGCACGCATCAGCCGACGCTCCTGGCAAGGCCTGAAGCTGGCACCGGGGGTCAAGGTATGGGTACAAATCAAGTCCGCGGCATTGCTGGGATGACGGTGCATGGCCCGAGCCCGACCGCAGTGGGTAACCGGGTGCATACTTGCAGCGAATACCGTCTGACAGGTCGGTAACGGGAAGCGTGAGCTGCACCCTGCAAGGCTGCCGCGAATGTCCCCATCGCATGGATCGCATGACCTGGAGAGCTGTCGCATGGGCACCTCGAAGCCTGCCAACCGTGACATGAAAAAACAGCCGCCACCGGCGAGTAGCCCACAATGAATTCACCCGACCTGACTGCCAACGTGGCTGATGCCGAAACGCCGATATCGCGCCCCATCCGGCGCTGGCGATCGCGCGTGGTCTACCGGCACAAGTTGCCGATTCGCATCATGCACTGGATCAACGTGATCGCCTTGTCGGTGATGTTTTTCAGCGGCCTGCAGATCTTCAATGCCGACCCCAGCCTGTCCTGGGGCCAGAAGACGGTTCCCGGCAAGCAATGGCTGGTGCTGGGCGCACGCGAGGATGCATCCGGCAAGCTGATCGGGATTACCCGGATCGGCCAGCATCAATTCATCACCACCGGCGTGCTCGGTGTGTCGGCCGGCAGCGATGGCTCGCCGCAGGTTCGCGGCTTTCCATCCTGGCTGACCGTTCCCGGGCCGACCTGGCTGGCGATGGGTCGCCGCTGGCACTTCTTTTTCGCCTGGGTGTTCGTGCTGAACGGGCTCTGCTATGTCGGCTATTCGCTGTCGCGAAAACATCTTCAACGCGACCTGTGGCCGACCCGATCCGACTGGCGCGGCATCGGTCGCTCGATCGTCGACCACCTGCGCTTCAGGCACCCGCATGGCGACGAGGCGCTGCGCTACAACGTCCTGCAACGACTGGCCTATCTCACGGTGATCTTCGTGTTCGGCGCGGGCATCGTGCTGATGGGGCTGGCGATGTCGCCACGCATGGACACCGTGCTCGGCCCGGTGCTCGATCTGGTCGGCGGGCGGCAATCCGCGCGCACAATCCATTTCATCATAGCCTGGGCGTTCGTCGTGTTCGTGCTGATTCATCTTTTCGAGGTACTCATCAGCGGGCTGGCCAACCAGCTTCGCGGCATGATCACCGGGTATTACCGGGTCGACGATCCGCCGACCGCCACGCCGGCGACTATCGACAAGGAGCTCTCCGATGACTGATCGCCGCGCGTTTCTGCGCATGACCATGATGGGTGCCGCCGGCCTCATCGTGGCTGGCTGCGACCGGATTTCGCAAAGCAGCTGGGGCCCGAAAGTACTGGGCAGCGCGGAAGGCCTGAATCATCGGGTGCAGGCCCTGCTCGCTCCATCCAGCGCCATGGCCCGCGAGTACCGCGAGGCGGATATCTCAGCGGTATTCCGTGCCAACGGCACCACCATGCCCGGCAGCGCGGTCTACCAGACCTTGCTGGCCAACCAGTTTCGCGACTATCGCCTGCCGGTGAACGGACTGGTAAGTCGACCGACCACACTGTCGATCGATGATCTGAAAAAGCTCGACATGCGCACCCAGATCACCCGTCACGATTGCGTCGAAGGCTGGAGCGTGATCGGCAAATGGCAGGGCACGTTGCTGTCGGCGGTACTCGACCATGTCGGAGTGCAACCGCAGGCACGCTACGTGGTATTCCACTGCTTCGACGACATGGGTCTGGGCACGCCGTACTACGAGAGCGTGGACCTCAGCGAGGCGCGACATCCGCAGACGCTGTTGGCCTATGGCCTCAACGACCGGTCGGTACCGGTACCCAACGGTGCGCCGCTGCGGTTGCGGGTAAGTCGGCAGCTCGGCTACAAGCAGGCCAAGTACATCAGTCGCATCGAACTGGTGGCGTCGTTCGCATCGATCGGTGACGGCCACGGCGGTTACTGGGAGGACCAGGGTTACGAGTGGTACGCCGGCATTTGAGCCGTCAGTCCGTTGCGCGATGCAGGCTGGTATGGTCTGGACAGTCCGCTACGGAAGCTGCCCTTGAAACGACTGATCTGTGCCGCCATCGCCCTGTCCGCCTGCTCGAGCGCCCTCGCCTCGAACCCGCCGACCTTCAGTACCAAACGCCTTTCCAGCGAGGTCAGGACACTGTCCTCCGACGCCTTTGCGGGACGTGGCCCGGATACCCCCGGCGAGACGCGAACGATCGACTACGTAGTGGCGCAAATGAAGGCGGCAGGGCTGCAACCGGGCGGTGACCTGAAGCATGGCAAGCGGGCCTGGACTCAAGCGGTTCCGCTGCTGCGTACTGAAATCATCGGCACCCCCAAGCTGGCACTTGACATCCATGGCAAGCGCGACGAACTGACCCAGGGCAGGCAAATCGCCGTGCGCGCACCGATGAACGGTGCGACCACGGTGGCCATCGAGGATGCACCGCTGGTTTTCGTCGGTTACGGCGTCAAGGCCCCCGAGCGCCACTGGGATGATTTCAAGGGTGTCGACCTGCATGGCAAGATCGCCGTGGTCCTGATCAACGATCCGGATTTCGAGACCGGCAAAGGTGACTTCGGTGGCAAAGCGATGACCATCTACGGTCGCTGGACCTACAAATACGAGGAAGCCGCCCGGCAGGGTGCGCTGGGCATGCTGGTCATCCACGAAACGGCGCCAGCCTCGTACGGCTGGGCAACGGTCAAGAACTCCAACACCAACACCATGTTCGACATCGTCCGCGACAAGCCGGCGGCGGAACATCCGCTGCTGGAGGGTTGGATCCAGCGCGACCTGGCGGTGCGGATGTTCAAGGATGCCGGTCTCGATTTCGCCGCGCTGAAGAAACAGGCGCAAAGCCGCGACTTCAGGCCCGTGACGCTCAAGGGTGAGCACTTTTCGGCCAGTTTCAAGGTCGATTCGAAGGTCATCACCTCGCACAATATCGTCGGCCGCCTCATCGGCAGCAAGTACCCCGAACAGACCGTGATCTACAGCGCCCACTGGGACCACCTCGGCGTCGGCCAGCCCGATGCCCGCGGCGATCGCATCTACAACGGCGCGGTCGACAATGCGACCGGCACCGTGGCGCTGATCGAGATGGGCCGGGCTTTCGCCAAGGCTCCGCGGCCAGAACGCTCGGTGGTTTTCCTCAACGTCACCGCCGAGGAAAAAGGTCTGCTTGGCTCCGAGTACTACGCCGCCAAGCCGCTGTACCCATTGGCAACAACCGCCGGCGTGATCAATATGGACGCGCTCGATCCACACGGGCCCACCCGCAACTTCACCATCTCCGGCAACGCCAGCCTCGGCTTGCTGGATGACCTGATTGCCGACGCGAGAGAGTACGGCATGGTTTATACGCCGGACCCGAAACCCGAGGCTGGCCACTTCTTCCGTTCCGATCACTTCTCGTTCGCCAAACGCGGCGTACCTGCGATCTCGTTCGGCTCGGGCGACGACTGGGTGCACGGTGGTGTCGCGGCCGGCAAGGCCGCTGAGACGGACTACGTCAACAAACGCTACCACCAGCCAGGTGATGAATGGCAAGCGAGCTGGGCCTTCACCGGTATGGCGCGCGATCTGCAGTTGCTCTACACCGTAGGCAGCCAGCTGGCCAACTCCGAACAATGGCCAAACTGGAGCGAGGATTCAGCGTTCCGCGCGATCCGCGACGCGAGCGCCGCCGAACGCGAGTAACGCCGCCGCAGGAGCGGCTTCAGCCGCTCCAAGCGGTGTGGATGAACCGTGCTCAATCAAGCCGGGCAAACCATACGCCATGGCCGGGCAAGTGCAGGCGAAGGTTCTGCAGCTTTCCCTGCAGCAATCCGTGGCCTTCGATGACTGTCGGAGTGCCCACGCCGGGTGGCAACTCAACGTCGATCGTGGCGATGGCGAGATTGAACACCACCAGCACCTTCTCGCCGTTGAGCTCGCGAACGAATGCGAGTACGGGTTCGGCGGTATCGAGAAAGACGATTTCGCCCCGGCACAGTGCAGGTTGCGTCTTGCGCCAATGCATGAAAGCGCGAAATCCGCGCAACGCCGAATGCGGATCGGCCTCCTGCTGGGTTACCGACAGGGTCTGGTGTTTCGATGGTACCGGCAGCCAGGGGTTGGAGCGACTGAAGCCGGCATGCTCGGTATCACTCCACGGCATCGGCGTGCGACACCCGTCGCGCCCCTTGAAGTTGGGCCAGAAGGCAATGCCGTAGGGATCCTTCAGCGATTCGTACGGCACCTCGGCCTCGGTCAGCGCAAGCTCCTCGCCCTGGTAGACGCAGACCGAGCCACGCAGTGAGCAGACCATGGCCGTCAGCAGATTGGCCAGCTTCGGCGACGCATCGCCATTGCCCCAACGACTCAACACGCGTTCGACATCGTGGTTTGAAATCGCCCAGCACGGCCAGCCATCACGCATCTGCGCCTCGAGGTTACGCACCGTGTTGCGGATGTAGCCGGCACTGAAGTCGTCGGTCAGCAACTCGAAGCTGTAGCCCATGTGCAGACGGCGCCCGCTGGTGTATTCGGCCATCGTCGCCAACGAATCCTCGGAGGAAATTTCGCCCAGGGCGGCGACATCCTCATAGCGATCCAGCAGCGCTCGCAATTCCTCCAGAAAGGCCAGGTTTTCCGGCTGCGTGTTGTTGTAGTAGTGATACTGGAAGGCGTAGGGATTGTCCGGGCTGAAGCCGCGCCCTACGCGCTCCTGCAGCGGCTTGGGCGGGTTGTCGCGCAGTTGGCGATCATGGAAGCAGAAGTTGATCGCATCCAGGCGCAAGCCGTCCACACCCCGATCGAGCCAGAACTTCACACTGTCGAGCGCCGCCGCACGCACCTCGGCGTGGTGAAAGTTGAGATCCGGCTGCGAGGTCAGGAAGTTGTGCAGGTAGTACTGCCCACGCCGTGGCTCCCATTGCCAGGCACAGCCGCCGAACAACGACAGCCAGTTGTTCGGCGGCGTGCCGTCGGCTTTCGCATCGGCCCACACGTACCAGTCCGCTTTCGGGTTGTCGCGGCTCTGCCGGCTCTCGCGGAACCAGGCATGCTCGACCGAGGTGTGACTGAGTACCTGATCGATCATCACCTTCAGCCCCAGGCCATGCGCCTTGGCCAGCAGCTGATCGAAATCCTGCAACGTGCCGAACAGCGGATCGACATCGCGGTAATCGGCAATGTCGTATCCGAAGTCGGCCATCGGTGACTTGAAGAATGGCGCGATCCAGATCGCGTCCACCCCCAGCGCCGCGACATAGTCGAGCCGATCGATGATGCCCGGCAGATCGCCTACCCCGTCGCCGTTGGTGTCGAGAAAGCTGCGCGGATAGATCTGGTAGATAACGCCGCCGCGCCACCAGGGTTGAGTGCTCATGCAATGATCCCGAACTTCGTGCGCCCGCATCATGCGGGACACGCGCCGCAAAGTGCGGCCTTGCGTCGCAGCTTAACCGCGGCAGGCAGGATCAGCCGATGGTTGTGCATACGTATTCATCTCCCTCGACATCTTCGCGCCAGACGGCCAAACCCTTGGTGGCCTCGCTGCCAAATGGGTGAAGGCTGTCATGGCAGTGATATGACAGCCGCGCGTCCGGATCGTGGCAAACCCGTTGCCGCAGCACGCTTTCAGCGTTTCACAGCATGGATTTGTATACCACCACCCCGCGGCTTTTGCGCACTGCACAACGCGCCGGCCAAGGTCGTCGAAGACAAAATCGCCAGCCGTCTGCCCGCAATGAATACGTATGCAGCACAAGCCAACATCGACTTAACCACGACTACCATCGTGTTGCGCAGGTTTGACAGACCTCGTTCGTATTCGGATCAAGCAGGTGCATCGAGACATCTGCAGTCCCATGCCATAAATCCAATGTTTCAGTACGGGAGGGGTACATGTTGAACTTCAAACGCAATCTGCTCAGCGCAGCGCTGGCATCAGCCGTGTTGATGATGGCTGCCAATGCGCAGGCTGAAGCCGCCAACGCCGCGGCGGGCCAAGGTCAGCAAAGCGCCGACACCAAGGCAAACGGCGACAAGCCGGCAGACGCCAAGACCCGCAAGAAGCCGCAAGCGATGCAGGCCGTCCAGGTCAATGGTTTCGTCAGCAGCATCGAAAACGCCACCGCGATCAAGCGCAACGCCAACAGCATTGTCGAAGCGGTATCCGCCGAACAGATCGGCAAACTTCCGGGTATCAGCATCGCCGACACCCTTGGTCGCCTGCCCGGCCTGGCGGTGCAGACCGTGGACGGTCGCCCGCAGGTATTGACCATCCACGGCCTCGGTCCAGACTTCAGCACGGCGCTGGTCAACGGCGGCCAGCAGGTGTCGACCTCCAACAACCGCGACGTGCAGTTCGACCAATACCCCTCCAGCTGGTTCAACGCCGTGGTGGTGCACCTGAGCCCGCAGGCCAATCTCATCGGCCAGGGCCTGGCCGGCACGGTGGACATGCAGACGATTCGCCCGCTGGAAAAGAACAAGCCGGAAGCGGCGATGAATGTCCGCTACATCTGGAACGGCATGTCCCAGCTCGCCAGTGGCCCGGGTGTCAGCGACAAGGGTTACAACGTCAACGGCGTATGGGTGAACCAGTTCGCCGATCACACGGTAGGCGTCACGCTGGGCGTGGATATGGAGTCCAACCCGTCGCAGATCCAGCACCAGGCACCCTGGGGCTATCCGACAGACAATGCAGTCGCCAACGGCAACGCGGTAATCGGCGGCTCGAAGAACTACGGCATCTCCGACACCATGAAGCGCCGCGGCCTGCTCGCCACCGTCCAGTGGCAGCCGAACGAGTACTACACCGGCACGATCGACATGACGTACGACAACTTCAAGGAGGTCCAGCAGGCCAAGGGCATGGAGTTGCCGCTCGCCTGGGGCTCGGCCACGCTGCAACCTGGCTATACCGCCAATAACGGGCTCATCACCAGCGGCACCTACACCACGTTGTCGCCTGTCATCCGCAACGACTACAACAGCACCAGCTCGCGCGTCTACAACTTCAACTGGGACAACAAGTTCCACATCAACGAGAACTGGTCGGCCGACCTGGTAGCCAACTACTCGCGTGCCACCAGCCGCCATGTCAACCTGGAGAGCTACTCCGGCAGCGGCTACAACAAGAGCGGCCCGCTCGGCACGCTGAACTTCAACGAGCAAAGCAATGGCCTGCTGTACGTCAACAACTCGGTCGACTACGCCAGCGGCGCCGTGCTGACCGACCCGCAGGGCTGGGGCTCGGGCAGCAACGTGGTGCAGACCGGCTTCGTCAATACGCCGCGCACGGTGGACTACCTGGCCAACCTCAAGCTCAGCGTCGAGCGTGACTTCATGAGTGGTCCATTCTCCAGCGTGGAGTTCGGCATTGCGCGCAGCACTCGTCAGAAGACCTACAACATCGAGCAGAACTTCCTGACCCTCGGCGGCGGTTTCATCACCCCCACCAACACGCCGGTGCAGTCGGTACCCTATACTGGCGCCACCTGCTCGCCGCTGGCCTGGATGGGCCTCGGCGCCCAGCCGTGCTACAACCCGTTTACGCTGATCGGCAACGGCACTTACACCGAGATCCCGGTCTTCATGTCGAGTCTTCCCATCCCTCCAAACTGGAAGGTTCGCGAGCGCGACACGACGCCTTACTTCCAGTTCAATCTGGACACCCAAATCGGCAACTATTCGTTGCGCGGCAACTTCGGCGTACAGGCGGCTCTGGTCAGCCAGACATCTCAGGGACAGGGTGTTGTGGTTGCTCCGGGAACAAGCTTTACCGGTGGCAATGCTCAGCTGACATCCCGCTCCGGTGGCACTACCTACACTCGCTATCTGCCTAGCCTGAACCTCATCTTCGGCCTGACCTCGAACGATGACATCCGCTTCGGTGCCGCCCGGACCATGGCGCAGCCGCGCATGGATCAGATGAACAATAGCCTTGCTATCAGCGGCGACAACACACACTTGGCCTCTACTGATCCAAACCAAGCCTACTTCAGCTCGAAGAGTGGTAATCCACAGCTGAATCCGACCATGGCTGACAACTACAACATCAGCTACGAGCATTATTTCGCAAACGACACCTCGAGCTACCAGTGCAACTCGTCCGATGCCAAGCAGTCGGACCTGTGCCGTGGCGGCGGCGGTGGCTACTTCGCTGTGTCGGGCTACTTCCTGAAGCTGTCGGACTTCATCAACCCCAACTTCGGCGTGCAGCAAGATTTCAGCGCGTATGTTTCCGCCTTCCTGAATCCGGCACAGCAGGCGCAACTGGGGACAACGCAGGGCGTCCGTACGTACCCGACCAACGACGGCCACGGCTATGTGAAGGGCGCCCAGGTAACCCTGAACCTGCCCGCCAGCGTGATCACCCCGGCGCTCAGCGGCTTCGGCGTGATCGTGAGCGGCAACCGTACCAAGAGCTCGCTGGTCTACGCCGGCAACAGCACACCGATCACCGTGCCCGGCCTGTCGAAGTGGGTAGCGAACGGCACGCTGTACTACCAGCACCGTGGTTTCGAGGCTCGCGTCAGCGACAGCTACCGCTCCAGCTTCCTGGGCCGGGTGTCCGGCATCAGTTCGTCGCGCATCGAGCAGACCATCAAGGGCGGCAGCAGCATCGACGCACAAGTCAGCTACACCTTCGATCATGGTCCACTGGAGGGTCTGACGGTGATTGCGCAGGGCTCCAACCTGAACAACAAGAAGTTCGTCACCTACCAGAACAACGATCCACGACAGGTGCAGACCTGGGAGAGCTACGGCCGTCGCTACGAGGTCGGCGTCTCCTACAAGTTCAAGTAAACAAAAAGCACTTCCCAAGTCGCCCCGTTGAGTCCATCCAACGGGGCTTTTTTTTGACAAGGCCGTGGCGAAACGCCAGCAGGCTGTCGGACTTGGCTGGCCGAGGCTAGAATTTGGCGACGCGAGGACAGGTTTCTGACGATTAGCCGGCCCCTCGTGGTGCTATGGACCAAGGAACGGCAAAAACAGGGGCCGTGCAGGCGGATTTCGCAGAACGGTCGAGCAAAATCCAACCACCTCCTGATTAACGGCTTTCACCTATTCCGGACACACGCATGCCTGCAAATCCGATCCAACGCGTGGTCATCGTCGGCGGCGGCACCGCCGGCTGGATGACCGCGGCGCTGCTGTCCCGCGCAATGGGGCCGCAACTCGATATCCGCTTGATCGAGTCTGACCAGATCGGCATCGTCGGTGTCGGCGAAGCCACGATTCCGCAGATCCGTCATGTCAACCAGTTCCTCGGACTGGATGAGGACGATGTGCTGAAAGCCACCCAGGGCACCTTCAAGCTTGGCATCCAGTTCAACGACTGGCGACGCATCGGCGATTCCTACCTGCACGCCTTCGGCGACATCGGCTTGCCGCTCGGCCTGCTGGGCTTTCATCAGTACTGGCTCAGGAAACGCCAGCAAGATCCAGCGGCGGACCTGTGGGCCTATTCGCTGAATGCGCAGGCAGCAGGTGCCAATCGCTTCGCCCGCATGGAAACCGTCGGCAGCAGCCCGCTGACCGGCATCAAGCATGCCTACCATCTGGACGCCGGGCTCTACAGCAAGTACTTGAGCCAGCATTGTGATTCACGCATCGTGCGCCGCACCGAAGGCAAGGTGGTGGACGTGCAATTGCGCGCCGACGACGGCTTCATCGAATCGCTGAAGCTCGAAAGCGGCGAGATCGTTGACGGCGACCTGTTTATCGATTGCTCCGGTTTTCGTGGCCTGCTGATCGAGGGCGCACTCGAGACCGGCTACGAAGACTGGCGACAATGGCTACCCTGCGACCGCGCCATCGCCGTGGCCAGCGAACGGATCGAGCCGATGCGTCCCTACACCCAGGCCAGCGCGCGACCCGCTGGCTGGCAATGGCGCATCCCGCTGCAGCATCGCAACGGCAACGGCCACGTCTATTGCAGCCAGTTCATGGGCGACGACGAGGCTACCGCATTGCTGCTTGGCAACCTCGAGGGAGACGCCATCGCCGAGCCGCGCCCGCTGCGTTTCACCACCGGCATGCGACGCCAGTTCTGGAACCGCAACTGCGTGTCGCTCGGCCTTGCCGCCGGCTTCATGGAGCCACTGGAATCGACCAGCATCCACCTGATCCAGACCGGGGTGAGCCGGCTGCTCACGCTGTTTCCCGATCGCCATTTCGACCCTGGCCTGAGCGCCGAATACAACCGCCAGACCCGTTTCGAATACGAACGCGTACGCGATTTCCTGATCCTGCACTACCGTGCCACCGAGCGCGACGACTCGCCGTTCTGGCGACACTGCGCGCACATCGACATGCCCGAAAGCCTGCTTCGAAAACTCGAACTGTTCCGCAGCAGTGGTCAGGTCTTCCGTGAAGGCGAGGAGCTGTTTACCGAGGTCGCCTGGCTGCAAGTCATGCTCGGCCAGGGTATCGAGCCGACACGGCATCATCCGCTGGCCGATGCCCTCGCGCCGACGCAACTCGATGAGTTCCTCGGCAACATCCGCACCCTGATCGGTCGGGCCGTGAACACCATGCCTCAGCATACCCGTTTCGTCACCGAGCATTGCCGGGCGACAATGCCGGGCTGATTGCTGCAAGTACTTGCGAGACATCCGCCAAGAACCTTCGTCACAGGCCGGTACTTTCGTCACTTGTCGGGTATTCGGTAGCGGTTTCACAGTGGCAGGGATTACCCATGCGCGGCGCTTGTACTGCTGTGCACCCATCCTGCCCCACAGGGAACCAGCCATGCCTCCACTACACGCCCGTCTGCTGTCGCTCGCGATCCTCACCGCACTGGCAGCTACGCCAGCCCTGGCTTCGGACACCGCGCATCACACTCGCTCAACCGACCAATCGTCGCAGCAGAAAGGTCCGTTCGCACAGCTGCATTTCCGCGACCTGGGTCCGGCCATCGCCGGCGGTCGAGTTTCCGCCATCGCCGGCATTCCGGGCAACCCGTTGATCTATTACGTCGGCGCGGCGGCCGGCGGCGTATGGAAGACCACCGACGGTGGCCAGCACTGGAAGGCCATTTTCGCGCATGAGGCGACGGCCTCGATCGGCGCGATCGCACTGTCGCGCTCCAACCCGAATCTGGTCTGGGTCGGTACCGGCGAACCGAATATCCGCAACGACATTGTCGATGGTGCCGGCGTCTATCTATCCACCGACGCCGGCAAGAATTTCAAGCGCATGGGCCTGGCCGACGCCGGCCAGATCGGCAAGATCGTCGTCGACCCGCACAATCCCGATCATGTGCTGGTGGCCGCACTGGGACATGCCTGGGGACCGAATGCCGAACGCGGCGTGTTCGAGACCACGGACGGTGGCAAGCACTGGCACAAGACCTTGTTCGTCGACAACCAGACCGGGGCGATCGACATGGCGATGGCACCGGGCAACCCCGAGGTGCTGTTTGCCGCCACCTGGCAGGTGGTGCGCCACCCCTGGAACCTGGTCGATGGCGGCAAGGGCAGCGGGCTGTGGCGCTCCATCGACGGTGGCGCCCACTGGACGCGGCTGAGCAAGGGCCTGCCCAAGGGGCCGCTCGGACGGATCGCGGTGGCCACGGCGCCAAGCGATCCGGAACGCGTCTATACCCTGGTCGAAACCAAACCGGGCAAGGGGCTGTTGTTCGTCTCGCACGATCTCGGCGACAAGTGGACCGAGGTCAGCGACAACCACGCGCTGGACGTGCGTCCGTTCTACTTCTCGCGTTTTGCCGTGTCACCGACCAATGCCGACCGACTGTATTTCATGTCGTTCCATCTGATGGAGTCCGACGATGGCGGCAAGACCGCCCACATTATCGACAAGAGCGTGCATGTCGACCATCACGCGATATGGATCGATCCCGAGCACCCGCAGCGCATCATCCAGGGCAACGACGGCGGTGCCTACCTGAGCCAGGACGGTGGCAAGAGCTGGCGCTTCCTCGACGCCCTGCCGATCGAACAGGATTACATGGTCGCCGCCGACAACAGGACCCCGTACACCTTGTGCGCCGGGTTGCAGGACAACAGCGGCTGGTGCGGCCCCGCCAACTCGCTGGCGGACAAGGTCAACAGCGGCAACGACTGGTTCAACGTGGTCGGTGGCGACGGCCAGTACGTGGTGCCGGCGCCAAGCGACTCCAACCTGATCTACAACGACTCGCAGGATGGCACGATGAGCGTGTTCCACCGCGCCAGCAAGCGCAGCGATTTCGTGATGCCGTATCTTCATGGTCCGGGCTTCGTCAACGACCTGCCGCCCGCCGCGGTGAAATACCGCTTCAACTGGACCAGTCCGATCGCGGTCGATCCGCGTGATGCGAAAACGGTCTACCTGGGGGCGAACGTGGTGTTCAAATCCACCGATGCCGGTCTGCATTGGACACCGATCAGCGGCGACCTGACCCGCAACGACAAAGCCAAGCAGGCGCTCTCCGGTGGCCCGGTGAATCTGGACCTGTCCGGCGCGGAAACGTACGACACCGTGCTGTCGCTGAGCATCGCACCGTCGGACCCGAAGGTCCTGTGGGCCGGTACCGACGATGGCCTGGTGCAGGTCACCCGTGACGATGGTGCGCACTGGTCCAACGTTACCCCGGGCGGCGCACCGAAATGGGCGCGCGTCTACCAGGTCGGCGTCTCCGCGACACAGCCTGGCACCGCGTATGTCGGCTTCGATGCTCACGAACTGGACAACCGCCACGCCTATGCCTACCGCACCGACGACTACGGTCGCAGCTGGCACAACATCAGCCACGGCCTGCCCGACGCGCCGGTCTCGGTGGTGCGCGAAGATCCGGCGCATCCCGGCGTGCTGGTGGCCGGCACCGACATCGGTGCGTGGATCTCGCGCGACAACGGCAGCCACTGGTCGCGTCTCACCGCGCACTTGCCGACGGTGCCGGTGGTCGACGTGAAGTTCGTCCAAGGTGACCTGGTACTGGCGACCCATGGCCGCGGCATTTTCGTACTCGATCACTTCGCCTCGATCGCCGAATACAACCACAAGCTGGCAAAGCAGGCGCTGCACCTGTTCACGCCGCGCGCTGGCACCGAGTACGTACGCTGGTCCCGCGGCGAAGGTGCCGAGCCGCTGTACACCGTACCCAATGCACCCGACGGCGTGCTGATCGACTACAGCGTGCCGAAGGCGATCAAGGCTGCCAAGAAGGCCAAGCATGGCGCTGTCACCATCACCGTGCGCGATGCCCAGGGTCATCTGGTCGCCACCCGTTACACCAACGCCAAGGCCGGCGTGAACCGCTATGCCTGGAACATGCAATACGACGGCGCGACCCGGTTGACCTTCGAGAAGCACAAGGACAAGAAAGACCGGAAGGACGGCAACAACCCGGATGGCCCGCAGGTATTGCCCGGCACATACAAGGTCACGGTCGATGCCGACGGCGCGCAAGCCAGTGAAAACGTGGTGGTTCGCGCCGATCCCAACCAGAAGCCGGCAACCGCTGCGGCGCGCGCCGTCCTCCAGCACGCGCTCGCGGCACGCAACGAGCTGAGTGCGCTGGACGATGTACTCAACCGGGTCACCGCGATGCAGGCCACGCTCAAGCAGTTCGAGGACAAGGCCGGCAACGACAACCGCTACGCCAACACCCTGAAGCTGGCGAAGAAACTCGACGCTGAACTCGGCAAGCTCAAGGACGGCGCCTACAACCCCCATGTGCAGCACGACGTGATCGAGGACGATCTGAAACAACTCAGCGACCTGCACGGCTCGATGAAGGCCTTGTCGGGCTATGGGTTCTCCGGATTGCAGGGACAGTTCCCGACACCGGCTCTGCTGAGCCTGCAGCAGCAACTGAATGGCAAGGTCGGCAAGCTGATCGATCGCTTCAATACGTTGCTCGGCGGTGATGTGGTCGCCTACAACCATGCCGCCTATGCGGCGGGCGCGCCAACGCTGATGACCGGCTCGCCCGTAAAAGTGACAGCCGTCAACCTGTAGAAGCTCGAGGCCCGGCATCGTTGATCACCACGATGTCGGGCGTCGGCCGTTTTTTCGACGGGCTACGAGTGCCCCCGCATTCTTGCTGCGCCCCGTCGTCATTGGCTTGCCCACGGGCTCATCCAATGCTGGCCCGTGGTCCAGCCCGACCACCTCGATGAGGCGTCATGCACCAAGGCGGCCAGTGCTTTCCTGCCTGACAGCGGTTGACACCAGCGGCGAGTCCATACACGGGGCCCGGCCCGGTGGCTCCTGGGTGGTCGGCGCCGCGGATCCCTCATATCCCTGCACCGCCAATCTTCGATCGGCGGGTACGGCCCGCCCGGCGTCAAAGCTCGTTATGCACGCGGGCCGTTGGCCGGAAGCGCATCGGGCTGCGCCCGGCAATGCCGCTCGATGTATTGCTGATGCGTCGGCATGCTGCGAACGGCCTCCTCGATCACCTGGCGCATACCCTGCAGGCGCCCGGTCGCATCGACCTGGCTGCGCATGTCTGCCAGCGGATGGTAGCGCTCGGGCCATACCTCCTGCCCTACCAGCACGGCCAGCCAGTTGGCGTTCTGGAACAGCTCCATGCTCTCGGCAACCAGCCGGCCACCGCGGCGAAACTGCTCGATCTTGTAGCGCAACGTGTCGGGGATCGACATCGTCGCGGTCTGGCGCCACAACGGCTCCTCGCGTTGTACCGCGTGGTAGTGCAGGATCAGGAAATCGCGGATGCGTTCGTACTCGGTATGCGTAAGCCGGTTGTATTCCTGCACCGCGACGGGGTCGAAATCGCGGTCGGGAAACAGCGCCAACAGGCGGGTGACGGCGGTCTGGATCAGATGGATGCTGGTCGACTCCAGCGGCTCCATGAAGCCAGCCGACAGACCGATCGCCACGCAGTTGCGGTTCCATGACTGCTTGCGCCGCCCGGCGGTGAAGCGCAACTGCCGCGGCGAACCCAGCAGCTCGCCCTCCAGATTGCCCAGCAGCGTCGCCGCGGCCTCGTCGTCGCTGATGAACTGGCTGCAGTAGACGTGGCCGTTGCCCATCCGGTGCTGCAGCGGGATACGCCACTGCCAACCGGCTGCGTGGGCGGTAGAGCGCGTGTGAGGCGTCAACTCGCGGCGGTGGGTGCAGGCCACCGCCACCGCGCGGTCGCACGGCAGCCAGTGCGTCCAGTCGTCATAGCCAGTCTTCAGCGCGCCGTCGATCAACAGGCCGCGAAAACCGGAGCAGTCGATGAACAGGTCGCCCTCGATCACCGTACCGCCGTCCAGCGTTACGCTCTCAATGAAGCCGTCTTCGCCGCGCAGGCTGACGTCCACCACCTTGCCCTCGGTTCGCCGTACGCCGCGCTGCTCGGCGTACGTGCGCAGGAAACGTGCGTACAGGCTGGCGTCGAAGTGATAGGCATAGTCGTGGGAGGACAGCACCTGGCGCTGATCGGCCACCGGCAGATCGAACTTGCCGGCGCGGGCAGCCACCCAGGCCAGCGCGTAATCCTGCAGCGGCGTGTCGTCACCGCGTTCGCGCTCACGCAGCCAGTAATGGTGTAGCGGCACCGCATCAAACTCGGCACCGAACTGGCCGAACGGATGAAAGTAGCGTTGCCCGCCACGGGTCCAGTCGACGAACTCGATGCCGAGCTTGAAGGTGCCCTGGGTGGCCGCCAGGAACGCGTTCTCGTCGATACCCAGCGTGCGGTTGAAGTACTTGATCGGCGGAATCGTTGCTTCGCCGACACCAATGCTGCCGATCTGCTCCGATTCGACCAGCTCGATCCGACAGTTGCCCTGCAACGCATTGGCCAGCGCCGCCGCCGTCATCCAGCCCGCCGTACCTCCTCCCACGATCACGATGCGGCGAATGCGCCGGTCAGTCATTTTTCAGTCCCCGGAAATTCAATGGTCGTCGGCTGCCGGTGCGTGGCGAACGATGCCACGCATCGAAACCCGGCATGCAGAGGGTTCTGCCAAAGACTAGCCGATTGATTCCTATCCCCGCCCATTTCACCTTGCAACGCAGCATGAAAAACGGCGTTGCCGGCCGATGAATACGTATGCAGATGGCGCCGCGGCAGCATCCCAGCGACCTACCATGGGACAGGCATTGCAGCACCGTGGCAGACCGCTGGCAGACGGTGCGAATCTGACTCGCCATTTCGACGCCTTCACTTCCGCTGGATGGATTTCCGATGAACCGTCACCACGCCCTGGCCTGGCTTGTCCTCGCTGCCGTGTTGCTCGCTGCAGGCATTACCCCCGCAGCCCATGCGCAACCCAAGCAGACTGTTGCACGTACACATGCCTCCCTCAGCTCACGGTCCTCCGGCGTCTGGTACGAGATCTTCGTGCGCAGCTGGTACGACACCAACGGCGACGGTATCGGCGACCTCAACGGTGTCACCGCCAAGCTCGATTACCTGAAATCGCTGGGCATCAGCGGCATCTGGCTGATGCCGATCAATCCTTCGCCCAGCTATCACGGCTACGACGTCACCAATTACTACGGCATCAATCCGCAATACGGCTCCATGGCCGATTTCGAGCACCTGCTGCACGAGGCGCACAAGTGCGGCATCAAGGTGATCATGGATCTGGTGATCAACCACACCAGCAGCCAGTCACCCTGGTTCAAGGCCGCGCAAAATCCGCACAGCCGCTACCACGACTGGTATACGTGGGCCGGCCCGAACACAAATCTGCACGCGATCAGCGCCGCCGGTGGACCGGCCTGGCATGCGGCCATCGTGTCGGCCGACGGCAAGCCCGTGGCAGGCAGTCCGTATTACCTGGGGGTCTTTGGTCGCAACATGCCGGACCTCAATTACGACGACCCGGCAGTGCGCCGGGAGATGATCAAGGTTGGGCAGTTCTGGCTGAAAAAAGGGGTCGATGGTTTCCGCCTGGATGCGGCCCGGCACATCTACGACAACCTCGCATCGGATGACGGCAAGCCATCGACGCTGCGCAAGAACGTGGCGTGGTGGTCGGACTTCCGTCACGGCCTCGATGTCGTCAACCGGCACGCATACCTGGTCGGCGAAGTGACCGTGCCACCTGCGGCGGCCGCCCACCCCGATGCCCTGCTTGCGCCGTACCTGAAACCGCTCGATTCGGTATTCGACTTCCCGCTGGCCGCCGAACTGATCGCCAGTGCACAGCAGGAAAAGGTGCTGCCGATTGCCGCGAGCGTGGCCAGATCCCGTGCCGCGTACCGCGCCGCCTCGGCCGGCCATTTCATCGATGCGACCTTCCTCTCCAACCACGACCAGAACCGGGTACTGAGTCAACTGGATGGAAATCTGCAGCACATGCGAATGGCGGCTGCCATGCTGTTGACCCTGCCCGGCCGGCCATTCATCTATTACGGCGAAGAGCTTGGCATGCTCGGCCACAAGCCTGACCCTGACCTGCGCGAACCGATGCGCTGGGATCGCTCACGCGACGCACCGGGCGAGACACGCTGGAAGGTTTCTTCGGCCCGGCAAGGCGGTGACATTTCGGTCGCGGCCGAACAGACGACGCCCGACTCGCTGCTGAAGTTCTACCGCATGTTGATTCGCTGGCGCAGTCAGCTGCCGGCATTGCGTGACGGTCGCATCCACCCATTTCCGCTTGCCGGCGAGCAGTTGATGGCCTACCGCCTCGACGACGCCCGCAGCCACCTGCTGGTGGTGCACAACCTTTCCGGCCGGCCACAGCGGGTCAAGCTGCTGGCGGGATCTTTCCGCCGCGTGATCCGGCGCACCCGCAAGGACGTCGAAATGCACGGCCACCTGCTGTCCCTGCCGCCCTACTCCACCGCGATCGTGCAATGACGCGCCCTTGCAATGACGCGCCGAACCGTACCCGGCGCCCCGACCTCGAGATGTCCATGGATTTTCGCCTGCCGCACCGCCTCGTTTCCGCCCTGACCGTGCTCGGACTGGGCGCCTGTCTCGCTTCCGCCCCGGCGCTGGCTGACCCGGCCCCGGCCACCACCACCCCGCAAGTCCATGTGCAACAGAAGGGCCATGGCATCGACATCCAGCTGGACGGAAACCGCATCGAACTGCGCCTGGTACGCGGCAACGTGCTGCACGTGCACTACCAACCCGACGGCAAGAGCACGCCGCCATCGCTGGTGATGTCTCCTGATGCGCCGCGCCACGCCGCCGTGCCGGTTCAGGTACAGCGCCACGGACACGTCATGACCATGACCAGTCCTTCGCTTGGCGTGTCGCTCGACACCCGCACGCTGGCGCTTTCGGTGAGCGACCGGATCCACCACCGATGGCTGCTGCGGCAAGCCGACCTGGCCGACCTGGCGCAGCACAAGCTCGAGCTCGACTACGCCAGCGGCGCCCCGATGTACGGTATCCACAGTTTCAGCGCCCAGGGCGGTCCTCTCTACGGTACGCCCGACTGCAGCACGGTCGAGCACGACACCACGGGACTGCTGCGCCGGGGACGCCAGGTCGCCAAGGCCTGCCCGGAAGGCGGCGCCGGGGCGCCGTTCGTGTGGAGTACCCGCGGCTTCGGGCTGCTGGTCGATACCAAGACCGCCACCTTCGACATCGGCGACCACTCGGTCTCGGTCGCCGGGACCTCGCGCCCCGATCTGAGCTATTACATCATCAGCGGTCGGCCGGACGCCATCTTCACGGCTCTGGCCGACCTCAGCGGCCACCCGCAGCTGTTCCCGAAGTGGGCCACCGGGTTCACCAATTCCCAGTGGGGCATCGACCAGAAGCAGCTGCTGGCCATCGTCCACACCTACCGCAGCAAGCACATCCCGATCGACAACTTCACCCTGGACTTTGACTGGAAAGCCTGGGGCCAGGACCACTACGGCGAGTTCCGCTGGAACGCGAAGAAATTCCCGGACGGCCCCAGCGGCAAGCTGGCGCGTGAGCTGGCCGCCGAAGGCCTGCAGCTGACCGGGATCATGAAGCCGCGCATCCACGTCGACACCGTCGAAGGGCGCTACGCCACCGTGCACCACCTGTGGGTGCCCGGCGAAAAGGCCACCGACGACTACTTCTCACACAAGCTGGTGCGCGACATCGACTTCGACAAGCCGGCGGCACGCCACTGGTTCGGACAGAAGGCGATCCAGTACGGCTTCGACAAGGGCATCGTCGGCTGGTGGAACGACGAGGCCGACGAAATCGACGACAACACCCAGTTCCTGAACATGGAGCGCGCGCTGTACAACGCCCAGCGCGCACATACCGATATCCGGGTGTGGTCGATCAACCGCAGCTTCTGGCTCGGGGCTCAGCGCTATGCCTACGGCATGTGGTCGGGCGACATCCAGACCGGCTTCGCGTCGATGGCACGGCAGCGGCTGCGGATGCTCAATGCCGTCACCATCGGTGCGACCCTGTGGGGCATGGACGGCGGCGGCTTCAACGGCCACCCCTCGGATGAAAACTACGCCCGCTGGATCGAGTTCGGCGCCTTCACGCCGATCTTCCGCGTGCACGGCGTCAAGCCCGAGAAGCGCCAGCCCTGGCGCTACGGCCCGATCGCCGAGAAGGCCGCCACGCATGCGATTCGCCTGCGCTACCGCCTGATTCCCTACATCTACAGCTATTTCTGGCAGGGCCACGCCAGCGGCATCGGCCTGGTACGTCCGCTGGCCTTTGGCTGGCCACACGACCCGAAAACCCGCAATGACGTCGATGCCTGGATGTTCGGCGACTGGCTGCTGGTCTCGCCGGTGGTCGTGCAGGGCCAGACCGAGAAGCAGATCTACCTGCCCGCAGGCACCTGGACCGAGTGGACCAGCGGCAAGGTCTACACCGGCGGACAGAGCGTGACCGTCGCCACCGACAGCGTGCACTGGGGCGACATCCCGCTGTTCATCCGCCAGGGCGCCATCATCCCGACTCAGCCGGTGATGGACTACGTCGGCCAGCACCCGGTGACCACCCTCAGCGTGGACGTGTTTCCTGCGTCGCAGGCCACACACTTCGACTACTACGACGACAACGGCCGCACCTATGCCTACGAGCACGGCAGCTATTTCCTGCAGACGCTCACCACGCAACGGCACGGCCACAGTATCCGATTCGCCACCGACAAGCCCAAGGGAAGCTTCAAGACCCGGCTCGCCTTCTATCTGCTGAAAATTCACGGCAGCGCCGCCAGCGCAGTACGCAGCAATGGCAAGAACATGGCGTCGTTCGGCGGCCTTGATGCCTTGCGTGGGGGCAACGGGGAGGGCTGGGCCACCGGCCAGGACCGCTTCGGTCCGGTCACTTATGTGCGTGTCGCGGCAGCGCGGGCGGAGTCCATCCAGCTCGCCCTGCCACGGTAGTTCGTTTCATCCAGCAACATTACCGGGCGGGACCGCGCGCGCATGGTCCCGCCTTACCGTCACCGTAGGGAGGGACGTTGAATGTGCAACAACACGAAGACGACACGCCGGTCGAAGCCTGCTTTGGCCGCTGCGATCTGTGCGGCACTGGCGCTGTATGGATTGCCTTCGATCGGCAACCCCGCACAGGCCGCCAGCAATGACAACAACGTGGAATGGGCGGGACTGTTCCATGACCAGGGACCGCTGTACGACAACCATGTCGAGCCCACCGCCAGCCAGGCGGTCACGCTGACCCTGCGGACTTTCAAGGGTGACATCACCAGCGCCAACATCAAGTACTACGACAGTGCGGACAGCACCTATCACTGGGTGGCGATGAGCTGGTCGGCCAACGATCCGACCGGCAATTTCGACTACTGGGTGGGCACCATTCCGGCCAGTGCGTCGGAGAAGTACTACCGCTTCCAGATCAACGATGGCACCGCCACCGCGTGGCTCAATGCCGCCGGCATCACGTCGGCTGAACCGACCTCCGGCGATTTCTTCATCATCCCCGGCTTTCAGACACCGGCGTGGATGAAGAACGGGGTGATGTACCAGATCTTCCCGGACCGTTTCTTCAACGGCGATGCCAGCAACGACGTAACCAACGGCCAGTACACCTATGCCGGTTGCGCCACCGAACAGCACGCCTGGGGTACCAGCGTCTTTTCCAATGTGAGTGGCTGCAACAGCGCGGTGTTCTTCGGTGGGGATCTGGCTGGTATCGACCAGAAACTGAATTACATCAAGAACACCGTCGGCGCGGATATTCTCTATCTCAATCCGATCTTCCTCTCGCCAACCAACCACAAGTACGACACCGAGGATTACAATACCGTCGATCCAGCGTTCGGCAGCAATGCCCTGTTACAGACGCTCAGCGCCGACATTCACAGCACCAGCAACGGTCCCCGCGGCTACCTGATTCTCGACGGCGTGTTCAACCATACCGGCGACACCAGCCAATGGTTCGACAAGTACAACTGGTGGACCACCAACGGCGCCTACGAGTCCCAATCCAGCCCCTGGTACAGCTACTACACGTTCCAGACCTGGCCGGGCACGTACTCCACGTTCTTCGGCATCCCCAGCATGCCGAAACTCGACTACGGCGCCAGCGGTTCGGCGGTGCGCAATGCAATCTATGGCAGCAGCACCTCGGTGATGCAGACCTATCTGAACGCCCCCTACAACATCGATGGCTGGCGACTCGACGCAGCCCAGTACATCGATGCCGGTGGCAACAACGGCAGCGACGCCACCAATCATCAGATCATGGCCGAGATGCGTACCGCGGTGAAGTCGGTCAATCCCGATGCGGAGATCCTCGGTGAGTTCTGGGGCAATGCCGGGCCATGGACCGACAGTGGCAACCAGTGGGACAGTGCGATGAACTACGACGGCTTCATGCAGCCGGTTTCCGAGTGGATCACCGGTGAGGACTACAGCGGTAACGCCGCTTCGATCCCGGCAAGTCAGTTCGACAGCTGGCTGCAGGGCACCAGGGCCAACTACCCTACCGATGTGCAGCAGGCCATGAGCAATGCACTGGGTAGCCACGACGTGACCCGCTTCGGCTCGCGCGCCGGTGGTGACATCTGGAAAACCTATCTGGCCCTGATCTTCCAGATGACCTACGTCGGCACGCCGACGATCTACTACGGCGATGAATACGGCATGCAGGGCGGTGCCGATCCGGATAATCGACGCACCTTCGACTGGACCGTCGGCACGTCGACCAACAGCGCGGTGGCACTCACCCACAAGCTGATTGGCATACGCAACAGCTATCCGGCATTGCGCACCGGGTCGTTCATGACGCTGTTGACCGACGACGTCAACAAGCTCTATGCCTACGGTCGCTTCGATGCCACCAACCGCATCGCGGTAGCGCTCAACAACGACTCGGTATCCCACACCATAACCGTGCCCGTATGGCAGCTCAGCGTAACCAACGGGAGCACGCTCACCGATCTGCTTTCCGGCACCGTCTATACGGTATCCAACGGTAGCGTCACGGTGACCGTGAACGGTCACTACGGCGCAATCCTGGCGCAGTAATCACGCAAGTTGTCCCCTGGGGGCTCCGGCCACGACAGGCCTCATTTCAACCGTAGCTGTCGAAGCCGGAGCCGCTCCTGCATCTTTTGCGACACGGGGGCGTCATACCCGCTATCGGCAAGCATTCACGGCCGCTGGACGTACCGGCCTGACTGTAGGAAACTCGACTTTCATGTAAACGTTTACACCACAAGCTGCCAGCTGTTCCAGACAGCGCGCTCCAAATCCTGCCTCACGCCCAAAACGGACCTGCGATGACCACTCTGCGATCCCTCAAGCATCTTGCCTTCGGCGCCTGCGCCGCCGCCCTTTTGCTGGTTGGCACGGCCAGCGCAACCAGCGCCGATACCGTCCAGATCCGCGTCGATGCCAGCGCCCATGGCACCCCCTTTCCGCACTTCTGGGAACAGATGTTCGGCTCTGGCCGTGCCTCGCTTTCGCTGCGCGAGGACTATCGCAAGGATCTCGATGCGGTGCACCGGGCCACGGGTTTCGGCTATATCCGCTTTCACGGCATCCTCGATCATGACGTCGGCCTGGTGCGACGCGGTGCCGATGGCAAGATCAGCTACAACTTCTCCTACATCGACCAGATCTACGACGGCCTGCTGGCGCATGGCGTCAAGCCCTTTATCGAACTGAGTTTCATGCCGCCCGCGCTGAGCTCCGATCCCAAGGCGCTGCAGGAATTCTGGTATCACCCCAACATTGCCCCACCGAAGAGCTACGTCGAATGGGATGCGATGATTACCGCATTCGCCAGACACCTCGTAGCGCGCTATGGCATCAACGAAGTGGCCAGCTGGTATTTCGAGGTGTGGAACGAGCCCAACATCGGGTTCTGGGCTGGCCGGCCTGCGCAGTCGACCTACTTCACCCTGTACGACCACACGGCACGGGCGCTCAAGGCGGTCAGCCCGCGTCTGCGCGTCGGCGGCCCCAGCACCGCGCAGGGTGCCTGGGCCAGCGCCTTCCTGGCGCACGCCAAAAAGGACAACGTACCGGTCGATTTCATCAGCACCCATGTCTATGGCGACGACACCGCGAAGAACGTGTTCCACACCGACGAGAACATCCCGCGCCGTGACATGGTTTGCCGCACCGTGGACCAGGTGCACAAGGAGATCGCCGCCTCGCCCTACCCGAAGCTGCCGCTGATCTTCAGCGAATACAACGCCAGCTATGCCAACCTGCCCAACGTCACCGACACGGTATTCATGGGACCGTGGATGGCCAACACCATCCGCGAGTGCGCCGGCAAGGTGCAGATCATGAGCTACTGGTCGTTCTCGGACGTGTTCGAGGAGCAAGGCGTGGTACGGAGTCCGTTTTACGGCGGCTTCGGACTGATCGCCGCCGACCGCATCGACAAGCCGTCATTCAACGCCTTCGCGATGCTGCACAAGCTGGGCGACCGCTTGCTGAAAACACGGTCCGACTCGGCCCTGGTCACCAGACGCGCGGACGGCCACGTGGTGATGGCGTTGTGGAACTATGCCCCACCGGTCGGCAAGACCGCGAGCTACACCGCGGGCAAGCCCAAAGGCGAGCCGAAACATTTCGACATCGACGTCAAGCATCTGGCCGCCAGCGCTCAAGCGACGGTGTGGCGCCTCGACCGCCAGCACGGCAATGCTGTGGCGCTGTTCAACCGGATGGGACGCCCCGACTTCCCCAATCGCGAGCAGATTCGCCAGCTGCGCGCTGCCGGCAAACTGGCCGCGCCGGAAACGATGGCGCTGCGCCATGGCAAGTTCGAAATCACCATACCGCCACAGGGACTGGTCGTCGTCGAGCTGCACTGAGAGGCGGAGAAAAATCGCCCGCCTGCTGCGAACGCCGGGAGACGCTCTCGCTACGCCGTTCGATATTTTTCCAACCTCTGAGGAAAACGCCGGCCATGGGGCTGGCACCGGTGCTGAAGCGATCAAACTTACCCGCTCAAAAGCCATCGAGCGGCGTAGAGTATACGGCAGTGACAGACCGATCCCGTTCCATCGCCGCGGTCACTCGATGCCGAAATAAAGGCTTTGACTTGGAGGTTCCATCGTGGATGCCGAAGAACTGCGATCCGTCCAGACGCCGCTGAAGGAACGCTACCGCGAGCAACCGGACGCGGCGTGTGTCACCTTGCGCGCGCAGGGCCGGCTGGGCGAAGGCCTCAGTTGCAAGATCGAAACAGGCAAGGCGCTGGCAGTTGCCGGGCTGCATCCCGCCACCGGCGGCAACGGTCTCGGCGCGTGTTCGGGCGACATGCTGCTGGAAGCCCTGGTAGCGTGTGCCGGCGTGACCCTGAATGCCGTTGCCACCGCGCTTGGCATCGTGCTGCGTGACGCCTCCCTGGTCGCCGAGGGTGACCTCGACTTCCGTGGCACGCTGGGTGTTTCCAAACAGGTACCCGTGGGTTTCCAGAGCATACGATTGCAATTCACCCTCGATACCGACGCCTCCGAGGAGGAGCTCACCACCCTGCTGCGCCTTACTGAGCGCTACTGCGTGGTCTATCAGACCCTGGCGCACCCACCGGTACTCGCCGTAATGCGCAAGCCACGCTCTGGGTGAGCGACTTCTAGATCCAGCCCGATCTTTTGCAAGTCGACCGCGATCGACAGCAACACCCCGCTTGCGCGGGGATGACGAATCTGTGCCGACCGATGTCAAGTAACTCCCATTCGGCTCCGACGTAAATCGCCGCACATGGAGATTCGACAGCACCCATCTGCCGAGACATCCAACTACAAAAAAAAACCCGCAAGGCCATGAGCCTCGCGGGTAAAAAGATGGTGGGCCGTCCGAGATTCGAACTCGGGACCAATAGATTAAAAGTCTACTGCTCTACCGGCTGAGCTAACGGCCCATCATTGGTGAACTCCAGCCGGCCATTTTACGGGCTGGCCGGCAGTGGCACAAGCAAGATGCTCAGACGTAGCGCGTAGGATCCGCCAGGCCGGCTTCGTGAAAGCCCTGGGCACGCAAGCGACAGGCATCACAATGACCGCAGGCGCGACCGCCCTCGTCGGCCTGGTAGCAACTGACCGTGGCGGAAAAATCAACGCCGAGGCGTTGCCCCTCACGAGCGATATCCGCCTTGCTCATGCGCATCAGCGGCGCATGGATGCGCAGAGCCGAACCTTCGACCGCAGCCTTGGTCGCTACATTGGCGAGGCCCTCGAAGGCCTCAATGAAGGCCGGTCGGCAGTCGGGGTATCCCGAATAGTCGACGGCGTTGACACCGCACCAGATATCACTGGCACCAAGTACCTCGGCCCAACCGAGCGCGATCGACAACATGATGGTATTGCGCGCCGGCACGTAGGTCACCGGAATGGTGCTGGCGCTGCGGGTGTCATCCGTATCCAGCGGCACATCGATGTCTGCCGTGAGCGCCGAGCCGCCGATGCTGCGCAAGTCGATGCGTACCGTCTTGTGCTCGATGGCCCCGAGCATCCGCGCGACCTGCTCGGAGGCGGCAAGCTCCGAACTGTGGCGCTGGCCGTAGGCCACGCTCAGCGCGAAGACCTGGTAGCCCTGCTCCCGCGCCAACGCGATGGTGACCGCCGAATCCATGCCGCCGGACACCAGGACGACAGCTTTGCGCAAGATATTTTCAGACATAACGTAGTTCCATCCCGAATAGCCGGTCACCGGCCGCAAACGCCACCGGCAATACAGGCCGGGGCGCATAAAACAGACGTGGGCGCAAAGGTGCGGGAAACGAGAGACAGCGCTTTGCCGTTACGCATTTCTCTCCCCTTCCCATTCGTTACTCGCTTCAGTGTCCCGCCGCGTCGTTCCACAGCAGCTTGTGCAACTGCAGCTGGAAGCGTACCGGCAGCTTGTCGGCGATGATCCATTCAGCCAGATCGCGTGGACTTACCGCGCCATGCACGGGCGAAAACAACACCATGCAACGCTGTGTCAGATTGCGCTCACGCAACGTCGTGCGGGCCCACTCGTAATCGGCACGGCTGGCGATCACGATCTTTATCTGATCGTGCGGCAGCAGAAAATCCAGGTTCGACCACAGGTTGCGCGCGCACTCCCCTGAGTCCGGGGCCTTCAGATCCATCACCTTGCGCACGCGCGCATCGACACCGGAAATATCCAGCGCACCGGAGGTTTCCAGCGACACTTCGTAACCCTGCTCGCACAATCGGCGCAGGAGGATCAGGCAGCGCTTTTGCGCCAACGGCTCACCACCGGTGACGCATACATGGCGCGCCCCGTGGGAGGCAACCTCAAGCAGGATGTCGTCGATCGACTGCCAGTCGCCACCATGAAACGAGTACGCGGTATCACACCACACGCATCGCAGCGGACAGCCGGTGAGGCGGACGAACACGGTTCGCCAACCGATGGCGTCGGCTTCGCCCTGGATCGAGTGGAAGACTTCGGTAATCCGCAAGCGTTCAGCGGGCAATGACGACAAGGTGCCGGACGCCGCCTGTGCGTCGTTTTCGCTGACCACCGCGACCTCAGTTGACCGACTGCAGCTGGATGCGATGCAGTCGCTCACGCGCCAGACTGGCGGCGCTGGAACCGGGGTACTTTGTGGTCACTTCCGTCAGCGTGGCCTTGGCCTTGTCCGTCTGTTTGAGTTCAAACTGGCAATAGCCGACCTTGAGCATGGCATCGGGTACCTTTTCGCTCTGCGGAAACTGTTTGACAATCTGCTGGAACGATTGCAGAGCCACCTGATAATTCATCGTGACGTAATACGACTCACCCAGCCAATACCAGGCATTGGGCGTAAGTGCGTTGTCGGGATACTGCTTGATGAAGGTGCGAAAATCCCGCGAGGCCTGCGCATAACTGCCTGACTGCAAGGCCTTGAAAGCCACGTTGTAACTGCTTTGTGCCGCCGCCGCATCGCCACCACCGGCCACCGCACCGCTGGATGTCGCGCTGGCCGGACTCACTGAGGCAGCAACAGCGGGAGCCGAAGCCGTGGATGCAGGCACCGGGCCGCTCGCGGAAGATGTCGCTGAACCGCCCTTTTCGAGTCGGGCCAGACGTGAATCCAGGTCGACATACTGTGCCTTGCTCTTGTCCTCCAACTGCTGCAGATGATGCTGCAGTTCCTCGATACGTCCTTGCAACTGCTGCACCTGAGCGGTCAGTTGCTGCATCTGGTTGACCATGCCGATGGCACTTTGATCCTTGTTTTGCGCACGCTGTTCGAGCAGTGCAACACGATCGGCCAGACTCAAGCGCGAATTCTGTGCCCATGCCGGAAACGCGAACAGCATGGCGGCTGCGAGCGCAGCCGCCATGCTGAACCTGGCTATGAAACTGTCGGCCAGGTACTTCACCATTATTGCGCCGTGTAGACGATATCGACGCGACGGTTCTTGCTCCAGCAAGCCTCGTTGTGCTCACGGCATACCGGCTTTTCCTTGCCGTAGCTGATCACGCTGATCTGGCTGGCCGAACCACCGGCAGCCTGCAACGCGCTGGAAACGGCATCGGCACGACGCTCACCGAGGCCGAGGTTGTACTCACGCGTACCACGCTCGTCGGTGTTGCCCTCGAGGCGCATCCGCGCCGTCGGGCGGTCCTGCAGGTACTTGGCATGGCAAGCGATGATCTGCTGGAACTCCGGCTTGATCTCGGTCTTGTTGAAATCGAAGTACACGACACGCTGGCGCAGGCAGGCATCGGTATCGAGATCGGCCGGGGTGTACTTGCCGTTGGACACCGGTGGCGGGGTCTGGGCAACCGGAGCTTCCGGAGCCGGCGGCGGCGGTGGCGGCTTGACTTCCTTCTTGGTACATGCGGCCGCGCCAACACAGAGCAGGGCGACCAGGGCGACGCGTACGGTCTTATTCATGGTGACGATCCTTACAAACGGGTTGAGTTCCGAACAAGCGATGACGACTACGGGACAGCCACGCCGGTTAACCGGCTGTTATTTCCACATATGAAAGGTCGCGAACGCGTGATACGACGCTCCCGACCTGACTGGCAATGAGGCAAAAAAACCCCACCGCCGCAAACCGAAACGCGCTGATGGCGCTGTTCGGGCCCGATCCCTGGGCACCATGCAGCCGAAATTGCGAACGGCTGCATGGAAATTCAATTTTGCCGATAGGGTCCCCACGCAGGCTCCCGCACATCACCGTCGGCAAGCACGAGGCGTTGACGCACCAGTCCATCGTCGGAAACGGCATACAGCACTTCTCGACGCCCTTCGGTGGCGGAGTAGAGCAGCATGCTGGCATTCGGGGCAAAACTCGGCGAGCCATCAAATGGGCCTGGCGAAATGAATCGCACTTGATTACCCAGACTTTTGTCCATGATGGCAATACGATACACGTTACCGTTGCCCTGCACCATGGCGATTTGCTTGCCGTCATAACTTACCGCGGCATCGGCGTTGTTCTGCCCCTGGAAAGTGATGCGCTGGGCGGTCCCGCCGGTGGATGGAATCTGGTAAATCTGCGGCTGACCCGAGCGGTCCGAGGTGAAATAGATGCTCTTGCCATCCGGAGCCCACACCGGCTCGGTGTCGATGGCGAGATTGTGCGTCAATCGGGTCTCCTTGTGAGTGGCCAGATCGAGCACGAAAATCTCCAAATTGCCCACGTAGGACAGCGCCACCGCAAGCTTGGTACCGTCTGGCGACCATGCCGGGGCCCCATTGATACCCTTGGCATGGGCTTCGACCAGCTGCCGCGAGCCGGTGATGATGTTCTGCACGTAGATCGCCGAATTGCCGCTCTCGAACGAGACGTAGGCGATCTTCTTGCCGTCCGGCGACCATCTCGGCGAAAGCAGTGACTCCTTGGAACGCGCCACCACCTGCGGGTTGTAGCCGTCCGAGTCGGCCACGATCAGCGAATATGTCGTGTTGTTGCCCAGGCCCACCGCCGTGATATAGGCGATGCGCGTCCAGAACGCACCGCGTACCCCGGTAATCTTCTGGTAAATGATGTCGGCAATCTGGTGCGCCACGCTGCGCAGGTCGCCTACCGGTACCGGGGGCATCGCCTGGTGCAGCAGGCTCTGCTGTTTGTTCACGTCCCACAGCTCGTACTCGACCTGCACCATGCCGTTGCCGGCGTCCTTGACGTTACCCACCACGATGTAATCCTGCTTGAGCAGGCGCCAGGTGGCGAACTTGATCTCGGACCCCTTGGACGGGGACTCCACGATGTCGCTCCTGGCCAGCGAACGAAACTTGCCGGAGCGGTTGAAATCATTGCGCATGACATCGGCCACATCGGTCGGCAAGGGCGTGCCGCCCTGCTGGGCGAATGGCACCACCACGATCGGCGTGGCGGTCTTGAGGCCGCCAACGATGTCCACATTCAACGACTGGGCGGCCAGCGGTCCGGCAAACAGACCGGCAACGACGAGCAGGACCAGGGCGAGGCTTGAGCTGAGTTTGCGCGTGGGCTTGATCATTTCGGCCTGAAGGTTAGGTTGATTTCGCGACTGAACACTTTCTCAAAGCCCTTGTACGGCAGGGTCTTGGTCCGCAGCACGGCATTTTCGAGTGACCGCTTTCCCGCATCGTCGTAAGGGCACCCGGCATCGACCTTGGCACTCATGACATCGCCGCCCGGCAACTGCACCACATGCACCACGCAGGCAACATCCGGCATATTATCCGGACGCAGCCAGTTCGGTGTGACCGCATTCTGAATGGCCGCCTGATATTGCCCCATCAAGCCAGTGTCTGCGCCATTAGTGCCACTTTGACGTTGCGCCGCCTTGGGCAAGTCAGGCTGCCCATTGGCCTTGGCATCCTTCAGGTCCGCCATTTGCTGTTTCGCCTGCCGGGCCCGGTTGTCCAGCTTCCGGGTCTGGGCGGCGGCGGCATCCATCTTGGCAAACATTTCATCGAGCTGTTTCTGCTTTTTGGCCCTGGCGGCCTGCGCATCCAGCTCGGACTGCCGTTGCCGCTGCTTTTCCTTCTGCAGCTTCCTGGCGTCCTCAGCCTTCTGCAAGGCATCGGCCACCACCCGCTCCTGATCCACGATATCGGGGTGCTCCGGCGGTGGCGGCAGGGTCTTGATCTTCGGCGCCTCCACGGCGGGCACCGCGGGCGTCACGGTGGGTGGCGGCGGCATACTGTCCGGCACCGGCCGCGCCTTGCTGGCCTTCGGTGGCGGGCTGCCGGTGGGGCCGATCAGCGTCGCCTGAATAATCTGACCCGGCAACTCGAGTGGACGTGAACAGGTGATCGGATTCAGCCAGGCCGGCAAACCCAGGGCATCGAAGAATTTCTCATAGCTGGAGCACGGCAGGATCGCGAGGAAGAGAAACCCCACGATACCTACATGCAGAATGGCGGAAAGTACGACCGCCCTCGGCGTCGCCTTACTTTCGTCCATGGGTCGTGCCCGTGCCCGGACCGGCCGACGTGTCGGGCTGGCCCATCAAGCCGACCTTGGCGACACCCGCCTGCTGCAGGTCGGCCAGCACCTTGAACACGCCGCCGTAACTGCCGCGCTTGTCGCCGCCGACCAGTACGCTGACTTCGGGGTTGACGCGCACGAACGCGCCCACCTTGGCCTTCAACGTCGCCTCATCGACCCGCTCCTTCTTGGACCCGCTCAAGGTCAGGTACAGCGTACCGTCCTGCTGCACCGAGATCAGCACCGGGTCCTTCTTCTGCTGCAACGATTTCGCGTTGGCCTGCGGCAGCTGCACATCCACGCTGGAGTTGAGCATCGGCGTGGTGACCATGAAGATGATCAGCAACACCAGCATCACGTCGATATAAGGTACGACGTTGATCTCGGATTTGAGCTTGTAGCGTTTCTGGCGACGGTTCGGAGTTCGCATGGCGGCAGCCTCGCTCAGGCCACGTCGTCAGACTGGATCTGCCGCTGCAGCACCGAGGAAAACTCTTCCTGGAACACGTCATAGCGCGACGCCACACGCTCGACCTTGTTGGCATAGCGGTTGTACGCCCATTGCGCAGGAATCGCCGCAAACAGACCCATGGCGGTAGCGATCAGCGCCTCGGAGATGTGCGGCGCCACCACCGCGATGGTCACGTCCTTCATCTCGCCCAGCCCCTGAAACGCGCCCATGATGCCCCATACGGTGCCGAACAAACCCACGTAGGGACTGATCGAACCGACATTGGCGAGAAACTCCAGATTGCGTTCAAGCAGGCCGATCTCGCGGGTGACGGCAACCCGCATCGCCCGTTCCGACCCTTCGATCACGCTGCGTACGTCGTGGGTCTTGCGCTGCCGCTGGCGGGCAAATTCGCGGAAGCCGGACTCGAAGATGTTTTCGATCCCGCCGTTGTCGGCGCCACGATTGCTGACCTCGCGGAACAACTGGGCCAGATCGCCGCCTGACCAGAAACGCTCCTCGAAGGCCTCGGCATCCTCCATCGCCGCCTTGGTCTGCGAATACTTGCGGATGATGATGACCCACGACAGGAAGGAGAACACCAGCAGCACCAGCAATACCAGCTTGACCGGCCAGCTCGAATCCGCGATCAGCGAGAAAATATTCAGTCCACCGTTCATTGCTTGAAGGTTCTCCGCCAGTCGGCTGGTTGTCTTGGGGCAGCTTGTCTCAAGAGGCCGGTTCCGCGAACAGATCGGGCGGAATCGGTACTGCACGCATGCGTTGCACGTCCACACACGCCACGCGCACCACGGCGCGGATCAGGCAACTGCCATCCGCTCGCGATATCGTCTGGGTGAACAGGATACTGGCTGCACGCCGTTCTTTGACCGCGACTGTCACCAGCAGTTCATCATCCAGCAGGGCAGCGCGCAGAAAGTCGATCTGCATTTCCCGCACCAGGAACGCCAGACCGGTACTCTGCTTGAGCGACGACTGGTCGATACCCAGCTCGCGCAGCCATTCACTGCGCGCGCGTTCGAGGAATCGCAGGTAGCTGGCGTGATAGACCACGCCGCCAGCGTCGGTATCTTCCCAGTACACCCGCACCGGCCATCGAAACGGTGGTTTGGCGACTGCTTCAGACATCGTCGGCACCGGCATTGAACAGGTCGGCCGGCTGCGGCTGGCGTGGCGGCGGGACCAATCCCAGATGGCGCCACCCTTTGGCGCTGACCATGCGCCCGCGCGCGGTGCGGATCAGATAGCCCTGCTGGATCAGGTAAGGCTCGACCACATCCTCCAGCGTGCCGCGATCCTCGCTCAGCGCGGCGGCCAGCGATTCGACCCCGACCGGGCCACCGTCGAAATTCTCGATGATGATGCCGAGCATGCGCCGGTCCAGTTCGTCGAAACCCTGTGGATCGATCTTCAGCATGTCCAGCGCAGCCTGTGCCACCGGCAGGGTGATCTCGCCCCCTGCGCGCACTTCGGCATAGTCGCGCACCCGGCGCAGCAGGCGATTGGCGATGCGTGGTGTGCCGCGAGCGCGTCGAGCGATTTCCTGCGCCCCCTCCGGCACGCACGCAATATCGAGGATACGTGCGGCCCGACGCACGATCGCCGCAAGCTCGTCAGTGGTATAGAACTCCAGCCGCTGCACAATCCCGAACCGGTCGCGCAGCGGCGCGGTGAGCATGCCGGCGCGGGTCGTCGCCCCGATCAGCGTGAACGGCGGCAGATCGAGCTTGATCGAGCGCGCGGCCGGCCCCTCGCCGATCATGATATCGATCTGGAAATCCTCCATCGCCGGATACAGCACTTCCTCGACCACCGGCGACAGTCGATGGATCTCGTCGACGAACAGCACGTCGTTCGGTTGCAGATTGGTCAGCAACGCAGCCAGATCGCCGGCGCGCTCCAGTACCGGTCCGGAGGTGGAGCGCAGGTTGACTCCCAGCTCATTGGCGATCACATGGCTCAGCGTGGTCTTGCCCAACCCCGGCGGACCGAAGATCAGCACATGATCCATCGCCCCGGCGCGCTTTCTCGCCGCCTCGATATAGATCGACAACTGCTCGCGCACCGCCTGCTGCCCCAGGTATTCGGCAAGCCGCCGTGGGCGAATCGTGGCTTCCAGCTCGGCGTCGTCCAGTTGGGCGGCCGCCGCAATGATACGGGATTCGGTCATGGGCGGATTATGGCAGGCAAGACCCGCATGTCGTCAGATCGCCACCTGCGTGCCCAGCTCGATCAGCCGGTTACCGGGGATCTGGAAGAACGCGGTGGCCGGCATCGCGTTGCGCGAGAGGATCACAAACAGCTTGTCGCGCCACAAGGCCATGCCGGGGCGACGCTTGTCGGCGATCACGGTTTCACGCGACAGGAAGAATGTCGTGTCCATCATGTCGAAACCCAGTCCTGCGGCGGCACACTGTGAGAGCGCCAGCGGAACATCCGGATCCTCGGCAAAGCCGAAACGTAACTCCAGACCGTAGAATTCGCCGCCCAGGGTGGTTATCCGAATCCGTTCGTCGAGCTCGGCCGTCGGGGTTTCCAGCATCTCCACCGTCAGCAACACATTGCGCTCGTGCAGCACCTTGTTGTGCTTGAGGTTGTGCAGCAGCGCATGCGGCACCGCGTGCTGGCTCGCGGTAAGGAAAATCGCCGTGCCCGGCACCCGCACCGGCGGATGCTCGCCGATGCTTTCGATAAACGGCGCCAGCGCCAGCCCGCCCTGCTTGATTTCCCGCATCACCAACTCACGGCCGCGCCGCCAGGTCGTCATCATGACGAACAGCAGCACGCCCAGTACCAGCGGAAACCAGCCGCCATGGGCGATCTTCAGCACATTGGCGCCGAAGAAGGCCAGGTCAACGGTCAGCAGCAAGCTGCCGACCACCACCACCGCCGCCCAGTGCCAGTGCCAGTGCTTGCGCGCCACCACCAGCGCCAGCAAGGTGGTCATGATCATCGTGCCGGTCACGGCGATACCGTACGCCGCGCCCAGCTGGGCCGAGCTCTGAAACCCCAGCACCGCACCGAACACCATCACCATCAACAAGCGGTTGACCCAGGGCACAAACACCTGGCCGGACATCTCGCGCGAGGTATGCACCACCGCCATGCGTGGCGAATAACCCAGCGACATCGCCTCGCGGGTCATCGAAAAAGCGCCGGAAATAACCGCCTGTGAGGCGATCACTGCAGCCGCCGCCGACAGCACGATCATCGGGTATAGCAATGGCGGTGGCACCAGCAGGTAGAACGGGCTTTCGATCGCCGCCGGATCGATCAACAGCAAGGCGCCCTGGCCGAAATAGTTCACCAGCAGCGCCGGCAGCACGAACCCGAACCAGGCCACGCGTATCGGCTTCTTGCCGAAGTGGCCCATGTCGGCATACAGCGCTTCGGCACCGGTCAACGCCAGCACCACGCCGCCCAACGCAATGAACGCGTGATAGCCGTGGCTGAGGAAGAACTGCACGGCATACCAGGGGTTCAAGGCATACAGCACCTGCGGATGCCGAGCTATCTGGCGCGCCCCCAGCACCGCCAATACCACAAACCAGGTCACCATAACCGGCGCAAAGGCCTTGCCCACCGCATGCGTGCCATAGCGCTGCAGCGCGAAGATGCCGAACAGGATCAGCAGCGAGATCACCACCACGTACGGCGCCAGACCGGGTTCGGCAATCCGCAAGCCCTCGACCGCCCCCAGCACCGAGATCGCCGGGGTAATCACCCCGTCCCCGTAGAACAACGCGGCACCGAAAATGCCGATCACCGCCAGCAACCAGCGCGCCCGCGCCGAGCCCCCAAGCGAACGCTGTGCCAGCGCCATCAAAGCCATGATGCCGCCCTCGCCCTTGTTGTCGGCGCGCATCACGAAGGTCACGTATTTCAGCGACACCACGATCATCAACGACCAGAAGATCAGCGAAAGCACGCCCAGCACCGCGGCCGGCGAAGGCGTCATGCCATGTGTCCCCAGGGTTTCCTTCATGGTGTACAGCGGGCTGGTGCCGATATCGCCGAACACGATGCCGATGGCGCCCAGCGCAAGCGCCGTCAGGCGGGACGGTTTGCCGTTACTGCTGTCGGGCGTGGTCATTTCCGGATAGCTTCAAGTGGGAATGGGCGGGGTCAGCACTGATATCGGCGGGGCACGGTCTAGATTTCCACCTGCGCACCGAGCTCGATAAGCCGGTTGCCGGGAATCTGGAAAAACGCCGTCGCCGGCAGCGCATTGCGCGCCATGAAGGCGAAAAGCTTGTCACGCCACAACGCCATGCCGGGTCGGCGCGTATCGGCAACGATGCTCTCGCGTGAAAGAAAAAACGTGGTGTCCATCAGATCGAAACCGAGACCCTCGCGCGGACATTGCGACAGCGACAGCGGGATATTGGGGTCCTCGGCGAAGCCGAAACGCAGTTCCAGACCGTAGAAATCACCGCCCAGCGGACTGATCTGGATGCGCTCCTCGGCTTCGGCGACCGGTGTCTCCAGGATCGCCACGGTCAGCAATACGTTGCGCTCGTGCAATACCTTGTTGTGCTTGAGATTGTGCAACAAGGCATGCGGCACGGCATTCTGATCGGCGGTAAGGAACACCGCCGTGCCAGGTACCCGCAACGGCGGATGTTCGGTCATGTTCTCGATGAACGGCGCCAGCGCGAGCCCACCCTGGGTGATCTCGCGCTTGACCAGGTCACGGCCACGACGCCAGGTGGTCATGACCGTGAACAGGCCCAGCCCCAGCACCAGCGGAAACCACCCGCCATCGGGAATTTTCAGCGTATTGGCACCGAAATAACTCAGGTCGACGGTGAGCAGCACGATCGCGGTGACGATCACCGCGGCGCGGTTCCACTGCCACATGCGGCGCGCCACGATCATCGTCAGCACGGTATCGATGGCCATGGTGCCGGTCACCGCAATGCCGTAGGCACCGGCCAGCGCGTTGGACGAACCAAACCCGATCACGGTGGCGATCACCGCCACCATCAATGCCCGATTGACCCATGGCAAATAGATCTGCCCGATCGCCTCGCGCGAGGTATGCACCACCTGCATGCGCGGCAGAAAGCCCAGCTGGATCGCCTGGCGGGTCACCGTAAATGCGCCCGAAATCACTGCCTGCGAGGCGATCACCGTGGCCGCCGTCGCCAGCGCAATCATCGGGTACAGCGCCCAGGCCGGCACCGAGTAGTAGAACGGATTGGCGATCGCATCGGGGTGCACCAGGATCAGTCCGCCCTGGCCGTAGTAATTGATCAACAACGCCGGCATCACAAAACCGAACCATGCCGTGCGGATCGGGAACCGGCCGAAATGGCCCATGTCGGTGTACAGCGCCTCGGCGCCGGTCACGCAAAGCACCACCGAACCCAGGGCCAGCACTGAGGTTTCCCGATGGGTGTAAAAAAACTCGTACGCGTACCACGGATTGAGCGCGCGCAGCACGCCGGGCGCCTGGATGATGTTGCTGATGCCGATCACCGCCAGGCTCAGAAACCACAGCACCATCACCGGACCGAACACCGCCCCGACCTTGGCCGTGCCGTGCCGCTGCAACCAGAACAGGCCCAGCAACACCAGCACGGTAATCGGCACCACCCAGTGCGACAGGCTCGGTGCAGCCACCTCCAGCCCCTCCACCGCCGAAAGCACCGAGATGGACGGCGTAATCACGCCGTCGCCGAAGAACAGTGCCGCGCCCAGCAGGGCCATCAGCATGATGGTCCTGCGTACCCGCACCGACTTGCCGGCGGCGCGCTGGGCCAGGGTCATCAGCGCCATGATGCCGCCCTCGCCCTTGTTGTCCGCGCGCATCACCAGGCTCACGTACTTGATCGCCACCACGATGATCAACGACCAGGTTATCAGCGACAGAATCCCCAGTACCGTGGCCGGATGGGGCTTCAACCCGTGCGCCGGCAGGAAGGTTTCGTGCATGGTGTACAGCGGGCTGGTGCCGATGTCGCCAAACACCACGCCGATGGCACCGAGGATCAGCGCCTTGCGGCTGCCGTGACTCTGGGCCGAATCCGTTGAATCGGGTGGTGCGTCGGGAGGGGGCTGATTCATGGGTTTCCTGTTTGACACCACGCCGGCTAGTTGCCCAGGGCAGCGCGCAGTGCCTTGCGGATGATGGACTCGACGCTGTCGCCGGCAGCGGCCACTTTCTGCACCAGGCGCGCCACTTCGACCGATTTGTAACCCAGCTGCTGCAGCGCCACCGCGGCTTCGCCAGCGGGATCGAGTGGGGTCACACTTGGCGCGGAGGTGCCAGGCAGGCTCGCCCCCAACACGCCGACGCGGTCACGCAACTCCACCACGATCCGCTCGGCGGTCTTCTTGCCGATACCTGGGATCTTGGTCAGCGCCACCACGTCGCCCGCCTGCACCAGGCGCGCAAAATCGTTGACCGACACCCCTGACAAGACGGCCAGCGCGATCTTGGCGCCGATCCCGCTGACCTTGAGCAGGTTGCGAAACAACGCACGTTCGGATTCGTGCTGAAAACCGTACAGCGCAACACCATCCTCTTTCACTGAGTGATGGGTGAGCAGGATCACTTCCTTGCCAAGTGCCGGCAGGTCGTAGATGGTCGACATCGGCGCTTCCAGCTCGTAGCCGACCCCGCCGACCTCCACCAGCAGCCAGGGTGGCTGCTTGGAGATCAGGGTTCCGCGCAGGCGACCGATCATCGACGCCGCCTCCAGGCCGTGCGGGGTATGCCGATCCGCTCGAGACTGGCCCGCGTATGCGCATGGGTTACCGCGATCGCCAGGGCATCGGCGGCATCAGCCTGCAAGGGCCCCTTGAGGCCCAGCAATACGCTGATCATGTGTTGCACCTGGGTTTTGTCGCTGCGACCACTGCCCACCACCGACTGCTTCACCTCGGTTGCTGCGTACTCGTGCACTGCGATCCCCCTGCTGACTACCGCACAAATCGCGGCGCCTCGTGCCTGCCCAAGCTTCAAGGCCGAGTCGGGATTGCGTGCCATGAACACGCGCTCGATCCCGCACTCGGTCGGCTGATGGGTGGCGATGATGTCACACAGCCCGTCAAAGATGCGTTTCAGACGCAACGGGAAGGTCGGTTCCGCAGCAACTGCCAGCGCGCCATGAAACACGTGGCTCAACTTGCCGACGGCGTCGACATCGATGATGCCGATGCCGGTGCGCTGACTGCCGGGGTCGATGCCGAGAATGCGGATCATCATGAGTGACCATGCGGAAGGCGGGCGCCCTCCGGCTTATTCGGCGGCCCCGGCGGGCAAGTCGGCGTTGTGATAGACCTCACTTACATCGTCCAGCGCGTCAAGGCGCTCAAGCAGCTCACCGAGCGGCTCAAGGGCGTCGGCCGGCACCGCGATACGGTTGTTCGGGCGCATCACCACCCCGGCATGCGCGGCATCCAGGCCGGCATCCAGCAACGCCTGCTGCACCGTCTCGAAATTTTCCGGCGAGCACAGCACCACGCTCTCCCCATGCTCGTTGAGTACGTCGTCGGCGCCGGCCTCAAGCGCTGCCTCGAGCACCTTTTCTTCGGCCGCGACATCGCCGGCGGTCGCGAACACCAGCTCACCGCAGCGGCTGAACTGAAAGGCCACCGAGCCGCTGGTACCCAGATTGCCACCGTGTCGGGTCAATGCATGCCTTACGTCCGCCACGGTGCGGGTGGGATTGTCGGTGAAGCACTCAATGATCAAGGCGATGCCCGCCGGCCCGTAGCCTTCGTAGCGAAGCTCCTGCATGTCGGCGCCGCCATCGACACCGGAGCCACGCTTGATCGCGCGCTCGATGGTGTCCCTGGTCATGTTCGCGGACAACGCCTTGTCCACCGCCGCGCGCAATCGCGGATTGCCTCCCGGGTCGGCCACCCCGGCGCGGGTGGCCACGGTGATTTCGCGGATCAGCTTGGTAAATACCTTGGCGCGCTTGGCGTCCTCGGCGTTCTTGCGACCTTCGATGGAAGGGCCTCTACCCATGACAATAGCCTGCGACTGGATCGGATGGACAAGCCGGTAATTTTACCTGAATTCGACGCGCGTGCCGGTCGCACCCGACCCGCCGCATTGTCGCACCGGGTCAGGGCGCGGCGGCGAAACGACCGTCGTGCAGAAACCGCGTCACCTGCTGCGCCACTTCCTGCGAAAAAAGCAGTCCGGTATGGTTTGCCTCGACCAGGCAATGGTCCGCCAGGCCGGCCAGCCGGGTTTCCTCCACCGCTACCGTGCCGTCGTGTTTTCCCTCGAGATGGCCGAGCATGGATCCCAGGCCCAATGGCATGCAGCCGGCGATCATGCCGACCTCGCGCGGCCCGTCCCAGCGCTCGAAGCCCTGTTCCAGCAACTCCCGGTTGTGTCCCAGCAACACCTCGCCGCCACGGCCCCAGCCGGCAAACGCCCGTGCAGCCGCACTGCCCTTCAAGGGCGAGCCGAGACAGACGATGCGTCCCGGCGGCAACCCATCCACGTCCAGACAGGCACGCAGTGCCAGCAGGCCACCCAGGCTATGGCCGACGAGGTGCACCGCCTCGGCCTGATCGGCCAACTCGACCATGCGTGCCTGCAGCCGGTCCAGAATCCGCTGCTGGGTGGCTGCCACACTCAGGTAATCGAATCGGTGAACGCGGAAATCCGCTTCTATCAGCCGACGGTGCAGCATCGACAGCGCGAAGCCGCGCATCCACAGGCCGTGCAGCAGAATCACATGATCTGGCATGGTGACGATGAGATCTGACGCGACGTGGAGATAGCGAGAATACCTCGTGCGGGAGCGCGCGGGCATGTCTCGCTGACACCCGGAATATTCAGCTCGAGGCCTCTATACCGGATGCGACCTGGACGTGCAGTTCCTTCAACTGCGCCGGGCCGATCGCCGACGGCGCATCGGTCATCAAGCACTGGGCACTGGTGGTCTTGGGGAAGGCGATCACATCGCGAATCGACTCGGTGCCAGCCATCAAGGCCGCGATGCGGTCGATACCAAAAGCGAGCCCGCCGTGCGGTGGGGCACCGAATTTCAGCGCTTTCAACAGGAAACCGAACTTGGCCTCGGCCTCTTCGACGCCGATGCCGAGCAACTCGAAAACCGTACTCTGCATCTCAGGACGATGGATACGGATCGATCCGCCGCCAATCTCGTTGCCGTTCAGCACCATATCGTAGCCGCGGCTTACCGCGGTCGCGGCGTTGGCCCGCAGGGCGTCGATGTCGTCGACCTTCGGTGCGGTAAACGGATGATGCAGGGCGACGTAGCGAGCTGCCTCGGCATCGTATTCGAACATCGGAAAATCCGTGACCCATAGCGGCTTCCAGCCGGCTTCAAGCAACCCTCGGTCCTTGCCGATCTTGAGCCGCAGCGCACCCATGAAGTCGCTGACCACCTTCCACGCCCCCGCGCCAAAGAACAGGATGTCGCCGCTGTGCGCGGCCGTGGAGTGCAGGATGTCCTCGAGCGCGGTATCGTCGAGAAATTTCGCCACTGGCGAACTGATGCCTTCGCGCCCCTTGGCAAGATCCTCGACCTTCAGCCAGGCCAGGCCTTTCGCGCCGTAGCGTGCGACGTATTCGGTCAGGCCGTCAATCTCCTTGCGACTGAGCGCGGCGCCACCGGGCACGCGCAACGCGGCAACGCGGCCACCGACATCGTTGGCCGGAGCGGAAAACACCTTGAATTCGACCTGCTTCACCGCCTCGGCGATGTCGACCAGCTCCATCGCGATGCGCAGATCCGGCTTGTCCGAGCCGAAGCGGCGCATGGCCTCGGCCCAGGTCATGCGCGGGAAGACGGGATCCAGCTCGACGCCCTGCACTTCGCGGAATACATGACGGATCAACGTCTCCACGAAATCCTGTACATCGCGCTCCTCGACAAAGGCGAATTCCAGGTCGAGCTGGGTGAATTCCGGCTGCCGATCAGCGCGCAGATCCTCGTCGCGGAAACAGCGGGCGATCTGGTAGTAGCGATCGAAGCCGGCCATCATCAGGATCTGCTTGAACAGCTGCGGCGATTGCGGCAAGGCATAGAACTGCCCGGCATGCACGCGACTGGGCACCAGGTAGTCGCGCGCACCTTCCGGCGTGGCCTTGGTCAGGATCGGCGTCTCGATATCCTGAAAGCCGCGATCGTCCAGGTAGCGTCGCAACGCCTGCACCAGGCGAATCCGCTTGCGCATCATCTGCTGCATTTCAGGGCGACGCAGATCGAGGTAGCGATAGGTCATCCGCATGTCCTCGTTCGGGCTTTCATGCAGCGCGAACGGCAAATCCCTGGCCGCGTTGAGTACCTCGACAGTCTCGGCGACCAGCTCGACCTTGCCGGTCTTCAGCTTGTCGTTGACCGCCAGACGCGCCCGCACCGTGCCACTGACCCGCAGGCAATATTCGTTGCCGATCTCGCCGGCGACAGCAAACGCCGCGGCATTGTCGCGCTCGATCACGACCTGGGCCAGGCCCTCGTGATCGCGCAGGTCCACGAACGCGACATGGCTTTGCAGTCGCAACGTGTTGACCCAGCCGCACAGGCTGACAGTCTGACCAATCAGCGATTCATCGATGAGGCCACAATAATGCGTGCGCATGCGTTGACAACTCCGGGCCGCCGCAACGGCAGAAACCAATGGCAAAGACCGGGAATGTTACCACTGCACAGCGGCAACAACGATCAGTCGGCACTGCCCGATTTGGTGGATGACGAACCGGCGGCGGGGGCAGCCGGAGCTGCGGCGACGGCCGGTGCCGGTGCCGGTGCGGGTGCTGCCGCTGCCGCTGGCTTGTCGCTTGCCGCCGGGGCCGAGGCTCCCGCATCGCCCGCGAGATTGCGCTTCTTGTCGCCATCCTTCTTGAAATCGGTCTCGTACCAGCCGCTGCCCGCAAGACGAAACGAAGGGGCTGTCACCTGACGGGCTATTTCCGGCTTTTCGCAAACCGGACAGAGCCGTGGATCCGGGTCCGAAAGCTTCTGCAAACGGTCAAACTGGTGGCCACAAGCGCGGCAAACGTAGGCATAAATGGGCATGAGGGCTATTTCGAGGCGTTACACGGCGCCATTCAGGCCGCCAAGTATGGCGGCTGCGAAGCGGATTTCAAATGGCTGTGCCGATGATGATACGGACTATTGGCTGACGCTTTGTCACGGCCGCCACGCCCGTCGATTGTAAAAAATTTGTTGACACATGAATTGGCCTGTGACTACCTTCGACATGAAGGACACGTGACACGGGGCATCAAATATGGTGACGGTGCGCGCAATCGATTGCACGGAATAGTAGTAGCAGAGCACACACATCATCGAATTCAAGGGGAGAGTTGTCGCATGTCTGTAAACAAGTTTTCGACACATACCATCATCGCAGCCGCGATCATGCTGGCGCTGTCCCAGGCAGCATACGCCCAGGATACCAGCGCCCAGCCGAGCAAGAAAAAAACGGTCAGCATGCAGACCGTGGTGGTCACCGGCACCCGCGCGTTCGACCGTACCGAGGCCGACTCGCTGGCGCCGATCGACGTCTTGACACCGAAGGACCTGCAAAGCACGGGTGCCACCAGCCTGGCCACAGCCTTGCGCGTACTGCTGCCATCGTTCAACTTTCCGCAGCCATCGATTACCGATGGTACCGACGCAACCCAGCCGGCGCAGTTGCGCGGCCTGTCGCCTGACCAGACACTGGTGCTGATCAACGGCAAGCGCCAGCACTCCACCTCGATCGTCAACGTCAACGGTTCGCTCGGCCGCGGCTCCTCGCCGGTCGACATCAACGCGATTCCGATCAACGCCATCGACCATGTCGAGGTGCTGCGTGATGGTGCGGCGGCGCAGTACGGCTCCGATGCCATCGCTGGCGTGATCAACATCATCCTCAAGGGTGGCAGCAAGCATGGCTCGGCCAGCGTCACCGGCGGCCAGTACAGCAAGGGCGACGGCACCACCTGGCAAGGCGGCGCCGACGGCGGCTTTGCGCTCGGCAAGAAGGGCTGGGTTCACATCGCGGTCGATGCCAGCCATCAGGATCCGACCAACAGCGCCGGCCCGGATACCCGCATCTACAACGGCACAGTGGCGCCGACCAATGGCCAGGTCACCTTCCACTACGGCCTGCCGGCGACCCGGGTGAAGCAAGCCGCGATCAACATGCAGTACGACCTGACGCCGGATGCGCAGCTTTATGCGTTCAGCCTGTTCAACAAGCACGACGTATCCGCCGGCGGCTACTACCGCTCCTTCAATCAGTTCGGCGTACCCGGCACAACCAACTATCACCCGGGCGCCGCGGCGACCTACCCGCTTGGCTTCCTGCCGATGGAGAACAGCGCCATCCGCGACGACTCCGAGGTGCTCGGCGTACGTGGCAAGGTGGCTGGCTGGCATTACGACGTCAGCGCGAATACCGGCGGCAACCACTGGAAGCTCAATACCAGCAACACCTACAACTATTCGCTGGATCCGAATTCGCCGACCCGGTTCTATATCGGCACGCTGACCAATCGGCAAAACCTGCTGAACGCCGACTTCAGCAAAAACTACGCCGTCAGCGGCATGAGCAGTCCGCTGACCGTGGCCTGGGGCCTGGAGTACCGCAAGGAAGACTTCACCATCAAGCACGGTGACGCAGCCTCCTACGCCGGTGCCGGCGCCCAGGTATTCCCGGGCTACCAGCCCAGCGATGCCGGCACCCACTCGCGCAACAACCGTTCGGTCTACGTCGATCTTGAAGGCGACATCACCTACAAGTTCTCCGCTGGCCTGGCAGCACGCAACGAGCATTACAGCGACTTCGGCAACACCACCTCGGTGAAGGCCTCCGGCCGCTACGCGTTTACCGACTCACTGGCCCTGCGTGGCACCGCGTCCAACGGTTTCCGTGCACCGTCACTGCAGCAGCAGTTCTACTCCAGCACCGCGACCAACTTCCTCAACCTCAACGGCACCACCATCCCGGTCCAGGTGCGCACCTTCCCGGTCAACGATCCAGCGGCAAGGGCCCTGGGTTCGCAGCCACTGAAGCCCGAGAAGTCGCGCAACTACAGCATCGGCCTGGTGTTCACGCCGATCAATGGGCTGTACGCCACCCTCGACCTGTATCGCATCGATATCGACAACCGCATCATTCTCAGCGGCAACCTGGTCGGTGCAGCCGTAACCAACTACCTGACTTCCGTCGGCATCCCCGACGTAGGTGGTGGACGCTTCTTCACCAATGCCGTAAATACGCGTACCGACGGCGCCGACCTGGTCGCCACCTACCCGGTCAACCTGCAGGACTCCACCCTCAAGCTGACCGGTGGCTTCAACTACAACAAGACCACGATCCGCTCGATCGCACCCAACCCGACACAGCTGGGTCTGGCCGGCCTGACCCTGCCGATCATCGACAACGTCGAACAGGGCCGCATCACCAAGGGCTCGCCGCGCAGCAAGTCGTTTGTGGCTGCGGACTGGACCATCAGCAACTGGCAGGTGCATACCCAGCTGACCCGCTACGGACAGTGGACGGACTACAGCAACACACCAGCCGATAACCAGACGTATGCAGCACGTTTCCTGCTGGATGCCTCGGTGGGCTACAACTGGAACGACTGGACCTTCACCCTGGGTGCGAACAATCTCACCGACACCTACCCCGAGAAGAATTCGCCGGCTACCAACTACCACGGCATCTTCCCGTATCCGAACTCGTCGCCGTTCGGCTTCAGTGGCGCCTACTACTACGGCACGGTTGCTTACCACTGGTAAACGGGTAACGTGGGCAATGCCGGGGCGCCGGCGCCATCTTCCGCCCCGCAAACGCGTTCAAGGCTCCAAAAAAAAACCTGCCGCTTTGGCAGGTTTTTTTTGCCTGGAGGCGGTTATTGCATTGCAAAAAAAAGCAAAAGCACTTTTTTCTGAACCGGCGCCATGGCAGGAAACCCGCCCCACACAATGACTTTTCGGGCCCAGATCGAGGCTATGTGACAACTTGTTGTCAGACTAAAGTCGATATATTGACGCAAGGCAGCATTTAACTTAGCTTTAATCCAGCGCGGACAGGGGGGGTGCATTCCGCGACGCAAGTTCCAACTGTCCTATTGACTTTTTACCAACGCTGTTTCCCCGGGGACCACCTGATGACAAACCGTTTTGCGCGCCGCCCGCTGGCTGCCGCCATGCTTCCTCTTCTGAGCGCGAGCCTGATACTGGTCGCGGCCACGGCCAGCGCCGCCGATACCACGCCTGCATCCACCACCAAGAACACCAAGCAGTTGCAGCAGGTGGTGGTTACCGGCACCCGCGCCAGCAATCGCACCGTTGCCGAATCGCTTTCGCCAATCGACGTGCTGACACCGGCCGACCTTACCGCCAGCGGCAGCACCGACCTGGCCAGTGCACTGAGCAGCCTGCTGCCCTCGCTGGACTTCCCACGCCCGGCCATCAATGACGGCAATGATGCAATCCGGCCCGCCACCCTGCGCGGACTCTCTCCCGACGATGTGCTGGTGCTGGTCGACGGCAAGCGTTATCACACCACCAGCCTGGTCAACTACAACCCGTCGGTGGGACGTGGTTCGGCGCCGGTCGATCTGAACTCGATCCCCATTTCGGCCATCGACCATATCGAAGTACTACGTGATGGCGCCGCGGCACAATACGGTTCCGACGCCATCGCCGGTGTCATCAATGTCGTGCTCAAGCATGGCAGCCGCAAGGGCAACAACAGCGTCAGCGTCACCGGCGGCATCATGGATCGCGGCGATGGTGCGCGAAACGGTATCCAGGGATCGGTCGGCATCCCGCTCGGTGGTACCGACGGCGGCGGTAATTCCCCCGGCTGGGCCAGGCTGGCATGGAACTACCAGGACAGCATGGCCACCAACCGCGCGGCCAATACCGACAAGTCCACCGCGCTGGCACCCAACAAGAGCGTGATCCCCTACGAGCGTTACGGCGACCCGGCCGTGGTCACGCGCCAGGCGCTGGTCAATTTCGGCTACAACCTGACACCGGATGTCGAACTTTACGGCTACCTCAACATCGGCCGGCGCGACGTGACGTCCAACGGCTACTACCGCCGCTGGTTCCAGACCCGCAACGTGCCGGAGGTCTACCCCAACGGTTTCCTGCCGCAGATCGTCAATCACAGCAACGACTATGCCGGCGTGCTGGGACTGAAGGGCAAGACCGCCGGCAACTGGCACTGGGACCTTTCCGGTGATTACGGTGAAAACATCCTGGTGTTCGACATCCAGAACACCATCAATACCAACCTCTACTACAGCACCGGTCATTCGCCGACCTATTTCCACGCCGGCACGTTCCGCAACAAGCAGGGCGTGGTCAATCTCGACCTCAACAAGGAATACAACTGGGGCTTCCTGCCGAACCCGGTAACCGTGGCTTTCGGCGCTGAATATCGCAAGGAACAGTATGTCATCGGTGCCGGTGAACCGGACTCGTATTTCCTGAACCCCAACACCGTCGTTCCCGGCTCCGTCACCCCGAGCAATCCTTCCGGCACGCCCTACCCGGGCGGCTCGCAAGTGTTCCCGGGGCTGACGCCGCAAGTGGCCGGCAGTTTCAACCGGCATAGCGAAGCAGGGTACGTCGACCTGGAGACCGACCTCAGCGACAAGCTCTCCGCGGGCGTGGCGGCCCGTGTCGAGCACTACAGCGATGCCGGCTCCACCCGTTCGGGCAAACTCTCGGCGCGTTACCAGCTCACCGACACCTTTGCCTTGCGTGGCACCATTTCCAACGGATTCCGCGCGCCATCGCTGGCCCAGCAGAACTACGAATCCGTGGTTACGCTGCCGCAGGCGGGCAAGCTGATCCAGGTCGGCACCTTCCGCACCTCCGATCCGGTGGCCATCTCGCTCGGCGCCAAGCCGTTGAAGCCGGAAAAGTCGACCAACTACGGTTTCGGTGCGGTATGGCAGCCGACCAACAACTTCAATGCCACGCTCGACGTCTACCAGATCCGTATCGGCAACCAGATCCTGTACTCCGACCAGATTGCGGTCAGCGTTCCGAACAGCCAGGTCCAGGCTGCCCAGTTCTTCGTCAACGGCGCCACCACCCGCACCCGCGGTGTCGACCTGATCACCAACTACCGGATGGATCTTAACGACTACGGCAGGCTCAACCTGACCTTCAGCGGCAACTACAACAAGACCGATATCCTGAATGTCTCGACCCCGGCGTTCGGGCGTGCAAGCCAGGGGCTGCTGACGGTATCGACGCCACACACCAAGTATGTGTTCACCTCGGACTGGATGATCAAGGCCTTCTCGGTGCACGCCAACCTGACCCGCTACGGTTCGGTGACGCGCCTGGGCGACACCCCGGGACCCACCCAGGACCAGACCTTCGCCGCCCGCTGGCTGCTCGATCTGTCCGCGAGCTACAACCTGGATGCATGGACCTTCACACTCGGTGCGGACAACCTCACCAACCAGTATCCGACCAAGGTTGCGTTCAACGACAATGCCTACGAGGATGCCTACGACGGCCTGCAATACTCACCGCTGTCGCCATTCGGCATGAACGGTCGCTACTGGTACGGCAGGATCACCTACCACTTCTGATGGTCTCGAGTCCGCCGCTCCGGCAACCACCGGAGCGACGGACTTGCTCGATACCGCCGATCGCAACGGCGCCGGATCAGACAGCCCGTCAGCGGGGTAGCGGTGAACGGTGCATGTCCGTTCAGTACCCGCGCAACATACTGGCACAAGCCTCCCAGAACCCAGGCCGGGCCGGCCGTTGCCTGACCGCCCCCGATGCGGCCTTGATCCTCCTGAAATGGTAGCCTCCGAAGCCTTCCCGGGCTTCGCACACGGACCGAACATGCTGCGCAACCTGCGTCCAATCACCTCGCTGCTCGTCGGCGCGGCACTGCTGTTGCTGGGCGTGGGACTGTTGACGACCCTGATCCCGCTGCGTGGCCGCGCATTGGGTTTTTCGACCACCATGCTAGGCGCGCTTACCTCGGCGTATTACGCCGGCTATTTTGTCGGCACCTTCACTCTGCCGCCGCTGATCCAGCGGATCGGCCATATCCGTGCGTTCGCGTTCTGTACCGCGTCCGTGGCTTGCCTGGTATTGCTGCATGCACTGAGCAGCAACCCCTGGCTGTGGCTGCTGCTGCGGTTGCTGGCAGGGATATCGCTGGTCGGGCTGTATGCGATCATCGAGAGCTGGCTGAACGCACAAACCGAGCCGGCCCGACGCGGCACCGTGTTCGCGATCTACATGATGGTCAACCTCGGCTCGCTGGCGCTGGCCCAGCAGTTGCTGCGCATCCCGGGGCAATCGTTCGTGCTGTTTATCGTCGTCGCCCTGCTGGTGTGCGCCGCCACCTTGCCGGTGGTCGCCACCCGTCAGGCACAGCCCGGCTTGCAACCGGTGCCCCGCTTGCAACTGAAGCGACTGTACGCACTTGCGCCTACGGCCGGCGCCGGCGCGCTGCTGTCAGGGTTGGCGATGGGTGCCTTCTGGGGCCTGCTGCCGGTGTATGCACGCGGGCAGGGTTTTGGCCTGACCCAGGTGGGCACCTACATGAGCGTGGCGATCCTCGGTGGGGCGGCACTGCAATGGCCGGTCGGTCGGTGGTCCGATCGACATGACCGGCGCATCGCCCTGGCGGTGGTCTGTGCGCTTGCTACGGCACTGGCACTACTGCAACTGGGGATGGCGCAATGGCATGGCGCGATGATTGCGCTGATTTTTCTCTACGGTGGCCTCACCTTCGCTGTCTACCCGATCGTGGTGGCACACTTGGTGGATCACCTGTCGCCGGATGAGCTGCTTTCGGCCAGCAGTAGCGTGCTGCTGATCTACGGTGTCGGCTCGGCGATCGGTCCGATCGCCGCCGGTGCGCTGATGTCGAGCCTCGGCCCCGGCTCGCTGTTCGGCTGGTTTGCACTGACCCAGGCCTTGCTGGCCGTCTATGCGGCATACCGCTATTGGCATTTTTACCGCACCCAGTCGACCGACGCCAATTTCCGCATGATGCTGCGTACCACCCCGGCAGCGTTCGACATGCTGCCGGAAACAGAAATGGAACCACCGACCGAGCCACACTGAGCGGCGGAGAAAAATCGCTCGCCCACGGCGATCGCCGTGAGACGCCCGGGTCGGCGGCGCGCTGCAGGAAAGTCCGGGACCTTTGGCCGACCAAACTCAACGAATTTTCCCACAACGCGCGTGGGATCCTGTCGGACCTTGCTCCGCGGGTCAGCGCTTGCGGAAATGCAGCTGCCCGTGCTCCAGCTCGACCGCGATGGTGTCGCCCGCGCTGAACGTCCCGGCCAGCAGTTGCTGCGCCAGCGGATTCTCCAGCTGCTGCTGGATCGCCCGCTTCAACGGTCGCGCACCGTAGACCGGGTCGAAACCGATATTGCCCAGCAACGCCAGCGCTTCGTCACTGACCTCCATCTTGAGCTGACGCTCGGCCAGCCGCTTCTCCAGGTAGCCAAGCTGGATCCGGGCGATGGCGCGGATCTGTGTCTTGTCCAGCGGGCGAAATACCACCAGCTCGTCCAAGCGATTGATGAACTCAGGGCGGAAGTGCGCCTGCACGACACCCATCACCGAAGCCTTCATCTGCATGTACTGCTCTTCCGCATCGCCACCTACACTGCTCTCCGACGAATCCTGGATCATCTGCGATCCGAGGTTGGAGGTCATCACGATGACGGTATTGCGAAAATCCACGGTGCGCCCTTGACCGTCGGTGAGGCGACCGTCATCAAGCACCTGCAGCAGGATGTTGAACACATCGGGGTGTGCCTTCTCCACCTCATCGAGCAGGATCACGCTGTACGGCCGGCGACGCACCGCTTCGGTAAGGTAACCGCCCTCTTCATAGCCGACATAACCCGGTGGCGCACCCACCAACCGACTGACCGCATGCTTCTCCATGAACTCGCTCATGTCGATACGCACCATCGCATCGGTGGTATCGAACATGAATTCGGCCAGCGCCTTGCACAACTCGGTCTTGCCGACGCCGGTCGGGCCCAGGAACAGGAACGAACCGCTGGGACGGTCCGGGTCGGAAAGCCCCGCGCGGGCCCGGCGAATCGCGTCGGAGACGGCCTTGACGGCCTCGTCCTGACCGACCACGCGCCGGTGCAGCTCGTCCTCCATGTGCAACAGCTTTTCGCGCTCGCCCTCAAGCATCTTGGCCACCGGGATACCGGTCCAGCGCGCTACCACCTCGGCGATTTCCTCCGCGGTGACCCGATCCTGCAGCAACTTGAAATCCTGCTGCTCGGCGGCCTGCGCTGCGGCCAGCTGCTTTTCAAGCTCCGGCAATCGGCCATACTGGATCTCGCTCATCTTCGCGTAGTCCTGGTGACGCTGGGCCGCCTCCATATCCAGCCGCGCCTGCTCGATCTGCTCCTTGACCCGCGTGGTGCCTTGCAGTGCGGCCTTCTCCGATTTCCAGATTTCGTTGAGGTCGGAGAACTCGCGCTCGAGTTTCTCGATATCCGTTTCCAGATCGGCAAGGCGCTGCTTCGACTCGCTGTCCTTCTCCTTCTTCAGCATCTCGCGCTGGATCTTCAGCTGGATCAGCCGGCGCTCCAGGCGGTCCAGCTCCTCCGGCTTGGAGTCGATCTCCATCCTGATCCGCGAAGCGGCCTCGTCCATCAGGTCGATCGCCTTGTCCGGCAGCTGCCGGTCCGGGATATAGCGGTGCGACAACGTGGCCGCGGCGACAATCGCCGGATCGGTGATCTCCACACCATGGTGCACGGCATAGCGTTCCTTCAGTCCGCGCAGGATCGCAATGGTGTCTTCGACGCTGGGTTCGCCGACGAAGATTTTCTGGAAGCGGCGCTCCAGCGCGGCGTCCTTCTCGATGTACTTGCGGTACTCGTCCAGCGTGGTGGCACCGATGCAGTGCAACTCGCCACGCGCCAGGGCCGGCTTGAGCATGTTGCCGGCATCCATCGAGCCCTCACCCTTGCCGGCACCGACCATGGTGTGCAGCTCGTCGATGAACAGGATCACCCGGCCTTCCTGCTTGGACAGATCGCTGAGCACCGCCTTCAGGCGCTCTTCGAACTCACCGCGGAATTTGGCCCCGGCAATCAACGCGCCCATGTCCAGCGACAATAGCCGGCGCTCGCGCAAACCTTCGGGGACTTCGCCCTTGATGATGCGCTGGGCCAGCCCCTCGACGATGGCGGTCTTGCCCACACCGGGCTCGCCGATCAGCACCGGATTGTTCTTGGTACGCCGCTGCAGCACCTGGATCGTGCGGCGAATCTCCTCGTCGCGACCGATCACCGGATCGAGCTTGCCCTTCTCAGCCTGCTCGGTAAGATCGATGCAGTATTTCTCCAGTGCCTGACGCTGCTCCTCGGCATTCTCGCTCTGTACTTTCTCGCCACCGCGCAATTTCTCGATCGCCGCTTCCAGATTCGGCTTGGTCGCCCCGGCGGCTTTCAACGCCGCGCCCAGCTCGCCCTTGTCGTCCAGCGCCGCCAGCACAAACAGCTCGCTGGCGATGAACTGGTCGCCGCGCTGCTGCGCCAGCTTGTCGGTGAGATTGAGCAGACGCGACAACTCATTGCCGAGATTGATGTTGCCTTCCTGCCCGCTGACCTGCGGCAACCGCTCCAGAATGGCATTCACGCGCTGCTGCAATGCCGGCACGTTGACTTGCGATTGCGTCAGCAGTGGCGCGGTCGAGCCGCCCTGCTGGCTGAGCAACGCCGACATCACATGTGCCGGCTCGAGCATGTTGTTGTCTCGCCCTACCGCCAGTGACTGGGCGTCTGCCAGCGCCTGCTGGAAACGCGAAGTAAGCTTGTCCATCCGCATTGGCCTATCCCCTCAGCAAAGGATTCGACGGAGTTTCCGCCACTGCAGGTGAAAATGCGGGCAGCGCGCACCGATTCAAGCGAATGGCGCTGCGCGCCTTCCGCGGATAGCCGCTCGACGCGCGCCACAATCAGTCTTCCGCCAACCAGATCAGGCTGGCGAAGCTGCCGCGGCGGGCCCCCTCGCGACGATGCGAATAGAAACGCGGATCAGCCAGCGTATCGAAGCCGCCGCCGTGGATGCGGGTCACCCCCGCCATCGTGAGGCGTTGACGGGCCAATCCCTCGATATCGCAGCGCCAATGTCCGGGCCGGGTCGCGGTGAAACATGCCGCCGCGGCACGATCGTGCCCGACGAAGGCCTCGCGTACCTCGTCGCCCACTTCGTATGAGACACCCCCGGCAGCCGGACCGAGCCAGGTCAGCAGGCGGCTTGGCGGCAACTGCAGTTGTTCCACCACCGCTTCCAGCACGCCAGCAGCGAGGCCGCGCCAGCCCGCATGCGCCACACCGATGGCGCTGCCATCGTCGGCGCAGAACAGCACCGGCAGGCAATCGGCGGTCAGTACGGCCAGCACCGTGCCGGGCAGGCGCGATATCGCCGCGTCCGCTTCGGGCTCGTCCGCACTGGGCAGCGGCCCGAGCTCGGCCACGGTGCGACCATGCACCTGGCGCAACCAGCGCGGCTCCGCCGGCAGATTCAGCGTCTGCCGCAACACGCTGCGATTGGCCTGGACGGCTTCCGGCCGGTCACCATTGCGCAAGCCCAGATTGAAGCGCCCAAACGGCGGTACCGACACACCGGGACCGTCGCGAGTCGTCACCGCGGTCCGTACCGGCAGCGGCGCTGGCCAGTCAGGGAAGATCCAGGCGGCATCCATGCTGGACCCTGTCGTGGCCGCCATTCAGTAATCGTCCGTACCGTGAAGGGCCAGGTCAGCGCGCAGCGCCTCGATCAGCGCGAGCTGATCTGCTGGGCGCTCCACGCTGAACGACAGCGGCTCGGCGGTTACCGGATGCACGAACGCCAGTTGCTCCGCGTGCAGTGCCTGGCGACGGAACCCCCGCAACACGGCGACCAGCTCGGGCGCTGCGCCCTTCGGCAGCTTCAGCCCGCCACCGTACAGCGGATCACCCAGCAGCGGATGACCCACATGTGCCATATGCACACGAATCTGGTGAGTGCGACCGGTTTCCAGCTGGCACTGCACCAGGGTGTGGGCGCGAAAGCGCTCGCGCAGGCGGTAATGGGTCACCGCGCGCTTGCCGTCCTCCTCGTCGCGCACCGACTGACGCAGGCGATCACCCATGGAGCGACCCAACGGCGCATCCACCGTGCCGCCAGCCACCATCGTGCCCAGCACCACCGCCTCGTACTGGCGCTCGACGTCATGCCGCGACAGCATCTCCACCAGCGCCGTCAGCGCCGGGAACGACCTGGCCACCACCATCAATCCGGACGTGTCCTTGTCCAGCCGATGGACGATGCCCGCGCGCGGCAACTCCGCCAGTCCGGGATCGTGATGCAGGAGGCCGTTAAGCAAGGTTCCCGCCGGATTGCCGGCCCCCGGGTGTACCACCAGCCCGGCCGGCTTGTTCAGCACCAGCAGATGTTCATCCTCATGGACGATCTCCAGCGGGATCGCCTCAGCGGTACTGGTTACCTCGGTTTCCAGTTCAGCCTGCAGCTGAACCTGTTCACCGCCCCGAAGCAAATGCCGCGGGGGCACCTGCACCCCGTCCAGCATCGCCGCACCGGATTTGATCCAGCCGCTGAGCCGCGAGCGTGAATAATCCGGGAACATCTCCGCCAATGCCTGGTCGAATCTGCGTCCTGCGGCCGTCAATGGCACCGTGGCTTCATGCCGGATGCTGGTCATGCCCTGCTCCACGGGCTACGGCCTGTTTCGGCTATCATGCCTTTTCGATCAAACATCTGAATTCATTTCCCATGCGTGTAACCAAGCTGCCGATGTTCAAATTGCCTGCCCTGAAGCTGCTCGCCATTGTCGCGATTATCGCCACGATGAGCGCCTGTTCGATGTTCGGTACCAAGCGTGACACCATCAACACCATGCCGGTCGGCGAGCTGTACAACAAGGCCCACGACTCGTTGGAGAACGCCGACTACGCCGCCGCCACCCGCGCCTACCAGCGGCTCATCGCCCGCTTTCCATCCGGCGCCTACAACGAGCAGGCCCAGCTCGACATGGCCTATTCGCAGTACAAGGACAACCAGCCGGACGATGCCTTGTCGACCGTCAACCGCTTCATCAAGACCTATCCGGCCAACAAACATGTCGATTATGCCTATTACCTGCGCGGCCTGATCAACTTCGATCGTACCAGCGGCTTCATCGAACGCTATGTCAGCCGTGACAGTGCGCAATCACGGCGCGACCAGGGCTACAACCTGCAGGCGTTTGATGACTTCTCCGAACTTTCGCGCCGCTTTCCCGACAGCGCCTATACCGCCGATGCACGCCAGCGGATGATTTACCTGCGTAACGTGCTGGCACAGCACGAGATCAACGTTGCCGAGTTCTACCTGCGGCACAAGGCCTACATCGCCTCGGCCGACCGCGCACAGTATGTCATCGAACACTACCAGCAGGCACCGCAGGCCGGCGATGCCCTGGCCATCCTGTGCCGCAGCTACCTGGCGCTGGACCACAAGAAGCTCGCCGCGCAGACGCGCAAGGTACTGGCCCTGAACTACCCGGACCACCCCTATCTGACCGATCCCAACTGGCCGCATGAGCCATCGCTGCTGCGCAAGATGATTCCGTTCTCCGGGCATCACTGATCCAGCGGTCACAGGATGTGAAAATATCGAACGCCGCAGCGCACCGCCGACACGGGCATCTGACGGCGATCGCAGTAGGGGGGCGCATTTTCACGGCTTCTCGGCTGGTGAAAGGGAAAAAGCCGGCGCCATGGCGCCGGCTTTTTCATTCCTGACGCCGCCAACATTCTGCCTGCCACCTCACGCTGGCGCTGAAAAACAGGGCGCCGGCGCGCGGCACCGGAATGGCGTTGGTGGTGTGTGGAGGCTCAGCTCCAGCCGGAGGTGATCGGATAACGTCTTTCCCGGCCGAAGGCGCGCGTGGTCACACGCGGGCCGGGTGCCGACTGTCGCCGCTTGAATTCATTGCGCAACACCAGTCGCACGACCCGATGCACGGTACTGGCGTCGAATCCTCCCGCAATGATCTCAGCCTGCGACTGTTCGCCCTCAATGAAGCGGCTCAATATCGCGTCCAGCTCCCCGTAATCCGGGAGAGAGTCCTGATCGGTCTGGTTGTCGCGCAACTCGGCCGAAGGCGCGCGCTCGATCACGGCCGGGGGGATGACCCAGGAGCCGGGAACCCCAGCGGGAAGCCCTGCGCCATTGCGCCAGCGCGCCAGGCGGTATACCGCCGTCTTGTAGACATCCTTCAGTGGCGCGTAACCCCCACACATGTCGCCATAAAGCGTGGCATAGCCCACCGCCATTTCGCTCTTGTTGCCGGTCGCCAGCAGCAACTGGCCATGCTTGTTGGACACAGCCATCAGCATCGCACCACGTGTGCGCGACTGCAGGTTCTCCTCGGTGGCATCGGCCGGCTTGCCGGCAAAAACCGGGTTGAGTGCGTCGACGAAGGACTGAAAGGTCGCCTCGATCGAAAGCACGTGATAGCCCACGCCAAGCCGTTGCGCCTGATCGCGCGCGCCATCCAGCGACAACTGCGAGGTGTAGCGTGTAGGCATCATCACTGCGGTCACCCGCTCGGGGCCCAGCGCATCCACGGCCAGCGCCAAGGTCAATGCCGAATCGATGCCACCGGACAAACCCAGCAGCACGCCGGGAAAACCGTTCTTGCCGACGTAGTCGCGAATGCCGCGGGTCAGTGCCGCGTACAACCTGGCTTCGTGCGAGTCGTCGACCGTCTCCGGCCAGCTTTCCGGGTGCCAGCTGCGGTTGGACGAATCGAATTCGGCCCACAGCAGCGCGTCGACGAACGCGGGCGCGCGGGCTGCAATCGAACCGTCGCCATTGACCAGCAGGGCGGCACCGTCATACACCACCTCGTCCTGCCCCCCGACCATGTTGAGATAGGCCATCGCGCAGCCGCTTTCAGCCGCGCGAGCCTTCAGCACCGCTTCGCGCTCAGCCTGCTTGGCAGCATCCCAAGGCGACGCATTGATCACCACGACCAGCTCCGCCCCCGCAGCGGCGACCTGCATCAGCGGCTCCGGTCGCCACACGTCCTCACAGATCAGCAGCACCACCTGCACCCCGGCGATCGCCACCACGGCCGTGGCGTGCCCCGGTCGAAAATAACGCTTGTCATCAAAGACGCCGTAATTCGGCAATACCTGCTTGTGCGTGACGCGTTCGACCCGCCCCTGGCGCAGCAGGCTCGCCGCGTTGTAAACCTCGCCTTCGCTGTGTGGATGACCGACAAGTGCGGCCATCTCCCCGATGTTGCCCGCCAGCGCCTCGAGCTCGCTTTCGCAGGCGGCGAGAAAGCTCGGCCGCAACAACAGATCCTCCGGCGGGTAGCCGCTCAAGGCCAGCTCGGGAAATACCACCAGTTCGGCGCCGCCAGCGCGCGCCTGTGCAGCGAGATCGGCGATGCGGGCGGCATTGACCGCCACCGCGCCTACCGGAAAATCGAACTGGGACAGCGCCAGACGCAGCCTTGCCATGCAATCACTCCAGAAATGACGAAGGCCACGACACCCGTCGCGGCCCTCGCATTTTACCCTGTGTCGACCGACTTACTTCATCAGTTTGGCGAGCGTCTTGCCCAGGTCGGCTGGCGACTTCACCGTGGTGACACCGGCCTTGTCCAGCGCAGCGAACTTGGCCTCCGCCGTGCCCTTGCCGCCGGAGATGATGGCGCCGGCATGGCCCATCCGCTTACCCGCCGGGGCCGAGGCACCGGCGATGAACGACACCACCGGCTTGGTCACGTACTCGGCGATGAACTCCGCCGCGTCTTCCTCGGCCGAACCACCGATCTCCCCGACCATGATGATGCCTTCGGTCTGCGGATCGTCCTGGAACAGCTTCAGGCAGTCGATGAAGCTGAGGCCGTTGATCGGGTCGCCACCGATACCGATACAAGTGGACTGACCCAGGCCTTCATTAGTGGTCTGGAACACCGCCTCGTAGGTCAGCGTGCCCGAACGCGACACGATGCCGACCTTGCCCGGCTGATGGATATGACCCGGCATGATGCCGATCTTGCATTCACCCGGGGTGATGATACCGGGACAGTTCGGCCCGATCAGCACGGTTTCCGGATGCTGCTGCAGCACATTCTTCACCCGCAGCATGTCGAGTACCGGAATACCCTCGGTGATCGCCACGATCACCTTGATGCCGGCGTCGATCGCCTCGAGGATCGAATCGGCCGCAAAAGGTGGCGGCACGAAGATCACCGACGCTTCGGCGCCGGTTTCCAGCACGGCCTCGTCGACCGAATTGAATACCGGCAGGCCGATGTGTTCCTTGCCACCCTTGCCCGGTGTCACGCCACCGACGACCAGGGTGCCGTAATCGATCGCCTGTTCGGCGTGAAAGGTGCCCTGCTGGCCGGTGAAGCCCTGCACGATCACCTTGGTTTTCTTGTTGACCAGAACGCTCATTGAAATATCCCGTATCTGTGTAGGAGCGCACCCTGTGCGCGATGCTTCTGCTTTTCACACGCGCCAAAAAGACAATCGCGCACACGGTGCGCTCCTACGGGGTGATTAGTGGGCCGCAGCCACGGCTTTCTGCGCCGCGTCGTTGAGATCGTCGGCCGGCGTGATCGCCAGACCGGAGTTGGCCAGCAGTTCGCGGCCCTTCTCAACATTGGTGCCCTGCAGGCGCACCACCACGGGGATCGTCAGACCCACTTCCTTGACCGCGGCGATGATGCCCTCGGCGATCAGGTCGCAACGCACGATGCCGCCGAAAATGTTGACCAGGATGCAGTTCACCTTGTCCGAGGACAGGATCAGCTTGAACGCCTCGGTGACCCGCTCCTTGGTGGCACCGCCGCCGACGTCAAGGAAGTTGGCCGGCTCGCCGCCCGCCAGCTTGATCACGTCCATGGTGGCCATCGCCAGGCCGGCCCCGTTGACCATGCAGCCGATGGTGCCGTCCATGGTTACGTAGTTGAGGTTGTGCTGGACGGCAGCGGCTTCGGCGGCGTCTTCCTGGGACAAGTCGCGCATCGCGGCCAGATCGGCATGGCGGAATTCGGCGTTGTCGTCGGAATTGACCTTGCCGTCGAGCGCCGCCAGGTTGCCGTCCTCGAGGATCGCCAGCGGGTTGAGTTCGACCAGTGCCAGGTCCTTCTCGTTGAACAGCTTGTACAGGCCCAGCATGATCTTGGTGAGCTGACCGACCTGCTTCGCATTCAGATCCATCGCGAAACCGAGCTGGCGGCACTGGTACGGCTGCAGGCCCTCGACGAAATCGATCACGATGGTGTGGATGTCTTCCGGCGTGTCCTTGGCGACCTGCTCGATGTCCACGCCACCATGCTTGGAGGCGATGAACGAAATCGCCTTGCTGTCGCGATCGACCAGGATCGAAAGGTATAGCTCCCTGGCAATGTCGGTTGCGTCCGTCACCAGTACCAGGTTCACCGGCAGCGCACGGCCAGCGGACTGGTAGGTTTCCATCTGCGTGCCCAGCATCGCCTTGGCGGCGGCGCGGACATCATCGAGACTCTTGCAGAACTTGACGCCACCGGCCTTGCCGCGGCCACCCGCATGGATCTGGGCCTTGACCATCCATTGCGAACCACCAAGGTGCTTGGCGACATCGACGGCGGCGTCGGGAGAATTGGCGGTCTTGCCCGGCGGTACGGCTATACCGTACTGCGCGAACAGTTCTTTGGCCTGGTATTCGTGGAAATTCATTCGATACCTCGAGCGAATGGAAAACAGAATCACCGTACGCTGGAAAGCGGCGTGCGGCATGAGGGTCGGACGGCGAAATAGCGCGCTGCCGGCATGCAGTGCGCTGCCAGGGGACTTGGCAAAAACCGCGCAATACGGCCGCCTATTTTCGCGGAAGCGGGCCGCGATGGAAAGGGCAGCTTGCGCAGGCAGGCTGGAACGGGGCCTTGCCGGCTGTTTTAGGCACCGTCAGGCGTGTCCCCACCCCAGCCCCGACTCGCATCCCCGCTGGCCACCCCCATAGGTTTCCCCGGCATGACGCCGCCCGCCAAATCGCCGATATGTCGCTGACTTGCCCCCTATACTGGCCGAAACTGCCACGGAGTGATTTGCCAAGTGTCCACCTCGGTCCCTCTGTCCATTCAAGGTGCCAGCAGCGCAACGATCCGTCACGAACTCTCGTTTCTCAACGTTTTTCGGGTGGTGCAGGCGTTGGTCTATGTCGGCCTGGCCTTCAGTCCGGCATGGCTGGGTCGGCCCCATCTAGGGGCGGCCGACTTTGCCCGCGGCGAAGCGGTGTTCTATCTGCTGTTTGCCTTGATCATGCTGCTGCTCAACAGGCGCAGCATGGCCTATGTCACGATGGCTGTGTCAGCCTCCCTGGTGGTCGATATTGTCGCGGCGGTCTTGGCCATCACCGCCATGTATGACGCGCGCATCGGCATCGCGATGATGCTTGCAGTGAACCTGAGTGCCGGGGCACTGATGCTGCCATTGCGGCTGTCCAGCTTCTTCGCGGCATTGGCGACGCTGGGTATTCTTGGCCACACCTTTCTGGGCAGCGGCCCTGGAGGCTCACCGGGCGACCGCGACCTGATGGAAGGCGCACTGTTCGGCCTGGCCTACTTCGCGACGACCACACTTTGCCATGTACTTGGGCGCCAACTGCGCGCGACGGAAGCCCTGGCCGAACAACGCAGCACCGACCTGGTCAACATGGCCCAGGTCAGCGAACTGATCATCCGTCGCATGAAAACCGGTGTCTTGCTGGTCGACGATGCAAACCGCATCCACCAGATCAACGAGTCCGCGTGGATGCTGCTGGGCAACCCCGGTGCCGATCAGCGCGACCTGGGACAGCTGGCACCGGAACTGTCACGACGGCTGTATCACTGGATGACCTCGGGCAAGCTGGACGAAACCGCTACCCAGCTCGCCGACGGCGTGCCCGAGGTGGTGCCGCGATTCACGCGGCTTGCGCCGAACGACGATTCTCACGTGCTGATCTTTCTCGACGATACCTCGCTGCTGTCCAGGCGTGCCGAGGAACTGACGCTCACCTCGCTCGGCCGCCTGTCCGCGTCGATCGCGCATGAAATTCGCAACCCGCTGGCAGCTATCCGTTATTCCGCGCAACTGCTGGCCGAGTCCAAGAGCATGGACAGTACCGACCAGCGCATGGTCGAGATCATCAACAACCACTGCATCCGGCTCAACGAGATCATCGAAAACATCCTGCAACTCTCGCGGCGCGAGCGGTCGCGCCCGGAAAGCCTCGACCTCGGCAACTGGGCACAGGATTTCGTGGCCGAGTACAGCGAGAGCAACGATCTCGGTGCCGACACGCTGCGCGTCATCGCCAACAGTCCGGTACCCGTCACCGCGGTAGCCGATCCACAACAACTGCAGCAGGTGTTGTGGAATCTGGTACAGAATGCCTTGCGCTATGGCCGTATGCCCGGGGAACCTGCGCGCGTCCTGGTCGTTGCGCGCCAGGGTGAACACGGGGCGCCCATCCTCGAAGTGATCGACCGCGGCCCGGGTATCGTACCCAAGGTGGCTGCCCAGATTTTCGAGCCGTTCTATACCACCCACGAGTACGGCACCGGGCTCGGCCTGTACCTGGCTCGCCAGATGAGCGAGGCCAACCAGGCCGCACTGGAATATGTCCGGGTCGCCGGTGGCGGCAGTTGCTTCCGACTGACGCTTACGCCTGCGCACGGAGGCCTTGCCGCACCGGAAGAGGCCACCACGGCCTGACCTTTGCCAACACCCCACCGGCCAGGAAGCTGTCGGACTTTGGTGGTCGAGGCGGGAATCTGACTGCATGAGGGCAGACGACGATTCGGCGGCACATCGTGGTTCCAGGGGCCAGAATCAGCGGAAATCGGGATCGCGCAGACGCATTCGCAGGCCGGCCGCGCCAAGTCTGACAGGCTGCCAGGAGCGCGGGCCGCAGAAACCTTCGGGCTGCGTTGGTGCTATCGCCCTCCAACGTTTCCACGGCTCAAGCGCCTAGGAGCTTGGGCCGTAGAACCTTTGGATAGCGAGATTGCGCTATCGCCATAGGATGGGTCTATCGGAAGGAGCGCATAGTGGTTCTATGCAAGCCTGACGAGAGACTCAGCCTAT
>SCSE01000062.1 GCA_004298015.1 Rhodanobacter sp.
TGGGTCGCCAAGCGACCTTCCGCGGGAGGGTCACCTGGCTGGCGGCGCAGGTGAAGTTATCCGGCGAGCCAGGTCAACTGTGCGGGGCATGTGGGTCAATAAGTTGGCAGACTGAACTATTCACTCGACCGTATCCGGTTGCCCCTCCGGCGCGCCGCGTTGTAGGTGATCCGGCAGTGGCTTGCCTTGTTCGATGAAACTCAGCGATACCGAGTTGAGGCAGTGACGCTGGCCGGTCGGCGGCGGACCATCGGGGAACACATGGCCGAGATGGCTGCCGCAGCGGGCGCAGACTTCCTCGGTGCGGATCATGCCGTGACTGCTGTCGCGGATCAGCCGGATATGCGCGTCGTCACAGGGTTCGAAAAAGCTTGGCCAGCCGGTGCCGGAATCGAACTTCGCATTGGAACGGAACAGCGGCAGGCCGCAGAAGCGGCAGGTGTAGACGCCATCCTTCTTGTTGTCCAGAAACACGCCGCAGAAGGCTGCCTCGGTGCCGTGTTCCAGCAGCACGCGCTTTTCATCGGCGGAGAGGCTGGCGATGATGTTCTGGCGTTGGGTGTCGCTGGGCGGGGTGAGGTCGAAGGTGGTCATGATGATTCCTGTAAGCCTGTACGTATCCCTGTAGCACCCTGTGCGCGAAAGCTCTTCGATGTGGCATCAGGGCAAGCGCTTTCGCGCACAGGGTGCGCTCCTACACGGGTTGTTGCTTCTTGATGGGTATTCGCCCGCGCCCTTGCAAGGGTTACCCGCGCCAATTCACCGAATGGCACCGTAGCGCTCGCCCTGTGACTGGGCGTGGCCCAGGTGCGCGCGGTCGCCGTCATCGGGCAACTCGGCCTGGTTCGGCGCGGCCGGCTCGGCCGGATACTGGAACTCAGGCCGCAGCCAGCGCACCACACCACGCGCCTCTTTGGCCGCGCGCTCGGCATTCAAGGCCACCAGCCGCTCCAGAATCGTCTCGTCGAAGGCAAGCTTCACCTCGTCGCGACTGCTGCTTGTTGTTGGAACACACACATCATCTCCCATCGGCCGTTCCAGGTTCGCCCCGCTCTGATCGCGATCGGCAGCCCTGTAGGAGCGCACCCTGTGCGCGATGCTTTTCCGTGACCTGACGAAGAGCCATCGCGCACAGGGTGCGCTCCTACAACGGCGCGGGCGGGCTATTGCGCGTCTTGCAACTGCCCTTGCACCTGGTTGATCGAGTCGCGGATGCGTTTGCTGAAGACCGAGTCGTCGTGGTGGATCAGCAGCAGGTGTTCGGTGGCGCGGGTCATCGCCACGTAGAGCAGGCGCGCCTCGTCGGCCTCGCGCTGGCCGTCCTTCGGCAACGAGCCGAGGCCGGGGATGATCACGAATGGGAATTCCAGCCCCTTGCTGGAATGCATGGTGATCAGCTTGATGCTGTCCTCGACCACGAACAGGGTCTGCTTGCCGGCGTTGTCGGCGAGCCGACTGGGGATGCTCAGGCGCTGCAGTACCTCGTGCAGCTTCTCGCCTTCCCACTGGTTGCGGTACAGCACGGCCATGTCGGCGTACGGGCGGCCGTGGGCGTGTTCGTCCTGCAGCCGGGCGATCAGCACGTCGAGCTGGGCGCGGGCGGTATCGGTGCGTACCAGCTCGGGCACGGCGCCGCGACGGCCTGAGCTTTGCGGTGCGATCAGCGGCACGCCGTCGTCGTCGTCGCTGCGCGAGGTGAGCAGATCCTGCGCGAACACGCGCGCTACGGAGAGGATCTCCAGTGTGTTGCGGTAGTTGAGCTTGAGGATGGTGGTGCGGCCCTGCGCCTGCACGCCGAGGCTTTTCCAGCTGATCTTGCGCCGCTCGGTGTTGCCGTAGATGTTCTGCGCGTCGTCGTACAGCACCAGCAGCGAATTGGTGGCCGGGTCGATCATCTGCACGATCAGCTTGTACCAGTCCGGCTCGAAGTCGTGGCCTTCGTCGACCAGCACGGCGCCGTACTGGAAACGCGGGATCTGCCCGCGATCCACGCCATCGATGACGTGCTGCACCATCTGCTCGAAGAAATGCTTGCTGCCCTGCGCGGGCAGCTCCACATGGTAGGCCACCAGCATCTTGCGGCACCAACGATGGAAGTTGTAGACCTGCACCTTCTCGCTGAGGCCGCGTTCGCCGATCAGTTGTTCCAGCCGCGCGGCCAGCGTCTTGTTGTAGCAGAGCACCAGGATGGGCTTTCCCACCTCGCGCGCGAGCTGCATCGCGCGAAAGCCCAGGATCATGGTCTTGCCCGAGCCTGCCACGCCGTGGATGACACGATGCTCGCCGCCGATCGAGCGCGCCAGTTGCTCCTGCTGCGCGTCCATCACCTTGACCAGGTCGGGGATCTCCAGCGGTCGCACCGCGGCGTCGGTGGGGCCGAACAGGCCGAACTGGCCGCTGCCGGCTTCGACCCGCAACTCGGGAAACAGGTGCCAGCGCACCCGATCGATCTGCGGCAGGGTGAGCGCCACCGGAAACACCTGCGGGAACATCGCCCACAGCTGTTGCTGGAATGCCTCGGCTTCGACCGTCTCGTACAGCTCGTCGCGGCAGATCGCCAGGTGCTCGGGCAGCACTTCAGCCAGTGCACCCTCGTCGAACTGCTTGCGGGTGATATTGGCCAGCACCACGCCCCAGGCCCACGGCATGATCAGTTTGCCGGCGTGGCGCGAGCCTTCGGGGTGGCGCAGCGCGGGGTCGCGTTCGAGCACCACGCCGATTTCCAGCGCATACGCGCGCGCCTGCAGCAGCGGGTTGTTCTCCTTCACCAGTCCGCGCTCGGTGACCAGGGTGAACTGGGTGCTGTCGGCATGGCGGATGGTGTCGGCCTTCCAGTCCTTCACCTCCAGCACCAGCAGGCCGCGGCGCGGATGGAAGATCACAAAGTCCGGATGCCGCTGTTTCAGCCCGATCGGCACGTCATACCACAGCAGGTAGTCGTCCTCGAGCTTGTGCTCCAGGCGTTCGGAGACGCGCTTCTCGCCGCCGGTCATCCGTGGCAGGCAGCTGTTGCGGGTTGGAATGAGTGTGGCCATGGGCATCCGGTATGTTCCCCTGTGGGGAAAGTAGCGAAACCTGGCGTGCTGTCAACGTTTCGGAGGCTCGGGTCAGGCATGCTGGTTGATAATCAATTGACACCACCCTGGCTATGGGATGGTAAAACACCACCATCAGGTACCCCGCAGTGTCGGGGCAGGGAATGGATGATGCCCTTTCGGGTAGATACGCTTTCGACAATCAGTATGCTGCAGGCCGCGGTGTTGGCGGTCATGCTGTGGGTCGGTACACATGGTGACGGCCAGATTCGTGCCAGTCTGCGAATCCGGGCGCTGGCGCTGGCGGTCGAGGCAGCTGGCTGGGGCACGCTGGCGTTTCACGCCTATCTCTCCCAGGCGCAACTGGTGATGGGCGGCAATGCGCTCAACCTGATCGCCCAGGCGATGAGCGTGATCGCCCTGCGCATGTTGCTGGGCGAACCGCTGCGCTGGCGGCTGGTGCTTGCGATTTGCGCGATCGGCTGGCTTGGCGTCGCCTGGTTTGGTGTCATTGACCCCAGCTATCGCTACCGCGTGCTTTAGGGCTCGTTGGCGATCACCATGAACATGGTGTTGAATGTGGAGGCATTGACCGGCGGTTTTCGTTGGCGCGGTTCGCGAGCACGCAATGTGCTGGTGTTGCTCAGTGTCATGGCAGTGGCATTGCTGGTGTGGCGTAATAGCCAGCTTTGGCTGGCGAACTACTTACCCCCGGTGGTCAGTGTGCCCACCGTATCCAACCTCATGTATCTGGTGTTGGCGGGAATGCAGCCGCTGTTCGCCAGTATTGGTTTCCTTTTGCTTTATAGTGAAATTCTGCAGCGGGAGTTGTATCAACTGGCGCGAGTCGACTCCCTGACGGGGGTTGGCAACCGGCTGGCGATCGACGAGGCGACTTCCCGGATGCTGGCATATGCCGCCCGGAAGCACGAGTCATTGGGGGTTCTGATGCTCGATGTCGACCATTTCAAACAGATCAACGACCGTTTTGGTCACGCTGGCGGCGACAAGGTACTGCAGACGCTGGTGTCCAGCATTCGCACCAGTTTGCGCGAAAGCGACGTCATCGGTCGTATCGGTGGCGAGGAGTTCGTGGTGTTGTCGCCGGGGATCGACCTGATCAGCGCTCGGGAGCTGGCTGAGCGTATTCGCCGGATGGTTGAGCATGCGACGTTGTCGATCAATGGCGAAACCCTTCAGCTTACCGTCTCGGTCGGCGTGGCTGTGGCCAGCGAGCAGGGCAGCGCCAAGGTCCTGCTGCGTGCTGACAAGGCCCTGTATGCGGCCAAGAGAGCGGGTCGCAACCGTGTGATGGTGGATGCGGTCACGGAAGCGGATGACCATGCGTTGCCCAATGCCACGTGATCGTCAACGGGCCGCTCAGTCCCAACGTGTCAGCGCCGAGGGCTGCAGTCCCGCCCGCTCGCAGGCGCGGCTTGCGATGCCATCTCGCAGCGCGCTGCGAAATGCCGGCGCGATCGACCACAGCGCGTGTGCTGCCAACCGAGCCTGCCGTTGTTGCCATGGCGTACGTTGCAGCAGGGGCAACGCCCACGCCGGCAGCAAGGCGGCGCCGGCATGTAGAAAAAGGTCCCGTGACAGTCCGGCCGCTGGCACCGGCAGCCGTACCTGCGACAGCAGCTCGAGTACCTCGCGCGAGCGTTCGGTGAAGGCCAGTTCGGGCAGGATGCGCTGGAAGTAAGCGGCGACGGCCTGCTCGGAGGCCGGTACCCCGCGCGCACCCAACGCCTCAGCAATCCGGCGCACCTCGTCGTAATACTGATCGGCTGCGCCCGGGGGCAGGCGGATGTGACTGTAGCGGCGATAGCCTTGAAGAAAACTGCAGGCCTCGGTGACATGCACCCAGGTCAGCAGGTCCGGATCATCGGCCCGGTAGGGTTGCCCATATTGGTCGAAGCCGGCAATCCGTGCGTGGATTTGCCGCACCCGTTCGATCATCGCCTTGGCCTGCGCCTGGGGCGCATACGTCGTGCCGCCGACAAAGGCTGTGGTCCGGCGCAGCCGTCCGAGCAAGTCATGGCGGAAACTGGAATGGTCCCAGACCGCGGCAAGCGCGCGCGGATGCAGTGTCTGTAGCGTCAGCGCCGCCAGTCCGCCGGCCAGCATGCCGGGGAAATCCGCGTGGATGCGCCAGGTGGCGCCGGTCGGATCGAACAGGCCCGGGTCACCCAGTGGCTGGTCGTAGTCGATACCGCTGGCGCGGTCACGCGGAAAGGCATTCAACACCCAGTGACGTATCGGCTCGCCGACAGTGCGTGACAACAGTTGCAGGGGAGATCGCATCAGGTGATCTTAATCGCTTGCACCGGGTTCAGGACCGAGCACTCTGGCGGCGGCGGTCACTGCCGCGGACTTCCCGCGTCGGGCTTATGCCGATAGCTTGTTTGATTTGGCCGTCTGTTGTGCTATTGATAAGCGCATGGTCCTTTCCGCCGCCCGCTACTATTTCTGGTTTTACGGCTATCCGATGCTGCAGGCGGAGCTAGGGGCGCGATCGTAAAACACCGATCAAGATCATCCCGAAAAGCCGCCAGCCCACACACTGGCGGCTTTTTTCATGGCGCCAGTGGAACCCGAATCCGAGGAACCACCGCATGAAACCCAGCACCACATCATCGCCGACCGGCGCTACCGACGACCTGCGTATTCGTGAGCTGAAGCGATTGAGTACGCCGGCCGAAGTGATCGGCGACTGCGGCAACAGCGAGCGGGCCGGCATCACCGTGACCGAAGCCCGCAGCCGGCTGCATGACATTCTCAGCGGCAACGACGACCGCCTCGCCGTGGTGATCGGGCCATGCTCGATCCACGACACCCACGCGGCGCTGGAATACGCGAGCCGCCTGCAGGCCGAGCGCTCGCGTCATGCCGATACGCTGGAAATCGTCATGCGGGTGTATTTCGAGAAACCGCGCACCACGGTGGGCTGGAAGGGGCTGATCAACGATCCCGATCTGGACGGCAGCTTCCGCATCGATCGCGGGCTGCATCTGGCGCGCGGCCTGCTGATCGGCATCAACGAACTGGGCGTGCCCGCGGGTTGCGAATTCCTCGACATGATCACGCCGCAGTACATTGCCGATCTGGTCGCCTGGGGTGCCATCGGTGCGCGTACCACCGAGAGCCAGGTTCACCGCGAACTGGCTTCGGGACTGTCCTGTCCGGTCGGTTTCAAGAACGGCACCGATGGCAACGTGAAGATCGCGGTGGATGCGGTACAGGCCGCCTCGCAGCCGCATCATTTCCTCGCCGTGACCAAGGACGGCCGCACCGCAATCGCCACCACCGGCGGCAATGAGGACTGCCACCTCATCCTGCGTGGCGGCAGTGCGCCGAACTATGACGCGGCCAGCGTCCAGGCCGCTTGCGCGGCCATGTCCCACGGTGGCGTGCCGCCGCGGCTGATGATCGACGCCAGCCATGCAAACAGCGGCAAGAAACCGGAAAACCAGCCGCGGGTAGTCGACGATATCGCCCACCAGGTCGCGACCGGCGAGTCGCGCGTGATCGGTGTGATGGTGGAAAGCCATCTGATCGGCGGGCGACAGGATCTGCATCCGGGCCAGCCGCTGGTGCACGGTCAGAGCATTACCGATGGCTGCCTCGACTGGGGATCGTCGGTGGCAGTGCTGGATCGACTTGCCGAGGCAGTACGGGAGCGTCGGCGGCTTCGAAACCGACGGGTGGCCTGATCGGACGGACCGGGTCGGTGCCAGCGTCGGCCGACGACCTCAGTGCTCCAGCGTCGCGTCGAGAGTGATCGTGGCGCGGAGCACCTTGGAAACCGGACAACCCAGCTTGGTGGCCTGGGCGATGCGATCAAAGGTCGCCTCGTCGGCACCGGGCACCGCAGCTTTGCAAGTCAGCTGCACCGCGGTAATGGCGAAGCCATCACCGTCCTTTTCAAGCGTCACCACGGCAGTCGTGTCGATGTGGTCTGGGGTCAGGCCTGATTTGCCAAGCTCAAGCGACAATGCCATCGAGTAGCAACCGGCATGGGCTGCGCCGATCAATTCCTCGGGATTGGTACCCGGGCCGTCCTCGAAACGCGACGCAAAGCCGTAGGGCACGTCCTGCAGTACAGCGGTTTCGGTCGAAATCGTGCCTTGGCCATCCCGGATGCCACCGGACCAATGGGCGGATGCAGTCCTCTTCATGCGGCTTTCCTCATGTCGGCGTCGTCGAGTGGACCACTATGCCGGTACTTTCATGGAGGTGGCGCGAAGATCAGTCGGAGTCGACTTCACGGAGGTTTGCTGCCGGCCCATCGTATGCTCGCCGTCCGATCGCCCCGCCGAGCCAGCCAGCATGCCCTTTGATATCCAGCACGATCACGCGGCGTGCCGCTTTCGGGCCACGGTCGATGGAGAGGCTTGCGTGCTGGATTACACCGAGTCAGGAGGAGTGATGATGATCGCCCATACCGGCGTGCCCAGCCGCGTCGGTGGGCGCGGGATAGCGGGGGCGCTGGTGCAGGCAGCACTCGACGAGGCGCGAGAGCGGGGTTGGAAGGTGCGCCCGGTGTGCTCCTATGCCGCGGTGTGGATGCAGCGACACCCCGAGTATCTCGAGCTGCGGGTATGACACTCCCGCTATCCTCCGACCATTGCCAGTCTCGTCGTGAACGCCGCCGTGGAGATGCGCATGATTGAAGAGGAAGAGGGGCTGGCTGCAGGCGCGGAAAAGCACCGCTGGCGCCCGATGCGTTACGCCAAAGCGCGGCCACGCATGCTCATTGGCCTGCTGGTATTCATCATGGTGGGCGGGGTGCTGATCGAACTGCAACTGCGCCCAGCCACGGCGATCCTGCTGGCCTTCGATCTGGCCGCGGTGGTGCTGCTGGGCAGTCTGGTGCGCATGTTCAACCGGGCCTCGCTGGCGCACATGCGCATGCGGGCGAAAGCCCAGGACAGTGGTCGTTGGGGCGTGCTGTGGGGTGGCATCGTATTGGCGACGGTGGTTCTGGTGGCCTTGAGCAGTGAGCTGCATGCCGCCAAGGCCGGTGGCCTGCTCACGCTAGGTGTGGGCGCGTTCAGCGTGGTCCTGAGCTGGCTGTTTCTCAATATCATGTTCGCCATGCATTACGCGCATGGCTTCTACGGAGACTTTGGCGAGAAACATTCGGGGCTGGAGTTTCCCGACACGCCGGAGCCGGATTATTGGGATTTTGCCTACTTTGCCATCGTCATCGGCATGACCTTCCAGGTTTCCGACGTGCAGATCACCAGCCGCTACCTGCGCCGCGTGGCCTTGCTGCACAGCGTGATCGCGTTCTTCTTCAACGTGTTCATCATCGCGATCACGGTCAATATCGTGGCCGGCCAGGGTGGTTAGGCGATGACCGCAGCGGGCCTCGCGCAGCGATTGGGTATCGAGCACCCGCTGATCCAGGCGCCGATGGCGGGCTCGACGCCGCCTGCACTGGTGGCGGCAGTGTCCAATGCCGGTGGCCTGGGCTCGCTCGGCGCCGGTTATCTGGAGCCGCAGGCGATCCTCGATCAGGCCGCGCAGATCCGTGGTCTGGGCGACCGTCCGTATGCGATCGGGTTGTTCGTATTGCCCGATGACTTCGACGTCGACATGACCGCGGTCGCAAAGGCCCGCGAGCAACTCGATGCGCTGATGGCGCGTGAGGGGCTCGCTGTACGCACCAGCCTGCCGACGCGATGGGCACCACGATTTTCCGACCAATTCGCGGCACTGTGCGAAGCTCGGCCGGCGGTGGCCAGTTTTGCCTTCGGGCTGATCGACGCAACCCAGCGGCAGGAGTTGCGGCGGCGGGAAATTTTCCTGATTGGTACCGCCACCACAGTCGCCGAAGCCCGCACCTGGGTCGATGCCGGTGCCGATGCGGTATGCATGCAGGGTGCCGAGGCGGGCGGCCATCGGGGTACCTTCCTGCATGATCCCGCGGACGCGATGATCGGCCTGTTCGCGCTGCTTGCGCTGGCGCGACGTGCGCTGGATATCCCGTTGATCGCCGCTGGCGGGATCATGGACGGTGCCGGTGTGCTGGCGGCGGAAATTCTCGGTGCCTCGGCGAGCCAGCTCGGGACGGCCTTCCTCACCTGCCCGGAGTGTTCGGCGGCCGAGGTCTGGAAGCAGGACTTGCTTGAGGCCAAAGAGCACCAGGTCGCCACCATAAACAGTTTCTCCGGACGCGCTGCGCGCGGCTTGCGCAACCGGTTTGTCGAGGCGTTGCCGCAGGCGCTGGAGGGCTTGCCGTATCCCGTCCTGAACGCGCTGACCGCGCCGCTGCGCCGGGCGGCCGCGGCCGCCCGGCGCAGCGATCTGTTGTCTGAATGGTGTGGCCAGGCGGCCGCGCTGGTGCGGCCGCAGCCAGCGGCGGAGCTGGTTGCGCGTCTGATGTACGAGTACCGCCTGGCGAAGCGGGCGCTGGCCTCTTGACTCAGGCATGACGGCGGCGCGTTATACTGCCGACGCTATCGCGCGTCGCGATCCCGTCCCGAGGCCCATAAACTTGAGTAAAACTCAACGTACCAAATCCACCGTCACCACCGCGGCATTGCGCAAGCACGTCATCGATGCACTCGAAGAGCTGAAGGCCAAGGACATCCGCGAGATCGATGTTCGCGGCAAGACCTCGATCGCCGACCTGCTGGTGATCGCCTCGGGCACCTCGGCACGCCATGTGAAGTCGATTGCCGACGAAGTCGGCAAGTTCGCCAAGAAGGCGGGCGTGATGCCGCTGGGCGTGGAAGGCGAGCTGGAGGGTGAATGGGTTCTGGTCGATCTGGGCGACGTCATCGTTCACGTCATGCTGCCGCGCATCCGCGAGTTCTACGGACTGGAGCGGCTCTGGACGGTGGGCGACGCCGGGCACGAAGTCGACGCCTTGCAGGCCAGTTGAATTCCATTCCCTTCTCTCCTTCGGGGAGAAGGTGCCCGAAGGGCGGATGAGGGGTGGGTACTCGCGGGATGGATGACTGGAGGAGCGGCCGGATGGGGGTTTTGTGCAAGATCGGCTCCTCACCTTCCCGAAAAGGGGATTCCCTGCGGTCACAATCCTCGACAATGGCTCCATGCATTGCTCTACCTCCTGCATCCATGCAGTCGTCTCCCCCGAGAGGAGAGGATGCCAACACGGCGACGTTCCCCCTCTCCCCTGCGGGGAGAGGGCAGGGTGAGGGGTGGGTGCTCGCGGGATGGATGACCGGAGGAGCGGCCTGATGGGGGTTTTGTGCAAGATCGGCCCCTCACCTTCCCGAAAAGGAGATTCCCTGCGGTCACAATCCTCGGCAATGGCTCCATGCATTGCTCTACCTCCTGCATCCATGCAGTCGTCTCCCCCGAGGGGAGAGGAGGCCAACGCGGCGACGTTCCCCCTCTCCCCTGCGGGGAGAGGTCAGGGTGAGGGGTGGGTGCTCGCGGGATGGATGACCGGAGGAGCGGCCTGATGGGGGTTTTGTGCAAGATCGGCCCCTCACCTCAATCCTCTCCCCCGAGGGGAGAGGAGGCCAACGCGGGCGCTGTGCGCCAACTTTTATTTGAGCAACGGCGATCATGCGCGCGCGCCTGATTGCCGTTGGTGAGCGCATGCCCGGCTGGGTGGCCGAGGGCTTTGCCGAATACCGCAAGCGGCTCTCGCACGAGCTTCCGCTGGAACTGATCGAACTCAAACCCGGCATCCGCGGCAAGGGCCGCGACGATGCACGGGCGATGCAGGATGAGGGCGCCGCAATCCTCGCCGCGTTGCCGCAGGATACCCATGTGGTCGCGCTCGATGGCCGCGGCAAAACCTGGTCCAGTGAGGAGCTGGCCGAGCAACTGGCGAAGTGGCGCATGAGCGGGCGCGACCTGGCGTTCCTGATCGGTGGTCCGGACGGTCATGCCGACGAGGTGCTGGCGCGCGCCGACCAGCGCTGGTCGCTGGGTCCGTTGACGCTGCCACACATGCTGGTGCGGCTGGTGCTGGCCGAGCAGTTGTATCGTGCCACCACGATCATGGCCGGCCATCCTTACCACCGCGCCTGATGGCAAACTGGCGCCAGCGATCAGTGCGCGTCCGCGCCGAGATCAAGCTACCGGAGTCGCCATGCCGCTGCAAATTCGCCAAGCTCAACTCGCCGACCTCGAGGTATTGGGTCCGCTGTTCGATGGTTATCGCCAGTTCTACCGGGAGCCCACGGACCTGTTCCGCGCGCGCGGCTTCCTGAGCGAACGCCTGAGCCGGCACGAATCGGAAATCCTGCTCGCCCTCGACGATACCGGTGCCGGGCTCGGATTCATCCAGCTCTATCCGCTGTTTTCCTCGGTGCGCGCCGTACGCACCTACCTGCTCAACGACCTGTTCGTCGCCGCCACCGCACGCCGTCAGGGCGTCGGCAAAGGATTGCTGGTCGCCGCCGCCGATCACGCCCGCCACCTCGGTGCCGCCAGTCTTTCGCTCACCACCGCCCACGACAATTTGCCCGCCCAGGCCTTATACGAATCGCTTGGCTGGCAGCGAGACCGGCAGTTTTGCGAGTACAGCCTGACCCTCTGAGGTCCGCGAAGTTGTTATCCCGCGGGTGCTCTGGTTTGCGTGCGCCGCGGGGTGACCTTCGTCGGCGCAGAGCCATCGACCAGCACGAAATGCCCTGATTGTGTCGCACGGGAGTCACCGCCAATATAGACATCGTAGGTGCCAGCTTCAGTGCCCATGCCGCGGTTGCCACGATAGAACGCCAGGTCGGCCGGCCTGATGGTGAAACGCACCTCCTGCGAAGCGCCCGCGGCCAGGGTGACGCGCTGGAATCCCTTCAACAGGCGGACCGGCGGGCTGATGGTGGCAACCCTGTCGTGCGTGTACAGCTGCACCACGTCACTGCCGCGGCGGTCACCGATGTTCGTCACGCGCACGCTGGCATGCAAGACACCGCCGGCCTTCAGCCGGTCGCTGTCCAGGTGCACTTGCCCGTAGCTGAAACGGGTATAGCTGAGGCCGTAGCCGAACGGATACAACGGGGTATTCGGCACGTCCACGTAATGTGTTGTGTAGTGACGGCTCACAGCTGTTGTCGGGTCCCAGGGTCGTCCGGTTTCGAGGTGTGCGTAGTAGATCGGCACCTGGCCGACGTCGCGGGGGAAGGTCATCGGCAACTTGCCCGAGGGGCTGGCCTTGCCAAACAGCAGATCGGCGACCGCAGGGCCAGTCTCATCACCGGGGACCCATGCCTCCAGGATTGCCGCCACATGATCGTGCAACCAGGTGATGCTCAATGGTCGACCGTTGATCAGGACCACCACCACCGGTTTGCCAGTCGCCACGATGGCCTTGGCCAGGTCCCGCTGGCGTCCCGGCAAGCCAAGTCGCGAGCGGCTGTGTCCTTCGCCGATCAGATGCTGATCCTCGCCAAGTACCAGCACGGCGACATCGGCGGCCTTGGCCACCTGTACGGCAGCAGCGATGCCCGAGCCGTCGGCCCCCTCGACGTCGACGCCCTGGGCGTAAGCGACGTCGGCTGCGCTGCCGGCTGCCGCCCGGATACCTTCCAGGATCGGCACCACGTCCTGCGGCTGGCCCTCGGCGCTCATCTGCCCCAGCATCGCCTTCCGGTCGTCCGCCAGTGGTCCGATCACGGCGATGCGGAGTCGCGGCGACAAGGGCAGGGTGTTGCGATCATTCTTCAGCAGCACCATCGATTCCCGTGCCGCCCGGCGTGCCAGGGCGCGATGGGCTGGCGACAGCGTCACGCGTTGCGCGCGACTGGCATCGCCGTAGCGGAAGGGATCCTGGAACAGGCCCAGTCGATATTTTGCGTCCAGCACGCGGCGCACGGCATCATCGATTTCGCCTATCGGCACCGTGCCATTGCGAACCAATGCCGGCAGCTGGGCCAGATAAGTGCCGCTGTGCAGGTCGATGTCGACGCCGGCAGCGAGCGCCAGTCGGGCGGCATCGGCCGGGGTTGCGGCGATGCCGTGCTGCTGCAACTCCGGAATCGCATCGTAGTCGGAGACGATGACGCCGTGAAATCCCCAGCGCTGCCGCAGCAGGCCGGTCAGAAGCCGACGATCGGCGGTACTGGGCATATCGTTGAGGGTGGTCAGTGCCGGCATCACCGCTGCGACACCGGCGTTGACCAGCGCGTGGAACGGCGGCAGGTAGACATCGTGAAGCAAGCCGCGTGGCAGGTAGGTCGCGTTGTAGTCACGCCCGCCCTCGACTGCGCCATAGCCGACGAAGTGCTTGGCTGTTGCCATCATGGTGTCGCTGGCGGCCAGATTGTGGCCCTGGAAGCCGCGCAATTGCGCCCGCGCCATCGCGGCACCGAGGAAGGGGTCTTCACCGGCGCCTTCGACCACGCGGCCCCAGCGCGGATCGCGACTGATGTCGACCATCGGGCTGAAGGTCCAATCCACGCCGGCCGCGGTGGCCTCCGCGGCGGCGGCGTGCTGTACCCGTTCGACCAGGGCCGTGTCCCAGGTGGCAGCCAGCGCCAGCGGCACCGGGAAGATGGTGCGGAATCCATGGTTGACGTCACCCATGAACCATAGCGGGATCTTCAGTCGCGACTGCATCGCCAGCTGCTGCAGCTTCCGGGTATAGGCCAATACGTCCTGTCCCGGCAGTACACCGTTGGTGCCGCCGAGCCGGCCGTCACGGATCAGCTGCTGAAGATCCTTGCGGTCGGCGCCGGCGATACTCAACTGGCCGATCTTTTCCCTCAGCGTCATGCGCGCCAGGAGGTGGTTGACGAAGGCGTGCATGGCCGCTGGGTCGGTGGGTGGCGGCATCGCGCTGCCCGCTGTTGCAGGCGATGTCACCACTGCCAGCAACAGCAAGGCCCGCACGCTGAGTCTGGAATACATGGGGATCGGTCCTGCCATGTGAAATGAAAGATCGATTCTATCGAAGTGTCTTTGCGCACTGCGGCGGATGCATCACACAGGTGGCCCCGAGCTGACCGTGTGTGGATCGGGCCTGGGCCGCATTATGCTTGTTGCAAATCGACATTTCAGCTGCGGAGCCACCATGCTTTATCTCGCGTCACAGTCGCCCCGTCGACATCAGTTACTGCAACAGCTTGGCGTCGATTTTTCCGTGCTCCAGGTCGAGGTCGCCGAGTCTCGGGCAGCGGACGAGTCACCGCATGACTATGTGAGTCGTGTGGCGTACGACAAGGCCCGGGCCGGGATGGCCCATGTGGGGATGTCCGCCGATACCCTGGTGCTTGGTGCCGATACCGAGGTGGTGCTTGAGGATGTCGTGTTCGGCAAGCCGCAGGATGCCACCGCCGCAGCGGCCATGTTGCGCCGGCTCTCGGGCCACACGCACACCGTGATTTCGGTGGTCTGGCTGCTGGGTAGTGGGCATGAATCCTGTGCCAGCTGTCTGTCGCGGGTGCGCTTTGCCAGCATGGATGCTGCTGCCATCGAGCGTTATGTCGCCACCGGCGAGCCGTTCGGCAAGGCTGGGGGATATGCCATCCAGGGGCAGGGTGCTGCCTGGATCGACTATCTGGAAGGGAGCTATTCCGGTGTGATGGGGCTGCCGTTGTTCGAGACCGCCGAGCTGTTGCGCGAGTGCAAGGTCATGCCGTTGTGAGGCTCAGCTGCCGGTCTTGATCACCACAAACCAGGTCACCACCGCCAGCAGATTGTTGGTGCTGTGCGCCAGTACCGAGGGCCAGATCGAACCGGAGCGCAGCCGCAGCCAGGCCAGCCCGACCGCCAGCAGCAGCAGGTCGGGCAACGCATACCACTGGTATTGCAGGCCCGGCAGGTGGGCCAGCGCGAACAGCAGGGAGCTCACCGCAATCGCCCAGCCGACCCGCCAGCGTTGCAACAGGGCCGACAACAGCACGCCGCGAAACAGCAGTTCCTCCACCAGCGGGCCGAACCCCCCGACCATCAGCACCAGCGGGATGCGCCACTGCAGCGGTGTCTGCGCGCCAAGCTGCTGGATGTCCTGGGTAACCCGGTGGCCATCAGCCAGCAGTTGCGTGAGCAGGCCGCCGAGCAGCGGCGCCGCAAGCCCGAGGGCGATGGCCAGGAAAAAATACAGCGGACTGGCAGGTCGGCTGAATCCGAGACCGGGCGGCGCCGGCTGCGACCACAGCACCGGCCATTTGCGCCACGCCAGCAACACCGTGAGCAACCCGGCAAAGGCCAGCGTGAGGGTGACCGTCAACGCCTGCATGCCTGGTTGCGCCAGCATGTCGCGAAGCTCGGTGCCGATGTGGCCAGCCGCCGACATCGGATGGATGAAGCCGCCCGCGATGCCGATGGCCAGGGCGACCAGAAAGCCGCTGATGCCCTGCAGCAGGAAATACAGCACGATCATCCCGATCGCGGCGGCCAGGCCGGGACGTTTCGTGAGAGGGTGTTGCTTGGGTGAGTTGCCAGGTGCCTCTGGTACGGTTTCGTCGACACGGTCGATCATCGGCTTGAAGGGTTCCTGACAGCGGGTGGCCAAAACAGGGGGTGCGGAATGCTTGAATCCGCCGTAGCCGATGATGCTGCCTTACAAGGCCGGTTGCTGTCGAACGGCGCCACTCGACAGGGCAGGCGTCGCTGGCGTTGCGTGTAACATCGGGCGACAAGACGATGGCAGGGGAGGCTATGGCGATCGATTTCGGCAGGACGGCGAGCGACTACGCGCGACATCGTGCAGGCTTCCCGGAGCGGTTCTTCGATCGGCTGTTTGATGAGGGGACCGCACGGAAAGGGAACCTTGCTCTGGATCTCGGCACCGGCACCGGTTCCGTGGCGCGGGGACTGGCCAAGCGCGGCTGCGAGGTGACCGCGGTCGATCATTCCGCACCGTTGCTGGCCCAGGCGGCGGAGCTGGACAAGACAGAGGGCGTGAAGGTGCGGCAGGTGCGCGCCCGTGTCGAAAATGCGGATTTCGCGCCAGCGTCGTTCGATCTGGTTGCCGCAGGCCAGTGCTGGCACTGGTTCGAGCGAGCCCGCATGGCGCGACTTTGCCGCACCTGGCTGCGTCCGGGTGGGAGGCTGTTGATCGCGCATTTCGACTGGCTTCCGCTGGCCGGCAACATGGTTCAGGACACCGAGCGCCTGATCCTTGCCTACAACCCAGGCTGGGTCCTGCATGGCGGCAGCGGCATCTATCCGGCATGGCCGAAAGATATCGCGGAAGCGGGATTCGTCGATCTGCGGACTTATTCGTTCGATGTCGATGTGCCTTACAGCCATGAAAGCTGGCGCGGACGGATCCGTGCCAGTGCAGGGGTAGGGGCCACGCTTGACCCGGAGCGGGTCAATCGATTCGATGCCGAGCTTGCGACGCTGCTGGCGACCCGTCACCCGGTGCAGCCCATGGCCGTACCGCATCGGGTATGGGTGCTGCTCGCGTCGGCGCCGAGCTGAGAATCGGTAAAAAGGCCGCATCCTTGGTAGGTGCCGTGATCGGCGTTGCTGCAGCTACGGCGTTTGAATTTTCAGGTTTTCCGAGGGCGGTATTCAACCGATCAGCATGGCGCGGGCAAGGCCGATGCCGGCCATCACCAGCAGGGCTGCCCAGCCGAACATGCTCAGCCCGAAGCCCGGACCGCGCTTGCTGGCATCCTGGAGGTAGGCGACCACGTACCAGATCCGGCCAAGCAGCCAGACCAGTCCCGCCAGTCCGGCCCAGCCACTGAAACCGAAGTGGGCCGCCAGCCATAGCGTAGGCAGGAACATCACCGTGTTTTCCAGCGTGTTCACCTGCACCCGGTAGGCGCGCTCGAACGCCGGATGGCCGCTGATTGCCGGCGCCTCGATGCCGTGCCGGCTGCGGGCGCGGCCGACGATATAGGCGGTGGCAAACAGCAGCAGCACGGTGAGCAGGGTAATCAGCGCGGGCAGGTGGGTCATGGCGGATCCTCGGGGAAGTGGATCTACTGTACTGGCATCGGCACGCGCTGTGACGCCGATACGGCGAGCCCGTCGTGCGCCAGGTACAGGCTGCTAGAATCCGCGCGTCGCGCGCCGCCGGCGCGCCCGAGTGCCCTCGATGGAACATCCCTGCCTGCGGTGCGGTGCTTGTTGCGCGTACTTCCGCGTGGCCTTTCACTGGTCCGAGGCAGAGGGGCCGAGCGCAGGCGGTGTGCCATTCGAGCTGACCGAAAAACTCGATCCGCATCGGCTCGCCATGCGTGGCACCCATGCGGCGCAGCCGCGCTGTGTGGCGCTGCAGGGCGTCGTAGGCGAGGGAGTGCGTTGCACCATCTACACGCAACGGCCGTCAGTCTGCCGTGAAGTGTCGTCTTCGTGGGAATTCGGCGCACCCAGTCCGCAGTGCGACAAGGCGCGTCGCGCATACGGACTGCCCTTGCTGACAGCGCAAGACTGGCCCGGCGCATCCCAGCCTGGGATCGCAGCGATACAGGTCGGTGCCTGAACGCGCCGCTCATGATGTCGCCTCAAAGGCCGGGAAAATATCGAATGCTGTAGCGAGAGCGTCGCCAGGTGTTCGTGGCCAGGTCGGCGCCTGACGGCGTTCGCAGCAGGTGGGTGATTTTTCTCAGCCTCTCAGTCGAAACGGTAGATATCCATCGCCAGCAGGCCCAGGTCGATGCCGGCATCGATCCTTCGCGCTCGGGGCTGCGCGCCACCAGCGCCGAGTGCGACGAACAATGGCAGCAGGTGTTCGTCGGTGGGATGGGCGCGTGCGGCGAACGGTGCCTGCCGGCGGTAATCGAGCAAGGCGTCGATATCCGCGGCAAGCAGCCGCTGCTCGATCCAGTCGATGAACGGTTGCACATACGGCGCCTGGTTTTCGTCGCTGTAGCCGGCGGCAAGGTCGTGCAGGTTGTGGGTGATGCTGCCGGAACCGATCAGCAGCACGCCCTCGTCGCGCAGCGGCCCCAATGCCCGCCCGACGGCGAGCTGGTGTGCCGGGCCGGCTTGCGGCTGGATCGAAACCGGTACCACCGGTATATCGGCATCGGGAAACAGCAGCTTCAACGGAACCCAGGCACCATGGTCGAGTCCACGTTCGGGTTGCAGTGTCGGCGCCAAGCCTGCCTGCTCCAGCAACCGGCTGACGTCCCCTGCCAGCGCCGGCGCGCCGGGTGCCGGATAGCGCATCTGGTAGAGCGCCGCGGGAAAGCCGCCGAAATCGTGGAGAGTCTCCGGTGTCGCGGTGCTGCCGACACGAGGTTGTGCCGAAAGCCAGTGTGCGCTGGCGATCACCACGGCCCGCGGCTTTGGCAAACCGGCCGCCAGTTCGCCCAGTCTTGCCCCGGTCTGGCCCGGATGCAACGCGGTCATCGGCGAGCCGTGGGAAATGTAGAGACTGGGCAGGCGGGTCATGGCGGGGTTTGTCGTTGGGCAGGGTTCCATCCCAAGATGGGGGATTCCGGCAATTTTTACAGCGACCGCAGCGGAAACGCTGTGTCATGGCGTCGAAACGATCGACACCACAACGCTGCCCAGACGCGGCCTACTTGCGCCGCGGCGGCTTGCCGCCGCCGTGCCGTGGCCGGCCGTCGGCGGTCCTGAACCCGCCGGGCTTCTTGAACCCGCCGGGTTGGCGAGCCGGTGCCGTGCTGGCGCCTTGCGGCTCGGTGCCATCCCATTCATGGATCCGCAACTGCTGCTGCACGACCCAGACTTTCTTCAGGTGTTCGAATATCTCTGCCGGCATACCGTCGGGCAGGTCGATCAGGCTGTAATGATCGCGAATGCTGAGCCGACCGATGAACTGGCTGTCCAGTCCGGCCTCGTTGGCGATCGCGCCGACGATGTTGCCGGGCTTCACGCCATGTTCGTGGCCCACCTCGATGCGGTAGGTGCGCTTGCCTTCCTCGGTGGCGTGGGCACGCACCGGGCGCTGGCTGGATTCCCGTGGCGGACGCGCAGCTGCAGGCTCTCGTTCGAACGACGACGGCTGCTCCCGACCGCGGTTATCACGCGCCGGCCGGTCAGTGGCAGCGCGTTCGCGGGGGGGTGTTTCGTATTTCTCGCGTTTCGGTGGCGCAGTCAGCAGCAGCGGTTGACTGCCCTGGGCGATGCGCGCCAGCGCCGCGGCAATCTCGATTGCCGGTACATTGTGCTCCTGCTCGTACTGCTCGATCAATTGCTGGAACTGACCCAGTTCGCCGATCGCCAGCGTATCGCTGATGCGCTGCTTGAATTTCGCGATACGCACATCGTTGACGACATCCACCGATGGCAGCTGCATCTGCTCGATCGGCTGCCGGGTAGCCCTTTCGATCGCCCGCAACATGCCCTTTTCGCGCGGGCTGACGAACAGGATCGCCTCGCCGCTGCGGCCGGCGCGACCGGTGCGGCCGATCCGGTGCACGTAGCTTTCGGTGTCGTACGGGATGTCGTAGTTCATCACGTGGCTGACGCGATCCACATCCAGGCCGCGTGCGGCGACGTCGGTGGCAACCAGGATATCCAGCTTGCCGTCCTTGAGCTGCTGGATCACCCGTTCGCGCTGCGGTTGTGCGATGTCGCCGTTGATCGCCGCTGCCGCCAGTCCCCGCGCTTGCAGCTTGCCGGCGAGTTCTTCGGTGGCCTGCTTGGTGCGTGCGAACACGATCATCGCATCGAATGGCTCGGCCTCGAGAATGCGGGTCATCGCGTCGAGCTTGTGCATGCCGCTGACGAACCAGTAACGCTGGCGGATATTGGCCGCGGTACTGGTGGAGGACTTGATGATGACCTCGACCGGATCCTTCAGGTGCCGTTGCGCAATCTTGCGGATCACACTGGGCATGGTCGCCGAGAACAACGCCACCTGGCGTTCCGGCGGCGTCGCCTGCAGCACTTTCTCGACGTCGTCGATGAAGCCCATGCGCAGCATTTCATCCGCTTCGTCGAGTACCAGATATTTCAGCTCGGACAGGTCCAGCGTGCCCTTGTCCATGTGATCGATGACGCGGCCTGGCGTGCCGACTACCACGTGCACGCCGCGCTTGAGCGAATGCAACTGCGGTCCATAGCTCTGGCCACCGTAGATCGGCAGCACCTGGAAGCCAGGAATGTGCGCGGCATAGCGCTGGAATGCCTCGGCCACCTGGATCGCCAGTTCGCGCGTGGGCGCCAGCACCAGCGCCTGCGGCTTGCCGGCGCGCGGGGTGATGCGCGACAGGATCGGCAGCGCGAAGGCTGCGGTCTTGCCGGTGCCGGTCTGCGCCTGGCCGAGCACGTCGCGTCCTTCCAGCAGCGGCGGGATGGTCGCGGCCTGGATCGGCGACGGGGATTCGTAACCGACATCCGCCAGCACGCGAAGCACGCTCGGATCGAGTCCAAGTGTCAGGAAGCCGGCAGCGGCCGGTGTGGAATCGGAGGAGGGGGCGGACATGGGGGAACCTCGACGTGGCATGCACGATGGCATGCGGGATAATGGCGGCTATTGTAGCAGCCCCCGGGCCTTCGGCCCGATCCACCGAGCAACACAACCATCGGAGAATCAAGCATGTCGAAGCGTCTGGCAGATCGGGTGGCGTTGGTGACCGGAGCATCCTCCGGGATTGGCGAGGCCACGGCGCTGGCCTTGGCGGAGCAGGGTGCGCAGGTGGCGATTTCAGCGCGCCGCCGTGATCGTCTCGAGGCCTTGGCGAAGCAATTGGAAGAATTCGGCGCCAAACCGCTGGTACTCGAAGCCGATCTGCTGGACGAAGCCGAGGCGCAGCGCATCGTCAAGGACACTGAACGCCACTATGGACGCCTGGATATTCTGGTCAACAATGCCGGTGTGATGTACCTGGAACCAGTCGCTGAAGCTGATCTGGGGCGCTGGCGACGGATGCTGGAACTGAATGTGCTGGGCCTGATCGCCTCGACTCAGGCTGTGCTGGCGGGGATGATTGCGCGCGGCGATGGTCATGTGGTGAATGTGGCGTCCACCGCGGGGCGGATTGCCAACGCCAATTCCGCAGCTTATTCGGCGACCAAGTTCGGGGTGGTGGGTTTTTCAGAGGCGCTGCGGAAGGAAGTTTACAAGCACGGCATCCGGGTCAGTGTGATTGAGCCGGGCGTGGTCGAAACCGAGTTGCGCGAGCATATTGGCCATGCTGCCACGCAGCAGGCGATCAACACCTGGGCCGAGGGCATGCGTCAATTGCAGTCGCGCGATGTCGCCGAGGCGATCGTGTTCTGCGTGACCCGCCCGGCGCACGTCAACATCAACGAAATCCTGATGCGGCCGACCGATCAGGAACGCTGATGCCGAACGCGACCTGCGGTGGGTCGGCGCGGGTACTATGATCGGGGGCAGCGCATCGAGGGACAACATCATATGACTGCCATCGAAACGATTTCCGAGCAAGCCTGCTTCGGCGGCGTGCAGGGTTTTTACCGGCATCTTTCGGAAGCCTGCGGCGGGGCGATGCGTTTTGCGGTCTACCGGCCACCCCAGGCCGCACGCGGCAGGTGTCCGGTGCTGTATTACCTGGCCGGACTCACCTGCACCGAGGAAACCGCGGTGATCAAGGCCGGCGCGCAAAGGCTGGCGGCCGAACTCGGGCTGGTTCTGGTGATGCCCGATACCAGTCCGCGCGAAACCGGCTTCGAGGGCGCTACCGGCGACTGGGAATTCGGCGAGGGCGCGGGCTTTTACCTGGATGCGACCCAGGCACCCTGGTCTGCGCGCTTCCGGATGCACCGTTACGTGGTCGACGAGTTGCCGGGATTGATCGCCGAACACTTCCCGGTGGATAGCTCGCGTTGCGGCATCTTCGGCCATTCCATGGGCGGGCACGGTGCCTTGACGATCGCCTTGAAGCATCCCGATCGCTACCGTTCGGTATCGGCTTTTGCGCCGATTGTGGCAGCTGGCCAGGTCCCATGGGGTCACAAGGCATTGCCGCGTTATCTCGGCAATGACAAAGCTGCCTGGGCGGACTATGACGCTTGCGAACTGGTGCGACGGCAGACCTTTCCCGGCACCATCCTGATCGATCAGGGCGAGGCGGATCCATTCCTGGAGAGCCAGCTCAAGCCCGAGTTGTTCGACCAGGCCTGTGCCGAGGCGGGCCAGGCGCTGCTGTTGCGGCGGCACCCTGGTTACGACCATAGCTACTATTTCATCAGCAGTTTCATCGCCGACCACCTGCGCCATCACGCCGAGGCCATGGGTCTGGCATGAGGGCGGTGCCGGTCTTGCGGACGGCGCGGACGCGGATCCGGCTTGCACAGGCGTCGGATGCCAGCAAGTTGCTGCATTTTCGGGTTGACAACGCAGCCCATTTCGCGCCATGGGAGCCGCTGCGTGATGTGGGTTACTACACCCTCGAACATGCCGCCCGGACGATTGAACAGGGCCGGGAGGCAGCACAGTCGGATCGTGGCTACCCGTTCGTGGTACTCGATGCCGACGAGGCGGCGATCATCGCCAGCTTCACCTTTTCCGGTGTGATGCGAGGCCCTTTCCAGGCGTGTTTTCTCGGTTATGGGCTGGCTGCTGGCGGGCAGGGCTCGGGTCTGATGCAGGAGGCCTTGCAGGCGGGGCTGGGGTGGGCGTTCGGTCAGGCCGGCCTGCACCGCGTGATGGCGAACTACATGCCGCGCAATGAGCGTAGCGCCCGCTTGCTGGAGCGGCTGGGTTTCGAGCGCGAGGGTTATGCCCGGGATTACCTGCAGATTGCCGGCTGCTGGGAAGACCACGTGCTCACCGCAAAAATCCATTCAGCGGACTGATCCACCCCCTTCGCAGGACGGATGCGACGAGGCAGCCCTCAGGCTGCCTCGTCGGGTGATCTTCGATCAGGCGTTCAGGCCTTGGCGGCCGGACGTGGCCGCGAGCGACGCTTGTGGTTGCCGGCCGCATGTTCATTGCGACCGGGAGCGGCGTAACCGTTCGGTCGGGCCGAGCTCGACGTCTTGCCCTGGCGCGGCTGACGTGACGGCTGACGGTTTCCGCCGCCCTGTTTCGGACGCGGTGCACCGGCATCCAGGCGAAGCGGTGTGGACGGCTCGTAACCGGTCACGGGGTTGATCGCGATGTCTTTCTTGAGCAGCTTGCGAATGTCGTGCAGCAAGCCGCTTTCGTCATGGCTGACCAGCGATATCGCCAGACCTTCCAGGCCGGCGCGGCCGGTGCGACCGATCCGGTGCACGTAATCTTCGGCCACCGAGGGCAGGTCGAAGTTGATCACGATCGGCAACTGTTCGATATCGATGCCGCGGGCCGCGATATCGGTGGCTACCAGCACCGTGACACGGCCGCTCTTGAAATCGCCCAGCGCGCGGGTGCGTGCATTCTGGCTCTTGTTGCCATGGATGGCCGCGGCGCGCAGGCCGGAGGCGTTGAGGAAGGTGACCAGCTTGTCGGCACCGTGCTTGGTACGGCTGAATACCAGCGACTGGCGGCGGCTGTCGGCGGACAGCAGGTGCAGCAGCAGGTCGCGCTTGCGCGACGTGTCGACTGGATGCACCTGATGGCTGACCAGGGTGGTTACCGTGTTGGGCGCCGATACCGAGATCTCGCGCGGGTTGTGCATGAAGTCCATCGCCAGGGCCTTGATCGCCGGCGCGAAGGTGGCCGAGAACAGCAGGGTTTGCCGCTTTTTGGGGAGCGCGGCGAGGATCCGCTTGAGCGCGGGCAGGAAGCCCATGTCGAGCATGCGATCGGCTTCGTCCAGCACCAGCGTTTCGACGGCGGACAGATCCAGCGTGCGTTGCTGCATGTGATCCATCAGTCGGCCGGGGGTGGCGATGACGATGTCCACGCCGCGGCGCAGGGTGTTGATCTGTGGCCCCATGCTGACACCGCCGAAAATGGTGGTGGCGCTGACCTGCACGTGCTTGCCGTAGTCGCGCAGGTTTTCATGTACCTGGGCAGCCAGTTCGCGGGTCGGGGTAAGCACCAGCGCGCGCGGGCGGCGGGTCATGGTCTGGCCACTGGTGGACAGCTTCTGCAGCAGCGGCAAGGCGAAAGCAGCGGTCTTGCCGGTGCCGGTCTGGGCGGCGGCGAGCAAGTCGTGACCTTCCAGTGCGGGGGGGATCGCCGCGGCCTGGATCGGTGTGGGTTGGGTGTAGCCGTAATCGGCAAGCGCACGCAACAACGCGGGCGCAAGGCCCAGCGAATCAAAAGACATGTAACACTCCTGAGCAACCCGGAGTGTTGATACCGTGTTGCAGACTTGGGGAAAGGGGCGGTGTTGACCGCAACAGTCTGAGCGACTGCGGGCGGCAGTATAACCGGTTCAGGGGTGTCGCGTCTGCCCCTCCCCGCCGGCGGGGCTGCCGATGTCATGTCAGCGGCGGCGCCTGCCCACGACCAGATAGCTGTTGTAGGGGGTGTTGCCACGCAACGACCGGATATCGACCTCGAGCCCGGCATGTTGCAGCGGCGTACGCAGTTCGTCGGCACTTGGATAGTGCTGGGCGCCGCCCGGTATCCATCCGCTGGCCTGAAGGAAAAATTCCTCCATGCGGGTTGCGTGGAAGCGCCAGTTCGGTTCGCGCAGCACGTTGCGAATGATCAGGCATCCCTCGGGCGCAAGATGGCGAACGCTTGCTTGCAACAAGGCATGCTGACGGTCCGCCGGCAGGTAGTGCAGTACATCGAGCAGTGCAACATGGCCTTGAAAGGTCGGTAGATCGGACACGTCGGCGTGGTGCATTGTCATCCGCGCATCGAGCCCGGCGCGCTGAACAGCACGATTGCCGGCCGAGATCTTGCGCTCGTCGTGATCCAGCCCAAGGTAGCGCTGAGCGATGCCTCGGGCATGCAGATACTGCGCCAGAAGGCCGATACCGCAACCGATATCGAGCAGTGGCATCGGCTGGTTCGCGATGATCGCCGCGGTGGCGGGATAGACCGGGTCGGCCGACAGCTTCCAGCGGATGTAGCCACGCTGCAAACGATGGTCATAGAGGCCGGCAATAGCGTCGCGTGCGGCCCGACTCATGGGTGTGGGCATGTCGACGGATGTCTGCATCGGTTCAGACTACAGGACTGGCTGAGTCGCGGTCTTGATGAGTTCGCCGCAGGGCGTGTCGTGGATTTCCGGAGCGTCGTGTCGGAGCGTCGTGTCCAGGATGCCCGGGCGGACCCGCAACGGCCAGGGCATTGCTCTCGCCGGCGAGCGGAGGAGCCCTGGCATGCTGCTACAATCCGGCGTTTTATCCCCTCCGGAAGAGACAGGCATGAAGGCTGGCAAGGACAAGGTCATCGCAATCCACTACACGCTGACGGTCGACGGCGAGAAGCTGGAGAGTTCGCATGACCGGAACGAACAGCTGTGGATACTGCTTGGTCACGGGCAACTGATTCCCGGTCTGGAAAAGGCCCTGGAGGGTCATGAGGCGGGCGAGACCTTGCAGGTGGAAGTGGCGGCCGTCGATGGGTATGGCGAGCGTCAGGAGGAGCAGATCCAGCGCATGTCAAAGAAGTATTTCCCGCAGGCCAACCGTCTCAAGGCCGGCATGGTCACGGTGCTGCAGCTGAAAGAAGGTGGCCAGCGTGCGGTCACCGTGCACAAGGTCGGCATGAGTGCGATCGACGTCGACCTGAACCACCCGATGGCGGGCAAGACCCTGCACTTCGACGTCAGCATTGGCGAGGTGCGCGATGCCAGCGAAGAGGAGCTCAAGCACGGCCACGCGCACGCGCCGGGCAGCGCGGAGCACTGACCCGCAAGGAAAGTGCCAGACCGCGACAGCGTCTTCTCCCGAAGATCGTCAAAGCGGACTTCAGGATGCTCGCGCAGCGGGAACTGCCTCAACTCAATCCCTCCGGGACAGGGAGGGGTTGTCCGTTGCGCTCAATCGAGCAGGCGCTTGCCGTAGGCAAAGTGGCTGCGCCAGTAGGGGCCATCGATGTCGTCCAGTCGCACCGTGCCACCGCTGTTCGGTGCATGCACGAAGCGCCCCTTGCCGACATACACGCCGACGTGGCTGATCGCTCCGCTGATGTCGAAAAACACCAGGTCGCCACTGGCGAGCTGGGTCATTCGGCGTATCTTGCGCCCGTCCATCACCGACATGGCATGGGAGGTGCGTGGCAACCTGATGCCGGCGGCGGTGCGGTAGATGTAGTCGACCAGGCCGCTGCAGTCGAAACCACTCGCCGGCGTGTTGCCACCCCAGCGGTAAGGGGTGCCGACCAGACCAATGGCGCGGAACAGGATGTCGTTGGCTTCACCGGCGGTGGCTGCCGAGGGCGCGCGCGCCGGCAGGTCGGCCAGCGAGGAATGCGATGCCGGGTAGGTGGGTTCGCGTCGGTGCGGGCTGCTGGCACACGCTGTCATCAATGCCGCCGCGGCAAGCAACGCCGGCATGCGCAGCATGCGGCCTGTCGTGGCCATGGGTTGGCGGTCGGCGGAGAGGGTCTGGCGCATCGAATAACCTCGAAAAGAGTCACGCCGAGGTTATCAAATCAAGCACTTGGGAGAAAGTTCTCAAGTGCCTGGCGATATGTCATGCCACCAACGTAGCGGCTGAGAGCCTGGGGAAAAGCCTCCCACCTACTGCGAGCGCCGTCGAATGCCCGTGCCGGGCGTGCGCTGCGGGCAAATCCGAGTCATTCCTCAAGAATGGCCATCTCAGGCCATACTCCAAACGAGCATGTAGCTGCGGGGTAATCGGGACTTCCGCCCATGCATCGGCGTAGGGCGGATGCTGTCCGCCGACCCTGTAGCGTCGATGCGACATATGGCAGCCACCTGGATCGTGAGTGGCGCCGGCGGTTGCCGGGTTGCGCGCGGCGACTCGCTGTAGCCAACTCTTACGGCTCTGCGGAGGGCCGGGTCTCGGCTATCCGGATGATTTTTCGCGACAAGGTCTTGCTATCGACGCCCCGGGCGCGTAGTCGATAACCTCCCGGCCGCAGATACAGCTTGCTGGCGCCGTTGGGTTTGAGGAAGGCGTAGCGATCGGCGGCGACTGCATCGGTTGCCTCGTCGAGGTACTGCGCTTCCACCACGCAAGGCACGGTGGTGCGGCAGAGCGAGGTGCTGATCGGATAAGGCGAGCGCTGCCGATCCAGTGCCAGCCACGCCGGGCGGCGCAGGAAATTCAGATTCGGCGTGATGAAGGAGAACCGCGTGGTATCGCGCAGCAACAAGGTCTTGCTGTCCAGGCGCGTGCCGTAGAGGCTCTCGTCGCCGAAGGAATCGAGGCTCACCGAAGGCGGCAGGATCACATTGAGGTCGTACAGGGCCGGCTGATCGCTCCACGGCTTGCCATCGCCTCGGTGCAGGAGGACCACCGGGCTTTCCGGATGAAAACGATCGACCAGTTGGCCATATGGTCCGGAGGGGCTCGGCGTGTCCTGCAGGAACTCGGTCTGATCGATCGACAAGGGATCGTGGCCAGTCAGCTTCTGCAGTTGCATCGCCATCGGCGCGACCGGGCCAAGGCGGCCGCGGGCCTTGTCGATATGGGCGTAGCCGGCGTGCACGAACAGGCGCGCTCCGGGGTCGCTGGCAACCACTTTTCGATACAGATTTTCCGCTTGAGCGGTTTCGCGTGCCTGGGTCGAGCCGCCGCCCGCATCGTAGGAGACCACGGTGAAGCCCAGCTGGATCGCCGCGCGCACGATGTCGCCGTAAAGTGGCTCGTGCAGGTATTCGGTGCCGCTGGCGTTTACCGGATAGCCACGATGCATCAGGTTCGGGTCATCGGTCAGGGCCTCGGCGGCGAAATAGTTGAAGCCCAGCGCCCGCAGCCGGGGCAGCAACGCCAGGGTAAGCACCCGGGTATGGGCGTTGTGATGCGCCTCGTTGATCATCACGATACGGCGGTCGGCGGCCAGCCGGGTGATCACCTGAACCGCATCGCGGGCACGCCAGCCGGCGGCTGTAGGCAGCGCCACGTCCGGCGGTATGCGACTTTTCAACGGAAACGCCAGGATCGCCTGGTCGTAAAGTCCCAGTTCGCTTTCGGCCGAGGCAAAAAGCTGTAATGCCAGGCGCTGTTCGACGGGCGACAGTGAGGGCATGACGTCGCTCAGGTAGGTGTAGCGTGCCAGCGCATTGGGCTGCCGTTTCAAGGCTCGGAACAGTGCCAGCTCGGCATGGTTGAACGATTGCGCGGCGACAGCCACGGGGATCGGCAGGGCGGCAAAGCCGCTCAGCAGAGCGCGAATTGTTGTGGATATAGACATACGGGTGGCCATAAGGGCGACCTCGGTGAGGTGTTCCGCGACATGCAGGTGCGACAACTTTTCGCGACCCGCTCAACAAGAATCCCGCCATAATCGGTGGATGCACACGATGCGCAGCGATGTACTGATTCTTGGCGGCGGGGTGATCGGTCTTGCCTGCGCGCTGTATCTGCTGAAAGCAGGCGCCAGCGTGCGGATACTGGAACAGGGTACGCCCGGATGCGGTAGTTCGCACGGCAATTGCGGCACCATAACGCCAAGTCATGCCCCGCCGCTGTCAATGCCGGGCATGCTTGGTGTGGCCTTGCACGCGATGTTGAGGGCAGACGGGCCGTTGTATATCAATCCCCGGTTTGACGGTGCGCGGTTACGCTGGCTTCTTGGCTTTGCGCGGCGCTGCAACTGGCGTGACTTTGCGCAGGCTGCGGCAGCGCGTTCGGCCATATTGCAGCGCTCGCACCATCTGCTCGGCCAACTGGTCGGTGAGGACAAGCTCGATTGTGAATTTACCCGCGAGGGGTTGCTTTACATCTACCGTACCGAAAAGCAGAAGAAGTCCGACGAGCGCAGCCATATCGCCATGCTGGATCGACTTGGCGTCAGTGTGCAGCGGCTGAACGGCGAGGAGGTACAGTCGATGGAGCCGGCATTGCGACCGGGCATGGCGGGCGGCCTGTTTCATCCCGGCGATGCGCAACTTCGACCGGATCGCTATGTGGCCGAGCTGGCGCGCCGGGTGCGCGAACTCGGCGGGATGATCGAGACGGGTACACGGATTGAAGGCTTTACCACGAGTGACGGGCGGATTGCCAAGGTCCACAGTGCCCGTGGCCCGTTCGCCGGGGATCGCGTGTTGCTGGCGCTGGGAGCATGGTCGCCGCTGCTGGGATCCAGGCTGGGTCTACGCCTGCCCATGCAGCCGGGCAAAGGCTACTCCCTCACCTACAGTCGCCCGATGCGATCGCCACGGCATGCCTTGGTGCTGCGCGAAGCGTCTGTATGCGTTACCTCGTGGGGCAGTGGTTACCGGCTTGGCAGCACGATGGAATTTTCCGGCTATGTCGAAGGCCTCAATCGCTCACGACTCGAGGCCTTGCGGCGTGGCGCGGCGACTTGCCTGCAGGTTCCCGAAGGTCCTGAGCTGCTGGAGGAGTGGTGGGGCTGGCGGCCGATGAGCGTGGATGAGGTACCGATCGTCGGTCCCAGTACGCGTTGGTCGAATCTCCTGTATGCCACTGCGCACGGCATGCTGGGTGTCAGCATGTCGGCGGCCACCGGCGAGTTGATCGCCGCGATGCTCGGCGGCCCGCCGTCGCCGATCGATGCGAAGGCGTACGCACCTGCGCGCTTCGGGCTGTAACCGGGCAGGTTTCGATCGCGGCGACGTGGTTCGACAAGGTGAAGATGCATACCGGCGCCAGCCGTCATCGGCCAGCAGCCAGCAGCCGGTCGGGCTTTGCTGGTCGAGGCGAGCATTCGGCGGTGCGAGGACGGATTTCCGACGATTCGCCGGCCCATGGTGGTTCTATGCAGCAAGAAGCGGCGGAAGTAGGGGTCCGCACAGGCGGATTTCGCCGGCCGGCTGACCAAAGTCCGACCGGGTAAAAAGAGACTTCCTCCCCTTTCAGCCTGCTAGGGTTGAACCCTCTTCGACGGAGCGTCCCGTGACCACTACGCATGATCTGATTGTTCTGGGTGCCGGCTCCGCCGGGCTGGCGACGGCGTTTCGCGCTGCCCACCATGGTGCCCGCGTGGCGTTGCTCGATCCGGGCGCCCTGGGCGGAACCTGTGTGCATCGCGGATGCGTGCCGAAGAAGGCCTGGTGGTACGCCGCGCAATGGGCGCAGGTACAGCAGCTGGCGGTCGACATCGGTTTCGCCTCGCGACCCGGGGCGCTCGACTGGGCGCACTTTGGCGACCTGCGCCGTCGCTACATCGATGGAATCGACCAACGTTATGTGCAGCGTTTGCAACAGGCCGGCGTGCAACTGCTGCGTCAGGCCGCAAGCCTGCGTGGTGACGATACCGTCGAGCTGGAGGACGGCAGCAGGCTGACGGCACCACGAATCGTGATTGCCACCGGTGGCCGCCCTCGTCGCCTGGCACTGCCGGGTTTCGAGCTCGGGCTGGTTTCGGACGACATGTTTGCGCTGCGTACCTTGCCGCCGCGGGTGCTGGTCGTCGGTGGCGGCTATGTGGCGGCTGAGTTTGCCGGCTTGCTGCACGCGCTCGGCAGCAAGGTGGAAGTGCTGCTGCGGGGTGCCTTGCTGGAGGGTTTCGACGCGGAGCTGGTTCAAGCCTTGCGCGGACAGATGAATGCGGCAGGCATCCATCTGCGCCAGGTCGACGCGATCCAGGCGGTGCACAAGACCTCGGACGGCATCTCGCTGGAGGTCGCCGGTTCAGCTCAGCCTGGTCCCTGCGACCTGTTGCTGTGGGCGGTCGGACGGGTGCCCAATACTGACGCGATCGGACTGGATGCGGCCGGGGTGGAAACCGACCAGGCCGGCCATGTGCGGGTGGATGCCTGGCAGAACACCAGCCAGCCGGGCATTCATGCCGTCGGCGACGTCACCGACCAGAAGCCCTTGACCCCGGTTGCGGTAGCGGCTGGGCGCTATCTTGCCGATCGCCTGTTCGGTGGCAAACCGGAGGCCCGGCTCGACCCGCAAAACATCCCCACCGTGCTGTTTACCGAACCGCCACTTGGCATGGTGGGCCTGACCGAGGCGCAGGCCCGGCAACAATACGGCGACGCGGTCAAGGTACATACCAGCCAGTTCACCCCGATGCAGTGGGCGCTGGCGGGTCATCTCGGGCAGAGCATGATGAAACTGGTGTGCGTCGGCGACGCGGAGCGGGTGGTCGGCATCCATGCGCTGGGCCCTGGCGTCGATGAAATGCTGCAGGGGTTCGCGGTGGCCATGAACTGTGGCCTGCACAAGGCCGACCTGGACGCTACCGTGGCGATTCACCCCACCTCGGCGGAAGAACTGGTGTTGATGGGCTGAGAGGCTGTGAAAAAATCGCCCGCCGACTCCGAGCGCCGCCGGCACGAACGCCCGGCGACGCTCTCGCTACGGCGTCCGTATTTTTCACAGCCTCTGAGTAGAATGCCCGGATGGCCAATTTCACCCTGCAGCGCGGCAATACCCCGTTACTGATCAGCCTGCCGCATGATGGCAGTGCGATACCCGCGGCCGTGGCGGCGCGGATGCGCCCGTCGGCCCGGCGTTCGCCCGACACCGACTGGCATGTCGGACGCCTGTATGGCCCGCTGGCGCAGCGTCTGGGTGCCAGCCTGTTGAGGCCGCTGAACTCACGTTATGTGATCGATCTCAATCGCCCGGCCGATGGCCATGCGCTGTATCCGGGGCAGAGCGAGACCGGCCTGGTACCGACCATCGGCTTCGACGGCGAGCCGCTGTACCTTGATCACGCCGAGCCCGACGCGATCGAGGTGCAGCAACGGATCGCGGAATTCTGGCAGCCTTATCACCAGGCATTGGCGCAGGAGTTGGCGCGGCTGTGCGCCGAACACGGTCGGGCCGTGTTGTGGGAGGGGCACTCCATTCGCAGCCGGGTGCCGATGCTGTTCGAGGGACGACTGCCCGATTTCAATCTCGGCACCGCCTCCGGTGCCAGCTGCGGAGCGGCGCTGCAGGATGCCTTGCAGGCTTGCCTGATGTCGCAGTCACGCTACAGCTTTACGCTTAACGGCCGCTTCAAGGGCGGCTATATCACCCGTCACTACGGAAAGCCCGACAGCGGCGTGCAGGCGGTACAGCTGGAGCTGGTGCAACTGAACTATATGGACGAGGCGAGTTTCGACTACGACACGGCCAGGGCGGTCGCGGTGCAGGAGCTGATCGCACACTTGTTGCAGATCACGTTGCGCTGAAGCCGTGGTCGACGTCAGTGGCGAATCGGGCTGATCTTCAGCCAGCGGTTGGCCAGGCGGCGATACATTTCAGCTCGATCGCGATCGGCGTGGGCAAGGTGCTGATGCCCACGGTGGTGCGACAGGCGTCGACCCCGGCGAAGTGTTCCGCATAAAGCCGGTTGTAGGTGGCGAAATCGCGCGGCAGGTCGGTCAGAAACACGGTGATATCGACCAGGTCGCTGCATGCCGCGCCGCTTGCCTGCAGCACCGCAGCCACATTGGCAAACACCTGCCGGCACTGCGCGTCGAAGTCGTAGCCGGTCAACGTGCCGTCGTGGTCGTGCACATTGCCCGCTATGTGGCCGTCACCCGGTCGGCGCGGTCCGACGCCCGACAGGAACAGCAGGTTTCCCACCCGCCGTGCATGCGGATAGGCGCCGACCGGCGCCGGCGCGGTATCGGTGCGGATGCCAGCGCTCACGACATCGCGACCGGAACCCTGAGCAGTCTTTGCAGCGCATGCTCATAGGCCGGTTGCAGCTCGGCCCGGGAGTCGACGTGCATGTTCAGGTCGCTCATGTGACCGTTGTCCAGGCTGTAGCACCAGGCGTGGACCGACAGCTTCTGCCCGCGTTCCCAGGCATCCATCACCATCGTGGTGCGGCAGACGTTGGTGACCTGCTCGATCGCATTGAGTTCGCACAGGCGGGCGTTGCGCAACGGCATCAGATCCAGTCCGGCTAGCATCGAGTTGTGTTTTTCCGCCACGTCGCCGACATGACGCAGCCAGTTGTCGACCAGGCCGAGCCGGCGCTCGTCGAGTACCGCCTGCACCCCGCCGCAGCCGTAGTGGCCGACGACGATGATGTGCTCGACCTTGAGGATGTCCACCGCGAACTGGATCGCGCTGAGGCAATTCAGGTCGCTGTGCGAGACCACGTTGGCCACGTTGCGCTGGACGAAGATCTCGCCCGGTGGCAGGTCGACGATCTGGGTGGCGGGAACGCGCGAATCGGAACAGCCGATCCACAGGTACTTGGGTGACTGCTGCTTCGCCAGTTGTTCGAAGAAGCGCGGGTCCTGGGCTCGCATCTCGGCGGACCAGCGGCGGTTGCTCTCGAGCAGTTCATGTAGCGGGGCGTTCACAAGGCAACTCTCACGGCCAGATTTTTCATGGGTGACTCTCCGTCAGTAACGAATACAGATATTTTTCGGTTCGGTGAAGAAATGCAGTGCCTCGGTGCCGCCCTCGCGACCGAGGCCGGATTGGCGGGTGCCGCCGAATGGCGTGCGCAAATCACGCAACATCCAGCAGTTGACCCAGACGATACCGACGGCGAGACGGGCGGCAAACCGGTGCGCGCGGGAAAGATCCTGCGTCCATAGCGAGGCGGCAAGGCCGTAGCGACTGTCATTGGCGATCGCCAGCGCCGCGGCCTCGTCCTCGAACGGGATCAGGCTGACCACCGGGCCGAAAATTTCCTGCTGGTTGGTCGACGCTGTGCAGGACAGGCCCTCGATCACCGTCGGGGCGACGAACCAGCCATCGGCGCAACGACCGCTCAACGTGACCGGGTGGCCGCCACACAGCACCTGGCCGCCCTCGGCACGGGCCTGCTCGATGCAGCCCAGCACTTTTTCCCGATGCGCCCTGGACACCAGTGCGCCCAGGTTGCTCTCCGGCATCTCGGGATCGCCGGTACGCAGCGCCTGCACGCGGGCGAGATAGCGGCTGCGGAAGGCCTGGTAAATCGAGCGTTGCACCAGCAGGCGCGAGCCGCACAGGCAGATTTCTCCCTGGTTGGCAAAACCCGAGCGCACGATGGTATCCATGGCCGCGTCGTCGAGGTCGGCATCGGCAAACACGATCGTCGGATTCTTGCCGCCCATTTCAAGCGAGATTTTCTTGAACTGCGGCGCGGCGGCAGCGGCTATCCGTGCTCCGGTGGCGGTGCTGCCGGTGAAGGCGATCGCCTTGACCTGCGGGTGTTCCACCAGTGCCTGGCCGACGCGCGCTCCACGCCCCTGCACGATATTCAGCACCCCGGCGGGGAAGCCGGCCTCGATGCTCAGCTGGCCGAGCAGGGCAGCGCTGCAGGGAGTGATCTCGGAAGGCTTGGCGACCACGGTGTTGCCGGCGGCCAGCGCGGGTGCGATTTTCCAGGTAAACAGATACAGCGGCAGGTTCCACGGGCTGATGCAGCCGACCACACCCAGTGGCTGGCGCAGCGTGTAGTTGATCGCGCCGCTGTCGTCAGACCCCATCGCCATCGCATGCGATTCGCTGCCCCATGCGCTGATCGCGGCCGCGAAGTAGCGTAGATTGCTGACAGCGCGGGGGATATCGAGCTGGCGGGCGAGGCTCAACGGCTTGCCGCTGTCGCGCGATTCCAGCGCGGCGAACTCGTCCAGTCGCGCCTCGATCAGCTCGGCCAGTCGTTGCAGCAGACGTGCGCGCTGTTCGAGCGGGGTGTTGGCCCAGTCTGCGGCGGCCCGAACGGCGGCGGCCACGGCGGCATCGATATCCGCCGCATCGGAATCGGGGCACTGCGCAAAGGCCTTGCCGGTGGCCGGTTCGAAAACGTCGAGCCATGCATCGGCGACCGCAGCCTGAAGGCGACCGTCGATCAGATTGGAGAGGCGCGTGATGGGCATCGGTACAAGCTTAAATCCAGCGCGCGGCAAATGCACCGAACGCCAGCGTATGTCATATCGGTGCGTCGAAGTCGACTACAGCGAATGCATCCGGCCGCCATCCACCGGCAGACTGACGCCGGTGACGTAACTGGCAGCCGGCGAGGCAAGGAAGGCCACCACGGCCGCGGTCTCGGCAGGGTCGGCAAAGCGGCCGAGCGGAATTTCCGCGGTCATCTGCCGCTGTACGTCGTGCTCACTGAGACCGGTTTTCTGTGCCCGTGCGGCGATGATTTGCTCGATACGCGGCGTCTGGGTCGAACCGGGCAGCACATTGTTGACAGTAATGCCGGACGGCGCCAGCTCGAGGGACAGTGTCTTGGCCCAGCTGGCAACGGCGCCACGCGTGGTGTTGGACACGCCGATGCCGGGAATCGGCTCCCGCACCGAGGTCGAGATGATGTTGATGATGCGCCCCCAGCCGGCTTGCCGCATGCCGGGAATGACGGTCTGCGCCAGCACATGGTTTGCCAGCAGGTGCTTGCGGTACGCGTCGAGAAATTCGGCCGGTGTGGCGTCGCTGACGGTTCCGGGTGGTGGGCCGCCGGTGTTGTTGATCAGGATATGCACCGGCGCGGTCGATACCAGCTTTTCGGCCAGAGCACGCAACGCGTCGGTATCGGCGGCGTCAGCAACGACAAAACCGTGCGTCTGGGTATCGTGGATGTGCGGCAGTGTTGGCACCAGTGCAGCCAGCACCTCGCCGCGTCGGGCCAGCACGGTGACGCTGGCGCCAAGCGCCGCCAGTTCGAAGGCGCTGGCACGGCCGATACCTTGCGAGGCGCCACAGATGAGGGCGTGGCGACCTGTCAGATCCAGATGCATCCGGTACTCCCGTTGATCGTCAATGCAGCCACAGTCGCATGGCCAGTGCCCCGAACCAGCACGACCAGCCCAGCCAGGGGCTGTAACGCCAGATGCGTTGCCAGCGGTCGATGTCGGAGTCGGCCAGTGCCGGCAGGGCGGGTGAGCGCAGCGCATGCTGCAGCCGAATCCAGGTCCGGAACCCGCTGGCCTTGCCGTGATCCGGTTCGGCGATGATTTTCCAATGCTGCAGATAGCGTGCGCGCATCAATCGCGCGATGCGAAACTGTGCGACGTAGGACAACGCGAACAGGCTGATGCCACCAAGCAGCAGCGCGAGATAAAGGATGATCATCGATGACTGCCGTTACCCTTTGAGGCACTGCCGTTGTTGCTCCAGGGGAGAGGCAGTACCGTGCGCAGCGTATTGAGCACGCCATCGCCTTCGGGCGCCTTCTTGCAGATCGCATTGTCCACGGCCTTGGCATAGGTGGTGTTCATCATGCCGATCCACAGCGTGCCGTCCGGGCCGTGGGGGATGCTGAAACTGCCGGCGGAATTCATGTCGAGGGTGGCCTTGGTGGAAAACGAGGCGGGTGACTGTTCCCAGTAGGTCTTGCCCGATTGCTGCTTCGCCGAGCTGTAGACCAGCAGGTATCGGGCTCTGGGCTGGCTGATCGTGATGTCGCCGAAAGCGCCGGTGGTCTCGTCGCTCCAGCCCATGTGCTCGCACAGTCCGACATCTTGCGAATGGATCGATTGAAACCCGGCGTCCAGCACCACGATGGTAGGTGCAAACAGATAGCTGGAATGCAACCAGCGGCCATTCAATTCAGATTTCAGCGCCACCCGGTAGGGCAGCTTGACGCCGGTGGGCAGGCGGAAGGCGAGGAAGTAGCTTGGCGTTCCATTGAGGTTGGCCACCATGCTGCCGCTACCGAGGACGAATTTTTCCGGCTGCCAGGGCAACAGCTTGCGGTAGGAGAAATCGGCAAAACTGTTGCAGCATGGCGTGGCCTGCTGCAGCTTCTGTCGGGCCAGATCAAGCGCATCGGCGCTGTTCTCCGACGGTGGTCGCAGATTCGGTGGAATCAGCATCGTCACGCTGTGACAGCCGCCCAGCACGAGCGCGACGATCAGGATGCTGGCAAGGAGAGGGGGTCGGTGCGGCATGGCTTGTCAGTGAGGGGGCTCAGAATTCCGCGGTCCCGGCAGCGCGGGGGTAGGGGATCGCGTCGCGGATGTTGGACAGACCGCAAACGTAGACCAGCAGCCGCTCGAAACCCAGCCCGAAACCGGCGTGCGGCACCGTGCCATAGCGACGCAGGTCACGGTACCAGTCATAGGTACCGGTATCGAGGCCGAACTTGGCCATGCGGCGGTCGAGGTGGTCGAGTCGCTCCTCGCGTTGCGCACCGCCGATGATCTCGCCGATGCCGGGTGCCAGCACGTCCATCGCCGCCACGGTTTTCTCGTCGTCGTTCAAGCGCATGTAGAACGCCTTGATCTGCTCGGGGTAATTCATCACGACCACCGGACGTCCGATATGTTTCTCGGCGAGATAGCGTTCGTGCTCGGTCTGCAGATCCACGCCCCAGGCCACCGGATATTCGAACTTCTGTCCGGACTTTTTCAGGATCTCGATCGCGTCGGTGTAGTCGATGCGCTCGAACGGCTGGGCAATGAAGGCCTCGATGCGGCTGATCGCGTCCGCTTGCACCCGCTCGGCGAAAAACGCCATGTCGTCGGCGCGCTCGTCCAGCACCGCCTTGAAGATCGCCTTGAGGAAGCCCTCGGCGCAGTCGGCGGTGGCAGCGAGATCGGCGAAGGCGATCTCCGGCTCGACCATCCAGAACTCGGCCAGATGGCGCGGCGTATTGGAATGCTCGGCACGGAAGGCTGGGCCAAAGGTATAGACCTTGCTCATCGCCAGGCAGTAGGCCTCGACATTGAGCTGGCCGGAGACGGTAAGGAACGCCTCGCGGCCGAAGAAATCCTGGCGGAAGTCGATCTTGCCGTCGGGCGTGCGCGGCAGATTGGCCAGGTCCAGGGTGGACAGGCGAAACATCTCGCCGGCGCCCTCGGCGTCCGAGGTGGTGATGATCGGGGTGTTGATCCAGAAGAAACCCTGTTCGGTGAGATGGCGGTGGATCGCCATCATCATGGTGTGGCGCACCCGGGTGACTGCGCCGAACAGGTTGGTGCGTGGGCGCAGGTGGGCCACTTCGCGCAGGAACTCCATCGAGTGCTGCTTGGGCTGGATCGGGTAGGTTTCCGGGTCGTCGACCAGGCCGGTAACGGTCACCTCGCTCGCCTGTAGCTCGAAACGCTGCCCCTTGCCCTGCGATGGCACCAGGGTGCCGCTGACGATGACACCCGCGCCGGCGGTGAGATGCTTCACCTCATCGTCGTAGTTGGCCAGGGTGGCCGGCACCACGGCCTGGATCGGGTCGAAGCAGGAGCCGTCGGTCACGTTGACGAAGGACAGGCCGGCCTTGGAATCGCGCCGGGTGCGAACCCAGCCTCGGACCGTCACCGTGCTGCCGGCATCGAGTGTGCCGGAAAGCGCCTGTTTCACACTGACCACTGCCATGAATTGAAACTCCTGCTGATGCGCCGCATATCGGTACGCGTGGTAACGAAACGGCGCCACCGCACAAGGCGGGCACACCGGATCAAACCCGCATGATAATCTAGCCAGCGCCCGGACTGTGACAATCCGGACCACTTGTCGAACCTGGAATCGTCGTCATGACCATCACCATCACACCCGCCGCCAACCAGCGCATGCGCCATTTCCTGCAGGCTACGCCGGCAGCAGCCGGGGTGCGTTTCGGCGTCAAGCGCACGGGTTGTTCGGGGTTTGCCTATGTGGTGGACCTGGCCGAGACGCTCGGAGAGGGCGACCAACTGGTCGAGGTGGACGGGTTGCCACTGATCGTCAGTGACAAGAACCTGGCCATGGTCGAGGGCACGGTGATCGACTTCCAGCGGCAGGGACTCAACGCCAGCTTCGTGTTCCACAACCCGAATGCCACCGGGGAATGCGGCTGCGGCGAGAGTTTCACTGTCGGCTGAGTCGATAGGTCTGCCTCGATCATTGATTTCAACAACTTGCGTGATCGCTCGTCGACACCGTACAATTCCGCTTCTGTCCATGCCAGCAAGCGGTGGGCGGGTACTTGCCTCACCGCACCGACGGGAGGCTGCGAGGCCGATCAGGCTGCATCCACAAGGAGTTACCCCACGATGACCCTGCGTCATTACGAAGTCGTGTTTCTGGTCCACCCTGACCAGAGCGAGCAGGTTCCGGCCATGATCGAGCGCTACAAGGCGGTGATCGAGACCGACGGTGGCAAGATTCATCGCCTGGAAGACTGGGGCCGTCGTCAGCTGGCCTACCCGATCGTGAACCTGGCCAAGGCTCACTACGTGATGTTCAACATCGAAGTGAGTCAGAACGCGCTGAACGAGCTGGAGTCGGGTTTCCGCTTCAACGATGCCGTGTTGCGTCACCTGGTGGTGCGTCGTAACGAAGCCGACACCGAGCCGTCCTTCATCCTCAAGAGCAAGGAAAAGGATGATGCCAAGTCGACCCGTCGTCGTGATGACGAGAACGATGGCGACAGTCGCCCGCGTGGGCGCGACGACAGCGATAGCGACAACGATCGCGACAGCGACGACTAATCAGGAGCCTAGACCATGTCCAAGTTTTTCCGCCGCCGCAAGTTTTGCCGCTTCACTGCCGAAGATGTGAAGGAGATCGACTACAAGGATCTCAACACCTTGCGCCAGTACGTTACCGAGAACGGCAAGATCGTGCCGAGCCGCATCACCGGGACCAAGGCGCGTTACCAGCGCCAGCTGGCTACTGCGATCAAGCGTGCGCGCTTCCTGTCGTTGCTGCCATATACCGACAACCACGACGTCTGACAACAACCCTCCCCGGGGCACAGATCGGCAGGAAAGCCGATGTGCACGGTACAAGTTGTCCGGAGAGTGAGGGCCATGGATGGCCTGAATGAAGTTGCCCACGGGGCCGATGAGGGGTTGGTGCCCAGCCCCTCAGCCCAGCCCTCTCGCCGACGGGGAGAGGGCGCCATACCTTCGGACAGCCGTCCACGGCTGCGTCGGGCCAAGCCGGCGCTAACGAAACAGGAATCACCATGGAACTCATTCTTCTGCAGAAAGTCCGCAACCTCGGGACGCTCGGCGACAAGGTCGTCGTGAAGCCCGGTTATGGTCGCAACTACCTGTTGCCGCAGGGCAAGGCCGTACGCGTGAATGCCGCCAATCTGGCGGCTTTCGAACAGCGCCGCGCCGAATACCAGGCGAAGGCCGACAGCCAGCTGGCCGATGCCGAGGCCCGCAAGGGCAAGCTGGATGGCGTGTCGGTGACCATCGCCACCCATGCCAGCGCCGAAGGCAAGTTGTTCGGTTCGGTCGGTCCGCGTGATATTTCCGAGGCGCTGTCGGCCGCGGGTCACGAGGTCAACAAGGGTGAGGTGATTCTGGGTGAAGGCCCGCTTCGCCACACCGGTGAATTCGACGTGGCACTGCATCTGCACGCCGACGTGCATACCAGCGTCAAGGTAATCGTCGTCGCCGACTGAGCTGGCCGATACCGGGCTATCTCCCGTCGATGGAGACCAACGGGCGCCGCGAGGCGCCCGTTGGTTTGTGCGCAAGGCCAACCAACCAGGTCAGCAGAGTCTTGCCTGCGCCGGTCCATCCGCACGCTGTTTCCCGTGCAGCTCTCTTATCCCCAGCAACTCACAGGTTTTCCACAGACTTGTTGTCTCGACGGATGAGACGCCGCCGCGCATGATGGTACGGGTGTGATCTCGCGCAAGGCGCCGCTGCGTCGCCTACCGGTCATATGCCATTTCCCCCGAGGTAGATCGATGTCTTTCGTGCCCGAACGCAAATCCTCGACCCCGGCCATTGAGGCGCTGCGCGTGCCGCCGCATTCGATCGATGCCGAACAGGCCGTGCTGGGCGGGTTGATGCTGGCGCCGGATGCCTTGGACAAGGTTGCCGACCGGCTGGCCGAACAGGATTTCTACCGCAAGGATCACCGTCTGATCTGGCGTGCGATCAACGAGCTGGCCAACAAGGGCATGCCGTGTGATGCGGTGACCCTGGGCGACTGGTTCGAAAGCAGCGGGCTGGTCGAGATGGTGGGTGGCGCCGGTTACCTGATCGAGCTGGCCAACAGCACGCCGAGCGCTGCCAACATCGCGGCCTATGCCGATATCGTGCGCGAAAAATCGGTATTGCGGCAGCTGATCGACGCGGGTACCTCGATCACCGAGGATGGTTACCGGCCCGAAGGCAAGAGCATGCAGGAGGTGCTGGAAAACGCCGAGCAGCGCGTCTTCCACATCGCCGAGTCCGGCGCACGCGGCAAGAAGGATTCCGTCTCGATGCGGGACGCCGTCAAGGACGCGTTCCGCCTGCTGACCGAGCGCTATGAGAATCGCGGCCAGCTTACCGGCGTCACCACCGGCTTCAACGACCTGGACGAGCTTACCTCGGGGCTGCAGCCTTCGGACCTGATCATCGTGGCGGCCCGTCCGTCGATGGGCAAGACCGCATTTGCGCTGAACATCGCCGAGACCGCCGCATTGCGCAGCAAGAAGGCGGTGGTGGTGTTTTCGATGGAAATGTCCGCCTCACAGCTGGCGTTCCGGCTGATTTCCTCGGTCGGGCGCATCCATCAGCAACATCTGCGCAATGGCGACCTGCAGGAGGAAGACTGGCCGCGCGTCTCCAACGCGATCTCGATACTTTCGGAAGCGAAGATCTTCATCGACGATACGCCCAGCCTGTCGCCGGTGGAGCTGCGCTCGCGCTCGCGCCGCCTGCATCGCGAGCATGGTGGCCTGGGGTTGATCGTGATCGATTACCTGCAATTGATGCAGGTGCCCGGCAACAAGGAGAATCGTGCCACCGAAATTTCAGAAATTTCGCGTTCACTGAAGGGCCTCGCCAAGGAGCTCAACGTGCCGGTGATCGCCCTGTCGCAGTTGAACCGCTCGCTGGAGCAGCGTGCCGACAAGCGGCCGATGATGTCCGATCTGCGCGAGTCCGGCGCGATCGAGCAGGACGCCGACGTGATCATGTTCATCTACCGCGACGAGTACTACAACAAGGAGTCGCCGGACAAGGGCATGGCCGAGATCATCATTGGCAAGCAGCGCAACGGTCCGACCGACACCTGCAAGCTGACCTTCCTCGGCCAGTACACCAAGTTCGAGAATTACGCACCGGATTCATTCGTCGGTTCGTTTGATTGACGCCACGGCCGGATCCCGATGAGCCGTACCACCGTCGCCACCATCCACCTCGGCGCACTGCGCCACAACCTGGCGCGTATCAGGACGCTGGCGGCTCCGGCCAGGGTCATGGCCGTGGTCAAGGCCGATGCCTATGGGCATGGTCTGGAGCGGGTGGCGCGTGCGCTGGATGGCCAGGTCGACGCGTTTGCCGTGGCGGCCCTGGGCGATGGCTTGCGCTTGCGCGCGGCGGGGCATCATCAGCGCATCGTGGTGTTGTCCGGCCCGGACAGTGCCCACGACATCGCCGAGATGCAGCGCCTGCAGTTGGATGCGGCGATCCATCATCCCACGCAACTGCAGTGGCTGGCGCAGGCTTCACCCGGGCGTGGCCGCCTGCGCGCGTGGCTGAAGATTGACAGCGGCATGCACCGGCTCGGCTTCGCGCCGGAACAGGTGGCGGCGGTGCACGCGCAGCTCGTTGCGATGCAGGGCGTTGACCCCGAGATTGGTTTGCTCACGCATTTTTCCGATGCGGAGCGGTTCGAGGGAACGCAGACGCCTGCACAGATCGCGCGTTTCGCCGAGGCGACCCGGCAGTTCAGCGGTCCGCGTTCGCTGTCCAATTCCGCCGCCGTGCTCGGCTGGCCCGAGGCGCGCGGCGACTGGGTGCGCACCGGGGGGCTGCTGTACGGACTGTCGGTGGTCGACGGCAAGAGCGGCGCCGACTTCGGCTTTCGTCCGGCGATGACCTTGAGCACCCGCCTGATCGCGATCAACCGTATCGGCAAGGGCGAGCGCATCGGCTACAACGGCACCTGGAGCTGCCCGGAAGACATGCCGGTCGGCGTCGCCGCGGTCGGCTACGGCGATGGCTATCCGCGCAGTGCCGCCAGCGGAACGCCGGTGCTGGTCGGCGAGCAGCGCGTACCGCTGATCGGCCGGGTGTCGATGGACCTGATCACGCTCGACCTGCGCACGGCGCCGGCGGCGAAAATCGGTGACGAAGTCGTGCTGTGGGGTAGCGGACTTCCGGTGGAAACCATCGCCGCCCGCGCCGGCACTCTCTCCTACGATCTTACCTGTGGCATGACCCGCCGGGTACTTTTCGTCGAGGACGATAGCTGATCGGGCATACGCCCGCGGGCGTGGGAGGCCAGGTTGCTGTCGCCGCGTCTCGCGGTTTGCGATGACGGCAGGCTAAGCTCACGCCCCTCTCTGGTTTTCAGTCAGGAATTCGCATGGCCAAGGCCAAGACCGCCTACGTCTGTACCGAATGCGGTGCCGAGCATAGCAAGTGGCAGGGTCAGTGCATCGAGTGCGGCGTCTGGAACGTGCTCAGCGAGATCGTGCTGGCGCCGGCGTCGGCTGCCAAGTCGTCGGTCGGCGCCCAGCGATCGAGCTATGCCGGCCAGGCGGCCGGCGCGGCAAGGATCACCCCGCTGACCGAGGTGGCACTGACGGCGGAGGCGCGTACCCACACCGGCATCGGCGAGCTCGACCGGGTGCTTGGAGGCGGTCTGGTGCAGGGTTCGGTGGTGCTGATCGGCGGCGACCCGGGGATCGGCAAGTCGACGCTGTTGCTGCAGATGCTCGGTACGCTGGGCGCGCACCTGGCCAGCGTCTACGTCACCGGCGAGGAGTCCTTGTCGCAGGTCGCCTCCCGGGCACAGCGACTCGGCCTGCCGCTGGCGCCGTTGCAGGCCCTGGCGGAGACCTGCATCGAGCGGATTCTCGAGCAGGCGATGGCCACGCGGCCGCGGGTGCTGGTGATCGACTCGATCCAGACCATCTGGACCGAGCTGCTCACGGCGGCGCCGGGCTCGGTCAGCCAGGTGCGCGAGTCGGCGGCCAAGTTGACGCGCTTTGCCAAGGAGACAGGTACCTCGGTATTCCTGGTGGGCCACGTGACCAAGGAAGGCGGTATCGCCGGGCCGCGCGTGCTCGAGCACATGGTGGACGCGGTGCTGTATTTCGAGGGTGAGTCGGGCAGTCGGTTCCGGGTATTGCGGGCGTTCAAGAACCGTTTCGGTGCGGTCAACGAACTGGGCGTGTTCGCGATGTCGGACAAGGGTTTGCGCGAGGTGCCGAATCCGTCGGCAATCTTCTTGTCTGCGCACAGCGGACCGACCTCCGGCAGTGCGGTGATGGTGACTCGCGAAGGTACCCGGCCGTTGCTGGTGGAGGTGCAGGCGCTGGTCGACCAGTCCTCGCTGGGCAATCCGCGCCGGGTGGCGCTGGGGCTGGAGCAGAATCGGCTGGCCATGCTGCTGGCCGTGCTGCATCGCCATGGCGGCGTCGCGGCATATGACCAGGACGTGTTCGTCAACGTGGTTGGCGGCATCCGGGTACAGGAGACCGCGGCCGATCTGCCGGTGCTGCTGGCGGTGCTGTCGTCGCTGCGTGACCGGCCGTTGCCCGAGCAAACCGTTACCTTCGGTGAAGTCGGCCTGTCCGGCGAGATTCGCCCGGTACCGAACGGCGAGGAGCGATTGAAGGAGGCCTCCACGCACGGCTTCAGGCGGGCGATCGTGCCGAAGGCCAATGCGCCGAAGCAGGGACGCTTCGGCGATCTGGTGGTGGTGGGTGTGGAACGCCTTTCCGAAGCGATCGATGCCTGCCGCTGACGCGGTCAGTCGCTGGGCAATGGCCAGGCCTGAAACGCCGGCAACTGCTCGGCGCGGGCGGCGAGGGCCACCAGGGTCGGATAATCCGCGGCGTCGACTAGCTCCGCTGTCACCAGCTGGATGAAGCCCCACGCCACGGCCACGGTGATGTCCGCCTGTCCCGGGTTTTCACCCTGCAACCAGCCCGGGCCGATCTCGCCTGCCTGTTGTTCCAGCAGCTTGCAGGCCGAGTTCAGCTGGCCGCTGACGCGGGCCAGCCACGACTCGGAACGCAACGCATCCGGGCGTTTGCGCTCATAGACGATTTGCACGGCTTTTTCCGCCGCGAGCAGGGCTACGCCCACCAGGCGCAGCGCCGAGCGGCGTCTGGTCGGTTCGACCGGGAGCAGGCGCTTTTCGGGCGCTACCGTCGATTCGGCATAGTCGATGATCAGGCTGGAATCGACCAGTTGCATGCCGTCATCGCAGACCAGCGTCGGTGCCTTGACCAGCGGGTTGATCTGATGAAACGCATCGAAGTCGGAAAACACTGACAGCGAACGATGCTCGAACGGCATGCCGAGCATCTGCAGGGATATCGCGGTGCGGCGGACGAAAGGGGAGTCGAGCATGCCGATCAGTTGCATGGAATCACCAGGGCGATAGTGGGTCAGGAAGAGAAAATCACCGTCTTGTGGCCGTCGACAAGTACCCGGTCGTCGAGCACGTAACGTAGTGTACGCGCCAGTACCCGGCGTTCGATGTCACGGCCGATGCGGATCATGTCCTCGGCCGTGTCGTGGTGGCTAATACGCTCGATGTCCTGCTCGATGATCGGGCCCTCATCGAGGTCGGAGGTGACGAAATGGGCGGTGGCACCGATCAGTTTCACTCCGCGGCGGTGTGCCTGATGGTAAGGCCTGGCCCCCTTGAAGCCGGGGAGAAACGAGTGATGGATATTGATGCATCGCCCGGCCAGCTTGTTGGCAAGGCGGTTGGAAAGTACTTGCATGTAGCGCGCCAACACCACCAATTCGGTACGGCTTTGCTCGATGACCGCCAGCACCCTGGCTTCCTGACCCAGCTTGTTGTTCCTGTCCACAGGCAAATAGTGGAAGGGAATGTCGCTGAAGTCGAGATGGCGGAATGTGTCCCTTGGATGGTTGGAGACAATGCCGACGATCTCCATCGCCAGTTCGTCGGTGCGCCAGCGGTAGAGGATGTCCGCCAGGCAATGGTCGAACCTGGACACCATCAAAAGCACACGCCGCCGTCGCTCGCGGTTGTTCAGGCTCCATCGCATGTCGAAGCGCTGCGCCAGCGGTTCGAACACCTGCTTCATGGCTGCCAACGAATCGTTTTCAGCGGTACCGAGAAACACCAGCCGCATGAAGAAGCGCGAGGTTTCGAGATCCCCGTATTGTTGTGCTTCGAGGATGTTGCAACCGTTCGCCGCGAGTTGACTGGATACAGCGGCAACGATGCCGGACTGGTCGGGACAGGACAGGGTGAGAATGTATTGGGGAGGTTTCATCTACACGCTTCGATGCAGGACCAGCTCCAGTACCGCCTTGGTACCGAAAAACGCCAGCACCAGAACCGTCATGCCGAGCAGGGTCAGGTTGACCGCACTGCGGCCACGCCAGCCGTGGCGCCAGCGTCCCCACAGCAGGGCGCCGAAGATCAGCCAGGCGATCACCGTCAGTACGGTGGTATGCAACAGATGCTGGGCGCGGATATTGCTGATGAACAGCATGCCGCTGAACAAGGTCATCGTAAGCAGGAAGAAGCCGATGCCGATCAGCCGGAACAGCAGGTTTTCGGTCTGTGTCAACGGTGGCAGGGCACGGATCAGCCGCCCCGGTCGATGCGAGCGCAGGGCGCGCTCCTGGAAGGCCAGCAGGATCGCCAGCACGGCGGCGATCGACAACACACTGTAGCCAAGCACGGCAATGATTACATGCAGCTTGATCTGCCAGTCCATCGGGGTGGGTGCGGTGGGTGGTGCCAGGAAGGCGTCCAGCGCCAGCAGCGCGGCGGCCAGCGGAAACACCACGACACCCAGTCCGGTGACCGGCCGCACCAGGTTGACCAGCACCGTCAACCCGGCCACGACGCAGGAGACCAGCGACAGCGCGGCAAAGAAATGCAGATCCAGTCGTCCGCCGTGTGCACCCAGCAGCACGCCGGCATGCAACAAAACCGCCAGGGCCGCGGCGGGCAGGCCGAGGCGCCGCAAGGTATGCGGACAGCCGGTCAGCGGTGCGGCCAGCACAATCGCGGCGCCGACATAGAGCGCCACGGCAATCAGGGATGGGAGAACAATCGACATGACGGGGAAGTGTGGCACAGCCCTGCCGGTGAGGTGAACGATGTTCACGCAGGCGAGCAGGCAAGCTTGCAATTATTAGATAATTGTCTAATTATCTAGGTATGCTGCAAGCAGTGATCCTTCGATGAAACAGCAGGACGTCTTCAAGGCGATGGCCGACCCGACGCGGCGCGCGATCCTCAAGCGTCTGCAGGGTGGTGCATTGACGGCCGGTGAAATCGGCGCCGCCTTCGAGATCACCGGCGCTTCGCTGTCGCACCACTTCGCGGTGCTCAAACGAGCCGACCTGGTGCGCACCGAACGGCGCGGCCAGTACATCGTCTATTCGCTCAACAGTACCGTGGTCGAGGATCTCGCGCGCGTACTTTTCGACTTGTTCCCGAATCGGGGTGGCCGGGCAGGAGACAAATCATGAGATTCACCCGTAGCTTGCTGATATCGGCGGCGTTCGTTCTGATCGGGGTGGCGGTGGCCGCATGGCTATGGCACCGCTTGCCGATCATGGTGCCCTCGCACTGGAACTGGGCCGGTGAGGTCGACGGATGGCTGCCTCGATTCTGGGCCGCGGCCATTCCTTCGCTCGGCGTGCTGGTGCTGGCCTTGCTCACCTGGCTGTTACCGGTGGTCTCACCAACTCGGTTCCGGATTGCGCCGTTTGCGAATGTCTTTACCGGCCTGATGCTGGTGATCCAGGGCTTCATCCTGGTGATCGGCGTATGCGTATTGCTGGCCGGTGCCGGCTACGCGCTGCCGATGCCGCGCGTTGCAATGCTGGGCGCCAGCGCGCTGATGATGGTGCTGGGCAATTACATGGGCAAGCTGCAGCGTAATTTCTTCATCGGTATCCGCACCCCCTGGACACTTGCCAGCGCGGCGACCTGGGAACGCACACACCGACTGGCCGGAAGGCTTTTCGTGATCGCGGGTTTGCTCGCGCTGCTGGGCACGGCCTTCGGTTTGCCGTTCTGGATCGGTGTCGGCTGCATCCTGGCGGCAGTGCTGATTCCGGCGTTGTATTCGTTCATCATCTATCGGCGTGTCGAGGGGACGCCGGAGGACTGACACGATTGAATCCGCCTGCGGCAGGTGCCGCTTCAACCCTGGCGAGCCTGCGCCCTGAGATGGTGGGTATGGTGACCGTGACTTCGCCGGGAATGTCACTATCGGCTCTGGCCGGCATGACCTGATCGGAGCCGGGTGCTCGGCCGGGTTTCCTTCCGGGTGATCGCCAGTTGGATCAAGGCGCAGCTGGCGCGTTGAGCTGGCAGCCTGGGGTCTTTGGTCGGTCGGTCTGCAAATCCGGTCGTGCGGTCCACTACCAGCCGCTCCTTGATTTATAGAACCACGATGGGCCGGCGAATCGCCAGAAATTCGTCCTCGCACAACCGAATGCTCGCCTCGCCCAGCCAAGCCCGGCAGGCTGCCGGGTGCTCGGCTATAATTCGGGCTTTACATCCAATCGGTTGCGTCATGTTCGAATCCCTGAGCCAACGCCTTTCCACTACCGTCAACCGCCTGCGCGGTCGCGGTCGCCTCACCGAGGAAAATATTCGCGAGGCGCTGCGCGAAGTACGTATTGCGCTGCTGGAGGCGGATGTCGCGCTGCCGGTGGTGCAGGCACTGATCCAGCGGATCAAGGTGCGGGCGGTCGGCCAGGACGTGGTCAAGAGCCTGTCGCCGGGGCAGGCGCTGGTCAAGGTCGTCAGTGACGAGCTGACGGTGGTGATGGGTACCGCCAATACCGAGCTGAACCTCGCCACGCAGCCGCCGGCGGTGGTGCTGATGGCCGGCTTGCAGGGTGCCGGCAAGACCACCACCGTGGCCAAGCTGGCGCGCCTGCTGACGGAGCGCAAGAAGAAACGGGTGATGGTGGTCAGCTGCGACGTGTACCGTCCGGCCGCGATCGAGCAGTTGCGCACGCTGGCCGAGCAAGTCGGGGTGAGGTTCTTCCCGTCCGAGGTCGGGCAGGATCCGCTGGCGATCGCCAAGGCGGCGATCGCCGCGGCACGTCGTGAAGTGATCGACGTGTTGCTGGTCGATACTGCCGGCCGCCTCAGTGTGGATGAGGCGATGATGGCCGAGATCAAGGCGTTGCACGCCGCGATCACGCCGATCGAGACGCTGTTCGTGGTCGATTCGATGACCGGCCAGGACGCCGCCAACACCGCCAAGGCCTTCAACGAGGCGTTGCCACTGACCGGTGTGATCCTGACCAAGACCGATGGCGATGCCCGTGGCGGCGCGGCACTGTCGGTGCGTTACGTCACCGGCAAGCCGATCAAGTTTCTCGGCGCCGGCGAGAAGACCGATGCGCTTGAGCCATTCCACCCGGATCGCCTGGCGCAACGCATCCTCGGCATGGGCGACGTGTTGTCGCTGGTTGAGGAGGTCGAGCGCAAGGTCGATCAGGACAAGGCGCAGAAGCTTGCCCAGAAGGTGATGAAGGGCAAGCGCTTCGACCTGAACGACATGAAGGACCAACTGGAGCAGATGGGCAACATGGGCGGTCTGGCCGGGCTGATGGACAAGTTGCCGGGTGTTTCCAGTCTGCCGGACAGCGTCAAGTCGAAGGTCAACGATGGCGAGATGAACCGGATGATCGCGATCATCGGCTCGATGACCAAGAAAGAGCGCCGCCACCCGGATCTGCTCAACGGCTCGCGTCGTGCGCGTGTGGCCCGCGGCTCGGGCACCCAGCCGGCCGATGTGAACCGTCTGCTGAAGCAGTACATGCAGATGGAAAAGATGATGTCCAAGCTGTCCCGGGGTGGCAGCAAGGGGCTGATGCGGCAGATGCGCGGTGCGATGAAGGGCATGGGCGGCATGGGTGGCCTGCCACCGATGCGCTGAAGGGTGGAAAGTGAGGGAAGACGAGTGGGCAGACCGATGAAGAAGCGAAACGCACTCTCTCACTCCTCACTCTTCTTCCCTCACTCCTGCTCTGCAGCCCTTCCCTTTTCGGAAAAAGCCGCTAAAATGCCCCGTTTACCGCGCACGGCTCTCGTGCAGCTGCCGCTGGTTCGGCAATTCTGGAGTTCAACTATGGTCAAGATTCGTCTCGCGCGCGGCGGCGCCAAGGGTCGTCCGTTCTACCACGTCGTGGTGACCGATCAGCGCAGCAAGCGCGACGGTCGCAACATCGAGAGCATCGGGTATTACAACCCGGTGGCTTCGGGCAAGGACAAGCGCCTTGAGCTGAACGTCGATCGGGTCAAGGAGTGGGTCGGCAAGGGTGCGCAGCTGAGCGACAAGGTTGCGGCCCTGGTCAAGGAAGCGGGCAAGCAGCAGCCGGCGGCCTGAGTGATGGCAGCAGCCGGTCGGCGCGTCCTGATCGGGCGCATCGTCGGGCTGTACGGCGTACAAGGCTGGCTCAAGATCGAATCCTGGGCCGAGCCACGTACGCGTATCTTCGACTACCAGCCCTGGCTGCTCGATGTGGCGCCGGACGGGGAGATGAAGATACTGGGAGCGAAAGGTCGTGCCCAGGGCAAGGGCATGGTGGCCCAACTGCCGGGTGTGGATGACCGGGAACAGGCGACCGCGTTGATCGGTTGCGACATTCATGTGGCCCGCGAGCAGTTGCCGGCTCCCGCAGAAGGTGAGTACTACTGGGTCGATCTCGAAGGACTTGAGGTCGTCACCACGCAAGAGGTGGTTCTGGGGCGGGTCAGTCACCTGTTCGCTACCGGTGCCAACGATGTGGTGGTGGTCAGGGACAGTGAGCGCGAGCGGCTGATTCCCTTTGTCCAGGGTTCGTATGTGCGTTCGGTGGATTTGTCCGCAGGGCGTATGGTGGTGGACTGGGATCCTGAATTCTGACGTTGCCGGGTTACGGGTGCTAAAGGATCTAGGGTCATGCGCATCGATGTCGTTACATTGTTTCCCGACGTCGTGCGCCAGTGCGCTGCCGTCGGTGTGGTAGGTCGCGCGCAACAACGCGAATTGTTGCAGGTGGAAACCTGGAATCCGCGCGACTTCACCTTCGATCGGCACCGGACCGTGGATGCCACCTCGTATGGTGGCGGCCCGGGCATGGTGATGATGATCGAGCCGTTGCGTCGGACCCTGGCGGCGATGCGCGAGGCGGCGGCCGAGCCGGTACATGTGATCTATCTCAGTCCGCAGGGAGCGCGGCTGACGCAGGGAAGGGTTGAGGCGCTGGCGAAATTGCCGCGAATCGCCCTGCTGTGTGGACGCTATGAAGGCGTGGACGAACGCCTGCTGGCGCATGAGGTCGACGAGGAGCTTTCGATCGGCGATTATGTGCTGTCAGGTGGCGAGTTGGGTGCGGCGGTGGTTATCGACGCGGTCGGTCGCTTGCAGGATGGCGCGTTGAACGATGCGCAGTCGGCGGAGCAGGATTCATTCTCGAATGGTCTGCTTGATTGTCCGCACTACACGAAGCCGGTGCATGATGCACTGGGTTCCGTACCGGAAGTGTTGCTGTCCGGCGATCATGCGGCGATAGCCCGCTGGCGCCTGAAGCAATCACTCGGACGAACCTGGTCGCGCCGACCGGATCTGTTGTCACAGTGTGCATTGGACATGACGTCGCGTGCATTGCTGGATGAATTTCGCCGCGAACATGCTTCACAAGAGCAGGCTCGAAAAGAGCTGCCGCGGTCCAACAAAACGGTCGATGACTGACCGTGGTTACTGAAAATACACAGGTGTTGCCATGAACAAGATCATTGAACAGTTCGAAGCCGAGCAGATCACCCGCCAGCTGCCGGAGTTCGGCCCTGGCGACACCGTGGTGGTCAATGTCAAGGTAAAGGAAGGCAATCGCGAGCGTGTGCAGGCGTTCGAGGGTGTGGTCATCGCGCGCCGCAGCCGTGGCCTGCATTCGGCCTTTACCGTACGCAAGATTTCCCACGGTACCGGGGTCGAGCGGGTGTTCCAGTCGCACAGCCCGTCGATCGATTCGGTTACGGTCAAGCGCAAGGGCAAAGTGCGCGGTGCCAAGCTGTATTACCTGCGGGGCCTGGAAGGCAAGGCTGCACGCATCAAGGAAGATATCGCTGCTGCCGCAGCCGCCAAGGCGGCGGCAAAGGCCTCAAGCAAGGCAGCTGCGGCCGAATAATCCGCTCTGTAGCTGTCGCCAGAGAGTTCGCACTTCAGAAAAAAGCCCACGAATTGCTTCGCGGGCTTTTTTCATGGTTTGGCGTGTCGCCTTAGCGCCCCCGGTACCGGCCGCGGCGGATGCCGCCGTCTCTCAGCCCAGACGCTGGGGTTCCTGCAGGAAATTGCCCTGCACGAAGTCGACGCCGCAGGCAAACAGCAAGGACGTACTGGTGGCGTCCTCGACCCATTCGGCAATGGTCTGGCGCTTGAGTTCACGTGCCTGCTGGCAGATGGCCGAGACCTTTTTCTGGTTTTCCGGACACTGTGGCAGTTCAGTCATGTAGCTGCGGTCCACCTTGAGATAGTCCGCGTCGACATGGTTGAGCAACTGGAAGGAGTTGAGGCCGGAACCGAACTGCTCGAGTGCGAACGCTCCGCCCAGCTTCTTCCAGCCGGCAACGAATGCCTGGGCAGGCCGCAACAGGGTCATGACCTTGCTTTCGGTCATTTCGAGCACGATGCGGCCGTTTTTCAACGCGGCGGACTTGAGCTGTTTCTCCAGCCATGGCAGCAACGTGTCATCCTGCAATGAGCCCGCCGTCAATTTGATGAAAAGCGTTGTTTGCTGATTTTGCGAATCGCGAGCCTTCAGCACCTTGATCGCCCGAGCAAGTACCCAGCGATCGATCTGATTGGTGAGACCGTGTTTTTCCGCGATCGGCATAAAGAAGCCAGGCATGACTTCCCCCTGGGGACCTTTCATGCGTAGCAGAATTTCCGAATAGTCGCCTTCGGCATCCTGCAGGCTGATGATCTGCTGGTGGTAGAGCAGCAGCCCATCCTGCGCCAACGCCTGATTCAGCAACTCGAGCCAGTAGCGTTCGCGCTCGTCGTCCGCTTTTTCCCGCGCAGCCGGGTCGTGCAGGTCGAGTTTGTTGCCACCGAGATTCTGGGCGTTTCGCAACGCCTGGCTGGCCTGATTCAGCAGCAAATCGGTGTTGGCGTTCATTTCGCCGAGCAGGCTACCCCCGATGCTTGCGGTCACCGTGATCGAGCGGGTGCCGAGATCAAAGATCTCGCTGCCAATGCTGTGCTGCAGCTTGCCGATCCACGCCTTGATGGCGTCGTCGGGACGGGAATCCAGGATGATGCCCAGTGTGTGTTCCGCCAGCATGCCGGCAATGTCATTGGCATCGAGCAGCATGCGGATGCGGTCGGCGAAGCTGGTCAGCAGGTCGTCGACCTTGCCCAGGCCGATACTGGTGACGATCGAGGTCCAGTTGTCGGGTTCAATCAGCAACAACGACTGCCCTTTGCGGCCCTGCGCCGCGGCGGCGACGGCGTTGTCGATGGATTCCAGCATGCGTGCGCGATTGAACAAGCCGGTAACCGGATCGCGCTGCAGCTGTTCCAGCGCGGCGGAATCGACCTGCTGACGACGGAACACCACCTGCAGGCACGCCTCGCCCTCGAAGGTGGCTGGAGCAAAATCGAGTGTCGCATTGAAGCGCTCGCCATCGGCACGCAAGGCGCGCAGGCCAAGTTGCGATGGCAGTTTTTGCTGGCGAGCGTGATTTTTGAGTACGGCCTTGAACTCATCGGCATTGGCCGGGTCGATCATGTCCAAGACCGGCATGCCGAGCAGGTCGTCGAAGCTCTCGTAGCCGAAGGTGTCCAGATAGGCGCGATTCACACGCACGTGCATGCCTTCATGGATGTAGGCGATCGCATCGGTGGAAGAGTCCAGCAGCGCATCGCAGCGACGCTCGGACTCACGCAGCGATGTCTCCAGCCGGCGTAGCTGGCGACGGGTCTGCAAGGCGTCAAATTCACGCTGCAGTACCGCGATGAGCTGTTTTGGCTGGGTGCGTGCGGCGACACCGCTGGCCCCGCCGGTGAACAGGTCGGCGACGATCTGCGTATCGATGAGGTCGGTAAGGCCGAGCAGTGAATAGTCCCGGCCATGGGAGTCCAGGAATTTCACCACATCGCGAAGCTTGAGGTCGTTGACGGCGGGGTCGTACATCACGACGTCCGGCTCCAGCTCGTTGGTGGCCGCCTGAAATTGCTCGAGGTTGGTGGCACGGGCTGGCCGCACGGCGATACCGGAGTTGCGCAGCAGGCTGATGATCTGCTCTGCCTCCTCAACCGAGTTCTCGATGAAGAGGATCTTGATGACGTAATCTTTTTTCATGGGGCTTGGAGCTGTCCTTTGATCACGGCCGGCTGCATGAACGCGTCTTGATAACTGCGGGTATCCCTGTTTGTAACGGATTACACCGATCCCCGCCAGCCTGAAGGTCCCCTGATGCCCAGAATCAGTGCGGCTCAGAGCGGGCGCTTGGAGGCGTCGCCCCCGACCTCGCGAACCAGTTTTGGCACCAGATAACCGGGCAATTGTGCGCGCAGCGCCTCGCTCAGTGCCAGCGCCACCGTATCGCTGACTTCGAAATGGGCGGCTCCCTGCACCCGGTCCAGCTGATGCAGGTAATACGGCAGAACCCCGGCTGCAAACATCCGTTCGGATAGTGCAGCCAGTGTCGCGACGTTGTCGTTGACCCCGCGCAGCAGGACCGACTGGTTCAGCAAAGTGACGCCGGCGGCGCGCAGGCGCCGACAAGCCGCGTCGACATCGGCATCGAATTCGTTGGCATGGTTGGCATGCAGTACCACGACCTTCTGCAGCGGCAGCGCGCCGAGCCAGTGCTGCAGGGCGCTGTCCACGCGTTCGGGCAGCACCACCGGCAGGCGCGTGTGGATGCGCAGCCGGCTGACGTGAGGGAGTGCCTGCAGTCCACGGGTCAGATCCTCCAGCTTGGCGGTGGCCAGCGCCAACGGATCGCCTCCTGACAGGATCAGCTCGCTGATCGAGGGGTCATCGCGCAGATGATCCAGCGCCTGGCGCCATTGGCCGGCTGCCGCCATTTCCTCGCCATAGGGAAAATGCCGACGGAAGCAGTAGCGGCAGTTGATGGCACAACTGCCGCTGGCAATCAGCAGGGCGCGGCCGTGGTATTTGTGCAACAGGCCTTGTGCTTCACGGGCGTCCAGGTCGCCGACGGCGTCGCGACTGAACCCCGGGGTCTCGTTGCATTCGGCCAGTTGCGGCAGGACCTGGAGCAACAGCGGGTCGCTCGGGTCGCCATGACGCATGCGCGCGACAAAGCCGCGCGGCACCCGCAGCGCGAAGCCGGCGTCGTTGGCCGGGAGGGTGTCGGCAAGTCCTTGCAGGCCGAGCAAATTCAGCAATTCGAGCGGGTCGGTGATGGCGTCGCGCCAGAGCTGTCGCCAGTCGTCTCGGCTGGTGGATGTAATGCGGGCTTGCGGGCTTGCGGTTATCATGTACGACCTTGTGCCGGCTGTCCGGCCCATCAAACCACCTATTTTAGCCGTTGGCGACAACGGTTTTTCTCATTGGAGTTCACTGCATGGCCACCTATGGTCTGAACGACGTCAAGAACGGTGTGAAGATCATCGTCGACGGCGACCCCTGTACCGTCGTCGAGGCGGAGTTCGTCAAGCCGGGCAAGGGCCAGGCGTTCACCCGCATCCGTATTCGCAACCTGCTCAATGGGCGCACGGTCGAGAAGACCCTCAAGGCCAGCGAATCGTTCGAAGGCGCCGACGTGCACGATACCGACATGCAGTATCTCTACGGTGACGGTGAATTCTGGCACTTCATGCAGCAGGAGACGTTCGAGCAGCATCAGGCCGACAAGGCCGCGGCCGGCGAGGCCGCCAAGTGGCTGAAGGGTGAGGAGGAATGCGTGGTGACGCTATGGAACGGTCGCCCGATCTCGGTGCAGCCGCCGAATTTCGTCGAGCTGAAGATCGTCGAGACCGATCCGGGCGTGCGCGGCGATACCTCCGGTGGTGGCGGCAAGCCGGCCAAGCTGGAAACCGGGGCGGTGGTACGCGTGCCGCTGTTCGTGAACCAGGACGAGATCATCAAGGTCGATACCCGCTCCGGTGAATACGTCAGTCGCGTGAAGTGAGGTTCCGGCAGGCGTGAGCGAGGCCCGCTCACGCCGTCGCCGGCCGGTCTGACGAGCGGGACGAGGGGCGGTAGCCGCAAGGTTCCGCTCCTTGGTTTTATCCAATCCATCCACACAGCGAGCCATCCATGACCCCGAGTACCCCGCGGCCCATCGACCTGTTGATCGAAGCGCGCTGGATCGTGCCGGTGGAGCCGCATGCGACGGTGCTGGAGCATTACGCCGTAGCCGTCAACGCCGACTGCATCCTCGAACTGTTGCCGATCAGCGAGGCACGCACGCGCTACAGCCCGCGCGAACGGGTCGAGCTGAACGAGCACGTGCTGATTCCCGGCTTGGTCAATACGCATACGCACAATCCGATGACGTTGTTGCGCGGGCTGGCGGATGACCTGCCGCTGATGGTCTGGCTGCAGGACCATATCTGGCCTGCCGAGGCCAAGGTGATCGGGCCGGAGTTCGTGCGCGACGGCGTCGAGTTGGCGGTTGCCGAGATGCTGCGGGGCGGTACCACCTGTGCCAACGAGAATTATTTCTTCCCCGACGTAATCGGCGCCACCTACCGACGCATGGGGTTTCGCGCCGTGGTCGGCCTGCCGGTGATCGATTTCCCGACCGCCTGGGCAAAATCCCAGGACGAGTATTTCGAACGCGCCGCTGAAGTGTATGAAAGCTTCCGCGGCGATGCCCTGGTCGGCACCGCATTTGCTCCGCACGCGCCCTACACCGTGTCAGACGAAAGCTTCGAGCGCATCCGTATGCTGTCCGACCAGATGGATATCTCGGTGCACCTGCACACCCACGAGACCGCGCACGAAGTCGAGGAAGAGAAGAAAAAGAGCGGGCTGCGCCCGTTCCAGCGCCTGCAGAAGCTGGGTCTGGTCAACGACCGCCTGATCGCCGTGCACATGACCGAGGTGACCGACGGCGAAATCGCCGCCTGTGCCGAGGCCGGGGTGTCGGTGGTGCATTGCCCGGAGTCCAATCTGAAGCTGGCCTCGGGTTTTTGCCCGACCGAGAAGATCCGTCGCGCCGGCGTGAACCTGGCGCTGGCGACCGATGGTTGTGCCTCGAACAATGATCTGGACATGTTCGGCGAAATGCGCACGGCGGCCTTGCTGGCCAAGGCTGTCGCACGCGACGCGGCAGCGTTCGATGCGCCCTATGCGTTGCGCGCGGCGACCCTGCATGGTGCCAGGGCGATGAGACTGGAAACCAGGATCGGCTCGATCGAGGCTGGCAAGCAGGCGGATCTGACGGCGGTTCGTCTCAGCGACCTGGAGTCGCAACCGCTGTTCAACGTGCTGTCGCAACTGGTCTATGCCACCGGTCGACATCAGGTCACCGATGTGTGGATCGCTGGTCGCCGCAAGCTCGATGCGCGTGAACTGGTTGATGTCGATACCGATGCGATCCTTGCCAAAACGCGTGCCTGGCGCGAACGCATCGCGGCGCATTGATTCGTCTGGAGCCGTGAACTGGAGGTCTGCAACCGCATGAACCGTTATCTCGTTATTCTCCTGCGGCGCCCCGGGCTGGATCCCGCCGTGGTACCGCAACACCGGCAGTTTCTCGAGGATATGCGTGTCGAGGGCCGCAATGAAATGTCCGGTCCGTTCACCGATGGCTGCGGCGGCGCCTGGCTGCTGCGCGCCGCCGACCTGGCTGAGGCGATGCAGATCGCCCATCGCGATCCGGCGCATACCAGCGGTGGCTGGGAGATCACGGTGCGCGAATGGCAGGCACGCTAAACTTGATCGCTCATCACGAGGGCTCTCCCATGTCGACTGCCGCCAACGTCAGTGCGGACGAAATCGCCCGGTTCGATCAGCTGGCTTCGCGCTGGTGGGATCCGGACGGCGAGTCCCGGCCACTGCACGACCTCAATCCGGTACGTACCGCCTATGTGGCTGCACGGGTTGACCTGCGCCTCGCGCGCGTCGCCGACGTCGGCTGTGGCGGTGGCCTGCTCAGTGAGGCGCTGGCGCGGGCTGGCGCCAGCGTCACCGGCATCGACCTGGGCCCGAAGGTGATCGACATTGCCCGGTTGCACCTGCACGAATCGAATCTGCAGGTGGACTACCGACTGCAGTCCTCCTCCGAACTGGCTGCCACGGAGCCTGCGACCTTCGATGCCGTGTGCTGCATGGAATTGATCGAGCATGTGCCCGATCCGGCGGCGTTGGTGGCGGATCTGGCTGCCATGCTCAAGCCGGGTGGCCAGCTGTTCATGTCGACCCTCAATCGCACGCCGGCGTCCTTTGGTGCCGCGATCCTCGGTGCCGAGTACGTGATGCGCATGCTGCCGCGCGGCACCCATCATTACGAACAGTTCCTCAAACCGTCCGAGATGGGGCGCCTGCTGCGCCATGCCGGACTGGAGCTGGAGGACGTCGCCGGGCTGGGTTACAACCCGCTTACCCGCAAGGCATGGTTGAGCAGGATTACCGCGGTGAACTACCTGCTCAGCGCACGCAAACCGGCATGACGTCGAGCGTCCGTGTTCCCGAAAACATCCATGGTGTGCTGTTCGATCTCGACGGTACGTTGCTCGATAGTGCGCCGGACCTGCATGCCGCCTTGTTGCTGCATTGTGCGGAGGAGGGCGTTGCCGCGCCGGCCTATGCGCCGGTGCGCGAAGTCGTTTCGCGGGGCGCCCGCGCCGTGCTTCGGGTGGCATTCGGCTGCCGCGGCGAGGCGGCGATCGAAGCCCTGGTGCCGCGCTACCTCACGTTCTATCGGCAGGTGATGGCGCAGCAGACACAGCCGTTCGAGGGCGTCGAGACAATGCTCGCCGCGATCGAGGCGCAGGGCCTGCGCTGGGGTATCGTCACCAACAAGGCAGGATTCCTCACCGACGAATTGTTGCGCCGGATCGACTGGGATGGTCGCGCCCAGGCCGTGGTATGCGGCGATACCCTGGCCGTTAAGAAGCCCGATCCTGCACCGGTGCTGCTGGCCTGCCAACAGGCTGGACTCGAGCCTGCACGCTGCCTGTTCGTCGGCGATGACCGCCGCGACATAGAGGCTGGCCACGCTGCCGGGCTTTACACCGTTGCGGTGAGCTGGGGTTACCTCGATGGCGGTGATCCACACGCGTGGGGCGCCGATGCGGTTGTCGACAGCCCCGCCCAGTTGACGGCGCTGTTGCCGTCGCTACCGGTGACCGCATGAGCGATATCGCGGCATCCCCTGGCGCGCTGCAGAGTTACGTCGACAAGTGGCTGTTGATCCAGCCCTATCAACGGGTGGCGCTGGCCTTTGTCGATCCGCGGCGCTACCCCGGTCATATCGCGTTGGCGGCGCTGGAGCAGGAGTTGCTTGCTGCCGCCTATGGTATTCGTGAACCGCAGGTCGCTGCGACCAAGCTGCACTGGTGGGCCGAGGAGCTGGCCGGGGCAGCGGATAGCGGTGGCCGTCACCCGCTGACCCAGCGGTTGTTTGCCGATGACCGTGCCCATGCGTTGCCGACTTCCCGCTGGCTGGCGCCGGTGCTGGCGGCCACGGCGCAGCTGGAGGAAGGCACCGCGGCAGATTTTCCGGCGCAGCTGGCCGCGGCGGCGCCGCTGCACGACGCGTTTGCCGCGCTGGAGACCGCCTGGTGGTTCGGAGCTGATGCACCATGCCAGCGAGCGGCCCGCTGCGCGACGCTGGGTCACTTGCTGCATGCGCTGCGGCGGCTTCAGGATGACGCCGGGCGTGACCGCCTGCCGTTGCCGATGGCCTGCCTGGCCCGCTATGGTCTGAGTCGGCGTGAGCTGGACCAGGCTGGCACGGCACGCACTCAGGCGATTAAGGCGCAGCTCGCCGATCTGCACGCCGCCTGGCGCGAGGCGGCACGATTGCCGGGGCCGCTCGGCGTATTTCGTGCGCTGGAATCCCGTCACCATGTCGCCCTGATGCGGCGAGCCGAAAGGGCGGCAGAACCGTTGGCGGTGCTGCAGCACGATTCGCCGCGCGGTGGTATCGGCGATACCTTTGCTGCCTGGCGCGCGGCGCGCGAGTGGCTGCGCAGCGGTCCTTGAGCGCGATCGGACGCAGCGTTTCCGGCATGCGCCCATTGCGACGGCGGAGAATGGCCCCAAAATGACAGGATCTCGTGGCAGCTGGTCTGCCCGATTACAGGAAAATCCATGCACAGCCACGAAAATACCGCTCGCCTGATGCCCGATGTCGCCACCCAGGCCCAGCCCCATCTGGCTGGCGCGCTGGACTGGGTCGGCATGGACGGTATCGAGGTGCCGGTACATTTCGATGCCGGTGACGGCGAGGTCCAGCGTGCCAGCGCGCAAGTGGGTGCCTTCGTCAATCTCGGGCGCCCGGACAAGCGCGGCATCCACATGTCCCGACTGTACCTGCTGGTCGACAAGTATCTCGGTACGCAGCCCTTGAGTGCCGCCACCGTGCGGACGATGTTGCAGGAATTTCTCACTTCGCACGACGGGCTGGCAGACCGCGCCCGCGTCAGCATCCGCTTCGAGCAATTGGTCCGTCGCGCCGCTCTGCGCAGCGCAAACAGCGGCTGGCGCGCGTATCCGGTGTCGATCGAGGCCAGCCTGTGCGCTGACGGCTTCCAGCTGGAGCTCGGCACCGAGGTCGTCTACTCGTCAACCTGTCCGGCCTCGGCGGCGCTTTCGCGGCAACTGATCCAGGAGCAGTTCGCCAGGGACTTCGGCGCCGCCGAACCGGTCGATCGTGCCGCCGTACTGGCGTGGCTCGGCAGCGACAAGGGTATGGTGGCTACGCCGCACGCGCAGCGCAGCGTGGCCCGGCTGCTGGTGCGCTTCGTCGATACGGCTGCACTGGATTTGATCGGCTTGCTTGATTGCGTCGAACAGGCGCTCGGTACACCGGTACAGACGGCGGTCAAGCGGGAGGACGAACAAGCCTTCGCGCTTGCCAACGGCAGCAATCTGATGTTCTGCGAGGATGCTGCGCGGCGGATCCAGAACGCCCTGGACAACGACGCCCGCATCACCGATTTCCATGTGCGGCTCGAGCACCAGGAAAGCCTGCACCCGCATGACGCGGTGGCTTATGCCAGCAAAGGCGTGGCAGGTGGCTACGGCTCGATGCCATGAGCCAGGGGAGGCCGTTGGCCTTCGCTCGGCCGGTCTTGGCTTTTGTCTCGATCACCAACGTCCGACTGCCTGCTGGCCGTTTCGTCGGGCAGGCGTCGCGCGCCGTTGTTGCCGCGTTGCCATGGTGTCGATGCGGGCAGGGGTGACTGCCGCGCGGCGACAGTGCGCTCTGGCGAATCACCGTATGCGCTTAGCCCGGGTCGACCGGAATCAGAGCTCGGCGGCATGGCCTTCGCAGAGGCAGTCGCCATGCGCCACATGGCGCCGTGAGGCAGGAGAGCGTGGGGGACGCGTCGACCACTCGCTCCAGCGTCAATGCGCCTTCGAACACCTTTTGCCGTGCTGCCTGTCGTGTGTACTGCGCCGCGCGCAGTCTGGTGGGTGCGTTGCCGTACTTCTGGCTTTTACGCGCAAGTCGGCATGGAAACGGCCGCCTTCGTCGATCAACCCGGCTTTCTCGATCGGCCTGTTACCGCGTACCTGGAGATTTTCATCGGCAGCGGCAGCGCGGGTAATGGAAGTGTTCGGGCACCGGATCCTCGCCACCGGTACACAAGGGCTGGCAGCGCAACAGCCGCCAGCCCGCAAGCAGACTGCCGCGCCAGGGCCCGAATCGAATGACCGCAATGCGTGCATAATCGGAGCAACTGGGGTAAAAGCGACAACGCTGTCCCAGCAAGGGGCTGAGCCAGCGCTTGTAGCCGCGGAGCAGAAAAAGCAATATTCGAGTCAAGACAATTCACGCTACTGAAACAGTTTACGGCATGGGGATATGCGAGTATTCCAGAATCAGGCTTGCTGGTGTAGAGCACTTGGGCTATAACACCCGGCCGCCACGGCCAAAAAACGGTGAGGGAAATGGCGAAAACGACACGTAGTTCGACCGCCGCCAAGGCGCAGAAAGGCAAGGCTTCGGTCAAGACGAAGGACGTCAAGGCTGGCAAGCCGAAAGCAGTGGTCAGCAAGAAGCCGCCGACCAGCAGTGTCGCCAAGGTCGCTGGAAAGGTGGCCAAGGCAAGCAGCAAGGTGGCTCCCCCGAAAGCGGTGGCCAAGAAATCTGGCAAGCTGGCGGCGGTTAAAAAGGTCGGGCCGAAACCGCCAGGCGGCAGGACAGCAGGCAAGAAGGTCGCCGAAAAATCGTCGAGGCCGGCTGTGGTCAAGACGGGGACGAAGAAGGCCGTCATGACGAAGGCGGCCGTGAAGAAGGTCGCGGCGAAGAAGGTTGCGGTCAAGAAGCCGGCGGGAGAGAGTGCCGCCAGCAAACCCGTGAAATCGCAACAGACAGCTGTCAAGACGACCGGCGACGCCGTCGGTCGTGGTGTCAAGCCGGCTGCCAAGGCCGGGTCGGCCAAGCCGGAAAGCAACAATGGATCAGCTTCACCCACCGCCCGGCTGTTCAAGGGCAAGGTGGCCAGTGCAACCGCCATGGTGACGCCGAAGGCTGCTTCAGCCTCGAAACCCCATGACTCTCCCCACAAGAATCAGAAAAGTTTGTCGTCCTCAATGAATAAACTCGCTGTAAAAAAACTTGATAACGGTGTCACCCGTGAAGACGGGCGCTACGCTCTGCCAGCCACCAGTACGATCACCTTGCCCAAGGGTTACCACCCTTCCAGCAAAGAGGAGTACATGAGCCCGCAGCATCTGGCCTACTTCCGCAACAAACTTCGAGACTGGCGCGATCAGTTGGTGGAAGAGTCGCGCCAGACCATGGACAACCTGCGTGACGAGGTCAGGGACGTCGGCGACGAGGCCGAACGTGCGACCCGCGAAACCGAGAATTCGCTGGAATTGCGGACCCGTGACCGCTACCGCAAACTGATCTCGAAGATCGACAAGGCGTTGCGCCGGATCGAGGAAGGCAGCTACGGATTCTGTGAAGAGACCGATGAGGAAATCGGCATCGATCGTCTCGATGCCCGTCCGATTGCCACCTTGTCGCTGGATGCCCAGGAACGTCGTGAGCATCTGCAAAAGCAGATGGGCGATTGACTAGCCCCGGTCAGCCATGACATGAAGCGCTGCCCCCGCCGTGTGCGGGGAGCAGCGTTTCGGGAACGGCAAGCCTGTTGGCGGTGGCCGCGAAGCTGTCAGTGGCGAGCGCGAATTCAGACTAGCGCGTTGGCGGCGTGGTCCTTGAGTTTCGCCAGCATTGCCGCCAGACCATTGGCTCGCGTCGGCGAAAGATGCTTGGCCAGGCCGATGGCGGTGATGAACTGTGGCTCGGTGGCCACGATCTCCTGTGCAGGTCGATCCGAATACACCCGCAACATCAGGGCAATCAGCCCGGACACGATCGCCGAATCGCTGATCGCGTCGAAATGCATGTTGGCGGCATCCCCACTGGACACTAGCCAGACCATCGACTGGCAGCCGTGTACACGGTGTGGCTCGGTCTTCCAGGCGTCAGGAAATGCAGGCAGCTTCCTGCCGAGGTCGATCAGGTACTGATAACGCTCTGTCCAGTCGCTGAAAAAGGCAAATTCTTCGGCGATATCCTGTTGCGCCTGTGCAGCGCTGGTGTGGGCAATCTCATTCATGGGGGGATTATCGCGCGCCGTGAGCGAAATCACGAACAGTCGTGACGCCGCGATCAGCTTTTGAGTACGCTCCAGCGGGTACCCTGGGCACCGTCCTCGATAACGATGCCCAGCGCGGTGAGTTCGTCGCGAATGGCGTCGGCGCGGCTGAAGTCGCGCGCGGCGCGTGCGGCCTGGCGTTGCTGCAGAAGATCCTCGATGTGCGCCTCGTCGACGGCGTTCTCGCCGCGTCTGAACCAGGCTTGCGGATCCTGCTGCAGCAGGCCAAGCAAGGCCCCTGCGCCAAGCAGGGCGGCCTTGGCCTCGGCGCTTCCGACCCGACGCGCCGCATCCGCCAGTACCGACAACTCGGCCAATGCCTGCGGTGTGTTCAGGTCGTCGCACAGGGCGGCTTCGACCCGTGCGGGGGTCGGCAATACGTCTGCGGCCAATTCGACATGCTCCAGGTCGCGCAGCACGCGGTACCAGCCATCGAGCGTACTCACGGCCTGGGCAATGGCAGTGTCGGACCAGTCCAGCGGCTGACGGTAATGTCCGCTGAGCAGGCGCAGGCGCAACGCCTCGGCCGGATGCTGCCGCAGCAGTTCGTGCACCAACAGCACATTGCCCAGTGACTTGGACATCTTGCGACCGTCAAACGTAAGCATGCCGTTGTGCATCCACCAGCGCGCGAATAGCTCGCCCCCATGGGCGCAGGTGGACTGGGCAATTTCGTTCTCGTGATGCGGAAATTGCAGATCGATGCCGCCGGCATGGATATCGATGGTTTCGCCAAGGTGAGCCGCACTCATCGCCGAGCACTCGATGTGCCAGCCTGGGCGACCGACGCCCCAGGGGCTGTTCCAGCCGGGAAGCTCTGGTGACGAAGGTTTCCACAGCACGAAGTCGGTCGGGCTTTTCTTGTACGGAGCCACCTCGACACGCGCGCCGGCGATCAACTCCTCGGTGTCGCGACCGGACAGTTCGCCATAGGCCGGATATGAGCTGACGTCGAACAGTACGTGGCCTTGTGCTGCATAGGCATGACCACGTTCGATCAGATCGCCGATCATCGTAATGATCGCCTCGATGTGTGCAGTGGCACGCGGCTCGATATCGGGTGCGGCGATGCCCAGGCCAGCCATGTCCTGACGGTAGGCGGTGGCGAATTTTTCGGTGATGACGCCGATTTCGACCCCCTGGGCGCTGGCGGCGGCGTTGATCTTGTCATCGATGTCGGTGATGTTGCGTGCATACACCACGCGCGGATAGTGCCGCCGCAGGAGCCGCGCCAGCACGTCGAAGACCACCGGGCCACGGGCATTGCCGATATGTACGTAGTTGTAGACCGTCGGGCCGCACAGGTACATCGTCACCCGCTCCGGATCGAGCGGAGCGAACGGTTCGATGCGTCGGCTGAGGCTGTTGTAGAGCGAAATCGGCATGGCTGGAAAATCCGCATCGGGAGGTGGCACGTGCAGTGCGAAACCAGCCCGACATCTTAACAAGGTGTAAGCGAAAGCGTGGCACCTGGCTGCCTGTCGGACTCTAGTCGGCCGGTCTGCGAATCCGTCTGTGCGATCCCTATTCTTGCCGCTTCTTGCCCCATGGCGCCACGATGGACCGGCGAATCCTCCGAAATCTGTCCTCGCGCAGCCGAATTCTCGTCTCGATCACCCAAGCCCGACAGGCTGCCAGGGCCGGATTGGTGAATTCTAAGCGTGTATTCAGCGTGAATTTGCTGCAATAGACGTAGTTGGCGCGTCGTTGCGCCATGGTTTCGAAGGTGGAGGTCGCGATGACCAGGTTATGGCTTTCCGTGCTGGCGTTGGCTCTGGTGGCCGGCGGCGTCAATGCGCAGGACGTGCGCTACCAAAACAACAACAGCAGCAGCAATAACGACAACGTCCACTATGGCTGGGCCGATGTGTTGCGTGCCGACCCGGTGCGCGGTGTGACGCGGACGGAAGTGCCGCAACAGCGTTGCTATGACCAGCAGGTCATCCGCCGTGACCCTGGCAACAGTACGGCGGGCACGGTCCTCGGCGCAGTGATCGGTGGTGTGCTGGGACATACCGTAGGCGGGGGTGATGGGCGTACCGCCGCCACGGTTGTGGGCGCGGTGGCGGGCGGCGCGGTCGGTAACCGGGTATCGGATCACGGCGGTGAGTACGCGACCACACGAACCCGCTGCCATCAGGTGGACATGGTTACCGAACAGCGCCGGATCATCGGTTATGACGTGCAATACCGTTATCGCGGCAACGTCTACATGAGTCGCCTGAGCTATGACCCGGGCGATCGCCTGCGGGTGCGGATACAGGTCGAGCCAGCGGATTGAGCTGGCTATCTCCGGGCGTCATTGCCCCCTCGGGGAGGCAATGACGCTTGAGTCGGGCAATTTTCTTGTTGCAAGGCAGCGAGATTATCGCCATCATGTCCGCCAATCATCTGGAATCCTGATGTCTACAGCCGTCTATACCGCTACCGTACTGACCAGCGCCCGCGCGGCTGCCGGCATGACGTCGCGCGCGCGCCGACCGTTGTATCGACATTCGGCCGGGTAGGCTGTCGCACGCGTTTCATGTGTATCGACGATAAAACCCGGCCAGTGTGCCGGGTTTTTTTTATGGGCGATCCATGGGCACCGATCCGGATATCCGGTCTTGCGGCCCAGGGTTGGACATGAGATTCACCCACATTTATCCGCCGTGCCTCGGCCGTCCGGGGCGGGCTTTTCCACAAGGGTTTCGACGTCATGACTATTCGGCATTTCTTGACCACGCAGGATTACAGTCGCACCGAGATCGATGCGCTGTTGGCGCAGGCGGCGGCTTTCAAACGTTCGCCGCAGGGATCGCAGCTGGCCGGCAAGTCGATTGCGTTGCTGTTTTTCAATCCATCGATGCGCACGCGTACCAGTTTCGAGCTCGGCGCGTTCCAGCTGGGTGGCCACGCCGTGGTCTTGGCGCCTGGCAAGGATGCCTGGCCGATCGAGTTCGAGCTGGGCAGCGTGATGGACGGCGATACCGAGGAGCATATCGCCGAGGTGGCGCGGGTACTCAGCCGTTACGTGGATCTGATCGCGGTGCGTGCATTCCCCAAGTTTCAGGACTGGAAGGTGGATCGCCAGGACAAGGTGATCAAGGCCTTCGCGCAATACGCCACGGTGCCGGTGATCAACATGGAGACGATCACCCATCCCTGCCAGGAGCTGGCGCATGCACTGGCGCTGCAAGAGCATCTGGGCGACTTGCAGAACAAGAAGTACGTGCTGACCTGGACCTACCATCCGAAACCGCTGAACATCGCGGTGGCGAATTCGGCCCTGCTGATTGCCACCAAGATGGGCATGGACGTGACCTTGCTGTGCCCCACGCCGGACTATGTGCTGGATGAGCGCTACATGGAGTTTGGCCGTCTGAATGCGGAGCACAACGGTGGGTCGCTCAAGGTCAGCCATGACATCGAGGAGGCCTATCGCGGCGCCCACGTGGTGTATGCCAAGAGTTGGGGCGCACTGCCGTTCTTCGGTCAGTGGGACAAGGAAAAGCCGACGCGTGAGGCGAACAAGCACTTCATCGTCGACGAGGCCAAGATGGCGCTGACCGACCACGGCCTGTTCAGCCATTGCCTGCCGCTGCGGCGGAACATCAAGGCGACGGATGCGGTGATGGATTCCCCAGCATGCATCGCCATCGACGAGGCCGAAAACCGTCTACACGTGCAGAAGGCGGTGATGGCGTCGCTGCTGGCCGGTCGCTGATCCATGTACACGCCCAGCTATTTCCGCGAGACACGCATTGAGGCCCTGCATGGGCTGATCCGTGACTGTCCGTTCGCCACCGTGGTCGTGCAAACGCCCGATGGACTGAGTGCCAACCACCTGCCGTTCGAGCGGATGGACGCGGTGTTGCACGGCCATGTGGCCGGCGGCAATGAGCTGGCACGTATGGATGGGGCCGAGGTGCTGCTGATCTTCCGGGGACCGCACGGCTACATCAGTCCGAACTGGTACCCGACCAAGCATGAGACCGGCCGCGAGGTGCCAACCTGGAATTACGCCGTGGTGCATGTGCACGGCCGACTGAAGGTGATCAAGGATGCGCAGTGGCTGCGTCGGTTTCTGGAGACACTCACCGACCGCCACGAGGCCGGGCAACCGAAGCCGTGGCATGTCGGTGACGCGCCGGAGGACCACATCACCGGTTCGCTGCGTGGCATCGTCGGTATCGAGGTGGCGATCGAGCGGATCGAGGGCAAGTTCAAGCTCAGCCAGAACCATCCCGACGGCAACCGCGCGGGGGTGATCGCGGGCCTGCGCCAGCGTGACGCCGATGGCGATCGCGAGCTGGCTGAGTTGATGCTGCGGCAGGAGGTGGCCAGGCCATGAGTCGCCAGCATCACTATCGCGTCGATATCGAGTGGACCGGCAACCGTGGCGTCGGCACCAGCGGCTATCGCGACTACGCGCGTAGCCACCAGATCCGCATCGTGGGCAAGCCGACGCTGGAGGGCTCATCTGATCCGACCTTCCGTGGGGACGCCGGCCGGCACAATCCGGAAGACATGCTGGTCAGCGCGCTGTCGAGCTGCCACATGCTGTCCTACCTGCACATGGCGACCGTCGCCGGCGTGGTGGTGGTCGCCTACCGCGATGCCGCTGAAGGCACGATGCAGACCGCAGGCGATGGCGGCCATTTTGTCGAGGTCGTGCTGCGCCCCACCGTGACCATTACGGCGGGCAGCGACGCGATCCGCGCCGAGACCGCGCATCAGGCCGCCCACCAGGCCTGCTTCATCGCCAATTCCGTGAACTTTCCAGTGCGCTGTGAACCGCACATCGTTATCGCCTCCGACTGACTGCCCTTTCATTTCCAGGATCTGCAAACCATGAGCAAAGACATTGTTCTCGCCTTCTCCGGCGGTCTCGACACCAGCTTTTGCGTGCCCTACCTGCAGCAGCGCGGCTGGGCCGTGCATACCGTGTTTGCCGATACCGGCGGTGTCGATGCCGAGGAGCGCGCCTTTATCGAGCAGCGCGCGGCGGAGCTCGGCGTGGCCTCGCACGTCACCGTCGATGGCGGTCCGGCGATCTGGGCAGGGTTCGTCAAACCGTTCGTGTGGGCGGGCGAAGGCTACCAGGGGCAGTACCCGTTGCTGGTGTCCGATCGCTACCTGATCGTCGACGCAGCGCTCAAGCGTGCAGGTGAGCTGGGTACCCGCGCCATCGCGCATGGCTGTACCGGCATGGGCAATGACCAGGTGCGTTTCGACCTGACCGTGAAGTCACTCGGCGACTACGAGATCGTGGCGCCGATCCGCGAGATCCAGAAAGAGCACACGCAGACCCGCGCCTACGAGCAGGCTTATCTGGAGGAGCGCGGCTTCGGCGTACGCGCCAAGCAGCAGGCATATACCATCAACGAGAACCTGCTCGGGCTGACCATGTCCGGTGGCGAGATCGATCGCTGGCAGGCGCCGGGCGAGGGCGCCGTGGGCTGGTGCAAGCCGCGCGCCGAATGGCCGTCCACGCCGCTGCGCGTGAAGATCGGCTTCGAGCGTGGCGAGGCGGTCACGCTGGATGGCGGGAAAATCGCCGGCCACACCTTGCTGGCCCGACTCAACAGCTTGTTCGCGGCGTACGGTGTCGGTCGCGGTCTGTATACCGGTGATACCACCATCGGCCTGAAGGGTCGAATCATCTATGAGGCTCCCGGACTGATCTCCTTGCTCACGGCGCACCGGGCACTGGAAGAGGCGGTGTTGTCCAAGCAGCAGAACCGCTTCAAGCCGGACGTGGCCAGGCGCTGGGTCGAGCTGGTCTACGAGGGGTTCTTCCACGATCCGCTGAAAACCGACCTGGAGGCGTTCCTGGCATCCAGCCAGTCGACCGTCAACGGCGAGGTGGTGCTTGAGAGCAGTGGCGGTATTGTCAATGCCGTGGCGATCGAGTCGAAGCACATCCTCAATGCCAAGGGTGCCACCTACGCCCAGACCGCCGACTGGGGGGTGGCCGAGGCCGAAGGTTTCATCAAGCTGTTTGGCATGAGCAGTACGCTTTGGGCCGAGGTCAATCGCTCGTGAGTACGGAGCAGGGAGCGGGGAGCGGCACGCCGGGTACGGCGCTGCTCGATGCGACGTTGCAGCATCTGCGTGCGCTGGTGTCGTTCGACACGCGCAACCCGCCGCGGGCGATCGGCACCGGTGGCTTGTTCGACTACGTGCGTGCACAGTTGCCGGGATTCGAGGTCACGGTGACCGACTACGGTGCCGGTGCCGTGACCCTGCACGCGGTACGCGGCGCGCCGAAATATCTGTTCAACGTGCACATGGATACGGTGCCCGACTCACCCGACTGGAGCGCCGATCCGCATCGGCTGCGGGTCACCGCCGATCGTGCTGTCGGCCTGGGTGCCTGCGATATCAAGGGTGCGGCGGCGGCGCTGCTGGCGGTCGCCCAGGCGAGCGATGGCGATATGGCATTGCTGTTGTCCACCGATGAGGAAGCGAACGATGCGCGTTGCATCGCCGGCTTTCTGGCGGAACCGCGCGACTATCAGGCTGTCATCGTCGCCGAGCCGACAAAAGGTGAGGCCGTGCTGGCGCATCGGGGCATTCAGTCGGTGCTGATGCGCTTCGCCGGGCATGCCGGTCATGCCTCCGGCGAGCAGAAGCCCAGTGACAGTGCCTTGCACCAGGCGGTTCATTGGGGGGGTGCGGCACTGGATTTCGTCGCCGCGCAGTCGCATCAGCGTTTTGGTGGTTTGACCGGACTGCGCTTCAATATCGGTCGCATCGAAGGCGGTATCAAGGCGAACATGATCGCGCCCAGTGCCGAGGTGCGTTTTGGCTGTCGCCCGCTGCCTACGATGGACCCGGATCGTTTGCTGGAAGATTTTCGCACCCTGGTCGAGATACCACCGGCGGAGTTCAGCGAAACCTTTCGTGGTGCCTCGTTGCCCGCCGGCGATACCGCCACGGCGGAAACCCGGCGACTGTCGGCGCGCGATCTTGCCGACGAACTGGAGATTCCGATCGGCAACGCGGTCGACTTCTGGACCGAGGCGGCGCTGTTCTCCGCCGCCGGTTACACCGCGTTCGTCTATGGCCCCGGCGACATCGCACAGGCACACAGCGCCGACGAATGGGTGTCGCTTGGACAATTGCAGCACTACGCAGAAACCCTCTACCGGACAGTCGCCAGTGGAAAAGCATAAGAACACGCGCCAGACCATCGTGCGCCTGCTGTCGAGCATGGGCAGCGCCAAGGAAATCCAGCAGTACCTCAAGCGTTTTTCGCAGCTTGATGCCAAGCGCTTTGCCGTAGTCAAGGTGGGCGGCGCGGTATTGCGTGACGAGCTCTCGGATCTCACCTCGTCGCTGACCTTCCTGCAGCAGGTGGGGCTTACCCCGATCGTGCTGCATGGCGCCGGACCCCAGCTGGACGAGGAGCTGGCAGCGGCCGGCATCGAAAAGCAGACCGTCAACGGCTTGCGGGTGACCTCACCGCGGGCGCTGGCGATCGTGCGCAAGGTGTTCCAGGAACAGAACCTGCGACTGGTCGAGGCGTTGCAGTCGATGGATACCCGCGCCACCTCCGTTCCATCGGGTGTATTCACGTCCAGTTACCTCGATCGCGACGTTTACGGACTGGTCGGCAAGGTGGAAAGCATCAACCTGGCACCGATAGATGCCAGCCTGCGCGCCGGCTCGATACCGGTGATTTCCAGTCTTGGTGAGACGGAGGAGGGGCAGATCCTCAACATCAATGCGGACTTCGCCGCCAACGAACTGGTACGCATGCTGCAGCCCTACAAGATCGTGTTCCTTACCGGCACCGGCGGCTTGCTGGATGGCAACGGCAAGGTGATCGATTCGATCAACCTCAGTACGGAGTACGAACATCTGATGGCGCAGCCGTGGATCAACGGCGGCATGCGGGTGAAGATCGAGCAGATTGCCGATCTGCTGGCTGATCTTCCGCTGACCTCGTCGGTGTCGATTACCCGGCCGTCCGAACTGGCCAAGGAGCTGTTTACCCACAAGGGCTCGGGTACGCTGGTGCGCCGTGGCGAAAAGGTGTTCACGTTGACGTCGTGGGACGGTATCGAGCAGTCACGCCTGCGCGAGTTGATCGAATCGAGTTTCGGCCGCACCCTGGTGGCCGACTACTTCGAGCGCACGCAGCCGTATCGGATCTATGTCAGCGAGAACTACCGTGCCGCGATGATTCTGGTGGAGGCCGAGGGACTGGTCTATCTGGACAAGTTTGCGGTCCTCGACGATGCGCAGGGCGAAGGCCTGGGACGGGCGGTGTGGCAGCTGATGCGCGAGCAGAATCCGCAGCTGTTCTGGCGCTCGCGCCACGGCAATGCGATCAATCCGTTCTATTACGGGGAGTCCGATGGCAGTCTCAAGCAGGAGCGCTGGAAAGTCTTCTGGTATGGCCTGGACGGCTTCGACACGATCGCTCGCTGCGTCGCACACTGCGCCACACGACAACCTACCTTGCTGGACTGACTACGCATGAACACTGATAGGAAACGCATCGGTATCGTCGGTGCCCGCGGGCATACCGGAGTGGAGCTGATCCGCTTGATCACAGCACACCCGGCTCTGCAGCTGGCATTCGTGTCTTCACGCGAGCTGGCAGGTCAGCGCGTTGGCGACCATGTGGAGGGCTTTCGCGGCGAGCTGTGCTACGCGAGCCTCGATGCGGCCGGCGTGGCCGGGCAGAACGCGGATGTGGTGATTCTGGCGCTGCCCAACGGCAAGGCGGAAGCCTATGTCACGGCGATCGACGTGGCTCGACCGGACACCCTGATACTCGATCTTTCCGCCGACTACCGCTTCGACGAGCGCTGGTACTACGGCTTGCCGGAGTTGACCCGTGACAAATGGCGTGGCCAGCGGCGGATCAGCAATCCCGGCTGCTACGCCACCGCGATGCAGTTGTCGATCGTCCCGTTGCAGGATCTGCTGGCGGCCCCACCGGTGTGCTTCGGCGTATCCGGGTATTCCGGTGCAGGCACCACGCCGTCGGACAAGAACGATCCGGAAAAACTGCGTGACAACCTGATGCCGTACGCGCTGACCGGACACATGCACGAGAAGGAAGCCAGCCGTCATCTTGGCGTGCCGGTGGAGTTCATGCCGCACGTGGCGTCGCATTTTCGCGGGCTTACCGTCACCACCAATCTCTACCTTGCGCGCAAGATGGCACGCGAGGACGTGATCGCCCGCTTCAGGCATGCCTACGAGGGCGAGCCGCTGGTCACGGTGCTGGACGAGGCACCGTGGGTCAGTCGTGTCGCCAACCGGCATCATGCGGAGATTGGCGGTTTTGCCGTGTCAGCCGACGGCAAGCGGGTGGTGGTGGTGGCCACGCTGGACAATCTGTTGAAGGGTGCCGCGACGCAGGCTATGCAGAACATCAATCGGGCGATCAGTGTCGACGAAATGACTGGCATACCCTTGTTGTAGGAGCGCACCGTGTGCGCGAAAGCTCTTTGCCGACAGCTACCCAAAAATATCGCGCACAGGGTGCGCTCCTACACGTTTTCAGGACATCACCATGACCCAGCCGCTGTGGCAGAAATCCGACATCAAGATCGACGCCAAGATCATGCAGTTCCTCGCCGGTGACGACGTGTTGCTGGATCGCGAATTTTTCCTCTATGACATCACCGCCAGCAAGGCCCATGTCGAAGGGTTGGCACATATCGGCGTGGTGAGTGCCGATGAGGCGGTAGCACTGGCGCAAGAGCTTGAGGCGTTGGCAGTGGACTTTCGCAGCGGCGTCTTCGTGCTCGACGATCGCCATGAAGACGGCCATTCGGCGATCGAGGCCCGGCTTACCGAGCGGCTTGGTGATGCCGGCCGTCGGGTGCACACCGGCCGCAGCCGCAACGACCAGGTGCTGGTTGCCACGCGACTGTGGCTGAAGGATCAGCTGGCGACATTGCAGGCGCACTGCCGCGCCATCGCCGGCGTCTGTATCGAGCGTGCCGAACAGCCGGCGCTACCGCTCCCTGGCTACACCCACCTTCAGCGGGCAGTGGTGTCGTCTACTGCGATGTGGTTTGCCGGATTCGCCGAAGGTTTTGTCGACAACGCGTTGCGGGCGCAGCAGACCTGCGCATGGATCGACGCCAACCCGCTCGGCACTGCCGCCGGCTACGGCGTCAACCTCAAGCTGGACCGGGAGCACACCACGCAGGCGCTCGGCTTCTCGCGCATGCAGATATCGCCGATCTACGCCCAGCTCTCGCGCGGCAAGTTCGAGATCGCAGTGCTGGAGGCAATGGCCAGCGCGCTGCTGGATTTGCGCCGGATGGCGTGGGACTTGTCGCTGTTCACCACGGCGGAATTCAATTTTGTCGCGTTACCGTCCGAATACACCACCGGCAGCTCGATCATGCCGAACAAGCGCAATCCGGACGTGATCGAGTTGCTGCGCGCCAGCTATGCCAGCGTGGCCGCGGCGCGCACCGAGATCGAGCAGTTGCTGTCGCTGCCTTCGGGTTACCAGCGCGACCTGCAGTTTTCCAAGGGTTCGTTGTTTCACGGCTGCCGTCGTGGCTTGAGCGCGCTGGCCCTGGTGCCGGATCTGCTGGCACGGATGCAGTGGAATGAGGCCGCCATGCGCGCGGCGATCGAACCGGCGATGTATGCCACCGATGTGGCGATCGAGCAGGCCGCTGCCGGGGTGCCGTTCCGCGACGCTTATCGGGCGGCGGCGGAAACCGCGGCATCGGCCGGCGACGGGCGCACGCCGGAAGGCAGTTTGCAGGTACGTACCTCGCCGGGGGCCGGTAACGACCTGCGTCTTGGCGAGCTGCGCCAGCGCCTCGACCAGCTCGACGGCTGACAGGGCTCGACATGGCGCCGGACTTGGCGGGGAAAGCTGACATTCCGGTGCAGGCGCTGCCGCCGTGGCGGCGTGCGGTGTTGAAGGTCGGCAGCAATTTGCTGGCCGCCGATGGCAGCGGGCTCACGCCTCTTTACGCCGCGACGCTGGCGGCCTTCGTCGCGGCCAGTCACGCCGCCGGCCGGGAGGTGGTGCTGGTGTCTTCAGGCGCGGTGGCAGCCGGGCGCGCATTGTTGCGTGAACGCAAGACCGTCGGCCGGGATCTGGCTGCACGTCAGGCGCTGGCGGCCCTGGGGCAGTCGCCGATGATCGGGTTATGGCAAGCGCTGTCGGCACGCCCCGTCGCGCAGGTACTGCTTACCCACGACGATCTACGCAATCGCCGCCGTTACCTCAATGCGCGCGCGACCCTGCGTGGCTTGCTGGCGCTCGATGTGTTGCCGGTAGTCAACGAGAACGACACGGTGGCGGTGGAGGAGCTCAAGCTGGGTGACAACGACAATCTCGCCGCGATCGTGGCGGCACTGGTCGACGCCGATCTGCTGTTGATCGCCTCCGACATCGATGCGTTGTACAACGTCGACCCGCGACGCGACCCTCGGGCGCAGCCGATCGCACGGGTGGCGGTGATTTCACCCGCGGTGATGGCGATGGCCGGTGGCAGCGGCAGCGCGATCGGTACCGGTGGCATGCGTACCAAGCTGGAGGCCGCGGCCAAGGCAGCGACTGCAGGTATTCCCACTGTGATCTTCAACGGGCGCGACCAGGCTACCGTGCAGGCGCTGATCCATGGCCAACTGCGGGGTACGCTGATCTGCGCCGCCGGAAGCCGTATGCAGGCCCGCAAGTACTGGCTGCGTCATGCCCCTGCCGCGACGGGCCATATCCGCGTCGATGTCGGTGCGGCACGCGCACTCGCCGGCGGCAGGGCTTCGCTGTTGCCGGGGGGAATCGTGGGCGGCAGCGGCGATTTCCATCGTGGTGACCTGGTGGAGATCGTCGATGCCGATGCGCGCCTGGTGGCGCGGGGCCTGACGCAGTATGGCGCCATCGACGTGGGTCGGCTGGCCGGCCGGCACAGTCGCGAGATCGAGGCGTTGCTCGGTTACAGCTACGGCACGGCGGTGGTGCATCGCGACGATATGGTGACCATCGGCGACATCGAGGCTTCGACCGGACCGCTGCCACCATAAGCGGCGGCAACGCCCTTTTGTCGACCCCGTATCACCATCGGCACGCCGCAGGCCGGGACATGCGGCATGCCCCGGCCTGCTGACTCGAGCTCAGCGGTCGTGAAAATATCGAACGCCGTAGGTGGGCAAATTTTTCACAGCCTCTCAGTAGCCGGCGGCCAGTCCGGACGGCCGCCGCCGGTCGTTGGCGCCTTCCAGCAAGCCGGTCCTGGGGTTGACCAGGATCGCCTCGTCCGCGCCCCACGACTTGACCACCTTGAAGTGATGGCCCATCGCTTCCAGTTTTTGCCGGACCTGCGGCGTGAGCAGGCCGGGCTCGACGAAGGCATGATCCGGCAACCACTGTTCATGCAGTCGCGGTGCATTCACCGACTGCTGCATGTTCATGCCGAAATCGACGACGTTGAGGAAGCTTTCCAGGGTGGTGGAGATGATGGTGGAGCCGCCGGGGCTGCCGGTCACCATGAACAACTTGCCGTCACGCAGCACGATGGTCGGCGACATCGAGCTGAGCGGACGCTTGCCCGGTTCGATCTGGTTGATCCTGCCCTGCACCAGGCCAAAGCTGTTGGGCACGCCCGGCTTGGAGGTGAAGTCGTCCATCTCGTTGTTGAGGAAAAAACCCGTATCGCCGGCGATCTGGCCGACGCCGAACAGGTAATTGATGGTGTAGGTGACGGCCACGGCGTTGCCGTGCTTGTCGACCACCGAGTAGTTCGTGGTGTTGTTGCCCTCGACCGGCCCCAGGCTGCCCTTGATCTCGGATGACGGGGTCGCCTTGTCAGGTTGGATGGTGGAGCGCATCAGGTCCGCATGCTGCGGCGAGAGCAGCTTGGCGATCGGATTATGCACGAAGGCCGGATCACCCAGATAGGTGTTGCGATCGGCGAAGGCGCGACGTTCGGCCTCGATGATGTAGTGCACGCTGTTGACCGAGCCGTAACCCCACTTGGCCAGCGGATAGGGTTTCAGGATCTGGAGGATTTCGCAGATGGTGGTGCCGCCGGAACTGGGCGGCGGGTCGGAGACGAGGGTGTAACCACGATACCCGCAGGTCAGCGGCGTATCCCATTTCACCGAGTAATCGGCGAAGTCCTTCATCGACAGGATGCCGCCGTGCGCCTCGCTGGCCGCCACCACCTTGCGTGCGATCGAGCCATGATAAAATGCCCGTGTGCCGCCTTTCTCGATCAGCTCGAGGGTGTGCGCCAGCTGCGGCTGCCGCAGGCGATCGCCGACCACGTACGGCTGGCCATGATGGAGAAAGATGTTTGCGACATTGGGATATTTGGCAAAATCCTTGACGCGTTCGTTGAGGATGTTGATATCGCCCTGCTGCAGCACGAAACCGTCACGTGCCAGCTTGATCGCCGGCGTGATGACTTGCCGCAAGCTCATGCTGCCGTACTTTTTCAGTGCTGCATCCATGCCCATCACCGTGCCGGGCACGCCGATGCCGAGATAGGTCCCGGTGCTCTTGCCCGGAATCACGTTGCCTTTGGCATCCTGGTACATCGTGGGACTGGCTTTCAGCGGCGCGGTTTCGCGAAAATCCAGGAACAGGTTCTTGCCACTGGCCAGGTGTACCACCATGAAGCCGCCACCGCCGATGTTGCCGCAGCACGGATGCACCACCGCAAGCGCGTAGCCCACGGCCACCGCGGCATCGACCGCATTGCCACCTTGCTTGAGGATGTCCACGCCGACCCGGGTAGCCAGGTGCTGTGCCGAAACCACCATCGCATGTTGGGCGGTGACAGGACGCGCCTTTGCCAGCGCGGCCATCGTGGTGGGTGGAGCGGTGGCGTCGAGCGCCTGCTGAGGGATGTTGTGCTGGCTGGAGGGTGGTTCGACTGCCCATGCAACGGACATCATGGACAGCAAGGTGATGGCTGCCCATGCGGGGATTACTTTGCGCATGCTGCTTACTCGGTCAGTGTGGAGGGTCGGGTGAAACCAATTCACTTTGACCATAGCATTGCCAACCGCTGCAGGAATAGCCCGGCCGCCAGAGCGACCGTCAGTCGGTGATGTCCGGTTCGAAGAAGCTCCAGCGGATATCCGGATACTGCGCTTTCATGGCGGCCTCGACCACGTTGATCGCGTCGATCAACTCGCGATCGCCGGCGACCGGAACCATCCGCGCCTTGACCGCCACCATCACGTCCGGCCCCATCTGCAGGCTGATCAGGTTGAGTATCTCGGCGACCTCGGGACGGGTCTGCAGAAAGCCCAGCAGTTCGGCGCGCCGACGTGGCTCCATGCCCTGGCCGATCAGCAGCGCTTTCACCTCGATCGCGACCAGTACGGCCACCACCAGCAACAGTACGCCGATGCCGATCGTGCCCAGGGCATCGAACAGCAGATTGCCGGTGAGCATGGTGGCGCCGACTGCCAGCGTGGCCAGGCCAAGGCCAAGCAGGGCAGCCAGGTCCTCCCCGAAGATCACCAGCAACTCGCTCGAGCGGGTTTCCCGAAACCAGGTCCACAGCGACTGGGCGCCACGCGCCTTGTTCACTTCGCGCATGCAGCCGTGCATCGAGATACCCTCGACCACGATGCCGAAGATCAGCACGCCCAATGCCAGCCAGGGCCATCGCAGGGGTTCGGGATGCGAGAGTTTGTGGATGCCCTCGTAGAGCGAAAACATCCCGCCTACGCTGAACAGCAGGATCGCGACCAGGAACGACCAGAAGTACAGGGCACGGCCCCAGCCCAGCGGGAACTCGTCCGAGGGCGGGCGTTTGGCCTGGCGGATACCCAGCAGCAACAGTCCCTGGTTGCCGCAGTCGGCCAGCGAATGCACGGCTTCGGCCAACATCGCGCCGGAGCCGGTGAGCAGCGCGGCGAACGATTTGGCAATGAAGATCGCGAAGTTGGCGCCCAGCGCGAGCAGGATCGCCCTGAGCGAATTGGCGTGTCCGGACATACGCGTCAATCCCTGAGATGATGGCGGTGGCTGGCCACCCGGGGGGGCGTTTCAGCCGGCTTCAATGGATACCGACGCCCAGTCCCAGGCCGAAACTGATGTTGTTGTGGCCCTGGCGCATCTGCTCGGCTGTCCATACGTGCGATTGCGCCACGCTGACCAGCGGAAACACGTAGTTTGCCTGGCCGACCTTGCCGGCGCGGCTACCGCTGAGCTTGCCGCTCACGGTCATCAACGAGCCGGTCCGATAGTCGAGCGGTTCTGCATAACCGGGCATCATGGCGATGAAGCGACCGCTGCCGCTGTCGTTCGCCTTCGGGCGTTGCGAGGAGTCCAGCGGGTAGGCCAGCAGCTCGATTTCGCTGTGGTCGGGAAAATTCTTCACCTGCACGATCCGGCCGCCCCAGATCACCGGTTCACCCGCGAAGCGTTCGGGAGTCTGGGCGACCTGAAACGGTGCGGCGTCGATCGCGCCGGCGGTGTTCTTGTAGATCGGGGCCGGTGCACAGGCGACCAACATCAGCAATGCGACCGGTGCGGCCAGACGGATCAGCCGGGAAAGCAGACGAAAGTGCATGACGTACTCCAGGCAGCGCAATGGCGACGGATGTCCTGAGCTTAGCGGCGACCGGGGGTCCGTGGTAGTCGGGATGGCGGCAACGGGCTGGGCGTGTTCAGCATGCTGCCTTCCTCGTCCAGCAGCCAGTCCAGCTTCCAACTGGCTGGCTGCTCGCGCGACAACAGACTGGCCATCGCGCGCAGTGGCTCGCGCAGGGTCTCGTCGAGCTTCCACGGTGCGTTGAGAATCGCCATGCCCGAACCGTTGAGCCGGAGTGGCGAATCATCCGGATATACCAGCAATTCGGCGCGCAGTACGCGTCGTGCGCCGATACGTTGCAGGCCGCGCAGGAATGGCTGCACCTGGCTGCGCAACTTGATCGGATACCACACTGCATAGATACCGGTCGGCCAACGCTGCAGTGCCGACTTCAGTGCCTGTTCGATCACCCGGTATTCGGCGTCCTGCGCCTCGTAAGGCGGGTCGATCAACACCAGGCCACGTTTTTCAGCCGGCGGCAACAAGGCCTTCAAGGCTTCGTAGCCATCACGTTGGTGGACATGGATTTGCGGATTGCGACGAAACAGTTGGTGCAGTTTGCCGGCTTCATCCGGCTGCAGTTCGCACAGCTGGGCACTGTCCTGTGGACGCAGCAAGCTCGCGACCTGCAACGGCGAGCCGGGATAGTGCCTGAGCCCCTGCTGGTTGCCCTCGGTGGCCAGAATACGGTCGCGCCAGCGCTGCAGCAATGCCGGCATTTTCTCGGCCGGGTGCAGGCGCGAAATGCCATCCCTGTGTTCACCGGTCTTGCGCGCCTCGACGCTATCCAGCGCGTAGCTTCCGCGTCCGGCGTGGGTATCGATGTAGCAGAACGGGGTCGACTTGGTCTGCATCGCCTCGACAAGCGCGAGCAGCACGGTGTGCTTGAGGACGTCGGCGAAATTGCCGGCGTGGTAGGCATGGCGATAATTCATGGCAGGCACTGCGGGGCGGAACGCCCAGTATAGATCGCCGGACAACGGTTGCTGGTGGCTGTGGGGGTGGCAGCCAGTGTGCAGAGGCTTGCACCGCGCCTTAACGTCGGCTGGCGCAGGCTCCACTCGTTGCATCGCTGCAACGGATCAGGCATCGGCCTGGTTGTCTCCATCCAGTAGAGGAATGCCATGAAGATTTCGCCGAAAATCATCGTTGCCACCGTTGCGCTTGGCCTTTCGATGGCTGTCACGACGGTCTATGCGCAGGAAAGCGCCATGCATCCGGCCAGCGGCATGCAGCATGCCGACAAGAGCATGATGCACCACGGCATGAAACACATGAACAAGAGCATGCACAAGATGCCTGCCACCGTCACATCGGTCGATCACAAGACCGGTATCGTCGAGGTCAATTCGGCAGGCATGTCACTGCGTGTGCACTTCCCGCCGCCGTCGGTGGCGAGCCTCAAGGCGGGTGACAAGATCACCCTGCACCTGGGGTTCACCCGCTAAATCCGCCTGGGGAAGGCTGTTGGGTTCTGCTGCTCGAGACGGGAATGTGGGCCGTGCAGACGGGTTTGCAGGCCGGTCGTTCAGCGTCCGACAGCCACTTGACGACAGCATCGCCATCCGGGCCTCCGCGCGACGCCCGGATGGCGCAAGCGAACGGTGCACCGGGCGAGCTGTGCACCGGGGCTATTCGATCAGACTGTGAGTTTCCGCCACCCCGAGCAGCTCGGCTTGCTCCGCGCGGTGCTTGCGCCGATTCAGCAATGGGTGGGCGAATACGGCGGCGAGGATCACCACCACGCCGGCATAGAACCAGTAATCCAGCTCGCGCTGTTCGCCCAGCAACACGATCGCCAGCACGATCGAATATACCGGTTCCAGGTTGGTGACCATCTGCACGCCAAAGGCGCTCAGGTGGCGCAGCGCCACCAGCGCCAGTGAAAACGGCAGCAAGGTGCAACCGAACAACAGCACCAGCAGCAGCAGCGCGTCGTGGCGGTCCGGCAGCACGAACGCGGCCCCGCTATGCGGCAGAATCGGTGCCAGCAGGGTGAGAAAAAGCGTGCCGGTGCCCAGCTCGATACAGGTGACCGTGAGTGGATCGCCGTGTTCCACCATGCGCTTGTTGAGCGAGCCGAACAGCGCCACGAACAACGCCGACAGCACTCCGACCGCGATCCCTATGCGCATCCCGTTCGGCACCCCGCCGACCACCATCGCCACGCCGGGTACCACGGCAGCGGCAATCATCAGCTCCCGCGGGTCGAAACGCCGGCGCGCGATCCACGGTTCGATGAAAGCCAGGAAGACCGGCCCCAGGGCGATGCAGGTGGCGCCCACTGACGCATTGGCCAGCTTGATCGCGGCATAAAAAGTGAGCCAGTGCAGCGCCACCAGCACACCGATGCCCGCATAGGCCCAGCGCATCCGTGCCGGCATTGCGAACAGTCCTCGCCAGACTTTCGGCACCAGCAACAAGGCGGCGACCACCAGCAACATGCGCCACCACACCAGCAGCAACGCCGGCAGCGTGATCAGTTTGCCGAGGATCGCGGTAAAGCCCCACAGCAGGACACAGAAGTGAATCTGCAGGCGGGCCTGGGTGGCAGGGTGCATGGGGCGTCGCAAAAGGCGGGGACACGGCATTCTAGCCTGCAACACCACATCCGTGGCCGTCGAGGTTCATCGGATAGGTGGCCGGCGTTGCACGTGGTGGTGTCGGGTTCCGGCTTGCCCCGCCGTCCCCGCCGCGGCGGTTGATGGATGACGTCAACGCCGGCAAGGCAAGGGCCGGTCGGCCTCGAAACCCGGAGGAATGGCTCAATGCGCGTGTGCTTGTCGACTGGCGTGGGGTCCGGCCGGCGTTTTGCCCGGTTCCTGCCGCATTTTTTCCAACATGGCGCGGCAGGTATTTTTCTGCGTACTGTCACGACTGGGGACGATCAGCGGCAGCAGTGCGGCAGCGGGTGCGGCAAATACGGCCAGCGCGGCGGCACCTGCGCCACGAAGGATCAACGGCCCCGCCTGCACCCCGACATCCGGATGCTTCAGTGTGCCCTTGACGTAGAGCGGCGAGCGTAGCGAAAGGATGCGCAGGCCCTTGGTCTGCGGTTTCACGTGGAGATCCAGGTGCTCGTTGGCGAAATTGACCGTACCGGTGACATGGATGAGTGCATCCGTAGTGTCAAACACGAACAGCCGGGTAGTGAACAGGCCGTTGTTCGCCGAGAGGTCGGTGGCGGCGCAATTGATGCGCACCGTCTTGTCCCCGAACAGTTTGCCGATCACGATGTTGGCGACATTCAGGCCGGCGGTTTCCAGCAGCGTCTTGCTGATCGCTCCGTCATTCATCAGCAGCTTGGTTTCCCCGCTGGCACTGCCCAGCAGCGCAGCCACCGAATTGCCGTGGGCCTCAAGGTCGAGGTCGCCATTGATTTCACCGAAGCTGGTATGCATCGGCTGGAAGGTGGGAAACAACTGCTTCAGCTTGATATGCCGTGCCTGCAGCTTGAGCGTGCCGTGCATCGGCATGGCGTTGCCGTTCAAGACCAGGGTGCTGGCGATGGTGCCGCCGGCAAGGCCAAAGCGCAGCGGGTCCAGCTGAAGCACGCCATTGTCCAGCACGATATGGGTGTGCAGTGAATCGAGCGGCAACTTCTTGCCGTGCAGGATGCGTTCGCCGTCGAACGTCACATCCGCGTCCATCGCTTTCCAGCGATCGCTGCGGAAAGGGGTCGCGGGGAGCAACCGGCCTGGTGGACCCTGTACGGTTTCGCGGGCTGTTTTCGCGTCAGCCGATGGAGCGCCGATCAGGGGCGCGAGGTCGGTGAATTGAAGCACCTCCGACTTCAGCTTGCCGGACAGCTTGGGCCGCTTGCCTCCGGTGGTGTACGTCAGGCTGCCACGCAGGTCGCTGCCGCCGACGCGTCCACGAAAATCGCGATAGCTGAAACGGCTGCCGTCCCGGTGCAGCTCAGCCAGCAAGCGGCCGGCCGTGGCATAGGGCGGTGTGTCGGGCAGGGTGACCCCGAAGATCGGATAGAGCCTGGCCATGCTCGGTCCGGACAGCCACAGCTTCATGTCCAGCGCATCGAGATGCATCGGGTCGGTCAAGGTGCCGATCACGACGACATGGCTGCCGCCGATATGCACATCGGCCTGGATCGGAAACGGCTGATCAGGCTGCTGCAAGGCGAGTACAGCCCCTGTCTTGCCGTGACCCGCGATCGGCGCCCCTTGATACCGGCCAGCGACCTGCCAGCCAAACCGGTAAGAGGTGCGCACGGCAGTTTGCGGCGCTGGAGTCTTGCGAGCATGGTTGACGGCGGCGGCCGCAGTGGCATCGACCCTCGCTCCGGTTTGTTTGCGTGCCGCAGCCGACGCCTGTGCCATCACCTGCTCGAACGGTATCGCATGCTGCAACGGTGTCACCGTGATCCGCAGATCTGTCTGCCGACGGGCGTCCTGCAGGGAGATCCAGCCCCGGTCGAAGCCGATCGCATCCAGGTCGAGGCGCCAGCGCGAGGGTCCGGCCTTCCCTGTCGGCTTGAATTGCCAGTTCGCCCGCCCGCGGGCGTCGCGCTCCAGATTGAGGGTGGGGTGTATCAGCTGCATCGAGGGAATCACCACACGATGGGCCAGCAATGGCCAGGGCGACAGCCGGAAGCGCAGGGCATCCAGATGAGCGAATTGTGGCTGTGACGCCCATCCCGGATTGTCGATACGGATATCGTTTGCGGTGAATTCCGGCCATGGCAGCAAGTCTGCCAGCCACCCGGCTGACTCGTCATGCCGCCATTCGACGCTCAGCTTGCCCTGGATCACGAACGGTCGCCCGAGCGCCTGGCTTATCCGGCGGTCCAGAAGCGGCCTGAGGCGATTCCAGTTGAAGGTGGCGATGACGAGTACGATCGCAGCGAGCAGCACCAGTAGCAGGCCGACGGACCAGATCAGCAGCTTTTGGCCGCGGGACCGGCGATGTTTCTCGTGGGATGTAGGGGGTGATGCATCCATGGTCGATTCATACCCCGCCGCATGACAAGGTTATGTGTGGACGGGCTGCCGCCAGGCAGCGGTTCATCCACTGTAGTCGGCTACGCCGCCACCTGCTCGCGCTGGCGGCGGCCGATCCGATACACCGCCGCGGGCGGCAGGTTGAACAATGCGCTGCCGATGCGTGTGGCCTGCAGGTCCAATCGCTCCAGCAGTTGACGCGGCAACGGGCACCGCGGGCCATAGGTGAACTGGTAGAACACGCCGTCGACGTGCAGTTGCCGCTCGAACACACCCTGGATGATCGCCGCGACCTGGGCGGCCGGCATCGACAGCAAGGGCAGCCCGCTGACTACCGCGCTGGCGCGCTCATCGCCGAACAGCGACCGGGTCTGCCCCAACTGGGCGGCATCCATGCTCAACACCCGGGCATCCGGATAGCGCCTGGTGAGCGCCTCGGCAAATATCGGGTCGGCTTCGATCAACGCGAGCCGGTGCGTCGGCAGGCCTCGCGCCAGCAAGGCCCGGGTGAACACACCCGTCCCCGGACCCAGTTCGATCACCGGACCGTCGAGATGCGTGACGTGGGAAGTCATCAACCGTGCCAGCGAGGGGCCGGATGGCGCCAGTGCGCCGATGCTGCGGGGCGCGCGCAGCCAGGCGCGCCAGAAACTCAAGGTGTCATTCAGCAGCATCAGGAAATCCGCAACGACGCATGATGGAATCGCATGCGACAGACTAGGTGTTCCGCACACGTTAGCCGGTGCGGCTGAACATGATGTTTTTGCCCAGGGCAAAAACCGTTGTCACCACCGGTCATCATCGTGCGACGGACTGCACGGGGGGAATCTTTCGCGCCGGCACATCAATGCTGCACAGGCCCACCTTGCCGGCGGACACGGTATAGAACGCATCGTGCCGATGGCGTTGGGCCTCGATCAGGGCGGCGAAGGTCGGGCTGTCGGGGCGCAGGACCTCGACCGCCGGACGCCGATCCGCTGGCAGGTCGGCTGCGAGCCGTATCGAACGGATGACCGTACGCTGGGCGGGATGGGCGTAGAAGCCCATGCTTCCGCTGCCACGTGGCAAGCCGGAGAGCAACGGCATCCCCTCGATCACCCTGCCGGCGATCGCCAGGTTGCGGTCGAGCCGCCGCGGCGCCTGGCCGATCACCACGTACAGCGAGCTACCATTGCCGCTGTCCGGCGCGATATCGCGCGCCACCCCGACCATGCCGTAGCAATGGGTCAGCCATTCGCGACCGCTGTGCGGATTGCGGGCGGCTGGAAAGCCTTCGGAAAAGCCCACTTCGGGTGCATAAAGGTCGCCGTCAGCCAAGGGGACCCACGGCAGGCTGGGGTCGAGTGAGCGGGTGTATTCCGGTGGCAGCGTGGGTTTTGCGTTGCCCAGCGAGCGTCGCTTCGCCCGGTCGCCGCCCTCGTCCTCGTTGGGATCACCCCATTGGGTGACGAAGTTGTCCTGTACCCGCACGATCGCCAGGCCATCGAAATAATGCTGGTGCGCCAGCATGCGGATATTCGCCGCGTGCAACGGGGTGAAGTCCGGTGCCAGTTCGATCAGCACCCGGCCGGTGGCCAGTTGCATCACCAGCAGGTTGCGCGGATCGGGCCTTCGCCACTCGGCGGGGCGGGATCGGGCCAGTAGCTCACCGGTTGTCGGCGTCGGTTGGGGCGTGGCCTTGTCCTGACCCGCCAGCGCAGGAACGCCTGCCAGACCGACAAGCATCAGGATGGCGTTGAGCAGACGGCGACGCAGCATGGATTCCCCCGGAGACTTGCCGGTACAGCCGGCAAGTTAGCAGAGCTGGCGTCTGTCAGTCATATCGGCTGGGAACGTGGACTGTTCGAAAAGAGTCCCGGATGTTTGGTGTGACGACGGAACGGTCGGTGAGAGATTTTTTTGGGAAATCCCCTATCTGTCGCCCAGAAGCAGTGACAGCCTGGCCGCTGTCGAAGTGTTCGGCATGCCTGCTCGGCTCGATTGGGCGTCCACGCGCAGTGGCCACCGCTTGGGTAAGTTCAGCCCCAAGTAACAAGATTACCGCCGAGTAGTAAACCCAAACCAGCAGCACGACCACGGCCCCGGCGGGCCCATACGCGCCACCGATGTTGCTGTGGCTTAGATAAAGGCTGATGCCAAACTTACCCGCCGCGAACAGGATCGCGGTGAGCTGGGCCCCTGTCAATGCGTCTTTCCAGTCGATGAGAGCGTCCGGAAGAACCTTGAAGATAGCCGCAAAGACCATGGTGAACGCCAGCAGCGCGACCATAGCTTCCGCAAGCTGCCACCAAATTGTGCTGCCGTGCACGAACACCGCGATCAGCGCACTGGCGCCAAAGGAGATCACCAACAGAAAGGTCAGTGCCAACAGCAGGCCGAAAGCGTGCAGGCGTGCGTGCAGCCACCCGATCACGGCACCCCTGGGTTTACTGTGCAGATTCCAGACGCGATTGAGCGCGCCTTGTAGCTGTGCAAACACCGCGGATGCCCCCACCACGGTAACCGCTACGCCGAGCAGCCCAGCCAGCCCACCCATACCGGGACGCTGCCTGGCGTTCTGAATTACCAATTGCACGGCACCGGATGCACGCGCACCAAGCAGATTATTCAGCGCATGAGTCAGCTGGCTTTGCCACTGCGGACCCAACGAAGCCATCGTCCAGAGCAACAAGACCAGGAGCGGGGCGAAGGACAGCGCAGAATAAAACGCCAGTGCAGCAGCGCGCGTCATCAACTCATCGCGGGAGAACCCGGCCGCTGTGCGGCGGACCACGTCGAGTACGAAGCGATAGCTCTTGCGCAGCTGCATGGAGGTTCCTCGATGGTAGTGGCGTAGAGGGCGGGTTCCAGACCAGCATGATCGGCGTTTCGCCTGCCGAACGTGAACGGTGCGACCGAGACCATGAAGATCGCGAGAGGACACGCCGACACGGTGCCATTGCACGCGCGCAGCTTATTTTGGTGCGGCGGTAACGAAACGGTTTCATCCTTCCCGCACGCGTCACGCTGCCGCGAACCGCAGAGCGTTTGGAAGGTGGTTGGGAAAGCAGGATCTTCATGCTTCAACAGCCTGCCAAAAGATTTTTCTTCATACGAAGATGACAGCACTCGTCGCGTGGGGCGCGCCAGTAAGCCAGCAACCGCGGCAGTGGACGAGTTTCTCGCTCAAACCAGCTGCAGGTCGCGTGGGCGCGCCTGCGGAAACACCGTCTGCAATTGGCTGCCACGCAGCCCCCACAGTCGCCCGAGCAGGCCACCGAGCACGTCGCGGTAGTCGTTCAGCACCCGGTAGTCGCGATTCTGCAGCAGGTTTTGCTGAGTGATGGCCAGTTGTTCACCGGCGATGCGGCCACCGTTGACCTTGCCGCCGAGTACCCAGTGTACGGTGCCGTGGCCGTGATCGGTGCCGCGGTCGCCGTTTTCGCGGAAGGTGCGGCCGAACTCTAAGAGCACGACTACCGTGGTCTGGTTCCAGGCGTCACCGAGCGCGTCGGCATACGCGGCCAGCCCCTCGCCGAGGTTGCGCAGGTTGTTGGCGAGGCCACCTTTCACGCTGCCCTGGTTCACATGGGTATCCCAGCCGCCGACATCGACAAAGCCGAGCCGATATTGGTCGCGCATCAAGGTCGCGATGCGGCGGGTTTCGGTGGCGAAGTTGTATGCGCTTGGCGCGCCGCGGCTAGCCTGCACCATTTCGTTGCGCAGGTCCTGCGACACGGTTTTCGGGAGTGCGAGCCCATTGGCAGTCGCCTGGGCCAGCGGCGTACCGTGATACATCCCGGCGAGGATGGACGCCTGTCGCGGGTTGAAATGCGAACGTGGATCGCGCTTCAGCGAGATATTGGGAATGTCGTGTCCAGCCCCCTGAAAACTCAGCGGCAGGTTGCTGGTGAAGGCAATCGCCGGAGTGCCGGTGAGCTGGCTCGACAGCCGTGCCAGAAAGCCCGAGCGAAAGTCGGCTGTTCCGCCCACCGGCTGGCCGCGTTCGATGTGATCCTGGGTCTCGAAATGGCTGCGCGACAGATCGTTGGTGCCGGCGAACGGTACGAAGGCGATCTGCTTGCGCCGCCACAACGGATAGATCGACTCGCGCAGCACCGGGTTGAGTCCCCAGGTGGCATCCAGCGGGATCGCACTGTCGGGGTTGCCCGGATCGGGCCGCGCGATCGCCAGGGTCGGGCGCGACGCGTAATAGAAGTCGCTGCCGCAGGGTACCAGCAGGTTGTTGCAGTCGTAGCCGCCGCGCAGGAAGACCAGCAGGAAGCGTGGTGATCCGACGGGAGTGGCAAACAGTTTGCCGGCAAACGACAGCGCCGGCAGCGTCGCCGCCGCGGCGGCAGCGAACAGGAATTCACGACGGTTCATGGGACACCTCGACGGCGGGCGGATGATGTGAGCGTGGGGTCAGCGGTAATTGAAATCAGGCGATGACAACAGGAAGGTGTTCCATTCCATCGGCGACCGGGCCTTCTCCAGGGCGGTGCGGGTTGCTGCGGAGAGGTACGGTGCCAGCGTCTGGCGATAGAGCGCATTGTGCAGGTCCGGCGGTCGGCTCCGGGTGGGGGCGTCGGGCATGGCGAACAGCCGGTTACGCCCGCTGCCGATCGCCCGGGCTACGTCGAAACGTTTGGCCATCTGACCGGAGCCGGACCAGCTGGCCGACTCCAGCGGCCAGCCATCGGGCGTAATGCGCCCGTACAGCGGCTCGCCCATCTGCCGGAGCCAGTTGACCAGCGGGGTGGGGTTGCTGATCGGTTTGCTGCCGTAGGCGAGCCGCATGGCCGAGACCAGGAACTGGGTCGGGTCCTTGAACTTGCGGCCGTAGCTGGCATCGAGTTGTTTCGATAGGAACATCGTGCGCAATACGGCGGCGATGTCCCCGTGGCTGCGCTCAAAGGTGCGTGTCATCGCGTCGACCAGGGCATGCGGCGGCTTGTCGGCGACGAAGTAGTCGGCCAGTTGCCGCGAGATAAACTGTGCGCAAGCAGGCTGGCGCACGATCAGGTCCACCGCCTGCTCGATCTCGGCGTAGCCGCTGGCACTGATGGTGTGGCCGAGGAACATCCTGGTGCTGTTGTCATGCTGGTTCGGATTGAACAGGAACGTTCCGCTGACGACGAAACCCGGACGATAGCGCAACCGCTCTCGGCGCCTGGCCATGCGCGGCGGCAGGATGCCGGCACCGGTGAGTATCCGCATCAGTTCCTGCACGTCCTGCTGGGTATAGCCGGAGCCGACGCCGAGCGTGTGCAGCTCCATCAATTCGCGCGCGTAGTTTTCGTTGGTCTTGCCCTTCACGTTGTGGGCGTTGTCGAGGTAGATCAGCATGGCCGGACTTTGCAGCGTGGCCATCACCAGGTCGCGGAAGTTGCCCAGAGCGTGGGGGCGGATCACGTCTTCCTCATAGCGGGCGGCAAACAGCCTTACCGGCCCTTTGGCGGCGTAGATGCTGAAATGGTTCAGCCAGAACCAGACCATCTGCTCCTTCAGCGGGTTGCGGCCATAGATCGCGCGCAGCAGCTCGACCTGGGCGTCTTGCAGGTACAGGTCGCGGCGGTATTTCTGCAGTGCTTTCTTTGCCACGTCCTTGGCGCTGCCGGCCGGTGTCTGCTTGTACTGTTTGATCTGCTGGCGGTAGTCCGCAAACAACTGCTCCGGTGGCGTGTCGACCACGCTGTAGCTGTCGATCAAGGCGCTGATCTGCGGTGGCAGGGTATCGTGACCCCGGTCGGCCAGCAGAGCGTCGAGATAGCGTGTGCGACCGAGCTGGCGATAGGCCGACAATTGGGCTGAGTCGATGCCGAAACCGATTCGCTGCAGCCAGCCGATGTCATCGCGGCTGAGCGGCCCGGCGGGATTGGCGGGCTGCGTGATCGGTTCGCCCGTCGGGGCGGCGATGGCAACCGATACCGCGATCACCAGTACGATGGACAGCGGGGCGAATAACAGCACATGCCGCGGTACCAGCGTGGAACGCCGGCGACTTGAAGAATGATTGGGCATGTCGGTTTCCGCACGATGCCGTCGATACGGCTTGTGCTGCTACAACGCATCGCCCACGCGGCGGATGACACCGTCTGCCGCCTTCACGTTCGATGTCAGCATTCATTCAGCCAGCAGGCGATTCGCGGGTGGCGATCGGCTCCTGAGTGCTGCCGTGGGTGGTTGGGTGGAGTCTCAGAACGTGTCGGTGAACTCGATCCCGGCGTCCAGTTCGCGGGCGACCACACCGGCATATTCACGCACGGTAGTGGCAACCCGCTGGTCTGGTGTGTCCACCTCGATGGCGTACAGTCGGGCCTCGCTGTCACTGACCGACTCGCTGGAGCTGGAATCGTCGCGCATGCCGGGGATCAGGTCGTCGACTTCCTCGACGTGTTCCACGCCGTCAATGCTGTGCAGCAGGGCGATCACCGCATCGGCGTCGGCACGGCTTCCGGTGAGGCGAAAACGGACAAGTGGCATGAGCTGGCTCCTGCGATCCTGATGATGTGCGGATGCTCGCAGCCATTGCGCATACGCAAGGTGATGTCGGCATCAGTCACCCGTCACGCGATCCCGGGCTACCATCGTCGCCCTATTCCATGCCTGCCGGGAAACCCATGCGCAAGACTTATGATCGCGACTATTTCGACAAGTGGTATCGCGACCCGCAACATGCCGTCGGCTCACCCGCCGAGCTGCGCCGCAAGGTGGCGATGGTGGTGGCCCAGGCCGAGTACTACCTGGCAAGACCGATCCGCAACGTGCTCGATGTCGGTTGCGGCGAAGCAAGCTGGCGTGCGCCACTGCGGGCGCTGCGTCCCGGCCTTGACTATCGGGGGCTGGATGCCAGTGAGTACGTGGTGCTGCGCTACGGTCGCAGTCGCCAGATTGGACTGGCCCGTTTCGGCCAGCTCGAACAGCTGCGCTTTGATACGCGCTTCGACCTGATCGTGTGCACCGACGTACTGCATTACCTGAAGCCGGCCGAGATCCGGGCCGGTCTGCAGGGGGTCGGCGAGATGTTGGAAGGCGTGGCGTTTCTCGAAGTATTCACCCGTCGTGATGATGTGGCCGGCGATCAGCAGGGATTCGTCTCGCGCGCGCCGGCCTGGTATCTGCGCGAGTTCGGCAACGTCGGCCTGTTGCCGTGTGGCTCCCATTGCTACCTCGGTCCGCGGCTGGAACGTCACATCGCGGCGCTGGAGCGGGCGCAGCTGCCGGTGTGACGGCGACCCCTCCGGGCCTCTTACAAGTCGCGATGCGCACGCAGCCCGACGAAGTGTGCCGGTCCCCGTGCCCGGTTGTAGCCGGGGTTGGCAATAAGCTGGAAATCCCACCCCAGCCACTCGAACTCTTCGAGGCTCTCGGTATCGACCCACCCGCCTGACGACCGTTAGTCGTGTCATTTTTTCTTATCTAAGGATAAGCGAATCAATGAATTATGCGATTAGCTGCGGAACTTGGGTGTATCGCCACATGGTTCTCGAAAGTCCGCCGCCGCCGCGGATGCATGGTGCTCGCCACACCGGGCGCCAAGCGCCAAACGCCGGACTATGGTTCACCCTCTGCCCACCCGCCAGGGGAAGATCGCGATGGCGTGCGGCGATCGCAGGATTCGGCGGGAGGAACGGAACCGAACCCCACGCACCGTCGTCACCTCTGCCGCCGATGGCGCCATGCCCCAGTGGACTACGGGCAACGGCCTGACCAACCGCATGAGTTACGACAGCGACAGTGGCCTCACCGGCGTCAGCGTGCCCGGCGCTGGGCTTCGGCTACGATGCGGTGGACTGCATCAACCGCATCACCAACGGTATCAACGGCGCACTCACCCAAAGCTCCGGCTACGACCCGCTCTCGCGCCCGGCGTCCATCGGCCAGGGCGGCGGCACCACCGTGCTGCACTACGGAACGTCTCGACAGTTTCCGCCACCCGGTGCGCGAGTTCGATGTAATAACCTGGGGCGGCACAGTGTCGACCAGGCCTATGCGCCGGCGGTGTAGAGCAGTGGCGTGGCGGTCTTTGCTCCTCCCCGGCATGCTTCGTTCCGCTGAGACGGGGTTCGGTCGCAGCCATTCGCGTTTCGTCGCAATCCGGGGGACTGGTTGCAGCAACGCCACTATTCTCGATCACGTCCCCAGCACCATGGAACTGCCGCCGTGATCCGAAGCTTTCTGTTTTACCTGCGCCGCATCGTCGTCTGGTACCTGCTGTTTCTGGCCATGTTCCTGCTGGTCGACTGGGTCTGGTCGCCGCTGGGCAGTGCCGTGCAGTTGCTCGGGCTGGTGATGATCGTCTTCGTGGTGATCCGCGCGCATTCGCATCTGGCGCGGGTACGCATGAGCCATGGCAAGCTGACGGCTGCGGCGCTGGCCAGTCGCCAGCACCGGCAGATCGAGGTCCCGTTCGAGGCCGAGGAAGCCTTCGATCTGCTGGATGCGGTGATCCGCGAGTTGCCTGGCGTCGAGCAGATCGACAGTACGCGCAACCGGCTGCAGATCCAGGCCTTGGTCGGTTACGCCGACCCGTACGATCTCAACCAGCTGGGTCGCTACAACCCGATGCGCTGGATCGTCAGTCAGCGCAACCGGGTGCTGGCGACGGTCAGCCACGGTGATGGCAGCAGCAGCCTGAGCGTGACCTGCGAGCCGCAGAGTGCGCCGTGGAGCGACTGGCTGCAGGTCGACGATGGCGTCAATCTGCAGAACATCGAGGCGATCACCCGCGCGATCACGCTTGGCATCGCCCGGCACCGCCGCGGCGAGCAGCAAGCCGCGGCGCAGACCGCGACCGAAAAAGAGCTGGCCATCGCCAGACTCAACCTGCTGCAGGCACAGGTTGAGCCGCACTTTCTCTACAACACCCTGGCCAGCGCGCAGTATCTGGTGCGCAGCGATCCCGCCAGTGCGGACGAGATGCTCGGCCATCTGATCCAGTACCTGCGTCACTCGCTGCCGCGTACCGATCGTTCATTGTCGACCCTCGGTGAGGAACTGGAGCGTTCGCGCGCCTATCTGCAGATCCTGAAGATCCGCATGGGCTCACGGCTCAAGCTGCAGATCGATGTACCCGCGGCGTTGCTCGCCACCCCGATGCCGCCGATGATGCTGCAGACCCTGGTGGAGAATGCAATCAAGCACGGACTGGAGCCGCAGCCGGGTGAGGGCACGGTGTGGATCTTTGCGCGCAGCAACCAGGCGCAGGTGGCGGTAACCGTGGCCGATGACGGCAAGGGCTTCGATACGCAAGCCAGTGGCGCCGGCATCGGCCTGAAGAACGTGCGCGAACGTCTGAACCTGATCTACGGCAGCCGCGCGAGTCTGGTGATCGCGGCGAATTTCCCGCAAGGCGTGGCGGCCACGATCAGCGTGCCGAGCCACTACACCGAGGAGCCGTCACATGGTTAAGTGCGTAATCGCCGAGGACGAAGCGCTGCTGCGTCGCGCCTTGCTCGCCGCGCTCGGCAAGGCGTGGCCGGAGCTCGATGTCGTCGCTGAGTGCGGGGACGGTGCCAGTGCGCTGGAGGCGATCGTCGAGCATCGTCCCGAGGTGGCGTTTCTCGACATCCGCATGCCAGGCCTGACCGGACTGGAGGTGGCCACTGCCGCCGCCGAAGCCAGTCCGGCTACCCAGGTGGTATTTGTCACCGCCTATGACCAGTACGCGATCGACGCATTCGAGTACGGGGCGATCGACTACCTGCTGAAGCCGATCGCTGCCGATCGGCTCGCGGCTACCGTACAGCGGCTGCAGGCACGCGCCGCAGCAGGACAGACCGAGCATGCCGCGCTGGCCGAGCTGGTCAGGCGGCTCGATTCCCGCCTGCCGTCGCCGCGGGCCGAGCCGCCGATGAGCTGGGTCACGGCCAGCACCGGCCACGAAACACGGCTGATCCTGCTCGACGACGTCGCGTATTTTCGCGCCGACCACAAGTACACCACGGTGGTCACCGCCGATGGCGAGGCGCTGCTGCGCACGCCGCTGCGCGAACTGCTTGAGGTACTCGATCCGGCGGTCTTCAAGCAGATCCACCGCTCGACCATCGTCAACATCAAGGCAATCGCCTCGATCACGCGCGACGACACCGGCAAGGGCATGGTGCGGCTGCGTCAGCGCGCGGAAACCCTGACAGTAAGTCAGCCCTTCATGACCCTGTTCCGCAACATGTAGACAGGTTGTCCCACACACTTCGGCAACAGGCAGGTGACTCATGCACTACCTCATCGCCTTGATCTATTTCCTGCTGGCGTTGATCGGTCTCGACAGCTCCGGCAGCCACACGATCGTCACACATTCGGCCATCAATGGCGTCGATGTGCTCTACAGCAAAACCCGGGTGGTCGCCGGCACCGCCGACTTCGCCTGCATCAGCAGCGAGAGCGGGCGTTGCCACTATCGGTTGTGGCCATCCGACTGCAATCGTCCCCAGCCGCTGGTCACGGCGCTGGCGTTTTGCGACGTCAGTCTGCCCCGGCAGTTTGTGCTGGCAGCGGGGGCGCGCCGGCAGCTTGCCGGGATGCCGGCGAACTTCACCCTCTGTGTCAGTCACGACCGCACCAATCAGGATGCCGATTGCGAGTCAACGTCAACGCGGCTTTGATCTTCGCGGCGTCTCGTCCCGGCTTCCGGTTCGGCCGGTCAGGTCAGGTCAGGTGCTCCCGCCCCGCGCCGAATTGACGGCGCAGGTCCAGCTGACATCTGTGCAGGAGTGACGGTGTGTAGGCATCCGGCCAATAGGGACTGAGATCGAGATCTTCAGGTAGCCGGCGATGCTCGTCCAGCAGTTGCACGATTGCCAGCAGATCAGCGCCTGTCAGTGCGGTACCCAGCGGCGACAGCGACGCTGTTTTATCGGGATGCTGGCGTTCGGTCAGCGCTTCGATGACGTGTTGCGGCAATTCCCAGTATTGCGCCGCCTGCATAGACAGTTGCGCGGCGAGCTGGGCGCAGGCCGCCAGGAAGCCCGATGAGAAGGTCATCTCGTCAGGCGGTATCAGCTGCCCCAGCATGCGGATCACGGCACCCGTCCCACTGTGGCAGATGATCCCGGCCAGATAGGCCTCGAAACTGTCGCATCCGCTGTTCCGGCCCAGCACGGCACAGACATGGGCACAGCGTTCGGCGTGATCCCACAGGCGTTCCCCGGCGAGATGACTGAGCGTGCCGGCGTTGGCCTGCAGGATGGGTTTCATGACGTGGTGGGTCAGGACACGGCGCAACCCGTTCTGACCCAGCAGAATGACTGCATGCTGCAGGCTGCGGACAGGCTGCGCCGAACGGTAGTACACGCTGCTGGTGACCCGCATGACTTCGCCCACCATCAGCGGATCGCGACCGATCAGCATACTGAGTTGCTTGCCGGCCGCATTGTCGTTCCTCAACGTGCGCAGCAATTGCGGCAAAACGCTCGGCAGACGTGGCAGGTTGCGCGTGTCGAAGCGAACGCTGAGCAGCCGTAGCCGTTTCAGGAGGGCCAGTTCGGCGTTGCCGGGTTCTTCGGTCGTGGCGTCGGGCAGGCTCAGCACGAAGCGGTGGAAGCAATCTTCGATTTCTGCCAGCGGCATGATTTGCCGGGGCGCATCGGTGTCAATGGTGTCGGTGTCGGGCTGATGGCGTAATCCGGCAGCCGCCGTCACCGCGCCCGGACGCACCCGATTTGCCGTGGCTCTGCGACGATGGAAAAGGTGCTCCCACAGACTCCCCATAAGTAGGCCTTGTTCCTCCGGACGCCAGTCAACTGCGCGCCGGCTCTGTCAGGGTATCGGCAGTGAGGAAGCAAAATTTAGGGTGCCGGATCGATGGCTGCGGTCCGGGCCGGCTGGCATCGCCTCAAGGTTCGCCATGCGGCGACGGACCCCGGGGGCGATACCATTCCGATTGTCGGACGGCGATCGTCAGTAGCATCTACTGACCCTTCTTTTTTTCCTGCTTGGCAGCCCTTTTTTCCTTCATGGTCTTGGCCGGCTTTTTCTTCTCGCTTTTCTTGGAATCCATGCCCTTGCTCATGCTGTTCTCCGCGCTGTGGTCATTGGTTGGGACATGTGAAGCCACGCCAGTTTATGCCTTTCCGACGCCGTCGGGCGCCCAGGAGGCCGTCGGGCTTTGGTGGTCGAGGCGAGAATATGGACTGCACCGGCGGATCGCAGACCGGTCGAGCAAAGTCCGGTAGCCTCCTAAATGCGCTCATGCGGCGCCAGATAGCGCCATTGGCCGGGTGGCAGTTTCGCCAGCGGGATGCGGCCCACGCGCAGGCACTTCATTGCCAGCACCTTCAGTCCGACCGCCTCGCACATGGGTACGATCTGGCTCGCCTGCAGGCGCTTGAAGGCGAAGCGCAGACGCTGCTCGCTCTGCCAGCTGACCTTGATCGGTGGCAAGGCATAGTGGTTGAAGCTCAGGCCGTGGTTGAGCAGGGCCAGGCCGTTCGGAATCAGTTCGCCGCGCACCTCGACCACGAACTCCTGCTCGACCCGGTCGATGTCTTCGGTGAGCTTGCGGCTGACGCGCCAGTCCTGGGTATAGATCAGCAGGCCGCTGGCCTGGGCGGGGAGCTGCAACGGTGTAGTGAGTCGTTGCAGATGCCGCTTCAGCGGGCGCACACCGGAGGGGTCGTCGGAGCAGCGTGTTTGAGGAGTCACCCAGGCGCTGGGCGGATCCGGGACATCGTTGCCGTCCTCGCCAATCGGCTTGTGCAGCACCAGCGTTGCCGCTTCAAGCGGCGCGAGCTTGGCGTGCGGGTCCACGTCGACCTGCTGCCTGTCGACCATGAACTGGGGTTCTTCCACTACTTCGCCGTCGACCCGCACCCAGCCACCTTCGATATATTGCTCGGCCTCGCGTCGCGAGCACTGGGCCAGTGCCACGACGCGTTTGGCGAGACGGACAGGTTCGGTCATCGGGGTGCCTCGGGTGAAGGGCGTCCATTGTAGGCGCTGGCCCGCTCGACGGTGGGTGTGACGTCAGTCTCACCGGGGTGTGGGCGCCGCGCCTGCAAAGGGATGGGCGTCGGTGGCAATTGGCGCAGACGATCCCCACATCAGGGCCATCGACCTTGGCGAGAACCCGACATGATTCCCTTTTCCATCCTCGACCTGGCGCCGGTCACCGAAGGCAGCGACGCAGCGCAGGCTTTCCGCAACACCCTGGATCTGGCGCAGTTGGCCGATCGCCTCGGCTATGAACGTTACTGGCTGGCCGAGCACCACAACATGCCCGGCATCGCCAGTGCCGCGACTGCGGTACTGATCGGCCACGTGGCCGGCGGTACCTCCCGCATCCGCGTCGGTGCCGGCGGCATCATGCTGCCAAACCACGCGCCGCTGCAGGTCGCCGAGGCGTTCGGTACGCTGGCCTCGCTGTATCCGGGGCGGATCGATCTGGGCCTGGGGCGAGCGCCGGGCACCGATCAACCCACCGCGAAAGCATTGCGCCGCTATTTCGACAGCGCCGACGCCTTTCCGCAGGACGTGCTGGAACTGCTCGGCTATTTCGAGCCGGCGACACCCGGCCAGCCGGTACGTGCGGTGCCCGGCGCCGGTATCGAGGTGCCGGTGTGGCTGCTTGGCTCCAGTCTGTTCAGCGCCACGCTGTCGGCCCGACTGGGTCTGCCGTTTGCCTTCGCCTCGCATTTCGCCCCCGACGCGATGGACGAGGCGCTGGCGCTGTACCGCCGCGATTTCCGTCCTTCGGCAAGGCTGCAACAGCCGTACGCGATGCTCGGTATCAACGTGGTCGCCGCCGCCAGCGATGCCGAGGCACGACGCCTGTTCACCACCCAGCAGCAGAGTTTCGTCAACCTGCGTCGCGGGCGGCCGGGCCTGATTCCGCCGCCGCTGGACGACATCGAATCGTTCTGGTCGCCGCTCGAGAAGCTGGGCGTGGAGCGTGCACTGGCCTGTGCCGCGGTCGGTGACGCTGGCACGGTGCAACAGGGAATCGAGGCGTTCATCGCACGACATCGGCCGGACGAGTTATTGATCACCGCCAATGTGTTCGAGCACGCGGCGCGGCGGCATTCGTTCGAAATCGTGGCGGCGCTCCACGACCGGCTGGCTGAGGCGGGTATGACTTCCCGTTGAGGCATTTCCCCGGCAAACGTCCGGGGTGGACCCTCGATCGGCCATAATTGCCGCCATTCCATGAATCATTGAAGTTGCTGCACGCATGAAAACACCCAAGGGACTGCAGGATCTGATCGACGAAGGCGTGATCGATCAGGTGCTGAGGCCGCTCAAAAGCGGCAAGGAAGCCGCCGTCTACGTCGTCCGCTCGGGCGAGGAGATCCGTTGCGCCAAGGTCTACAAGGACATGGCGCAGCGCAGCTTCCAGGCGCGCGTGCAGTACCAGGAAGGCCGCAAGGTGCGCGGCAGCCGGCAGGCACGGGCGATGGGCAAGGCGACCAAATTCGGCCGCAAGGAGGCCGAGTCCGCCTGGAAGAATGCCGAAGTCGATGCCCTGTACCAACTCACCGCCGCGGGGGTACGCGTACCGAAGCCGTATGGCTATTTCAGCGGCGTGCTGGTGATGGAGCTGGTCACCGACGCGGACGGGTACTCCGCGCCACGGCTTGGCGAAGTGGAACTGTCAGCGGACACCGCGCGCGAGTACCACCGCTTCCTGATGCAGCAGGTGGCGCGGATGCTGTGCGTGGGCCTGATCCACGGCGACCTGTCCGAGTACAACGTGCTGGTGGGGCCGGACGGTCCGGTGATCATCGATCTGCCGCAAGCGGTGAGCGCATCCGGCAACAACAATGCACGCACCATGCTGCGGCGTGACGTGGGCAACATCACCATCAGCCTGTCGCGCTTTGCCCCGGAGTTGCTGGATACCCACTACGGCGAGGAAATGTGGGCGCTGTACGAGCTGGGCGAACTGCACCCGGACAGCGAACTCACCGGCGCGTTTGAGTTCGACGAACGCATCGCCGATGTCGACAGCGTGATGCAATCGATCATCGACGCGCGCGAGGAGGCGATCATTCGCCAACAGGGGCGAGAAGAGGCGGCACTGGAAGACTGAGCGGCCTTCTCCAGCCGGCTGTGCGCGACCGTTCTTCGTCAGTTACTTGGCACTCAGCAGCTCCACGTCGAAGACCAGCGAGGCGTTCGGGGGAATGTCGCTGCCGGCGCCCGCCGCGCCGTAGCCGAGTGCGGCCGGAATCAGCAGAGTGCGCTTGCCGCCGACGCGCATGCCGACCACGCCCTTGTCCCAGCCCTCAATTACGCTGCCCTGGCCGAGCACGAAGGAAAACGGCTGGCCATGATCGAGCGAGCTGTCGAATTTCTTGCCGTGCTTGTCCTTGGCGTCCTTGTCGTACAGCCAGCCGGTGTATTGCACGGTGACGGTCATGCCGGGTTTGGCTTCGGCACCGGTGCCGACCTTCTGGTCGATCACGGTCAGCTTGTCGACCTGACCATTGGCATGTGCCTGCGGCGTTGCGCTGCAGGCAGCGAGCAGAGTGAGGGCGAGCAGGGGCAGCAACCAGCGCATGGCATGACTCCGAAACAGGGATTGAGGATCGTTATTATCCGGGAACGCGACGGGAGTGGTCATGGTTGGCCGTCGTGCGCGAGGTGATGCTCCTCGCGCGCCGCCTGCCAGACCTCACGTGCGGCATCGGCATTCATCAGCATGATAGCGGCACCGACGATGACGTCCGGCCACACTGAAGGCACCATGGCAGTCATCGCGCCGGCAAGCACGATGGCGATATTGGCAAACACGTCGTTGCGGGCCGACAGGAAGGCGGCGCGGGTCAGGCTGCCGCGGTGGTGGCGAAAGCGCACCAGCAACACGGCACAGCCCAGATTGACCGCCATCGCGCCCAGCGCGGTCAGGGTCAATGGCATCGGCGCCGGCGGCACCGGTAGCTGGATCTTGCTCCACAGCACCCACAGCGTCGCCAGCGCCGGTATCAGCAGGATGGCTGCCAGCCCCATGCCGACGCGCGCTCGTGCTTTCAGGCTCCAGCCCAGCGCGAGCAGGATCAGCAGGTTGACCGAGGCGTCTTCCAGAAAATCCACGCTGTCGGCGAATAGCGAGACCGAGCCGATCGCCAGCGCCACCGCAAATTCGACACCGAAGTAGCCGAGATTGAGCACCGCAACCCATGTCACCACACGCCGCAAGCCGCGGTCCGGCGGATCGGTCGCGGTGGTCCTCATCGTTCAGCTGACCGCTTCGGCCGGCGCCATGCGACGCAACGGGTCCACCGCCACCGCGTCCACATCGTTCATCATCTGCAGCTGGCCATCCTGGATCAGGCACTGCAGGCGCATCCCGCGTTGCAGCAGGGCCAGCAATTGGGTAACGGTGTCCGCGGAAATATCGAGCACGGTGAGGTTGCGGTTGCGACGAAGTGAGGCGCCGACCTTGTCCCACCAGATCTCCGCGCTGTTGCCGCCGTAGTTGATCACCACCACCTGGCGCGCGCGGCCGCAGGCCTTGCGGATGCGGCTTTCGTCTGGCTGCCCCAGCTCGATCCATAACTCGATCTCGTCGGTATACGCCTTGCGCCACAGCGCCGGTTCGTCCTCATCGCTGATGCCCTTGCCGAACTCCAGCCGATCGTCCGCATACAGCGCGAACGCCAGCAGCCGCACCATCAGGCGCTCCTCGGTTTCCGACGGGTGTCGCGCCAGCGTCAGTGCATGGGTGGCGTAGTAATGCCGATCCATGTCGCTGATCTGCAGTTCAACCTTGTAGATGGTGGCGTTGAGCGCCATGGGCATACCTCGGGCAACAGCCGACCATTGTACGCGCTTGCGTGGGGCAAGCGTCGCGGCGGGTCACTGGCTGAGCACGAACTGACCGTTCGAAGCCGTTCCACCAACATCACACTAGACTTGAGCGATCATGCCCCGCTCACCCTTCCACCGCGACAGCCACGCCAGCACGGTGCATCTGCCGCCGGGTGAGTGGGTGAGCGTGCTCGACGCCCTGTGCGCGCGATTCCCCGCAATCGACCGCACGCAATGGCTGGATCGCATGGCGCGGGGGCGGGTGCTGGACGCGACAGGACAGGCGATCACCGCGCAGACGTCGTACCGGGAAGGGCTGCGTATCCACTACTACCGTGAAGTGCCGGACGAGACCCCGATCCCGTTCACCGAGACCGTATTGCACGTCGATGAGCATCTGCTGGTAGCGGACAAGCCGCATTTTTTGCCGGTGACACCCGCTGGCGAATTTGTCGAGGAAACCCTGTTGCGGCGCTTGATCCGCCGACTGGACAACCCGCACCTGGTGCCCTTGCACCGGATCGATCGCGCCACCGCAGGGCTGGTGCTGTTTTCAACCGACCCGGCGAGTCGGGCCGCATACCAGGCGCTGTTTCGCGAGCGCCGGATCGACAAGCGCTACGAGGCGCTGGCGCGTCCGTTGCCGGGGTTGGCGTTTCCGTTGACACACCGCTCGCGTCTTGTTGCCGGCGAGCCGTTTTTCCGCATGCGCGAGATCGAGGGCGTGCCCAACAGCGAGACGCGCATCGAGGTGATCGGGCAAGCCGACGCCTGCTGGCGCTACGCGCTGTATCCGGTGACCGGCCGCAAGCACCAGTTGCGCGTGCACATGGCGGCGTTGGGTGCACCGATCCTGCATGACACGCTGTATCCGCAGCTGGCCGAGGCTGCGCCCGACGACACCCGGCACCCGCTGCAACTGCTGGCGCAGGCGCTGGCGTTCGACGATCCGCTGAGTGGCACACCGCGGCGCTTCGAGAGCCGCTTGAGTTTGTGACAAGTGCATCGTGCGACTGCTGGCCGGTGGTACCGGTCGGATACCCCGCACGGCGATTCCACGCTATCGTGCGCAGCACCAGTCATCCGGGGGAGAGCGATTTCGTGAGTGCATCCAGATCATCCGGCCTCGAGCCGCGCTCCGAGTTGACCGTTCGCGGGGTGATCATCGGCATTCTTATCACCCTGGTGTTCACCGCGGCCAATGTCTACTTTGGACTGGAGGCGGGACTGACCTTTGCGACCTCGATTCCGGCCGCCGTGATCTCGATGGCGGTGCTGCGCAATTTCCAGGACGCCAGCATCCAGGAAAACAACATCGTGCAGACGATCGCGTCGGCCGCAGGCACGCTCTCGGCGATCATCTTCGTGCTGCCGGGTCTGGTGATCGTTGGCTGGTGGTCGGGTTTTCCCTACTGGGAGACCATGCTGATCTGTGGCCTCGGCGGCATCCTGGGTGTGATGTATTCGATCCCGTTGCGCCGTGCGCTGGTGACCCATTCGGATCTCCCCTACCCGGAGGGTGTGGCCTGCGCCGAGGTGCTCAAGGTCGGTGCGAGCCACCGCGAGAGCATGGCCGATGGCGCCGCCGATGGTGCCGCCGAAGCCGGACAGGCAGGCTTCCGTGCCGTGCTGTGGGGTGCCCTGGTATCGGCGGCCTTTGCGGTGGTTGAGGCTACGCATGTCTTTGCCAAGGATGTGAGCGCGTATTTCCACCTCGGTGATCGTGGTGCTGTCACCGGTTTCGATTTCAGCTTGTCCTTCGCGCTGCTGGCGGTGGGGCATCTGGTGGGTCTTTGGGTGGGTATCTCGATGCTGGTCGGCACCGGCATTGCGTGGCTCTGGGCGGTACCGCATTACACCGCGCTGGCACATGCCACGGGTGCCGCTGCGGATGTCGCGAGTGCCGCCTTCGGTACCAAGGTGCGTTTCCTTGGCGCCGGCACGATTGCCGCGGCCGCGGTCTGGACGCTGGTGAAGCTGGTCAAGCCGGTGTCCAGCGGGTTGACCTCGGCGCTGCGCTCCGCGCGTCTGCGCAAGGCGGGAAAGGGCGGGGATCTGCCGCGTACCGAGCTCGACATTCCCATCGGCATCGTCGCACTGGTGACGCTGGCGTGCATGTTGCCGATCGCCTGGCTGCTGGGGGATTTCAGCGCCAGCAACCTGGCATCACAACTGTGGGTGCTGGTGATCGGTGGCGTGGTGTTCGTGGCACTGATGAGTTTTTTCGTGGCCGCCGTATGCGGTTACATGGCCGGTCTGGTAGGTTCGTCGAACAGCCCGCTTTCAGGCATCGGCATTCTGGTGATCGTGATTGCCTCGGTATTGCTGGCTCTGGGCGTGCAGCCGCACCTGCCGCCGTCGGCGGGCAAGGCGCTGGTGGCGTTTGCCCTGTTCACCTCGTCGGTGGTGTTCGCCGGCGCAACCATCGCCAACGACAACCTGCAGGATCTGAAAACCGGCCAGCTGGTTGACGCCACACCCTGGAAGCAGCAGGTGGCACTGATCATCGGGGTAATTGCCGGTGCCTTCATCATTCCACTGGTCCTCAACTTGCTGAGCAATGCCTATGGCTTCGTCGGTGCGGCCAACGCGACGAAGCAGGCACTGGCCGCGCCGCAGGCGGGCCTGATCGCGGCACTGGCTCAGGGTGTGCTGCAGCACAATATCGACTGGAGCCTGATCTGGCTGGGCGCGGCCATCGGCGGGGGCATCATCGCGATCGACGAGTTGCTCGGCCTGGCCGGCACCCAGGCGCGGCTGCCACCGCTGGCGGTGGGGCTGGGTATCTACCTGCCCAGCGAAGTCACCCTGATGATCGTGGTCGGTGCCTTCGTGGGCTGGTACTACGATCGTCGTGCCGCGCGCGCAGCAAGACCGGACGATACACGCCAGTTGGGCATCCTGATGGCATCGGGTTTGATCGTGGGCGAGAGCATCATCGGGGTGTTGATCGCGGCCATTGTCGTATTCTCGGGCGATAGCGCACCGCTGGCCCTGGTCGGTGCGCGTTTTGGCACCGCGTCGATCTGGGTCGGTGGCATCGCCTTTGTGCTGGTGGGTCTCGCGCTCTACACCTGGGTGGCGAAGCTGGGGCACCCGCGACGCGCGCCTTAGCCGGTGGGTTCCTGCGCGGAGCTGTGTCGAATGGCGCGCTGGCCAAGCCTTCGCGGTCGGAATGGCCACGGGCCGCAAATGGTTCATGGCCGGGCAAGCATGAGGTTCTAAACTTGCGTCTTCGCAAGGGGAGTTCGTGATCGCGTGGAGCAGGAAAAAATCGAGCCGGTGCTGAGCGCCGAGCAGGTTCTGGCGCCGCCGAGCCAGCGCATGGTGTTGCTGCGTCGGGCGGCCGGGCCGGTGTTGTCGGTGGCGATGTTGTGTCTGGCGCTGTGGGCGCTGCACCTGCTGGCCCGCGAGGTGGACTACCACCAGGTTCGCCGCTATGTGCAGGGGCTGTCAGACGATCGTCTGCTGCTGGCGATGCTGTTCACCACGCTCGGCTATGCGGTGATGACGCTGTACGACCGTTTCGGGCTGGCCTCGATCGGACGGCAGTTACCGTGGCGCCGGGTCAGCCTGATCGCCTTCATCAGCTATGCGTTCAGCAATGCGGTGGGCATGTCGTTGCTGGTCTCCGGCTCGATCCGCTACCGCTTCTATATCCAGAACGGCCTGTCCACCGGCGAGGTGGCCCGGGTGGTGCTGTTCTGCACCACCAGCTTCTGGCTCGGCTTGCTGACGCTGAGCGGGGTGACGCTGTGGTATGTGGCATTGCCGGTTGATTTCCCGCTGGCCACGCTGCGGCTGCCGGCGGCGGCGTTGCTGACCCTTCTGCCACTGGCCTGGCTGGTACTCGGTGGGCTGGTCAAGCGGCCCTTGCGGGTCTGGCACTGGCATCTGAGCCTGCCCTCGGTGAGCACCGGGGTACGGCAGATCCTGGTGGGCGCCTTCGACTGGGCGCTGGCTGCGGCCGTGCTGTATGTGCTGATGCCGGACCAGCTGAACCAGGGGTTCGGGCATTTCCTGGCGATCTTCATGATTGCGCAGATGATCGGCTTGATCAGCCACGTGCCGGGCGGGCTGGGCGTGTTCGAGGCGGTGATGCTGGCCGGTTTCGGTGCCACCGGCAACGAGGCGTTGACCGCGCCGATCCTGGGTGCGCTGGCGGCTTTCCGGGTGGTTTATTACCTGTTGCCGCTATGTGCGGCGACCGTGCTGGTGTTGCAGCGCGAGGCGCGCGGCCTGCGCCAGAAAGCGCTGCTGAAGCCGTGGTTCACCGGTCTTCTGCCCTCGTTTTTCGCTGGCCTCACCCTGGTGTCCGGCGTGGTATTGCTGTTCTCCGGCGCGACCCGGGCGGTACCCGATCGGATGGCAATCCTGCGCCATCTGGTGCCGCTATCGGTGCTGGAGGTTTCGCACCTGCTGGCCAGCGTGATCGGTATGCTGCTGCTTATCCTGGCCCGCGGCCTGCAACGCCGGCTGGACGCGGCGTATGTGCTGACCCTGGTGTTGCTGGTGGCCGGTGCGGTGTTTTCGCTGCTCAAAGGCATCGACTACGAAGAGGCCGCCCTGCTGACGCTGCTGGCGATGGCGTTGGCGCCGGCACACCGGTTGTTCTACCGGCGTGCCTCGCTGTTCAGCACCAGCTTCTCAGTGGGCTGGGTACTGGCGATCGTGGCGATTCTCGGCTGCGCCACCTGGCTGGTGATGTTCAGCTACAAGCATGTCGAGTATAGCGACACGCTGTGGTGGGAGTTCAGCTTTCACCAGAGTGGCGCGCCGCGTGCGTTGCGGGCGCTGGTGGCGGCCGCGGCCGCCGGCATGCTGTTTGCATTGGCCAGCCTGATCCGTCCGCTGCGCTTGTCGCGTGAGCCGCCCGGCGAAGCGGAGCTGGCGCAGGCGTTGCCGCTGATCAAGCAATTTCCCTCGGCGCAGGCGCATCTGGCGTTGATGGCCGACAAGACCTTGCTGTTCGACGCCGCGCACAAGGCGTTCGTGATGTACGGCGTCGCCGGCCGCAGCTGGATCACCATGGGCGACCCGGTCGGCGTGGACGAGGATGCACGGCGCGAACTGGTGTGGGCCTTTCTGGAGCAGTGCGAGCACGCCGGCGGCTGGCCGGTGTTCTACCAGGTCAGCCCGGCCGCGCTGGATCTGTACCTGGAAGTGGGCATGAATCTGCTGAAAATCGGTGAGGAGGCGCGGGTGCGACTGGATACCTTCAACCTCGACGGCAAGTCGAAAAAGACCTTGCGCGGCACCGTCAACAAGCTGGCTCGCGACGGTCTGCGGCTGGAGATCGTGCCGGCCGAGTCGGTGGGGGCGCTGCTGCCGCGCCTGAAGCAGGTCTCCGATGCCTGGATGCGTGACAAGAAGGTGCGCGAGAAGCGCTTTTCCATGGGCGCTTTCGATCCGCGCTATCTGGTGCGCACGCCGATGGCGGTGGTCTGGCAGGGTGAGCAGGTGGTGGCGTTCGCCAACCTGTTTCTCAGCGATACCCGGCAGGAGGCCTCGGTGGACCTGATGCGCCATCTCCCGGATGGGCCGACCGGCATCATGGACTACCTGTTCGTCGAACTGATGCTGTGGGCGCGGCAAGAGGGCTATCGCTGGTTCAATCTCGGTATGGCGCCGCTGGCAGGCCTGCAGAACCGGCGCCAGGCGCCGCTGTGGAACCGTTTCGGTGCGCTGGTGTTCGGTCGCGGCGAACGTTTCTACAATTTTCGCGGTCTGCAACGCTACAAGGACAAATTCGACCCCGAATGGGAGCCACGCTACATGGCCGTACCCCGCGGCATCGCACTGCCGATGATCCTGACCAACGTGGCCAGCCTGATCTCCGGCGGACTCTCCGGCGTGGTACGCCGATGAAACACAGGAAGACAATCATGCTGGCCACCGTGGGTGCGGGTCTGATGGGTATCGCGCTGATCTGGAACCCGTTCTCCCGGGTCAGCCTGGAAAAGGCCACCGTAGTGCTGCCGGCCAGCACTACCGTGGCGGCGCCTGCCGGCAAGGCCGACGTGATGACCATCATCTATTCCGGCGACGGCGGCTGGGCCGACCTCGACAAGCAGCTGGGCAAGGCCTTCGTCGCCGACGGCATCCCGGTACTCGGCGTCAGCACCTTCAAGTATTTCTGGCGCAACCGCTCGCCCGAGCAGTCGGCCGCGCAACTCGATGCGTTGATGACCAAGTATCTGGCGAAGTGGCACAAACGGCGCGTATGGATGGTGGGCTTCTCGTTCGGGGCCGACGTGCTGCCGACCATCATCGACAAGTTGAGCCCCGCCAACCGCGCGCGGATCAGCCAGTTGGTACTGCTGTCCCCGGGCAGGGACCTCAACTTCGAGATCGAGCTGCAGGGCTACATGATCAGTCCCGGCTGGTGGAAGGAACACCTCAAGGCGCTGCTGGCGCACATCAACCCGGTCAGGCATTACCCCTCGCTGCCCCCGCTGCTGGCACTGCAGGGCAAGCCACCGGTGGCCTGTTACTACGGCTTCGACGACAGTGCCGACAGCCTCTGCACCGAGCCGAACCTGCCGGCCTGGGTCACCGTGCACGGCAAGAAAGGCGGCCACCATTTCGACGGCGGCTATCAGCCGCTGGCGGCACAGATGTTGCGGGAGATGCCGACGGGATCTGCAGAATCGGCTACCGCCGGCGTTGCGCCATGAGTGTGCCTTGCGGACGAGCGGGGTACGGGCCCAGGCGCCATCACGCGGTACAGCGCGCCGACCAATTCGATATGAAGAAGACGGGACGTATCAGCCGGTCACACGGCGCGATGTCGCGAAGATAGACCTTTGTCCCGAGCCTTTGCCCGCAAGCAGCGGCGAAGCTGGCAGGCAACGGCTGGCTCGAGTGCTCCGTTCGGCACACGGTGCCGGCCCATCTCAACGATCCTCGTGTTCGTTACGCAGCCACAGCGGGCTGTGGCCGGCCGCAGCGGGGCCCATGGCATAGAGATACGGGCCGGTGACGCTGTCGGGATACGGGTGCGCATCCGGCGCCTCGCCTGGATAGTGTTGATGCCTTCCCGCAGTCATCACCGGGCCGGTATCAACGCCGAAGATGCGTACAGGTTGCGAGCTTTCAAGGTGGTATTCCTCGGCGAGTACCTGCAGCAGCGCCTGCTGACCGGCCTTGGCCATGGCAAATCCGCCCCAGTAGGCGCGGCTCGACTGGTGCAAGGAAAAGCCGATTACCGGATCGGGTGCCTTGCGCAGCAGGGGTAAGCACCACTGCGTGAGGAAGAAAGGAGCGGCGAGGTTGACGTTCATCACTTTGGACCATGTCGCCGGCGCATAGTGTTCAAACGGACTGAGCGCGCCGATCCAGGAAGCGTTGTTGAGTAGGCCATCGAGTCTGCCGAGGTGTTCTTCAATATGCCTGACGATATCGCGCAGACCATCGATGGTGATCCCGGAAAGGTCCGCCGGACACAGGACCGGGGCGACCGCCTCGAGTTCGAGGATGTCGTCGTTCAGCGCTTCAAGCCCCTTCCGGTTCCAGTCGAGCAGGACCAGTCGTGCCCCATGCCTGGCATAGCGCAGGGCGACCGAGCGACCGATGCCTTCGGCGGCGCCGGTAATCAGGATTACCCTTCCGCTCAGAAGATCCGGTGGGGCCTCGTAGTGGAGCAATTGGTGATAATCGGTCGGATCGGTTTCGGGGTTTTTCATGGGTGTCGTTCCGCGCAGTGAGAACAAGCCACGACACGGTTGTGCGATGAAGCATCCGGACCGATGTCGCGCTCATGATGAAAGCATAACGCAAGGCGATTTGCGGACTAACCTGCATCCAAAATCTATAGTCGATGTCAAGCCACGAGAATAGCCGAAAATATGTATGTGCGAGGTAGTTGGTCAGGGGCGGAATGACGCAGGATATGAAAAATTGACGGAGGTCAAGTGAGTCGTCAACAAGGCCTGCTAGATTTACATGATTCGTCCAATACAAATGGCGTAAAGGCGAAGGTCATGACCAATGAAACAACACGAGCGGAAGGCATGGATGCAGTATTCATGGATTCGATCCGGCCTGCGCAGGAGATGCGCAAGGATCGCAGGCACTTCCTGATCTCTGCCGCAGGGGTTCTCGGGGCCGGTGCGGTCGGGCTCTTCGCCGACGTGCTGATCGACAACATGAATCCTGGCAAGGCAGTGGAAGCGCTCGGCGCGCCTATCGACGTGGATGTGAGCAAGATGGAGCCGGGTCAATTGATTCTGGCCGAATGGAAAAAGAAGCCGATCTGGATATTGAAACGCGAGGCGTGGATGCTCAAGACTCTTTCGGAGCCGTCCTTGCTGCGGCGACTGAAGGATCCTGAAAGCAAGCAAAATCAGCAGCCTGCGTCTAAATTCATCAATGGGAACTACCGTGCGCTGCAGCCGGAAATGTTCATTGCCGTGGCCCTGTGTACGCACATGCAATGCATTCCGGATTACCGTCCGGCTCCGCACACCGTGACACCGTGGTGGCCTGGTGGATTTCACTGTGCCTGCCACGGCTCCATGTATGATTTTTCCGCGCGGGTGATTGAGGGTTCTCCGGCACCTTTGAACATACCGGTTCCGCCGTATTACTGGAAAACGCCGATGGTGGCGCATATCGGCGAGATGAATGGCAGCGGACTCGACAAGAACTGGACCCCGGATATCTGGTGATCACGAGATGCCGGTTGGAAAATATCCATCCTGCGAATACTGCACTAATCAAAGAGTCCGGACGACATGAGCGCAATAAAATCCGTTTTTGCAGCGATTATTCTGGCGTTTATTCCTATTCACGGTGTGCAGGCCAAGGACGACTATCACGGCGTGCCGAACAATCTCGATGCGGCGAAAGGATCGCATCAGGTTGTGGTGTGTTCGGCGTGCCACGGAACGAACGGAATAGGCGCCACCTCGGACTATCCGAATCTTGCCGGTCAGCAATACAACTATGTGCTCAAACAATTGGAAGATTTTCGTGACGGCAGACGAAAGTCGAGCATCATGACCGGGATGGCGATGACCATTCCGGCATCGAAGGAAAATCAGAATTTGAAAGATATTGCGACCTATTTTTCACAAATGAAGCCCGCATGGGCAGGGCATGCGGAACAGCCCGCAAATTCCTCCGACGCGGCGCAGGTGAAGATCGGGCAGGTGATTTATACCCTGGGTGCGGCTGACGATGGCATTCCGTCCTGCGCCGCCTGCCACGGACTCGATGGCGAGGGGAACGGACCCATGGCGATCCCCGCGCTGGCGGCCCAGCACCAGGCGTACGTGATCGCGCAGTTGAACCAGTTTGCCAGTGGCGCCCGGGACAACAGTGCCGGTCACGTCATGCACGTGATTGCGCGGGCCATGACCGCATCGCAACGGGTTGCGGTGGCCGCCTACGTACGGCAATTGAATCCTGCGACGACGCTTGGAATGGGTCCGAAGGACTTTGCGGCCTATTCAAAGCTGCAAGCTGCGAAAACGCCCGTTCGCGCGGACGAGCCCGCAAAGGGTGCCCCCGCTGCAGCCGCCTCCACCGGGACACGACATTGAGCGGGCCGTCGGGTGCGCCGGCTGGGTTTCCGTGCACCAGCGCTCCGCAACCGGCAGGACATTCACCTACGGGAAGGTCTGACAATCCATGAACAGCATCAAACAATCGAGACTGCGCGGCGTGTTCGACTGGTTTGACCACAGGCTGCCGATTTCCTCTTTGTGGCGCAGTCAGCTGACCGAATACCCCGCGCCGAAGAATTTCAACCTGTGGTATTTCTTCGGTTCGCTGGCAATGCTGGTACTGGTGATGCAGCTTGCCACGGGGTTGTTTCTGGCTATCCACTACCAACCCAATCCGCAGCTGGCCTACTGGTCGGTGATCCGGACGATCCAGCGGGATTCGCACTGGGGTTGGCTGATCCGTTACATGCACATCGTCGGTGCCTCGGCATTCTTCGTGCTGGTTTACCTGCACATGTACCGCGGGATCATGTACGGCTCGTACAAGAAACCGCGCGAGCTGCTCTGGCTGGTCGGGATCTTCATCTATCTGGCCCTGGCGGCTGAAGCGTTTCTCGGATACCTGCTTCCCTGGGGTCAGATGTCGTATTGGGGTTCGGCCGTGGTCACCAACTTCGTGACTGCGATCCCGGCCATCGGCAAGCCGATCGCCGAATGGATGCGCGGTTCATTCGTGGTGGGCCTGCCGACGCTGAACCGGTTCTTCGTGTTCCACGTCTTTTTGATGCCGGTGCTGCTGTTGGCACTGGTGCTGCTGCACCTGATCGCCCTGCACCAGGTAGGGTCGAACAATCCGGATGGCGTGGAGATTCACGACAACACCAATGAGTCGTCGTGGCCCCGCGACGGCATTCCCTTCCACCCGTATTACACGGTGAAGGACCTGTTCGGCGTGAGCGTGTTCTTTGTCATCTTCTTCTGGTTCGTGTTCTACAAACCGGATGGTTGGGGCTTGCTGCTGGACAAGCTCAATTATACGCCGGCGAACATCCTGCATACCCCCAGCGACATCCATCCGCTGTGGTTCTTCCTGCCGTTTTACGCGATGTTGCGGGGGGTTCCAGACAAGCTCTACGGGATCATGGCCTTCGCCGGCTCTTTCGCGCTGCTGGCCTGCCTGCCATTGCTGGACCGCAACCCGATTCGCTCGATCCGTTATCGCTCGGTTGCCTACAAGATCAATATTCTGGCCATGGCGTCCTCCTTCATCTGGCTGGGACTTGTGGCACACGGGCTGGCGACTGAGCACAACATGGTTTACGGCCTGCACGTCACCGAGGTGTTCTATGCCACGTTCCTGGTACTGCCGTTCTTCAACCGACGCCGAACGGTCCGCGCCGCGGTGATCTGGCTGGTGGTTTCCGAGGCGCTGGTCTGGTTGGTCGATGTGTGGATGTATTCCATCAACGCTCACGGCTGGGGGCTGATGCTGCTCACGGACTGGATCCCCGCGCTCTACTTGCTGGTGCTGTTCGGTCTGGCGATTGCGGTGCCGTCCATGACACATGATTCGGAGAGACTTCCGGACCGGTTGACAGCCGGTGGCATCTTCCACTGACCCTCTCGCGTGCGACCAGGACAGCGGCATGTTCGTCATTCCCACGCATAGAAGACCTCTGAATTCATTCCGGCTGGATCGAGCAATGACCACACAACCTTCACCGAACAGGAAAAGCCTGCCCTTGCTGCTGCTGTCCGTCGCGTTTCTGGCCCTGTTCAGCGGTGCGGCGGATGCCTCGGTGAAAACCACGCAGGCACCACTGCAGCATGTTCAGATCAATATGCTGGACAAGGTGGCCTTGCAGAACGGGGCCCTGTATACCCTGCACACATGCACGGCATGCCACGCCCTGCAGGGTGAGCGTTACAGTTCGCTGCCATCGGTGCTCGGCCTGAGCAAGGCCCGTTTCCTGAAGATCATTGGTACCAATGGGCGGCATTATCACGACACCATGGCCACCAACATGCCGCCGGCGCTGATGAAAAAATTCACCAGCATCATTCCTCCCGACCTTACCGATATCGCCCGTCGCCACTCCCCCTCCTGGCTGTACACCTACCTGACCTCGTTTTATGTGGATCCATCACGTCCCAGTGGGGTCAACAATGTCGTGTTCCACAACGTGGCCATGCCCGATATATTCGCGGGCCTGCAGGGTCTGCAAAAACCGGTGACGGTCGAGGGGTTGCGCTATGGCAGCCCGGCCAGGATTGCGGTGGGGGTGAAGCCGCTTACCGCTGGCAGCATGACCAAGGCGCAGTTTGATCACACGGCAAAGGACATCGTCACCTTCCTCTATGCGGTGGCGCATCCCCACCAGCAGGAACGGTCCCGTCTCGGGCCCTGGATCATCGGCTTGTTCCTGGCCCTGTCGGTACTGACTTATTTCATTTACAAGCTTTACTGGAGCCGGGTCATCACCAGCGACAAGCGGTGGTGGAGGGTCGGCAGATGACACAGGCCATCGGTCTCTCCGTGGATTCCCCGCTGGATCGGGACGACGAGGCTGCCCAGCGCCGTTCGCTCAAGGCCTACGTGGCGCTTGCCCTGGGCTCGGTGCTGTTTATCTTCACGATCTGGTATCAGGTGTACGGCGATACCCGCAAGGACGCAGAAGCGTGGGTGGATCCATTTCTGCAGAGCCATCGTCAATGGCGACTGCGCACGGCTTTTTTATTCATGATGTGGTCGATTCTCGCCGGCTTTTGTGTGCCGTTCGGATTCGGAATTCTGGTCTTCATACCGGTATGGATAGGGTTTCTCTATCGTGTGACCCGGGGATTCGCATGGTTTGCCATGCATCGCGTCATCTGATCGGCGTATGCCACGCCTCCTCGCGCAGTACAGCGCAGCGGAAAATTCGATGTGAAGAAGACAGACATATCGGCTGGCTAAACGAGGCTATGTGGTGAAACAAGACCTGACCCTGCGCTGATCCCTGCGTCGATCTTCGTTGCTTGTGTGACCCTTCGTCGCTGCGCAATCCACACGGCGAGGCGCACATCCATGTACAACACCTGTCCGCGATGATGGCCCACTACACTGTGCGGACCTTTTCGCTGTTGAAGACATGATGTGACTGCTGACGGGATTTTCGCGGCTGCGCCAGATGCGGCGCTGGCGGCATTGTTCGTACCTTTCGAGACGTCGACACTGGCGCCCCCGACAGACGGGCACGTGTTGTTTCTGCGCGCGCGTGCCGGCGTGCGCCTGCGCGAGATGGCGCAGCCCGGCTGGTTGTGCGAGCAGGGATTCATGCCGTTTGCCGATGAGCTGGCGCGCAACGGCTTGCGTGTGGGTGAGCCGCAAGCGGGCGAGCGCTTTTCGCAGGTGCTGGTATTGCCGCCGCGGCAGCGCGACGAGGCGCGCGCGTTGTTGGCGCGCGCCCTGAACCATCTTGCCGTGGGCGGCACGGTGGTGGCGGCGATGTCGAACACCGAGGGGGCGAAATCAGGCGAAGCGGATATGGCAAAGCTGACCGGTTGCGTCCGGCATCTGTCCAAGCACAAGTGCCGGGTGTTCTGGAGCACGCCAGACGAGGCCGGCATCGATCCGGTGCTGCTGGCCGAATGGCTCTCGCTGGATGCGCCGCGTGCGATCGTCGACGGCTATGTCAGCCGGCCCGGACTGTTTGCCTGGGATCGCATCGACCGGGCTTCGGCGCTGCTGGCGGCGCATTTGCCGGACGACCTGCACGGCCGCGTCGCCGATCTCGGCGCCGGCTACGGGTATCTCGCGACGCAGGTCATCGCGCGGTGCCCACGCGTCGAGGCGATCGACCTGTACGAAGCCGAGGCACGGGCGCTGGAGCCGGCGCGGGTCAACCTGGCGCGGGCACAGCGCGCCTGCGGCCGCGAGGTGGCGGTGGCGGTGCACTGGCACGACGTCACCCGCGGCCTCGCGCAACGCTATGACGCCATCGTCAGCAACCCGCCCTTTCATCAGGGGCGCGCCGATCTGCCGCAACTGGGGCGCGCCTTCATTACCAGCGCGGCAGATGCGCTGGTGCCGGATGGCCGCTTGTGGCTGGTGGCGAACCGGCATCTGCCGTACGAGGCGATACTCACAGCGCGTTTCCGCGAGGTGCATACGCGGGTGACAAAGGAAGGGTTCAAGGTGATGGAATCGGTGGGAGTACGTCGATGAAACTGGTCAAGTTGATCGCCAACCTCGGTTACGGCAGTCGCAAGGATGTGGCGCAGATGTTCCGCGCCGGCCGCATCACCGATGCCGACGGCGAGGTGTTGTACGCCGATGATGTGGTGGCGCACGAGACCATTCGTGTCGACGACGAGCCGCTCGATCCGCCGACCGGCCTGGTGCTGATGATGAACAAGCCGCTCGGCGTCACCTGCTCGCGCAAGGACCCCGGCCGGGTGGTGTATGACCTGCTGCCGCCGCGCTACACCGTGCGCTCACCGGTGCTGTCCAGCGTCGGGCGGCTCGACCGGGATACCACCGGCCTGTTGCTGTTCACCGATGATGGCGCCTTGCTGCACCGGATCATCGCGCCCAAGGCACAGGTGGCCAAGGTGTACGAGGCGACCCTGGCGCAGGACCTGCGCGGCGGCGAAGGCGCATTGTTTGCCAGTGGCACGATGCTGCTGGAGTCGGAGAAGGAGCCGCTGGCGCCGGCCACCCTGGCGGTGCTGGGGCCACGACACGCAAGGCTTACGGTGACCGAGGGGCGCTACCACCAGGTGCGGCGGATGTTTGCCGCGGCGGGCAATCATGTGGAAACCTTGCAGCGGGTTTCCGTCGGTCAGCTCACGCTTGGGGCTCTGCCGCAGGGCGAATGGCGCGTACTCGATGCCGATGACGTTGCCTCGATCTTCGCGGCGTAGGGCGGGCACGGCCCGCCTGTTCCTTCCGATGATCAGTCGGAGATGATCGCCGAAACGACCATCGAGATATAAGGGCGGGCACGGCCCGCCGTGTTGGTTACGGTGGGGCGGTGGCGGACGGTGTCCGCCCTACGTGGGTGTGGTTTTAGGGCAGGGTGTCGGCTTGATCTTCGCCATGCATGTTCCGGTGACGAGCCGGCGGAGGGTGTCCGCGGGCCGGGTTACAGGACATGCACGGGAGTGGGGATGGCTGCGCCGAACCACTTCTGCCGCTCTTCGCGACAGCTCGGGCTACCCATCGCATATTTGCGGCAAATCGAGGGACGATCCTCGTAGATGGTGCAGCGCGAGGTGTTCGGATCGACCGCGGCACACCAGCCGTCCTCGCCCTTGGCCAGGGTTTCCATGCCGTGGAGATCGCGATGGATCAGCCATTCCGGCACATGGTCGTCGGGCATCAGCACCACGGTGAGGCGACAGCACACGGCCTCGCAGGTGGTGCACTGCACGCTCGGGTCGACGCTTTCCGCGTAGGGATCGGGGGGATTGTTCACCCCCCAGTATGACGGTATCGGTCGGGGTCCATATGAACCGATGCCAGCGCTGAGCTCTGGTCAGAGGCTGTGAAAAATTCGGACGCCGTAGCGAGAGCGTCGCCGGGGGTTCGTGACAAGGTGCGCTGCGGGCAAATCCGGGGAGTTTGGTGAATCAAATGACCCGGATTTGCCCGTAGTGCGCCGCCGGCACGGACGTCTGGCGGCGCTCGCAGTAGGTGGGCGATTTTTTCACAGCCTCTCAGGTCTCGTCGTCGCGCCACAGGGCCTGCCAGCCGGCGTTGCCGAGCCGACGCAGGGTGTCCATGTTGCGGCGGTAGATCTCGTCCGGGTCGCTCATCGCCTCGGCCGCGCGTTCCACGCTGGCCTCGCGGAGCAGGTGCAGGGTGGGGTAGGGCGCGCGGTTGCTGAAGTTCTCGATATCGTCGACGGCACTGTCGGCAAACTGGTATTGCGGGTGAAAGCTGGCTACCTGCAACACGCCCTCCAGTCCGAGGGTTTCCACGGCCATGTCGGCGGTATCGAGGAACGCGTTGTAGTCGAGAAAATCGCCGAGCACATGCGGATGGATCAGCAAGGTGGTTTCACACTCCTCCGGCGCGGCGGCGTTGAGGCTCTGCAGTTCACCGAGCAGGTCGTCGAGCAGCCCGTCGGTGTCGCGGGCATGGCTTACCCGCATGCGTAGTCGCTGCTGCACATGCGGTGCGCGGGCGAACGGGCACAGGTTCAGGCCGATGACGGCCTGTTCCAGCCAGCGCGTGGTGGCGGCGAGGTAGGGCGTGTCTTCGGGCAGGGCATCGGCCTGGAGGGGGTGCAATAGGCTGTCGGTCACAGGGATTCCGTGGGGTGGCTGGCGGCGCCGACTATAGCGCCATGCGGCGAACTCGCCGTCCGCAGCGGTTGGTGCCCGTCCCTTGCATGCGCTGAGCGTTGCCCGGATATAAGGGGCATCCCTGTCGCCAGTTGTCCCCTGCATGCTCAGCTTCCAATTCGACAACGCGTTGATCCGCGACCTGCCTGGCGATCCGCAGCAGGGCCCGCAGGTGCGCCAGGTGGAAGGCGCGCTGTATTCGCGCGTCGACCCGACACCGGTACCGGCACCGCACCTGCTGGCGCATTCGGCGGACATGGCGGCGGTGCTCGATATCGATGAAGCCGATGTCGCCATGCCGGACTTTGCCCAGGTGTTCGGCGGCAATGCCTTGCTCGATGGCATGCAGCCGTTTGCCGGCAACTACGGAGGGCACCAGTTCGGCAACTGGGCCGGCCAGCTCGGTGACGGTCGGGCGATCTCGCTGGGCGAGGCGATCAATGCCGCGGGGCAGCGCTGGGAGCTGCAGCTCAAGGGTGCCGGGAAAACGCCGTATTCGCGTGGCGCGGACGGTCGCGCGGTGTTGCGCTCGTCGCTGCGGGAGTTTCTGTGCAGCGAAGCGATGCACCATCTGGGCGTGCCGACCACCCGTGCACTGAGTCTGGTCGATACCGGCGCAGCGGTCATGCGCGACATGTTCTACGACGGCCATGCGGCCCCGGAACCGGGCGCGATCGTCTGCCGCGTCGCGCCCTCGTTCCTCCGTTTCGGTCACTTCGAGTTGCCGGCCTCGCGCGGCGATACCGGCTTGCTGAGGCAGTTGGTGGACTTCACCATCCGCCGCGATTTCCCGCAGCTCGAAGGCGCGGGTGAGCCGCTTTACGCGGCCTGGTTCAGCCAGGTCTGCGAGCGCACGGCGGTGATGATCGCGCACTGGATGCGCGTGGGTTTCGTGCACGGGGTGATGAATACCGACAACATGTCGATCCTCGGGCTGACCATCGACTACGGCCCGTACGGCTGGGTCGACAACTACGATCCCGACTGGACGCCGAATACCACCGATGCACAGCGTCGCCGTTACCGCTTCGGCCAGCAGCCGGATGTAGCGTGGTGGAATCTGAGCCGGTTGGCGGGGGCGCTGGCGCCGTTGTTTTCCAGCGTCGAACCGTTGCAGGCCGGACTGGATCATTACACGGCGGTCTACGCCGCTGCCGACCGCGCCACCATCGCCGCCAAGCTCGGCCTGGCGGCATGCCGCGATGAGGATGTGGCGCTGATGCAGTCGTTGCAGTCGTTGATGCAGCAGGCTGAGATCGACATGACGCTGTGGTTTCGTGCGCTCGCCCATGTCGATGCTGCGGCGCCGTTGCTGGAGCCGATGCGCGAGGCGTTCTATGACGCCGCAAAGCAGGCGGCGGCCGAACCGGCGTTGCGCGACTGGCTGGCGCGGTATGCGGCGCGGTTGCGTGACGATCCGCTGTCCGCCACCCAACGGCGCGAGCAGATGCGCCTGGCCAACCCCCGCTACGTGCTGCGCAATTACCTGGCGCAGCAGGCGATCGATCGGGCGACGCGGGGCGATGCCGCCGGCATCCATGAGCTGCTCGAGGTGATGCGCCATCCGTATGACGATCAGCCCGGCCGCGAGGCGTATGCGCAGCGCCGTCCCGACTGGGCACGGCACAAGGCCGGTTGCTCGATGCTGTCGTGCAGTTCGTGATCGGCTGATGGGCGAACCCGGGACTGGCGTGGCCAGCCCCGGGTTTGCGAATGGTGCCCCCGATACGATTCGAACGTACGACCTGTCCCTTAGGAGGGGACCGCTCTATCCAGCTGAGCTACGGGGGCCTGGGCGGCTGTCGGACGTTGCGATCAAAGCCCGACAGGCTCCGGGGCGGGATTTTCGCATGGATCTGCCGAGGGCGCGATCCGCTTGCGCCAGTGTGCCGGGAGGTGGCCTGCTAGAATGGCCGTTTTTCCCGTCTTCACCATCGTGCCGGCGGGCACCATGCACGTTTCAGGAGCCAGGTATGTCCCATGCAATCCTCACCTCTCTCGGTCTCGGCGATACGCTTTCCGGCACTTATCTCGGTCAGGGCGAGTGGTCCAAGACCACCGACGCCGGCACGCTGCAGCCGCTGAATCCGGCAACCGGCGAGGTGATCGCCACGGTGCACGCGTCCAGCGCCGCCGACTATGAAATCATTGTCAAGCGCGCGCAGGAAGCGTTTGCGGTGTGGCGCACCACGCCGGCGCCGCTGCGCGGCGAAGCGGTGCGCCTGTGCGGTGAGGCACTGCGCAAGCACAAGGATGCGCTGGGCTCGCTGGTCTCGCTGGAGATGGGCAAGATCAAGCCCGAGGGTGACGGCGAAGTGCAGGAGATGATCGACATCGCCGATTTCGCGGTGGGTCAGAGCCGGATGCTGTACGGCTACACCATGCATTCGGAGCGTCCCGGCCACCGCATGTACGAGCAGTACCACCCGCTGGGCGTGGTCGGCATCATCAGCGCCTTCAATTTCCCGGTCGCGGTGTGGGCGTGGAACGCGATGCTGGCGGCCGCCTGCGGCGATATCTGCATCTGGAAGCCGTCGCCGAAGACGCCGCTGACCGCGATCGCCACGATGAAGATCTGCAACGAGGCCTTGAAAGACGGCGGCTATCCGGATCTGTTCTTCCTGTTCAACGATGCCGGCACCGAGCTGGCGCAAAACTTTGTCGACGACAAGCGCGTGGGCCTGATCAGCTTCACCGGTTCGACCAAGGTCGGGCGCACCGTCGGCGAGCGCGTGGCCAGGCGCATGGGTCGCTCGCTGCTGGAGCTGGGCGGCAACAACGCGATCATCCTCGACGAGTCGGCCGATCTGAAGCTGGCGATTCCGGGCATCGTGTTCGGTTCGGTCGGTACTGCGGCCCAGCGCTGCACCTCGACCCGTCGCCTGTTCGTGCATGAGTCGATCTACGACAACGTGCTGCAGACCCTGGTCAAGGCGTACGGGCAGGTCGAGGGCAAGATCGGCGATCCCAACGACGCCAGCACGCTGATGGGCCCGCTCAACAGCCAGGATGCGGTGAAGGGTTATCTGGCGGCGATCGAGAAAGCCAAGGCGGCCGGCGGCACGGTGGCTACCGGCGGCAAGGCGCTGACCGAGCGCAAGGGCAACTTCGTGTTGCCGACGATCATCACCGGGCTGAAGAACTCCGACGAGGTGGTGCAGACTGAAACGTTCGCGCCAATTCTCTATGTGATGAAGTTCAAGACCCTCGACGAGGCGATCGAACTGCAAAACGGCGTACCGCAGGGTCTGTCCTCGGCGATCTTTACGCAGAACCTGAAATCCGCCGAGAAGTACCTGTCGGCGGCGGGCTCGGATTGCGGCATCTCCAACGTCAACATCGGTACTTCCGGTGCCGAGATCGGTGGTGCGTTCGGCGGCGAGAAGGAAACCGGCGGCGGTCGCGAGTCCGGCTCGGATGCGTGGAAGGCCTACATGCGCCGCCAGACCAATACCATCAACTACTCCGACTCGTTGCCGCTGGCCCAGGGCATCAAGTTCGACCTGTAGGCCACACTTCCCATGGCAAGCGCATCGCGGGCGCGCTATCGTCCGCGATGCGTGGCTACACGCACTGCGACGTCCTGTCTTGACATGAGGGAGCAAGCCGATGAGCTATCACGCTTCGCAAAGTCCGGTCTCCAACAGCAACTCGCTGGCCGTGGTCAGCCTGGTCTTCGGCATTCTGGCGTGGTGCGTGTTGCCCATTGTCGGTGCGATCGTGGCGATTGTCTGCGGTCACCTGGCGCGTGGCGAAATCCGTCGCGCACCGCCCGATGCACCTCTTGAAGGCAGTGGCATGGCGCTGGCGGGGCTGGTACTCGGTTATGTGCAGTTGGTCTTCGGCGTGCTCGCCATGTTGCTGGTGTTCGGCTTGATCTTCCTCGGCTTCCACACGGGTTGGCATTGAGCTTCCATGACGTCACTTTCACTTTCCCCACCCTTTGATTTTCACGCTTGCCGTGTCGTCGTCGCTGGCGGCAGTCGCGGCATCGGTCGCAGCATTGCGCTGGCCTTTGCGCAGGCTGGTGCCGCAGTGTCGATATGCGCGCGCGGTCTGGACGCGCTCGAACAGACCCGCCAGGCGATCGCTGCCCACGGTGGGGTGGCCCATGCGCAGGCCTGCGACCTGGCTGATCCCGACGCGATCAAGGCGTATATCGCCGCTGCTGCCGAGGCGCTGGGTGGCATCGACGTGCTGGTCAACAATGGCACCGGCTACGGTTTCGACGACGACGAGGACGGTTGGGCGGCGGGCATCAACGTGGATCTTCTCGCTGCCGTGAGGGCCTCGCGGGCCGCGCTGCCGTTCCTGCAGGCCTCGGCCTTTGCGAGCATCCTGCACATGTCATCGATTGCCGCCCTGCGTCCGCGTGCCAGCGGTGCACCGTATGCGGCGGTCAAGGCAGCGCTGTCGCAATACACCGGTTCGCAGGCTCTGGCACTGGCGCCGCAGCGTATCCGCGTCAACGCCATCGCACCCGGCTCGATCGAGTTCCCCGACGGGCTGTGGGACCGGCGCAGCCGCGAGATGCCCGCGGTGTATCAGTCGACGCTGGCACGGATACCGTTCGGCCGTTTCGGTACGCCGGAGGAAATTGCCCACGCGGCGCTGTTCCTCGCCTCGCCGTGGGCAGGCTGGATCACCGGTCAGACCCTGGTGGTCGATGGCGGACAGATGCTCAATGGCTGAGCGGATGACTGGGCACCGGCAACCCGCCATCGGGCCTGCGCTGTTTTTGCCGATTCCCGTTTCCGCTGCTGCGGCGTCGCTGACATGAACGAGCGGCACCCCACCGAGCGCTTCAGCGACCGTGTCGACAACTACGTGCGTTACCGGCCCGACTATCCGCCGGCATTGCTGGACTGGTTGCAGCGCGAGCTGGCCGTGGATACCGGCTGGCGGGTGGCCGATATCGGCGCGGGCACCGGGATCTCGTCACGGCTCTTGCTCGAGGGCGGTTATCAGGTGATCGCGGTGGAGCCGAATGCGCCGATGCGCGCCGCCGCCGAGCGCGACCTGGCTGCGTACGCGGGCTTTCGTGCCGTCGACGGGCGCGCCGATGCGACCGGGCTGGCTGCGGCCAGTATCGACCTGATCACGGTGGCGCAGGCGTTCCACTGGTTTGACGAGCAAACCACGCGAGGTGAATTTGCCCGCATTCTGCGGCCGGACGGGTTGGCCGCGATCTGGTGGAACTCGCGCCGCCTGGTCGGTACGCCCTTTCTGGAAGGGTATGAAGCGCTGCTGAGAGCCTGGGGTACTGACTACGAAAGCGTGGCCGAGCGCTACCCGGATGACTCGCAGATGCGCGCCTGGTTTGCCGATGGCTACCGCGCCGGTGCCCGTTTCGCGCATTGCCAGCAGCTGGATTTCGAGGGCTTGCGCGGACGCCTGATGTCCTCATCGTATGTGCCTCCCGCCGGACATCCGAATCATCAGCCGATGTTGCAGGCGTTGCGTGAGCTGTTCGATGCCTGCGCTGTACAAGGCAGGATAAGCTTCGACTACGACACCCGCATTTTCGCGGGCCATTTGGTCTGATTCATGTACGACTACCTGCGTCCGCTGCTGTTCAGGCTCGATGCCGAGACGGCTCATCGACTGACCCTCTACGGCCTGGGAGTGGCCCAGCGCAGCCACTTCGCGCACTGGATCGCCACGCCGCCGGCGGATTTGCCGACCACGGTTTTCGGTATCGACTTTCCCAATCCGGTCGGTCTTGCCGCCGGGCTCGACAAGAATGCCGAACATCTCGATGCGCTGGATGCGCTCGGCTTCGGTTTTATCGAGGTCGGCACGGTGACGCCAAAGCCGCAGCCGGGCAACGACAAACCACGGATGTTCCGGCTGCCGCAGCACGAGGCGATCATCAACCGGATGGGCTTCAACAACGCCGGCGTCGAGGTGCTGGTGCGCAACGTGCAACAGTCCGCTTACCACGGTGTACTCGGTATCAATATCGGCAAGAACAAGGACACCCCGAACGAGAAGGCCATCAACGACTACCTGACCTGTCTGCATCGGGTCTACGAGCATGCCAGCTACATCACCATCAATATCTCCTCGCCGAATACGCAGGGTCTGCGCGATCTGCAGCAGGAAGCCACGCTGCGCCGTTTCATCTCGATGCTGCGCGAGGTGCAGGAGCGGCTCGGCTCGCAGCATGGCCGGCGCAAGCCGATGCTGCTGAAGATCGCTCCGGACCTGACCGAGGCCGAGCTCGACGCGATGGCCGGTGTGCTGCTGCAGACCGGTATCGACGGCGTGATCTGCAGCAACACCACGATCGATCACGCCGCGGTGGCCGATGACCCGCGCGGTGGCGAAACCGGTGGCCTGTCGGGCAAGCCGCTGTTTGCCCGTGCCACCGCGGTGCTGGCGGGCATGAGCCAACGCCTACAGGGGCGGATTCCTCTGATCGGCGTCGGCGGCATTCTCGAGGGCAGCGACGCGGCCGAAAAGCTCGACGCCGGTGCGTCACTGGTGCAGATTTATTCGGGGCTGATCTACCGTGGGCCGCAGCTGGTGGGCGAGTGCGTGAATGAAATTCGTCGGCAGCGTGGGGACGCAGATGTCGGGTGAGCGCATGAACCTGTCCGCGGCCCGCGTTGACATGGGCGGCTATACACTCACCGAGCATGCCTCGCTGGCGAGTCGGAACACCTTGCGTGTGGCTGCCAGGGCGAACCTGCTGGCGGAAATGCACGATGCCAGCAAGCTTCCGGTGCTGCTCGACTACCCGGCGGTACGCCAGGGCAAGCTGCTGGTGTTGGGCGAGGGCAGCAATGTGCTGTTCACCGATGATTTCAACGGCACCGTGCTGGTGATGGCGACCCGCGGCGTGCAGGTGGAGAGCGACGGGGATACCGCGCGAATCGCCGTGGCAGCGGGTGAGCGTTGGGACGACTTCGTGCGCTGGACGCTGGGACAGGGTTATGCCGGACTCGAAAACCTGATCCTGATTCCTGGCACGGTCGGCGCTGCGCCGATCCAGAATATCGGTGCCTACGGTTGCGAGGTGGCCGAATTCGTGGAAAGCGTCGAGGCCTGGGATACCCGTGAGCGACAGGTCGTAACGCTGGATCACGCCAGTTGCGCCTTTGCTTACCGCGACTCGCTGTTCAAGCAACAACCGGGGCGTTATATCGTTACCGCCGTGCGCTTTGTGCTGCCGCGCCACCGACCGCTGCGCACCGACTATGCCGGTATCAAGGAGCAACTGGTACGGATGGGAGTGGACAAACCGGCACCGTTCCATGTCGCCGAGGCGGTGGTCCACTTGCGTACGCGCAAGTTGCCCGACCCGGCGGTGATCGGCAATGCCGGCAGCTTCTTCAAGAACCCGTTGGTGGATGGCGGGTTGGCGGACCGGCTCACCGGCGAATATCCCGAGCTGACCGCCTGGCCGCAGGCTGACGGACGCTGCAAGCTGTCGGCGGCATGGATGATCGAGAGTGCCGGCTTCAAGGGTATGCGCGAGGGTGATGCCGGGATCTCCAACCGGCATGCGTTGGTACTGGTCAACCACGGCAATGCCACTGGCTCGGAACTGTGGGCGCTGGCGCAGCGGGTCATGCTCGGCGTGCAGGCGCGGTTTGGCGTGTTGCTGGAACCGGAGCCGATGGTGATCGGCGCGGACTGAGAGGCTGGGGGGATCGCGGCGGGCGCGATACCATGTGCCGATGTTGTGTCGGTATCCCGGCCGAGTCGAAGGATTGTGTACCCATGAGCAGCCGCGTCACCCCCGACAACCCGACGCCGGAGTCCTCCGCGCCAGCATCAAGCGAAACGTCGTCGGCCTCGGCGGTGGATCTGGCGGACAGCCGGCTGTATATCAACCGCGAACTTTCCCAGCTGCAGTTCAACATCCGCGTGCTGGATCAGGCGCTGGACGAGAGCGCGCCGCTGCTGGAGCGGCTGAAGTTTCTGCTGATCTTTTCGCGCAACATGGATGAATTTTTCGAGATCCGCGTGGCCGGGCTGAAGGGGCAGATTGCGCTGGACCATGAATTGATCGGCCCGGACGGCCTGACGCCGCGCCGCGTGCTGGCCGAGATCAGCGAAATCGCGCACCGTCAGATCGAGCGGCAGTACAGCATCCTCAACGAGCGCATCCTGCCCGAGCTGGTGGCCCACGGTATCCGCATCGTGCGTCGCAACCAGTGGACGCACAAGCAGAAGCTGTGGGTACGCCGCTATTTTCGTGACGAGGTGGCGCCGCTGGTGACGCCGATCGGACTGGACCCGACCCATCCGTTTCCCTTGCTGGTGAACAAGAGCCTCAACTTCATCGTGCGGCTGGAAGGGGTCGATGCGTTCGGGCGCGACTCGGGGCTGGCGATCGTGCCGGCGCCGCGTGTGTTGCCGCGGGTCATCCGCATGCCGGAGTCGATCTGCGAGGGAGGCGACAACTATGCGCTGCTGTCCTCGATGCTGCACGCGCACGCCGAGGAGCTGTTTCCCGGCATGCGGGTACTCGGCTGCTATCAGTTCCGGCTCACCCGCAACGCGGATCTCACACTGGACCCGGAGGACGTCGAGGATCTCGCACTGGCTCTGCGCGGCGAGCTTTACTCGCGCCGTTTCGGCGATGCCGTGCGACTCGAGGTGGCCGACAACTGCCCGAAGGACCTCATCGACTACCTGCTTCGCCAGTTCGGCCTCAACGAGTCGGAACTCTACGAGGTGAATGGTCCGGTGAACCTGGCGCGATTGTTCAGCATCGCCAGCGACACCAGCTATCCGCAGCTCCAATACCCCTCGTTCACGCCGGTATTGCCCAAGGTGCTCAGGCACATCGAGGACCTGTTCCAGGTGGTTCGCCGGCAGGATGTGTTGCTGCTGCACCCGTACGAATCGTTCTCCCCGGTGGTCGACCTCTTGCGTCAGGCCGCCAAGGACCCGCATGTGCTGGCGATCAAGCAAACGCTCTACCGCACCGGCGCCAACTCCGAAATTGTCGATGCACTGGTCGACGCAGCCCGCGCCGGCAAGGAAGTCACTGCGGTGGTCGAGCTGCGCGCCCGCTTCGACGAGGAGTCCAACTTGTCACTGGCGTCGCGGCTGCAGCAGGCCGGTGCGATGGTGATCTATGGCGTGGTCGGCATCAAGACCCATGCCAAGCTGATGCTGATCCAGCGCCGCGAGGGCAAGCGGCTGGCGCGGTACGCCCATATGGGGACCGGCAACTACCATACCGGCAATGCCCGGCTTTACACCGACTACAGCCTGCTCACCTCGGCGCCGGCGCTGTGCGACGACGTGCACAAGCTGTTCAGCCAGCTCACCGGGATGGGCAAGGTGATGCAGATGAAAAAGCTGCTGCACGCACCGTTCACGCTGAAGAAGGGTCTGCTCGAGCTGATCGCGGGCGAAACCGCCCATGCGACAGCCGGCAAACCGGCGCAGATCATCCTCAAGGTCAATGCGTTGACCGAGGCGAAACTGATACGCGCGCTCTACAAGGCGAGTATCGCCGGTGTCTCGGTCGAGCTGATCGTGCGTGGTGTCTGCTGTCTGCGACCTGGCGTGGCCGGTATTTCGGAGAACATCCGTGTGCGTTCGATCATCGGCCGGTTCCTTGAGCACAGTCGCGTCTACTGGTTTGCCAACGACGGCGAGCCACGGTTGTATCTGGCCAGTGCCGACCTGATGGAGCGCAACCTGGACCGGCGTGTCGAAACCGCGTTCCCGATCGAGGGCAGGAAATTGCAACAGCGAGTGCGTGGGACGCTGGAGCTTTATCTTGCCGACAACACCAGCGCACGGCTGATGCAGTCGGATGGCCAGTATCTGCACCCGCCACTGGCCAGCGGTCAGGTTGCGCGCAATGTGCAGTCCCAGCTGTTGGAGAAGTTGTGTGGCAGTGGTGACAGCGGCGAGCGCTGAGAGTCTCCAGGTCAAACTATGACGCGTGCCGCTTGTCATCGGACCGGACGCGAGGTGACATGGCCGGGGTACGCCGATGTGGCGCGCGATCAGTAAGCTGTCGGACTTGGGTCGGCGCGTCCGCGACAACGTCGGCGCGGTCCATATTTCCGCTGCTTCCTTGGCCGCTACCACCACGAACGGCTGGTGAATCGTCGTTGTCTGCCCTAGGAGCTTGGGCCGTAGAACCTGTGGATAGCGAGATTGCGCTATCGCCATAGGATGGGTCTATCGGAAGGAGCGCATAGTGGTTCTATGCAAGCCTGACGAGAGACTCAGCCTATGGATGAGAGCACAATCGCAGCCCGAAGG
>SCSE01000063.1 GCA_004298015.1 Rhodanobacter sp.
AATTCAAGTTGGTGGAGCCAGGCGGGATCGAACCGCCGACCTCCTGCATGCCATGCAGGCGCTCTCCCAGCTGAGCTATGGCCCCGCCGCTGGAAGCCCGGAAGAATAGGTCCGAGTCACATATCCGTCAAGCTTTTTTTTGAGTGGCATACGTATCCCGACCCTTGATCGAGGATGTCTTCGTGGCCGTCACGGCAACGCGGTAGCGGTTCGACTAAGCTGCCTGTGTTCCCAGCCGTCGAAGACCAAGGCATGCACGAAATCGGCTTCATTCGGGATCTTGCCGTGGTGATGATGGTCGCGGGGGCCACCACGATCCTCTTTCAGCGCCTGCGTCAGTCGGTGTTGCTGGGCTACATCCTGGCGGGCGTGTTGATCGGCCCGCACATGCCCACCGTGTTGGTGGCCGATCCTCGCGCCATCGATGACATCTCCAATCTCGGCGTCGTCCTGCTGATGTTCACGCTGGGACTCGAGTTCAGCGTGCGCAAACTGCGTGACGTGGGCATCGGCGTGCTGGTTGCGGCGGTGGCGGAAGTCGGTTTGATGCTGTGGATCGGCGTAGGCATCGGTGGGCTGTTCGGCTGGAAGGGGATGGATGCGCTCTTTCTGGGTGGCATCGTCGCCCTGTCCTCGACCATGGTGGCGACGCGCACACTGTCCGAAAGCGGCCAGCGCGATCAGCCTTTCGCCAAGCTGGTCGTCGGGCTGCTGGTAGCCGAGGACATGCTCGCGATTGTGATGCTGACACTGTTGACGGCAGTGGCGATCGGCGGCTCGGTGCAGGCGCAAACCGCGTTCACCCTGATCGGCCACCTCGGTCTGTTCGTGGTCGTGGGCATGATCCTGGGCTTGCTGCTGTTGCCGCGGCTGGTCGACTACGTGGCGCGGTTCGAGCGCGATGAGACGTTGCTGGTCAGTGTCCTGGGTATCTGTTTCGGCGCCAGTCTGCTGGCAGCATGGATGGATTTCAGCGTGGCGCTGGGCGCGTTTCTGGCCGGAGCGGTGGTCGCCGAATCGCATAGCGTCGATCGTGTGATGCGGCTGGTCGAGCCGCTGCGCGACATGTTCGCTGCGCTGTTCTTCGTGGCGATCGGCCTGAAAATCGACCCGTCGATGTTGCTGCAATACGCATTGCCGGCACTACTGATTGCCGTGGCGGTGATCGTCGGCAAGACGTTGACCTGCGGTCTGGGCATATTCATCGTCGGTCATGACCCGCGGACTGCCCTGCGTTCGGGTCTTGGCATGGCGCAGATCGGTGAATTTTCGTTCGTGATCGCCACGCTGGGTTTGTCGCTGGGCGTGGTCAGTGACTTCCTCTATCCGATCGCCGTGTCGGTTTCAGTGCTGTGCATGGCGTCGTCACCCTATCTGGTGCGTTCGGCGGATAGTCTGGCGAATGGACTGAGCAGGGCGACGCCACGGGCGATTCGCTTTCTGGCAGTCAGCTACAGCGGCTGGCTGGAAAACCTCAAGCCGGTCAACGAGAATGCGGTGATCGCGGCGATGTTCCGCCGTCTGCTTTGGCATATTGCGGTCAATGTATTGCTGGTGGTTACCCTGTTCATGATCGGCGCCTACGTGAATGCCCACAGCTGGAACTGGTTCTCCACCCTGGGTGTCAATCGTGAGTTGCGTCACACGCTGATCTGGGCCGCCGCCCTGTTCTTGTCCCTGCCGATGTTGATTGCGGTATATCGCAAGGCGGAGGCGTTGGGCATGCTGCTGGCGGAAATCGGCATACGCGAGCGATTTGCCGGCTCATACACCCAGGCCATGCGCAATGTGCTGGCGCGGATCATTCCATTGGCAACCTTGCTGGCGCTGGCCTTGCTGGTGAGTGCCCTGGGGTCGGCGATCCTGCCGCCGCGCGGTATTGCCGTGTCGCTGACCTTGCTGGGAGGCGTCGTGGCGGTGGTGCTGTGGCGGGGACTTGTGCGGTTGCATGCAAGGTTGCAAGCTACGCTGAAAGAGACCCTGAACAAGCCGCTTCCACCGGGCAGTGGCCCGCTTTGATGGCGCAGTTGCCGCCGCATGAACCTTTATCCTGACTGACGGTCTGAAATTTGCGTCGTTGCCAAAGAGCAGACAAGCATCGCACAATGCGTAGCCAGCCTCCATTGGGGAGGCCCGGTGAGGCAACGCCGGCATATCCAAACACGAGGGAGTTTCGAATGAAGCAATTTCTGCGTCCCACGCTGACAGCGGCCACCATGGCCGTTGCACTGGGCATGACTGCGAACGTGTACGCCGCCCAAGCTTCAAAGGGCGCTGGCACGGTCGACAAAGCCAAGGCCAGCTATGTGGTGGGTTGGGAGATTGCTTCCCAGGTGCCGCCGATCATGCGTGACGAGCTGGATCCCAAGGCGGTGGCGAATGCGGTGAGGGCAGCGCTGTCTGGCGAAAAGCCAAGCATGAGCGATGCCGAAGCCAAGAAGGTGAACGAAGCCTTCATGGCCAAGATCAAGGCCAAGTACCAGGCCGAAATGACCAAGCTGGCAGCGAAGAACAAGGCCGAGGGGGAAGCGTTCCTGGCCAAGAACAAGAAGGCTCCGGGGGTGAAGACCACCGCTTCGGGCCTGCAGTACAAGGTAATCAGTCAGGGCAAGGGCGCCCGTCCGGGGCCGAAGGATACGGTGGAGATCAATTACACCGGCACCTTCATCAATGGCCAGGTGTTTGATGCCAGCTCCAGGCACAAGCCACCGGGTCCGGCCAAGATTCCGCTGGAAGGCGTGATTCCCGGTTTCCGTGAGGGCCTGCAGCTGATGCAGGTAGGTAGCCACTACAAGTTCTACATTCCGTCGTCGCTGGCCTACGGTTCCGAGCCGCGTCCGCCGATGCCGCCGAATGCCACGCTGATCTTCGACGTGACCCTGCTCAAGACGGGGCCGACGCCTGCTGCCGCGGGCGGCAAGTAACTTCGATACGGTGTGATCAGGATCCCGAAGGGCGCGAAGTGATTCGCGCCCTTCGGCATTCACGGTATCGGTCGAACGCCGGACGGTCAGAGTCGGGAAAATATCGAATGCCTTGGCAAGGTGTGTGGCGGCAGTCGCAGCAGATGGGCGATTTTCTCAGGCCCTGAGCCTCCGATGCGACGCTGTGGTGGTGGCGCGGTTACAATGGCGCGCTTGGATTCTCTGGGACTCGCCGCAACGATGATGAAGGTCACGATTTTCGGTACAGGCTATGTCGGGCTGGTTACCGGTGCCTGTCTGGCTGAAATGGGCAACCATGTGGTTTGCGTGGATGTCGACGCCGGCAAGGTGGAGCGTTTGAAGCGCGGTGAAATTCCGATCTACGAACCCGGCCTGGAACCGCTCGTGCGCCGTAATCACGACAACGGGCAGCTCAACTTCACCACCGACGGGGCGTCATCGGTTGCCCATGGCGAGGTGATTTTCATCGCGGTCGGCACGCCCCCCGACGAGGACGGCAGCGCAGACCTGAAGTACGTTCTCGAGGTGGCCAAGACCATCGGTCGGCATCTGGATCGTCGGGCTGTGGTCGTCAACAAGTCGACTGTTCCGGTAGGTACGGCCGACCAGGTCCGCGACGCGATTGCGGCAGAACTGGCGACACGTAGTGCTGGTGTCGAATTCGACGTGGCATCCAATCCGGAATTCCTCAAGGAAGGTGCCGCGGTCGAGGATTGCCTGCGCCCGGACCGGATCATCGTCGGCTCATCCAGCGAACGCGCCGTGAATGTATTGCGCAAGCTCTATGCGCCGTTCAATCGCAACCATGACCGCATGGTGGTGATGGACCCACGCAGCGCCGAGCTGACCAAGTACGCGGCCAATGCGATGCTGGCCACCAAGATCAGCTTCATGAACGAGATCGCCAATATCGCCGAGCGGGTGGGTGCCGATGTCGAGCTGGTGCGTCATGGCATCGGCGCAGACCCTCGCATTGGCTACCACTTCATCTATCCCGGCGCAGGCTATGGCGGCTCGTGCTTTCCCAAGGACGTAAGGGCGTTGGAGCACATGGCACGGAAGCATGGCTACGACGCGCAATTGCTGGGTGCCGTTGAGGCCGTGAATGGGCGCCAAAAAAGCAAATTGTTCGAATTGATATCACGTCATTTCCAGGGCCGTCTGGAAGGCCGGACCGTGGCACTGTGGGGGTTGGCTTTCAAGCCGAATACCGACGACATGCGTGAGGCCTCAAGTCGCCAGCTGATGGAGGCGTTATGGGACGCTGGCGCCAGGGTGCAGGCCTTTGATCCGGAGGCCGGGGATGAGGTCCGCCGGCTGTACGGTGAGCGCAGCGATCTGGTGTTGCTCGAACATCCCTATGACGCGCTGCGTGGCGCCGATGTGCTGGCCGTGGTGACTGAATGGAAGGCCTTCCGCAGCCCGGATCTGGCGCGAATTCACGCGACGCTGGGTCAGCCGGCCATTTTCGACGGCCGCAACCTCTATGATCCGGCAACCGTGGAACAGGCAGGCATCGCCTATTACGGCATTGGACGTGGCCGCAGTCTGGCGGCAGCGACATGAATCCCGCGGACGAAATGCTTCAGCATCGGTTGGCTGAGCTCGAAGTGAAGCTGACCTTCATCGACGAGACCGTGCAGGGATTGGCAACCGCCGATGCTCGTCAATCGGTACGGATCGCTGCGCTGGAGCGCACCTTGCGCGAGCTGCGCGGCGAGCTTTCATCGATGCGAAACACCCAGCTGGAAGACGCGCACAACGAATCGCCGCCGCCGCATTACTGACTCACAATAACCATCGATTAGGGATCACGATCATGGCAGACTCCCTGCGCGATCAGCTGCTGAAGAGCGGTATCGTCAAACAGGTTCGCGATGACAAGCGCGTGGCCATTCCGCTGGCTGGCAGGTCCGGAAACAAAGGTGGCAAACCACGCCGTGCACCGGGCGCATCAAGGCAGCAACGCAGCGAAAAAGACCAGGAAGGCATCGATCTGGCACGCGCCTATGCAATCCGTGCACAGGCCGAGGCCAGCGAACGCAAGCATGCCGAACAGCAAGCGGCCGAGCAGTCGCGTCTGCGGCGTGAACGCAAACAGAAAATCCAGAAATTGCTCGAAGGGCGTGCGCTGAACAAGGCCACGGCCGATCAGCCGCGCAATTTCGAATACAGCGGCAAGATTCGCCGTGTCCATGTCGATGCCGGCCAGTTGGCGGCACTCAATGCGGGCGAGCTCGGTGTCGTCCAGCATGCCGGTCGCTACCTTCTTGTCAGTCGAGAGATTGCCGAGCAGGTGCGTGAAATCGAGCCTCGTCAGCTGGCGTTACTGCTCACTCCGAATAATTCCGGCGGCATGGATGATGACGGCGTGCCGGACGATTTGATGTGGTGAGGCCCTGTCAGGGGCTGCCCGGCGGGCACAACCGGTCCGCTGCGGCTGGCTGCTGCTGGCATTGAGCGTCACATGTGCAACGCCGGTTCCGATCTGTCGGGTCCCGTGGTGGTCTGCGCGGCGGGGTCTCAGGCCGGTTGGTCGGGGCCGTCCCGGCTCAGCGATGGGTTGTCCCAGCCATGTCGGGGCGCGAAGCGTTCGCCGTACCGCTGCGCCAGTTGCCCCAGCCGCTTCCGCGTTGTCTCGATACCCGCGTCGCGGACGTACTGGATCGGGCCGCCGCGGAATGGCGCGAAGCCGGTGCCGAAAATCACGCCGGCATCCAGCAGGTCGGCGTCATCCACCACGCCATCGGCAAGGCAGGCCACGGCTTCGTTGACCATGGGCAGGATTATCCGATCCTGCAGGTCCGCCGGCGTCACGTAGTCCTTGTCGACCTCCGGCTTCTGCGGCTTTCCGTCCTGCCACACGTACAGACCCTGGCCATCCTTCTTGCCGCGCTTGCCGCTCTCGAGCTTTTCATCCAGCCCTGAGGGCAGGTCCAGTTTGAGGAACGGCGCGAGTTCCTTGCCGACGGACGCGCAGACAACCAGGCCGACCGTGTCGGCCAGTTCGATCGGCCCCATCGGCATCCCGAACTTCTTCGCCTCGCGGTCCAGCACGGGGCCGGGAACGCCCTCGTCGAAAAGGCGAAGGGCCTCCAGCAGGTAGGGCATCAGTATGCGGTTGACCAGAAACCCCGGGCTGCCCTTGACTGCCACCGGCAGCTTGCCGATGGCCTTGCAGAACGCCATCACGCGCCTTTCGATGGCCGGATCGAGCTGGTCATGGCGCACCACTTCGACCAGCGGCATCTGCGCTACCGGATTGAAGAAGTGCAGGCCGAGAAACCGCTGTGGTGCCTTGAGACCGGTGCGCAATACATCCAGCGGGATGCTGGAGGTATTGCTGGCAAGGATTTCGCTGGCCTGGCATTGCGACTCAACCTTCGCGTACAGCGCGCGCTTGGCGTCGGCATCCTCGAAAATGGCCTCGATCAGCAAATCGGCGCTGGCCGCGCCGTTGCCATCGACATCGGCGCGCAGGCGGCGCATCGCTTCGTCGGCCTTGACCGACGATTTCAATTTTTTCTCATACAACTGGCGTGCGCGATCCAGCGCCGGCTGGATATATTTCATCTCGCGGTCCTGCAACGTGACCTCAAAGCCCTTGAACGCCGCCCAGGCAGCGATGTCGCCACCCATCACGCCGGCACCCACCACATGGATGTGACGAATCCCGGCATCGGTATCGGCACCCTGTCCCTTCAGGCGTTCCTGCAGGAAAAAGAGGCGGATCAGGTTCTGTGCCGTGGTGGTTTTCGCCAGGGTGGCAACCGAGCGAGCCTCCAGATGCAGTCGCTGCTGTATATCGGCACCGCCGCGACGCCATACCTCAATCATCGCGAAGGGAGCCGGATAGTGTTCCTTGCGGACCTTGGCGGCGGTTTGCTTGCGCACCATCGGGGCGAGGACCTGGCGGGCTGGCCAGGTATTGCTGGCCCACGCCTGGATGCGGCGCATCAGCGGCGCTGGCCTGGGCCGGCGCAACAAGTGCCTGGCCTCCGTCAGCAGCGCTTCTGGCGAGGCGAGCCGATCGATGATTCCCAGCGCCAGTGCACGTCGTGCCGACAAGGATCTTCCCGTCAGCATCAGCGGCAGCGCCTGGGTTGCGCCGATCAGTCGCGGCAGTCGCGCGGTCCCACCCCACCCCGGGTGGATACCAAGCATGACCTCGGGCAGCGCGATCCGGGTCTTCTCGTCATCCACCGCAATGCGGTGGCGGCAGGCCAGCATCAATTCGGCACCGCCGCCCATGCAGGCGCCGTGCACGGCGGCGACGGTGGGGCACGGCAGCCGCGCCAGCGCCTCGAAGATCTGTTGACCGTGTCTGATGTTCTCCAGCACGCTGTCCTGTCGGGCGTATTCGATGAACTCCTTGATGTCGGCGCCGACCGCGAACCCGGATGGCTTGGCCGAATGAAGGATGACGCCCGCCGGCTTTTCGATGGCCAGTCGCTCGACGATCTGCCCCAATTCGTCCAGCACAGCGCGGGAGATCGCGTTGACGTTGCTGCTGGCACGGTCCAGCGCCAGGGTGACAATGCCGTCCTCGTCCTGGCTGGTTTTCCAGTGGTTGAAGCGCAGTCCTTCGAACATGGGGGATACGGGCGTGGTTGAGGTGAATCGAACCATACCGTTCCGCCAGCCTGATTGCGAGATGTGATCGATCTGCTTGACCGCGGCGTGAGGCCGGTGTGAAATCAAGCCTCTACGTTCGAATGACGTCTGCTGGAGTGGCTGGAGCTGGCAATGCACAGCATCATCGAACCCGGGTTTGAGGCCCACGGAGCGTGCCGCTACCCCGGACGCACGGCAAGCGGGATTCCCCGGCTCGGGCGATGGGCGATCCGATGACGGACCACCCTCCGCTATGATGATGTCCGCGGCATACACACGGGAGACGCAATGACTTTCGGGATGGCTCCCGCTCCGGCACTGGCGGGCAACGAGATTCTCGAGAGGATTCTGGCCGCGCCCAGCGGGTTGGTGACGCTGGCGTGCCAGGATATCCAGGCGCTGCTCGAGCAGTTTACCGCGACCGCCAGGCACACCGGGCAGGCCATTTATTTGTGGCAGCCGGATACCGGCCTGGGTAGCCTGCGTGAAGCGCATTTGCGGATTCCCGATTGCCAGCGGCTGGGAAACGCGTTGCGTTACATGCAGCAGAGCCTGCACTTCGGTGTGTATCTGCTGGTCGGCATCGAACTGCCCTTGTCGGCGCCCGATGCCACGCTGCTGCGGCAGCTGGCCCGCGCACCGAAGGCGTATCTGCGGCGTATCGTGTTGATTGACGTTCCGCCCGCCCTGACCGCGCACCTTGCCGACCTCGCCGTGCCAATGGACAGCGAAGACGGCCGGCCCCCTCGGCTGCGCCTGCGCGACGGACGCTGGCTATCGTGAACGGGGTGTCCGCGGTTTCCGGCATCCTGGTGGTCGCGGCGCAACGTGAGTTGCGCCGCGACCTGTTCGACGTGCTCGATCACGCCGGCTATGCGCATATCCACAGTGCCCGTGATGCCACGCATGCGGCGATTCTTCTGGAGGGACGCGAGCCGCTGTTGCTGGTGGTCGCGGTACTGGATGGGGATCTGCGCCAGGCCCGGAAGTCGTGCGAACAACTGCGTCAGCTACCCGGCGCCGCCGATGCGCCGTTGATAGCGGTTTTGACCACGCAGGCCAGTTTCAGTCCGGTCGAACTGGTCGCCGACATCGACACGTGGATGTATGTGTCGCAAATTCAGGCGGAACTGCTGGCGCGATGGGCGTGCCTTCCGGGTAGGCCGCATGAAGATAGCGGCAAGCTGCCGGAGGCTCACAGCGACGACCACGAAGACTATCGCTACCTGTATGAGGAGGGTGATACCGAGTGGCTGATTGCCGACCCCGTGACGGCGTGTTTGCTGGAGGTGAGTCCCACCGTGGCCAGGCACAGCCGGGTTCCCGCCAGCCAATGGCGCAACCTGTCGTTGTCCGATGCGCTGAAATTCGAAGGGGTCACGGTCGCCCAGGTTCTGCTTGAGGCTGATCGGAGCTGGCACCCTTGCGAGCGCAAATCATCCCAGGGCATGGATGTTGGTCAGGCCAGTGCGCGACGCATGCGCCATGGCGACGGTGAGGCGATCGCGTTGATGTTCCGCAGTGATCGTGCCGACCTGCGCGCCGAGGCGGCACTGTCGCTCTTGCCGCGCCTTTTTGCATCGCCCAGTGGCCTCGACGCCAAGGGAGCTGCAGCACAACTGCTGTTCGGTGAGCTGGGGCTCGACTATCTTGCCGTATGGTCCGCGCGCCGCGACGGCGCGGACGCACCAGCGCAAATGCTGCAACTCTGGAGTGGCGAGGAACAGGCATGGCCACCGGCATCCGCGCAAGGATCGTTGCAACTGGTGTTGGCGGGAAAATCGGTCGTGTACCGCAACGACGCGCAGCGTCTGGCGCCGATGGACCCCCTGCTGGGGCAGTTGGAGCTGGCGGGTTTTGTCGCTTTGCCATTATTTGATGAGCGCCATGCGGTCATCGGGGCGATGCTTGCCGGAAGCCGCCGGGGCTTCGGCGAGATGAGCATCATCGAACCGGTATTGCGCTGTGCCGCGGCGCGGTTCGCGCAGGTGATCGAGCTGAGCCGGACCCGGGAACAGGGGCGTGCCGAGGGTCTCGTCGACCCGCTCACCGGGTTGCCCAACCGGTTGCTTTTCAATGATCGTCTGGACACGATCATTCGCGAGGCCACGCGCAATGGGGAATGCTTTGCGGTGCTGTTTGTCGACCTCGACCGCTTCAAGGCGATCAACGACACTCACGGCCATGCCGCCGGCGATCAGGTGCTGCGCGTGGTGACCCAGCGTCTGTGCGGCAGCATCCGGGCTTCCGATACGGTGGGGCGTTACGCTGGCGACGAATTCACCGTGGTGCTTCGGCACATCGTGAAAAACGACGACGTATTCCGTGTTGCCGAAAAAATCGTGCAGGTCATGGAGTCGCCGCTGCATCTGGATGATGGCACCGAGCTGCAGGTCACCGCCTCGATGGGCGTGAGCTTTTTCCCCGACGATGCCGGCGATGCGGAAACCCTGCTCAAACACGCCGACGAGGCGATGTACTCGGCCAAGCACAACGGACGCAACAACTTCCAGATCTACGAAATGAGCCCGGAATACGCCAAGCAGCACGGCACCGCGTTGCGGTCCCGGCTGCGTCACGCCGAGGGAAATGCCGAGCTGCGGGTGGTGTACCAGCCGCAGGTCGACGCGTTGAGCGAGGATATCGTCGGCATGGAGGCACTGGCGCGCTGGGAACACCCGGAGCTTGGCCTGGTCAGTCCTGCGGTGTTCATCCCGCTGGCCGAGGAAACCGGCTTGATCGTATCGATCGGGGCGTGGGTGATGCGCACCGCCTGCCATCAGGCTATGGAGTGGGAGCGGCGCTATGGACTGCGTCTGCGGCTTGGGGTGAATCTGTCGGCGATACAGTTGATGGAGCCGACCCTGCTGGAGATGGTGACCGGGGTATTGCAGGAAACCGGACTGGATCCGGGCCTGCTGGAGCTGGAAATCACCGAGAGCGTCTCGATCAAGGAGGCACCCAACCTGGTCGAGAATCTGCAGGCACTGCATCGCCTTGGCTGCCATGTCGCCATCGATGACTTTGGCACCGGCGCGGCATCGCTGGACTATTTGCGCCGACTTCCGGCGGACCGGATCAAGGTCGACCAGAGCTTCGTGCGCAATATCGGTGTCGACCCCGACGATGAGGCGATCGTGCGCGCGACCATCGATATGGCCCACCGGCTCAAGCGTGCCGTGGTGGCGGAAGGTGTCGAGACCGAACGGCACCTGGATTTTCTGCGCGATAACCATTGCGACGAACTGCAGGGCTACCTGTTTTGCCGGCCGTTGCAGCCGATCAGTTTCGACAAGCTTCTGGCCGAGCGCCAGCGGTTGCTGGCCGTACGCATGACCGAGCCGGCTTGAGCCGGTGGCAAACGTCCCCATTACTGACACTTGACCCGTATTGAAAAGTGGAAGGTCGGCTCCGTCACATGACAACCAGCCAACAGCTCGCGCGTTAAGCTGCCGGCCAGCAAATGATTCGGATGCTGAACTTGGCAGCTGGCTTATGGTCAGAGCGGCGCGTTCAGTTCGATACAAGTACCGCAGCGGATGACGGCATTGACAACGGATACGGCCCGGATGGGCGAAAACGAGCTGGATCGCGCCTTGGTCGAGCGGGTTCAGAACGGAGACAAGCGGGCTTTCGACCTGCTGGTGCGCAAATATCAGCACAAGCTGATTGGCCTGATCTCCCGTTATGTAAAAAGCCACGCCGAATGCGAAGACATCGCCCAGGAGTCATTCATCCGCGCATGGCGGGCGATCGGCAGTTTTCGTGGAGACAGCGCGTTCTACACCTGGCTTTACAAGATTGCCGTCAATACCGCCAAGAATCACCTGGTGGCGATGGGTCGGCGCCCGTCCGCGGAGGACGTCGATGCCGGGGACGCCGTGTTCATGGCCGGTGCCGAGCGGATGCAGGACAGCGCCACGCCCGAACGCGAACTGATGCGGCAGGAGATTGAACAATCCGTGTTTTCCACTGTCCAAGCGTTGCCCGAGGAATTGCGGACTGCCATTACGCTGCGCGAAGTGGACGGTCTCAGTTACGATGAAATCGCCGACGCGATGGGCTGCCCGATCGGTACGGTGCGTTCGCGCATTTTCCGGGCACGCGAGGCAATCGATGAAAAACTGCGGCCTCTGTTGTCGGACCGCGAGGAACAGACATGAATCAGGCAGACATGAATCTTGACGCCCGGAAAAACCTTTCGGCGGGCATCGATGGCGAGCTGACGCGGCAAGAACTGCGCTTCATGTTGCGGCGGCTTGACCACGACGCCTCGCTGCAGAAGGCGTGGGTCAATTATCATCTCGCCCGTGACGGTCTGCGGCACCAATTGCCGGCGATGGCCAGCAGCGGGTTTGCGGCGCGGGTGATGCAGGCGATTGAGCATGAGTCGATGCCTGCCGCCAGCCCGGCCCGGCGAGGTCACTGGCTGCGTTGGTCGGCGGGTGGTGCCATTGCGGCCAGTGTGGCTGCCGTGGCGTTGATGATCGGGCAGCCCATGGGCGACGCCGAGCAATCTGCCATCAATGCGCCACATCAGGCCAGCGCATTCGCCAGTGCGACGCGTCAACCGGCGCCCACCAAGGCTTCGGGCATGCCGGCCGTGGTGCCACCCTGGCTGAGCGGCAATGCGGCTGGCCTGCTGAGTCAGCGGGCGTCGTTCGGCGAGGATCAGTCCAGTTATCCCGGACGCATTGCCGCTTATCCATCATTGCGTCGCTACCGTACGCTGGACAACAACGACGGCACGTATCTGCTGTTGTTGAATCAGCAGCCTTCCGCTGAGTCAGGCGTTCCGCAGCAGGCCGCAATGTCCGCGCAGTAGTTTCAGCTTCACCCAGCGTGACGATCCACGCGCCACTCCGGTAACTTTCTGACAGCGCCAGCTCGTGCCACCGCATGACCAACGTTGCGGGAGGCGTGTGGGAGAGAGTCAGAACTCCACAGGGCCGCGGGTCCGGCCCCAACTCAACTTGAGGAGTAGTCATGAGTCATTCCATCTTGCGCACCCTCGCATGCTCCGCGCTGCTGGGTTTTGCAGCAGTTACCGGGGTGCAGGCGCAGACCACGCCCAGCGCCAGCTCGCTGCCGGATTTCACCGGGATCGTGCAAAAGAACGCACCCGCCGTCGTGCATGTCGAAGCCAAATACAGTGGCAGCAGTCCGGCACAACAGATGCAGTCGGGCCAGCCGATGCCCGGCGACCCGCAGGCGGAGATCCTGCGCCGCTTCTTCGGGATGCCGATGATTCCCTCGCCGCAAGAGCAGGCACATATCTCCGTGGGTTCGGGCTTCATCATTTCCCGTGACGGCTACATCCTCACCAACAATCACGTGGTGGCCGGGGCCAACTCGGTCACCGTGCGATTGCAGGATCGGCGGACCTTCACCGCCAAGGTGGTCGGCACCGATCCGAAATACGATATCGCCTTGCTCAAGGTGAAAGACGGCGACAATCTGCCGACGGTGACCATCGGCGATTCGCGCAGCCTCAAGGCAGGGCAATGGGTGCTGGCGATCGGGTCACCGTTTGGCTTTGATTACACCGTCACCCAGGGCATCGTCAGTGCGGTGGGGCGCAATCTGGGCAGTGGCGACCAGCCCTACACTTCATTCATCCAGACCGATGTGCCGATCAATCGCGGTAATTCCGGTGGACCGCTCTTCAACATGAAGGGCCAGGTGGTCGGTATCAATTCGCAGATCTACTCCAATACCGGCGGTTATCTCGGTGTGGCGTTCTCGATCCCGATCGATGTGGCGATGAACGCGGTGCAGCAACTCAAGACCAAGGGTTACGTCACCCGCGGCCAGCTTGGCGTCAGTGTCCAGACAGTGAGCGATGCCATGGTCAAGGCGCTCAAGCTGGCGGATGGCACCGGTGCTGCGGTGGTGTCCGTGTCGGCGGATTCCGGGGCCGAGAAAGCCGGCATCCAGCCGGGCGACATCATTCTTGCCTACAACGGTCAGGCTTTGCGGCAGGCCGCAGATCTGCCGCCACTGGTCGGCATGACCAAGCCGGGTACCAAGGTGCCGGTCGAGATCCTGCGCGACGGCAAGAAAATGACCCTGACGGTCACCATCGGCGAAATGCCCCGGGACCAGAGCGCGGTCGACAACCATCACGGTGCGGCAGCCTCCGAGTCCGGCTCCGCTGCCCTGGGTTTGAGCGTGAAGTCGATGGACAGCGACACCCGCCAGCAGTTGGGGCTGAAAGCCGGTCAGGGTGTGATCATCAGCAACATCAGCGGTGCAGTGGCCGCCCAGGCGGGGTTGCAGCAAGGCGATGTGATCCTGATGGTCAACCAGCAAAAGATCGGCAGCGTGGCGGCGTTCCGCAAGGCGACCGAGGGTGTGAAAGCCGGCAGTACGGTGCTGTTGCTGGTACGCCATGGCGACCAGAGCGGCTTTATTGCGCTGACCGTGCCGAAGAAGTAACCGCGAATTTCCGCTGTTGAGCCTCCGAGGGCATCCGCATGGATGCCCTCGTCTCGTTGCGGCGTGATTTCTGCAGGCGGTGTCGACAACCACGGTGAGGCGACGGTCCTGCGGTTACATGCGACAATGCCGGGTTCGCATTACCATTTCGATGATGCACCGCCAGCTGCTGACGCAAGGCGGTCACCCACAGTCCGACAGGCCGCCAGCGTTCCATGGAATTGATCCGCAACTTCTCCATCATTGCCCATATCGATCACGGCAAATCCACACTGGCGGACCGGATAATCCAGATTTGCGGAGGCTTGGCCGATCGCGAGATGGAAGCGCAGGTGCTGGATACCAACCCGATCGAGCGGGAACGAGGGATCACCATCAAGGCGCAGTCGGTATCGTTGCCGTACACCGCCCGCGACGGCAAAACCTACCAGCTGAACTTCATCGATACCCCGGGCCATGTGGACTTTTCCTACGAGGTCAGCCGTTCGCTGGCCGCCTGCGAGGGCGCGTTGCTGGTGGTCGATGCAGCACAGGGTGTCGAAGCGCAGTCAGTGGCGAATTGCTATACGGCCGTGGAACAGGGGCTGGAAGTGGTGCCGGTGTTGAACAAGATTGACCTGCCGACCGCCGACATCGAGAAGGTCAAGGGTGAGATCGAGGCGGTGATCGGCATCGATGCCACGGACGCCGTGGCGATCAGCGCCAAGACCGGCCTCAACGTGGTCGAGGTGCTGGAGGCGATCATCGCCCGCATCCCTCCGCCGAAGCCACGCGATAGCGACCGCTTGCAGGCGCTGATCATCGATTCCTGGTTCGACAACTACCTCGGCGTGGTCTCGCTGGTGCGTGTGATGCAGGGGGAGATCAGGTCCGGCGACAAGCTGCTGGTGATGTCCACCGGTCGCACCCACGAGGTCGGCGATGTCGGCGTGTTCACGCCCAAGCGCAAGAAGCTGGACAAGCTCGGGGCCGGCGAGGTGGGCTGGATCAACGCCTCGATCAAGAACGTGCACGGTGCGCCGGTCGGCGACACCCTGACTCACGCCGGCAAGCCGGCCGACAAGGCCTTGCCCGGTTTCCAGCAGATGCAGCCACGGGTGTTCGCCGGGCTGTTTCCGGTGTCGTCCGACGACTACCCTGCGCTGCGTGAGGCGCTGGACAAGCTGCGCCTCAACGACGCTGCACTGTTCTTCGAGCCGGAGTCCTCCGAAGCGATGGGTTTCGGTTTCCGTTGCGGCTTCCTCGGCATGCTGCACATGGAGATCGTGCAGGAGCGGCTGGAGCGCGAATACGACCTGGATCTGATCACCACCGCGCCGACCGTAGTCTATGAGGTGCTGAAAAGCGACGGCACGACCATGCTGCTGGACAATCCGGCCAAGCTGCCGACGAACTCCAGCCTGGTGCAGGAAATCCGCGAGCCGATCATCGTCGCCAACATCCTCACGCCACCGGACTACATCGGCAACGTGATTACGCTATGCGAGGAGAAACGCGGTGTGCAGCGCTCGATCCAGTATCTGGCGACCCAGGTGCAGATCAGCTACGAAATGCCGCTGGCCGAAGTGGTGATGGATTTCTTCGATCGCCTGAAGTCGGTGTCGCGCGGTTATGCCTCGATGGACTACCACTTCGACCGTTTCGAGGCTGGCCCGTTCGTGCGTACCGATGTGTTGATCAACGGCGACCGGGTCGACGCACTGAGCCTGATCATGCACCGCAGCCACGCCGAGCGTCGCGGCCGCGAGCTGGTCGAGCGGATGAAGGACCTGATTCCGCGTCAGCAGTTCGACGTGGCGATCCAGGCGGCCATCGGCGCGCAGATCATTGCGCGCTCCACGGTCAAGGCGTTGCGCAAGAATGTGTTGGCGAAGTGCTATGGCGGTGATGTGAGCCGCAAGAAGAAATTGCTGGAAAAACAGAAAGAAGGCAAGAAGCGCATGAAGCAGGTCGGTCGGGTGGAGATTCCACAGGAAGCCTTCCTCGCCGTGCTGAAAGCGGATAAATAACGCGGGCGATCTGGAGTCAGGGCATGGAATTTGATTTTGCGGCGATTTTGCTTGGCCTTACCGTGCTGTTCGGCGTGGTATGGGGGCTGGATCGCCTGTTTTTCTACAAGCGGCGCAAGGCGCGTCTGGATGCGGCCGGGGAGGACTACAGCGATCCCGTGGCGGTGGATTGGGCGCGGTCACTGTTCCCGGTGGTGCTGGTGGTGCTGCTGTTGCGTTCGTTCGTGGCCGAGCCATTCCGGATTCCCTCCGGTTCGATGATGCCGACGCTGGACGTGGGCGATTTCATCCTGGTCAACAAGTTTGCCTACGGGCTGCGACTGCCGGTATTCAACAACAAGATTCTCGATCTGGGTGAGCCCAAACGGGGCGACGTAGTCGTGTTTCGCTTCCCGGGCTACCTGTGCCATGACGACGGCAAGCTGGTGCGCAGTGGCGACGAAAGCTGCGCCAATCCGCATGCGCCGGTGAAAAAGGAAAACTGGATCAAGCGGGTGATCGGGCTGCCTGGCGACACTATCCAGTCGCATGGCTCGGAGCTGTTCATCAACGGCAAGTTGGTCACCGCTGATGAGATAGGTCCCTACCAGGGCAATCCGAAGCGCCGCGTGGATCAGATGATGCTCGCGATGGGGGCGACCGTATGGAACGAACATCTGCCGCGCCCGGATGGCCAGACGGTCAACCACCTGATCGCGCGGATGCCCGCCTACACGATGCCCAACTCGATCCCCAACGACAAGGTACCGTCCAAGGTGCCACCGGGCTGCTACCTGGTCATGGGTGACAACCGCAATGACAGCCTGGATGGTCGCTGGTGGGGCTGCATGCCGGAAAAGAACCTCGCCGGCAAGGCGTTCCTGATCTGGATGAGCTGGAAAGGCTGGGGTACCGGTGGCGTCGATTTCTCGCGCATCGGAACGGTGATCCATTGACAGCCTGTGCGACCCGCGGCGCGGATCGCGCGGCGGGTCGCGGACAATGCCAGCACGCCGCTGGCATAATCCGACAGTCAGTCCGTGGGATCAGGCTATCGAGCCAGGCCATCGGGTCAGGCATGGGTGCGGTCTTTCACAGGTGATTACGTCGCGCAGGCGGCATAGCGAGGGGACTATGAAATCGAAGCAGTCGGGTATCACCCTGATCGGGTTTTTGATCGTCATGGTGGTGGTGGGTTTCTTCGGCTTTACCGCGATGAAGCTGGTGCCGTCATATTCCGAGTACATGGGTGTGGTCAGGGCGATGAAGGAGATTTCCAGCAGCGGGACCAATGGCAAGTCGCTTGACGAAATTCGTCGTGAACTGATGTTCAAGATGAACTTTCAGTACGTCGATGATTCGACCATCAAGCCCTCCAATATCACCATCGACCGGAACTCCGGTGGTGCCAGTACCCTGCATGTGGTCTACGACAAGAAAATTCCGTTCATGTACAACATCGACTTCCTGCTGCACTTCGACAAGAGCGTGCCTTTGCAGGGCAACGTAGGCCAGTAAGTCTTGAGTCTTTCTTATCGTTTCAGCGATCCGACGCTGCAGCAGCTGGCCTTGACCCATCGCAGCGTCGGCAAGCCGAACAATGAACGGCTGGAATTTCTGGGCGATGCGCTGCTCGGTGCGATCATTGCCGAGATGCTCTACGAGGTGCATCCGAAAGCCAGCGAGGGTGAGTTGTCACGCTTGCGCGCACAACTGGTCAACGGCCAGGCGTTGGCGGGCACGGCGCGCGAGCTTGAGCTGGGAGACGCGTTGAAGCTCGGTTCGGGCGAACTCAAGACCGGTGGCTTCCGCCGCGATTCGATTCTTGCCGATGCCTTTGAGGCGCTGGTCGCGGCGGTCTATCTGGATGGCGGCTTCGAGGCCTGCCGGCAGAGCGTGCGGGAGCTTTTCGGCGAGCGTATTGCCGCGTTGCGCCGTTCCTCCAAGGACGCCAAGACGCGCCTGCAGGAGTGGTTGCAGGCGGGCGGCTGGCCGCTGCCGCAATACGAATTGACGGCCAGTCACGGCGAGGACCACGCCAAGATTTTCGATATCAGCTGCACCATCAGCGAACCCTTGCCGCTGCAGGCCGAAGCCAGCGGCGGCAGTCGCCGCCAGGCCGAACAGGACGCCGCCGAAACGGTGCTCAACCAATTGCTGGAGCGGCAGCCTCATCGCTGAACCGCAACGCCGCCAGGCGGGTGTTACCCCGGCCGCCACGGTTTCGCCCCGTACGGCCGGCGCTTGCGCCCGCCCGCCAGCCATGCCCGACGACCGATTACACTTGCCCTCCGATCCGCCGAGTAGTTCAGCCATGAATGATCCACAGCAACCCGCTGCCCACCCCGATGGCAGTCTGCCGCATGCCGACTTCCGATGCGGCCTGGTGGCCCTGGCCGGACGCCCTAACGTGGGCAAGTCCACCTTGCTCAATGCCTTGATCGGCTTTCGATTGTCGATTGTCAGCCCGCGCCCGCAGACGACCCGGCATCGAATCCTCGGTATTGCCAGCAGCGAGGCGGGGCAGATTCTCTATGTGGATACGCCAGGCCTGCACCGTGGTGCCAAGCGCGCGATGAACCGCAGTCTGAACCGCGCCGCACGTTCGGCGATCAGCGATGTCGAGCTGGTCGTGCAGGTGATCGAGGCAGGCCGCTGGACCGACGAGGACGAGGCGCTTTACGCGGCACTGGACGAGCAAGGCACGGCGCGGGTACTGGTGATCAACAAGGTCGACCTGAGCAAGGACAAGACCGCCATGCTGCCGTTTGTGGCCGAGTTGACCAGTCGTCACAGCTACGACGAAATCCATTATGTCAGCGCGCTCAAGAAGCAGGGCCTGAAGGCGCTGGAACAGGCCCTGCTCAAACGCCTGCCGGTACAACCGCCAATGTACGGCGAGGATGAAATCACCGACCGCAGCGAGCGCTTTCTTGCCGCCGAGATGGTGCGTGAGCAACTGATGCTGCGCCTCGACCAGGAGCTGCCATACGCCACCACCGTGGAAATCGAACAGTTCGGTGACCGGCCGGACGGGATTGCCGAGATCCACGCGGTGATCTGGGTTGAGCGCGATGGCCAGAAAGCGATCGTGATCGGTCACGGTGGTGCCCAGCTCAAGGCCATCGGTACGGGTGCCCGGCGCAACATGGAGCGCATGTTCGACCGCAAGGTGTTTCTCAAACTTTGGGTCAAGGTGCGTGAGGGTTGGGCCGACGATGAGAACATGCTGAAGAAGTTCGGCTATACGGATTAGAGCGAGGAGTGAGAAAGGAGGAGTGAGAAAGGAGAGAAAGGCAGAGACTGCGGTTGCCTTCCCGCTTTTCTCTCATCTCTCACTCATCTCACCTCACTTCTGATTTTCCATGCGCATCGAACAGCAGCCCGTTTTTGTCCTGCACACGCGACCCTATCGGGAAACATCGCTGCTGCTGGAGTGCCTGACTCGTGAGCACGGTCGCATCGGCGTGGTCGCACGCGGTGTGCGGGGTGAACGGTCGCGCCTGCGGCGGGCCGCGCTCGAACCCTTCCAGCGCCTGGCCATGGATTTGGTGTTGCGTGGCGAGTTGGCCACGCTGGTGGCGGTGGAATCGGTGGGCACGTCCCCGCGGCTGACCGGCGATGCGGCGTTGGCCGGCCTCTACCTGAATGAACTGGTAGTGCGCCTGACCGCTCGCCAGGATCCGATGCCCGCCCTGTTCGACGCTTATGCACGCTTGCTCCTGGAGCTTCCTGGCGGGGAGCGGCTGGGCTGGAACCTGCGGCGTTTCGAACGGGATCTGCTGGAGCTTCTCGGTTACGGCCTGCAACTGGGCGGCGAGGCGCATACCGACGAACCGCTGGACCCGGAGGCGAGCTATCACTATCAGGTCGAGCAGGGTGCCGTGCGTTGCCGCGAAACCGATCCTGGCGCGCTACGTGGCCGCGACCTGCTTGCCTTGCAGCAGGACACGATGCCGGACAAGCAGGGCTTGAGGGCACTGCGCGGGATGATGCGCGATGTCATCCGTTTCCATCTCGGCGGCGGCGAGCTGCGTGCGTGGCGGGTTCTCGGGATGGCGCTGTCGCGACGCTGATGTGCGGCGTCAGGAGGTCAGCGCCCGCACGGTCTGGTGGATGGCATTGCGGAAACAGCTCAGGTCGGGCTCCCGCGATTGCACCCGGTCGAGTTGTTGCTGCAGCCGCACGGTCTGTGTGGAAAGTGCGGCGGCGCCGCAAAATCCGCACGACGAACGCAGGCGATGCAGGCGTTCACGCAGGTTTTCCCGGTCGTGGCTCAGGGTATCGAGTTCCCGGTCGAGCAGAATCAGTTCTTGCCGCAGCAGCGTGCGCAGCGCACCCAGGGTCTGGGGGTCGCCGCTGCTGGCCATGCCTGCGGCATCGTCGAGCATGGATGTCGCGTGGTGTCCCGTAGACACCAGTGCCAGCACCTGCAACATGGCGTTCAGCGTGCATGGTTTTATCAGGATATGGCAGAAACCGGCGCTCAGCAGATGCGGGTCATCGTGGAGCAGCGGGTCGGCGGTCGTGGCCACCGCCATCGTGTTTTTCGATGCCGCGTCATGGGTGTTGCGCAGTTCGGCGAGCAGTTGAAGCGCCCCGCCGCCAGGCATGCGGCAGTCCAGCAACAGCAAGTCGAATACCTCGGCCCGGGCACACGCCAGCGCACTGCCGCCATGCGCGCAGAGCACCGGTTCGGCCCCAAACTGCCGCAGGCCGTCGCCGATGAAACGGCGGCTGGTGGCATCATCATCGGCCACCAGTACGCGCAGTGACGGCCTGCCGGCGGTGCCCATAGCACGATCTTCAGTTTGCTGCAGCATGACCCAATCCTTGTCGTTCATCTTTATTTGGCAGAATGGCGCTACATGCGATTGACATCAAGCCATCTTCTACTGTGCTGCTGCCTTCTGCTCGGGTTGGTTCCGGCAGCGCCGGCGCGCGCGGATGTACAGCTGAAAGCCAGCGCGATCAGCATGAAAGGCGTCAAGCTGCAGACGGTGACGATCGATCTCGGCAACCAGGGCACCGGTGGGGTTGCGCTGACGATGCATGCCGAGCAGGCTGCGGTGGCGTCGCTGGGCTGGCGCCGGGTCGGCCTGAACCTCGATGGCACGGTGCAGCGCGATCCACAGCTGCGCTGGATTTTCGACGGCACGCTGCGGGTTACCGGCGCACCGGGCGGTGCACTCAAGCATACCCACGTGCGATTCGAAGTGAGCCATGCCGCCAATACCCTGTTGCTTGATCTGCAGCAGGGCAAGGCTCAGGCCCATATCGCGATGCCGCTGGACCAGACCAGCCATGCACAGGTCAACTTGCAGAAATTTCCGCTCGCCTGGCTGCAGGGTCTGGTCAGTACCGTATGGTCCGGGCGCCTTTCCGGTGGCCGGCTGGATGCCGAGCTGGCCATGGACTTGCGTGATGACGGCTTGCAGTCGTCCGGACAGTTCACCCTCAGCCGTGCCGGCTTCGACACCCCTGCCGGCACCCTGGCCGGCCAGGCCCTGAATGGCAGCGGGCGCTTCAGTGTCGATACCACCGACGGCCCGGCGCGGATCGACCTGGACAGCAATTTGCGCGGTGGCGAATTGCTGCTGGGTTCGATCTACGCCAAGTTGCCCGATCACCCGGTGCGCTTGAGCCTGCACGCGAGTGTGCAACGGGGGGCGGTCGAACTGAGTCGTTTGCGGATCAACGACCCTGACGCCTTGCAGGTCAGTGGCACGCTGGCGTTCGACGCCAAGGGCAACCTCAGGACGCTGAAGCTGGATCACTTCAACGCCAATTTTCCGGTGGCTTATCAACGCTATGGCCAGGCCTGGCTGAGTACGCTAGGCCTGCGAAAATTGAGCATCGACGGACAGTTGAGCGGCAGCGTGGACCTGCAGGGAGGTGAGCCACGCAGCTTTGCCTTCACCACCAGCGGTCTGGATTTTTCCGATGCCGCCGGACGCCTGGCAGCGAGCGGGCTGCAGGGTGGTCTGGACTGGTCCGCACAGGGCGAGCGCCCGGCCACCACGCTGAGCTGGCAGAGCCTGCAGTTCTACCGGATAACCAATGGAGCCGCGCAATCGCGCTGGCAGAGCAGGGGCGGCATGCTCAGCCTGCTGCAGCCGATCGATATTCCGGTGCTGAAAGGCCAGTGGCATATCGGCCGACTCGACTGGCGTCCGGCGGCGCAAAAGGGCCAGCGACTGGATACCTCGATGGCGATTACCGGCGTCGACATGGCGGCGTTCAGTCGGGCGATGGGCTGGCCGGCTTTCCCCGGAACCCTGGGTGGTGCGATCCCCTCGCTGCGCTGGGTCGACAACCGTTTCGAGTTGCAAGGTGGTTTGACCGCCAACGTCTTCGGCGGCTTCCTCGACATCACCCAGCTCTCACTGGAGCAACCGTTCGGGCCGGCGCCGGCGTTGACCGCGGACATCCAGCTGAGCCAGCTGAATCTCGGCGCGATCACCAGCGTGTTTGATTTCGGCAGCATCAGCGGACGGCTGGACGGTTCGATCGACAATCTGCGGCTGGTCGACTGGAGTCCGGTAGCGTTCAAGGCGAACCTGCTGGCCGGCAGCGGCGGCCGGATCAGCCAGCGCGCAGTCAACAACCTGACGGCGGTGGGTGGCGGGGGGATCGCCGCAGGCTTGCAGGGCGTCGTGCTCAAGCTGTTCAAGACCTTCAGCTACAGTCGGATCGGCCTCAGTTGCACCTTGAAGGGTTCGGTCTGCCAGATGGGTGGTCTGGACAGCAACGATGGCGGTTACACTATCGTCGAAGGCAACGGATTGCCGCGGCTGCAGGTGATCGGTCATCAGACGCAGGTCGACTGGCCGACCCTGGTGCGGCGGCTGGAGGCGACCGCTCACGGCGCCGCACCGCAAGTTCGCTGATCATCGCGGAGCATGGCGCGGCTCTGGCCAGACCCGTCACATTCGCAAACTCATGCTTTGACCTCGATCGACTGGAGTACTTCATGCGCAAGCTCGTCTACGTCATCCTGACCACCCTGGCCGTGGCGCTGGTCGGCTGCGTCACGATCAATGTGTACTTTCCCGAGGCGGCGGCGCAGAAGGCCGCCGACCAGTTCATCGGCAATGTGATCAACGGCGCCAGCCATACTCCCGCGCCGGCGCCGAAGAATCCGCCGCCGAGTGCGACCGAGCCGGGCCAGCAGCCCTCGGCGATGCTGCTCGACCTGCTGATCCCGGCGGCGCACGCCGCCACCGCGCCGAACATCCGCATCCAGACCAGCGCCACCGAGGCGATCCGGGCGCGCATGCAGCAGCGTTTCCAGGGACCGCTCGGTGCCTTGCTGGACAGTGGTGCCGTCGGCTTTACCCACAACGGCATGGTGGCGATGCGGGATGCCGGCAAGGTGCCCTTGAGCCAGCGTGCGCAGGCCAACGCCACCGTGGCCGAGGAGAACCGTGACCGCAACGCGCTGTATCGCGAGATCGCCAATGCCAACAACCACCCGGAGTGGGAGCCGCAGATCCGCGCAACCTTCGCCAAGGGCTGGATCGAACGGGCCAAGGCCGGCTGGTACTACCAGAATACAGCAGGCGCTTGGCTGCAAAAATAAGCCACGTCAACTGCTGGAGCGCACCCTGTGCGCGAACGCTCTTGGTGCGCGAACGCGCTTTGCCGACATCCGAACCCCAAGCCTTCGTGCACAGGAGTGCGGCGCCGCGCGATATCGCCAGCATTCGGCGCCACCCGGGCCAATCTGTGATAATCGGCGGCCAGCCTTCGCCACCTGTGCACCATGTCCCGATCGAACAGCGTTTCTTCCAAGACCTTCGAGGCCGAGATCAGCGCCCTGAGCCATGACGGACGCGGGGTTGCCCGTGTCGAGGGCAAGACGGTGTTCGTCAGTGGTGCGTTGCTGGGTGAAAAGGCGCTGTTGCGCCTGCGCAAACGTCACCGTCATTTCGACGAGGCCGAGGTGGTTGAGCTGATCACGCGCTCCCCGCACCGGGTCGAGCCGCGCTGCCGACACTTCGATCAGTGCAGCGGCTGCGCGCTGCAGCACCTGGATGCCGGTGCGCAGATCGCGAGCAAGCAGCGCGTGCTGGCGGAGAACTTCGAGCGCATCGGCAAGGTGATGCCGGCGTCGTGGCTGCCGCCGCTGGTCGATGCCTCGTGGGGCTACCGTCGCAAGGGTCGTCTGTCGGTGCGCAACGTGCTCAAGAAGGGGCGCGTGCTGGTCGGTTTTCGCGAAGAGTCCAACCCGCGCTTCGTCGCCGACATCCAGCACTGCGAGGTGATGCACCCGGCGCTGGGGCCGAAGGTTGGCCTGCTGGCCGAGCTGATCGGTGGCCTGGCGGCGGCCAACGATATTCCACAGATCGAGTTCGCCGCCGGTGACGACACCATGGCGCTGGTGTTCCGGCACATGCAGCCGCTGAGCGAGTCGGATCTGGCGGCGCTGACGGCCTTCGGCCAGCAACACGAACTGGCGATCTACCTGCAGCCGGGCGGCAACAGCAGCGTGCATCCGCTATGGCCGGAACAGCCGCGACTGGCGTTTCGCATGCTCAGCCACGACAGCCGTTTCGACGACGTCGAGCTGGAATTCGAGCCGCTCGATTTCGTCCAGGTCAACGCCGGCCTCAACCAGCGGATGATGACGCGCACGCTGGGGTTGCTGGATCTGCAGCCCGGCGACCGTGTACTCGACCTGTTCTGCGGCCTCGGCAATTTCACCTTGCCGATCGCGCGGCGGGTCGCCGAGGTGGTGGGCGTGGAGGGCGAGCATGCGCTGGTTGAGCGGGCCGCGCAGAACGCCGCACGCAATGGCCTCGGCAACGCGCGGTTCCAGGTCGCCAACCTGTTCGAGGATCAACGCGATGCCGACTGGGCGCGTCAGCCATGGGACAAGTTGCTGCTCGACCCGCCGCGCGCCGGTGCCGACCAGTTGCTGGCCTACCTGCCGCACCCGCAAACCCGGCGGATCGTGTACGTCTCCTGCCATCCCGCCTCGCTGGCGCGCGATGCCGGCATCCTGGTCAACCAGCATGGTTTCAAACTGACGTCGGCCGGGGTGATGGACATGTTTCCGCACACGGCACATGTGGAATCCATCGCGCTGTTCGAACGATGACAGGGCAGAAGTGAGTGGTGAGGAGTGAGAAGCGAGAGAAAGCCGGTGCCTGACCCTCATGGCACGATACGGTCAACGTTCTTGCTCTCTCTCACTTCTCACTTCTCGTTTCTCACTGCTGATTTTCCCCTCCTCTCCTCATTCCTCCAGCTCACCAGACCCCCATGGCCATCGAGATCGAGCGAAAATTCCTGCTGCGCAACGACGACTGGCGTCCGCACATCGAGCGTAGCGAGCGGATCGCCCAGGGTTACCTGGTTGGCGCGCAGGCGCTGCACAGCGGCGCAGCAAGGGCGTCGGTGCGGGCGCGGATCAGTGGCGAGCAGGCGTGGCTGAACATCAAGGCGGCGACGCCGGGCATCGCACGCGCCGAGTTCGACTACCCGATCCCGCCGGCCGATGCGCAAGCCTTGCTGGCCACGCTGTGTGACGGGGTGATGGAAAAGCTCCGCCATCATGTTCGCGTCGACGGCATGCTTTTCGAGATCGACGAATTCCTGGGTGACAACGTCGGCCTCACCGTGGCCGAAATCGAATTGCCGGCGGTCGATGCGCCATTCCCGCGGCCGAGCTGGCTCGGTGTCGAGGTAAGTGCGCTGGGTCGCTACTACAATGTCCATCTGATCGACCGCCCGTACCGCGCCTGGTCGCCCGCCGAGCGTGCCGCCGGAGACGCCGCATGTTGATGATCGGGATCGCTGGAGAAACCCTTCTCGCACATGAGCGGCACTGGCTGAGTCGGCCGGGTGTGGCCGGGGTGTTGCTGTTTTCACGCAATTACCAGTCACCCGCGCAGTTGCTGGCGCTGTGCGAGTCGATGCGCGAGGTGGGCGGCGACGCGCTGCTGATCGCCGTCGATCAGGAAGGTGGCCCGGTACAGCGCTTCCGCCACGGCTTCACCCGCCTGCCGGCACTGGCGACGCTTGGCGCGGCCTACGACCGCGATCCTGCCGCTGCGGTGCAACTGGCCGAGGAGCACGCCTGGGTAATGGCCAGCGAGCTGCGTGCCAGCGGCGTCGATTTCAGTTTTGCGCCGGTGCTCGACCTGGCCCGCGGCAACGCGGCCATCGGTTTGCGCGCGTTCCATGCCGATCCGCGGGCGGTCGCGGAACTGGGGCAGGCGTACCTGCGCGGCATGCACCTGGCGGGCATGGCGGCGGTGCTCAAGCACTTCCCCGGGCACGGTTCGGTGGCCGCCGATACGCACAAGGCGCCGGCGATCGATCCACGGCATCTGGATGAAATTCGCCGCGACGACCTGGCTCCGTTTGCCGCCTGCATCGAGGCCCGGGTCGAGGCGGTGATGATGGCGCATGTGACCTATCCGGCCGTGGACAGCCAGCCGGCGGGTTACTCGAAGGTCTGGGTCGAAGGCATCCTGCGCGGCGAGCTGGGCTTTGCCGGTGCAGTGATCAGCGACGACATCAGCATGGCCGCGGCCGGCGCGGCCGGCACCGTCGCCGAGCGTGTGCAGACGCACCTGGCCGCGGGTTGCGACCTGGTGCTGGCATGTTTCCCTGAGGTGGTGGACGCCGCCCTTGCGGCGCTGGGGCCGGGTCTGCACGCAGCGTCGCCCCGCCTGGCCGCCCTGCGTGGCGAGCTGGGCGCGAGCTGGGCCAGCCTCATCGACAACCCGCAGCGCGATCGTTTCGTCGCGCGCATCACCGCGTTGAACCCCGACCGAGGCACCGCATGACCACTCCCACACCTTCGCTGGCCGATGCGCTGGCACAATCCGACCTGCTGCACGAGCGCGCTGAGCTGGACGCGGTGATCGCCGACATGGGCCGGCGTATCGACACCGCGCTGGAAGGCGAGCGGGCAGTCTTTCTCACCGTGATGAACGGCGCGCTGATCTTTGCCGGCCAGCTGGCGCTGGCGATCCGCACCGACCTCGAGTTCGACTACGTGCACGCCACCCGCTATCGCGGCGCCACCTCGGGCAGCGAGCTGCACTGGCTGCGCGAGCCGATGGTGCCGCTGCAGGATCGCGTGGTGCTGCTGGTCGACGACATCCTTGACGAAGGCCACACGTTGAAAGAGGTGCGCGAGGATTGCTACCGCCGCGGCGCAAAAAACGTGCTGATCGCCAGCCTGTGCACCAAGCGGCACGACCGCCTGGTCGAGGGTATCGTTTCCGATTTCAACGGTATCGAATTGCCCGACCGTTACGTGTTCGGCTTCGGCATGGACTACCACGAGCAGGGCCGCAATTTGCCCGGCATTTATGCGCTGAGGGAAACCAACACATTGTAGGAGCGCACCCTGTCCCAAAAGGGGACTTCCTTCGGGCGTGCGCGATGCCTTTCGCCCCAGCTCCCACGCCCTGCCTCCCCCAATCAAGCAAGAGCATCGCGCACAGGGTGCGCTCCTACAGTAGGGCGGCAATGATTTGCGGTACTGCCGGCGCTCCTGACCACCATCTGCTGACGGATCAAAGCAATGCCCCACCTTGAGTCAAAATCCATCGACCTTGCCGTGATCGGCGGCAGCGGCCTGTACGCCTTCCCGGGCCTGGAAAACACCACGCGGCACGCGCTCGACACGCCCTTCGGTGCAGCCTCCGGCGACGTGGTGATCGGCGATTTCGCCGGCATGCGGGTGGCCTTTCTGGCGCGTCATGGCGAAAGCCACAGCGTGCCGCCGCACCGGGTCAACTACCGCGCCAACCTGTGGGCACTGCACCGACTGGGCGCGCACCGGGTGATCGGCGTCAACGCGGTCGGTGGCATCCGCAGCGACATGGGGCCGCGCGTCATCGTGGTGCCCGATCAGTTGATCGACTACACCCACGGCCGCCTCACCAGCTTTTGCGACGTCGACGGTGCCGAGGTCAAGCACATCGATTTCAGCGAGCCGTATACCGAAGCGCTGCGCCAGCAGTTGCTGGCCGCGGCGCGAACGGCAGGCATCGCGGTGATCGACGGCGGCTGCTACGGCGCCACCCAGGGGCCACGCCTGGAAACCCGTGCCGAGATCGCCCGGATGAAGCGCGACGGCTGCGACCTGGTCGGCATGACCGGGATGCCGGAGGCCGCGCTGGCCCGTGAATTGTCGCTCGACTACGCCTGCCTGGCCCTGGTCGCAAACTTCGCCGCCGGCTGTGGCGACGAAGCGGAAATCAGCATCGAGGAAATCTTCGCGCATCTCGCGGCCGCTACCGCCGAGGTACCCCGCCTGCTTGCGGCGATGCCGCAAACGTGAGCCTGAAATCCGCCCATGGGCCGAATGAGTCATTTGTCGTATTGCACTGCGCGGCCACATCTTGCTACTTTTCCCTGGCTAGGGGAGGGCGCGCGCTGGGGGGGTAGCCGCACCACATCTGGCAAACCATATCCATGGATCCAGAGGTTCACGCAATGAGTTTTGGTACGGTCAAGTGGTTCAACGACGCCAAGGGTTTCGGTTTCATCGCACCTGAGGACGGGAGTGCGGACGTTTTCGTGCATTTTTCGGCAATCACCAGCAAGGGCTTTCGCAGCTTACAGGAGGGCCAGCGGGTGAAGTTCGAAGTAACCCAGGGCCCCAAGGGCGCCCAGGCATCTTCGGTCGAGGGGGTCGAAGCCTCCTGATCGCCCGGGTAAATCCAGTGCAGTAGTCATGAAACCCTGCATCCTGTGCGGGGTTTTTTGTCTGCGCGGCTTCATTACGTGGGGCGCCCCCACGGTGCCATCTGCACCCGCTCGACGTGGATCATGCCAACCCTGCGCCCGCACACGGTCGTCCCGCTTGGTTAAGATAAGCAATTGCCCATCATCAGCAGGTGACATCGAGTGATCATCAAGCCCAAGGTACGTGGATTCATCTGTGTTACCGCCCATCCGGTCGGTTGCGAGCACAACGTGCTGGACCAGATCAAGGTCACCCAGGCCGCCAGCCATACCGGCAACGGTCCAAAGCGGGTGCTGGTGATCGGCGCGTCGACCGGCTACGGCCTTGCCTCGCGCATCACCGCCGCGTTCGGCTACGGCGCCGCCACGCTCGGCGTGTTCTTCGAAAAGCCCAGCACCCATGAAAAAACCGGCACCGCCGGCTGGTACAACGCCGCCGCCTTCGACAAGGCCGCCAAGCAGGCCGGCCTGATCGCCAAGTCGATCAACGGCGACGCGTTTTCGCACGAGACCCGCGCCAAGGCGATCGAGATCATCAAGAACGACATGGGCGGCAAGATCGACCTGGTGGTCTATTCGCTGGCCTCGCCCGTGCGCAAGCTGCCGGACACCGGCGAAGTGGTGCGCTCGGCGCTGAAGACCATCGGCGAGCCGTTCCACAACACCTCGGTCGACACCAATAAAGACACCGTGATCGAAGCCAGCATCGAGCCGGCTACCGAGCAGGAAATCAAGGATACCGTCACCGTCATGGGCGGCGAGGACTGGGCACTGTGGATCGACGCGCTCAGCGCCGCTGGCGTGCTCGCCGACCACGCCAAGACCATTGCCTACAGCTACATCGGCACCGAGATCACCTGGCCGATGTACTGGCACGGCACCCTCGGCCAGGCCAAGCAGCATCTGGACAACACCGCGAAAGAGCTGCGCAGCCGCCACCCTGGCCTCGAAGCCTACGTCGGCGTGATGAAATCCGTCGTCACCCAGGCCAGCGCCGCGATCCCGGTGATTCCGCTGTACGTCTCCATCGCCTTCAAGATCATGAAGGCGAAGGGTATCCACGAAGGCCCGATCGAGCAGGCCAACCGCCTGTTCCACGACCGCCTCTACCGCGCCGACGGCGCGGCGCCGACGACCGACGACGAAGGGCGTTTGCGGCTGGATGACTGGGAGCTGCGCGACGAGGTGCAGGACGTGTGCAAGACCGTGTGGCCCACCGTCACCACCGAGAACCTGCGCGAAATCACCGACTACGCCGGGTACAAACACGAGTTTTTGCAGTTGTTCGGGTTTGATCGCTCGGATGTGGATTATGAGGCGGAGGTTGAGGCGGATCGGCGGTTTGATTGTTTGGAGGGGTGAGGGGCTTGGTGGTCACTGAAGTCGGACGGCTTCGATGGTTGCTGTTCGCGATCCGATAAAGTGCACGTTGCCCCCTGGATTCTGTGCTTCTATCCCAAGAACGAACAGCTCAGCCTGACGCCAGCTCAGAACCTGGCGTTTCGTAGAATCATCGAGCCGTGGAGGTCATCGTGGATGCCAAACATTTCTCCGGCCTCTTCGAAAGCGTGACCCAGATGGACGAGATCGTTCACGGCGTGCGCGAGCCATCGCGCGAATTCCCTATCGATGCCATCCGAGTCACTGATATCCGAAAAGCCACCGGCCTGTTGCCGGCGGAACATGTCATTCGCACTTGAACCCTCTCCCCGGCGGGGAGAGGGCAGGGTGAGGGGCCGGGCGCTAGCGCGATCCCGCAATGACACTGTTTGGGCTGTTCCGACTTTGGCCGTACTATCAACGCAAAGCCGAGGTAACCCCATGACCGAAATCGTGTTCCTTGTTGAAGATGCTGCCGAAGGGGGGCTGGTGGCCCGGGCACTCGGGCATTCCATCCACACCGAGGCCGACAGCTACGATGAATTGCGCCAGCAGGTGCGCGATGCGGTGCAATGCCATTTCGATGCCGGCGAACGCCCGACCATGATCCGGCTGCACTACGTCAAGGATGAAGTTCTCGCCGCATGAAACTTCCGCGCGACATGGATGCTGCGCAACTGATCAAGGCCTTGGCGCAGCTCGGCTACCGAGCCGTGCGACAGACCGGTAGCCATATACGGCTCCAGTGCGATGATCCGGCGCATGCCATCACCATCCCCAATCATCGCCCGCTGCGCGTAGGTACGCTGGCCGCGATCATTACGGACGTGGCCGAAAAGCATGAGATGGAGCGCGACGCGCTGATCACGAAAGAGCAAGGGGTCAGGTCTAGCTTCGAAGGAGCAAGGGGAAGGAGCAAGGGGTCAGGTCTAGCTTCGTAGCATCCAAGGCCGTGGCGGAAGGCGATCAAGAGCTACAAAGCTAGACTTTACCCTGTGCTCGCTTGAGTCCGGAAGCCGGCTCCAGCAGGTGAGCAGGACTCACCTTCAGGGCTTTTGCAAGCCTATAAATGTTCAGTAGCGCAATGTTGCGCTGACCGCGCTCGACGCCCCCGAGATAGCTGCGGGCGAGCCCGCTTTCGAGTGCAAGGCTC
>SCSE01000006.1 GCA_004298015.1 Rhodanobacter sp.
CTCGTGCGAATCCGGCACGATCGAACGTCCGGCGTCGTTAGCTGCGACAAAGATAGGTCGTTGTTATATAGGCTGTTTTACCGCTTATTTTATACTGTCGGGGGATGGGCACAAATAGCCTTCTTCGATCGTGGCATTGATGACGTCAACACGCTGGTCCATGACCTCGGAAGCTTCATACGCTGCACGCACCGCAATGCGCTGAGCTTCCTTGCCGTAGTAGCGTTGGATATCGAGATAAGTGCGGACGGCCGCGAAATGTCGATAGAGGGTCTTGGAACCCCGATAGTCAGCCGCCGTGGCGGGCTTCAGATTCAACACCGTTCGGATATGCCCGACGATTTCGGCCGGGACGCTTTCCAAAGCCGGGAAGTAGTGCAGCTGCTGAAACGTCTTGAGCAGCACGATCAGCCCCAAGCGGCCTGCATCGCTACGGGCGAAGCCCGAAGCCCATTCCACTTCGTCCACGTCGGGGGTGTAGTGCCGGAGCAGGTCGCGTGTCGTGATGACACGAGGAAACCGCGGGTACGCGGTGCGCTCAAGGTTCGCCATAACCACCACCGGTGAGAGAGGGTGGCTTTGAGCTTAACGAACGATGGGGGTCTAAACCAACCGCGAGCGCGTTTTTGCTGCGTTGTCACAAAGCTGCAGAATGCTATGACCCAATTTTACCCGTATCCGGGCACGACCCCAGGAAGACGCCGGACGGCCCCGCCAGTCCGGCCTGGCGGATTTCAGCCGGCGCCGCCCAGCGCGCCGAGCCGTAGGTCGTGACGAGTTTGGATTGGCGCGCGCGCCAGACCGACATGCCGATGGCGACGCAAGCGGCGGTCACGCCGCTCGTGGCCGCCATGGCACCGCCCTTCAGGAAGAGACGCGGTGCGTAGGCGTCGAACCAGTACCACCATTCGAACAGCTGCCACGGGTGATAGATGGGAATGCCGAAGCAATCGAACCAGGGCGAACCGAGGCGTAGCTGATAGCCCAGTTGTGCCGCGGTCCATTGGGTGGCGCCCCAAGTTCCCGCGATCACGATGCCGAACATCGCCAGCACCTGGCCGAACAGCACACTGGTTCCCTGCATGTCGGTCTCCGAGTCGCCCCTGCATCGCGCGGCGATGACGTGCCGCAGACATGAGCTTCGGTGCCGGATCAGGAGCGGTCAAAGACCGTTATCGGAACGGTCGAGACGAAGAAAACATGATTTCCAGCTGGGGGAAAAGGGAACGCGTCGCGGCAAACGACAGCGTGTTATGGCGTGTAGGGTGATCTGCCAAAAAAACCGTGGATAACGCCAACGCCCAGGCACGCACCCCGCATGGGACCGGGATCGTCCAGTCCCTGCTTGGTATTTCGATGTCGTGGTGATCAGTTCCGCGGTGCAGGTTGCGGCGTGTACTTGCCCTTGCCATCTCCCATGAAGCGCCGACGAAACGCTTCACTCGCTGCGTTGCAAGTGGCATCGCCCATCTTCGCGTGGTCTTCCTGGCATAGGCGCTGCAACTTCCTTGAGCCGTTCGGGATTGGCGACCAGTGATTCGACGGTATCTGGCGGTGTGGCCTTCCCACAGGCCGCCAGTACCAAGATCATCGGCAGCAGCACGTATGCCCTCTTCATGTCACGTCCTCCTGCGTGGTGGGATGAGCACACCGAAACTTCACATTGGTTCGTCCCGAGCCGTTGTCTCGACCGGATTGAGCCGGTCGATGAAATGGCTCAATTGTGGGGACGGTTCGATGTCGGGCCGCAGCAGGTACGTCGTGAGCATGAGCGAACGCCCCGCAAGCGGGCGGACGACGACTTCCGGGTGAGGGCATATCTCGACCTGAGCCGTACTGGTGAAGCCAAGCCCATATCCCGCCGCGACCAGGGTCAACATGAGGTCTTGGCTGGCCACGCGCTCCGCCACGATGGGTTGCACATCTATTGTGCGCAACATCCGATCGATCTGACGGCTACATCCTTCGCAAGCTTCCAGATGGCATAACACCAGGGGATAGCGCAACGCCTCCTCCAGCGGGATGCGCTTGTGCGCCAGCAGAGGATGGCGTGGAGGAATCGCCAGAACCAGTGGATCGCTCCAGATCGGTTCGGCGATGATGCCTTCGCCCACCTCGGCCGATTGCGCGAATCCTGCATCGTACAAATCGCTGCGAAGTCCCTTCACTTGTTGTGCGAGGGGCATTTCGAAGAGGCGGATTTCCACCTCCGGCTCTTCTTCGCGGCACTGCGCCAGCAACACGGTCAGTCGTGGTCGGACGATTCCATCGGAGAGCGCAATGCGCAGCGTGCCGTGATAACCCGTGGCGGCAGCTTTCACCCCGGCCTTCGCCTGCTCAATGGTGGCGAAGACGCGCCGAACGTCTCCAAGGAAAACCTGTCCGGCCCAGGTCAACCGCGTGCTGCGCGTGGTCCGCTCGAATAGCTGCACGCCGAGGTCGTATTCAAGATCCTTGATAGCTCGCGATAGCGGTGACTGTTCGATGTGCAGTCGCACCGCAGCACGGGCGAAATGCAACTCTTCAGCAACCGCAATGAAGTAGCGGAGGTGACGCAACTCCATCATTTACACCTCGAACACGCCCTGTGTTGTTTAAGTACCATCGCAACCACAGCTTTTTCCTTCCCGTCACAGCTTAAAATGCACACCGGCCAAAAGCGTGATGTCTTAGAACTCGCTCTGGAGCAGGCGCACGCCGCTCTTGTCCTCAGTGAACTCGAGGGGAGTATCGAGTCGATTACTTCCCGCGAAGTAAACGCTGAATCTCCTCCCTATCCGGTAATAAGACCACAAATCCAGTGTGGGCCTACGTCGCGTATAGGTATTCGCTGATGACGCTCTGCAAATGTCAGCAAACTTCTAGCCGCAAAGTTGGCGGCGCCTTGAAATTCAACTGGTCCCTTCTCATAAAACATGGTTGCATTCTAAGTTACCGACAACGTCAAGCGCGGTCTGGATTCCCCACATGTGTAGCACCCTCACTTCCGCGGGTTCGCATCAGATGGCCGTTTGCGGCTGCGGCCAGCCAAATTTGGCTTGACTCCCACCCCTCAAGGGTGGCCATTTCAAGCCATTCTCTATAACGAGGCGCAGCGGATGGGTAATCAGGAAATGTTTTAACCGACCAGCATGTAGTTGCTGAAGTTCCTATCGAAGAAATCCATCAGTGCAATTACTTCGGACGCGTATAGTACGAAAGCGGCGAGTCGGGGTTCTTGCCTGTGGTCGGACGGCGGCAGGGATTACCGGTAGTAATCGAGCGGTGTGGACGCAGATGTGTGCGCGCACTGCCCGGGTGCAGCAGCATGTAGGCCAGCGCGCTCATGCCGCCTATCAAGCAGCCGATCCGGCACAGGCCACTGACGACGGCGCGCGCCGCATTGGCCACATCTTCCAGCGAGAGCCCGGTCAGGATCAACACGGCGTTGTCGTGTGCCGGATTCAGTTCTCCCCAGGTTTCGTAGGCGATGTGGGCATCGTGCAATTGGCCGCCGCGCTTCATCGGGAACGGCGAGGGCAACGCAAAGTAGAGCCTGGCGTCACCCGGTGGCGCGTCTTGCACCATCAATGCACCTTGTCGATGCGGATGTTGATGGGTGCCTTGCTATCCACGGCGACGACACCGGCATTACCTTCCAGATCGCCCGGCTGAGCGATCGGTTGGCCGCTGTGGCTTATCCTGGCACCGACAAATACCTCACTTTCCGAGGAAAGTTTGAAGGAGGGGCGCATCGCCATCGCGTCGTCGAGCGTGACCGTGGCGGGCAGTTGACTGGCGGCGAGCTTGGCCACGGCCAGAGGCATCGGTGGCCCCTGGGGTGCCCGTGCGTAGACGTACAAAGTGTCTCCGGCACGCAGTTTCGACGTGAGCGCCGGCGCCAGCGTGACGTGTACCTGCAACGAGGCGGCCGGAACGGCTGTGCCCGGAGTGCCGGTGCTTGACGATGCACTTGCCGGCTCGCTGGCAGCCCGTTTGTCGGCGATGGCGATTTGCTCGGCGATCGCCTTGGCCACCTTCGAACCCGGTTCGAGCTGGGGCTGCAGCAGGCGCCAGGTGGCGGCAGCCTCACGGTACTGGCCGTGCTGGAAGTTGCCGATGCCGAGCAACCAGAGGCCGCGTTGACTGTCCGGCTGCAGCAGTACGGCGCGTTTGAGCAAGGTCAGGGCACGCCCCTCGATCATGTGATCGCTGCGTAGTACCGAGTCATTCTCGGCCCAGCCGATCATGGCGTCGGCATTGTTGGGATCGAGCTTGAGCACGTGACCGTAGGCGTCGCGCGCGTCGGCGGGCTTGTGTTGCAAGGCGCTGGTTTGCGCCAGCAACAGCCATGCCTGCAGATCGTCCGGCTGCTGGGCCAGATGGGCATGCAGTTCGGTGATCGCTTGCTGCATGGTCAGCGGCGGCTGGGCTTCGGCGGTCACGCCGTTGAGTGCCCGCGGCGTACCGACCAGTAAATACAGCCCGAGGGTAGCCAGCGGCAAGGCAAAGGCAATCGCCAGGACCAGGGCAAACACCCCGCGTGACGACCCGTCGCGCCGGCCTTGCCGCACCATCGGCAACAACAGCACGGCTAGCGCCACAGCGATCATCACTGCGGCGATCATGTAGAAAGCGATTTTCACCAGTCATCCCCGTTGTCGGTAGGCGGTGCTGCGACGGAAACGCCGTCGCGATTGCGTTTGCGGATGGCGATGGCCACGACGACTGCGCCGCCGAAAAGGATTAGCAGGGGGCCGAACCAGAGCAGCCAGGTATCGGGTTTCAGAGGGGGGTCGTACAACACGAAATCGGAATAGCGGGCCACCAGATATTGCTTGATCTGGGCGTCGCTCTTGCCATGCTGCATCTGCTGAAATACGTCCAGACGCAGGTCACGGGCCAGCTCGGCGTTGGAGTCGGCCAGACTCTCGTTCTGGCAGACCAGACAGCGCAATTGGCCGGTGAGGTGCTGGAATCGCACTTCCTCGGCGTGATTCTTGAACGGCAGCGGTTCGATGGCCTGACTGTGGACGATACCGGCGAATGTCAGCCCTGCCACCAGCCATAGTTGCAGTAGGGGACGCATCACGGTGTCTCCTTCTTCAGTGCGGCAATCGCCGGTTGCAGCTTCTTGGCGATGACCTCGGGGGTCAGTGGCCCGATATGCTTGTAGCGGATCACCCCCTTGGCGTCGATCAGGAAGCTTTCCGGTGCGCCGTACACACCGAAGTCGATGGCGGTGCGTCCCGAGCGGTCGGTGATGACCTCGCCATAGGGGTTGCCGTGTTCGCGCAGCCAGTTCTTCGCGTCGTCCGGGGCGTCCTTGTAGTCATACCCAAGCAACAGGATGCCGAGTTGCGAGCCTTCGGCCATCAGGGTCGGGTGCTCTTCGGCGCAGGCTATGCACCAGCTGGCGAACACATTGAGCAGGTAGGGTTTGCCCAGCAGGCTGGCCTTGCTCACGGTCTGGGTGGGGTCATCGAGCCGGGGCAGGTTGAACGCCGGGGCTGGCTTGTTGATCAGCGGTGAAGGGACCTCGCGCGGATCGTGCTGAGTGTTCCACCAGATACCAAAGCCGAACAAGCCCGCCAACAGCATGAAGCCAAAAAACGGCAGCAATCGGCTCATGCGTTGTTTTCCTGCAGGATCAGTTTCTCGGTCGGCGCGTCCACGGCGCTGCGCTTGATGCGAAAGCGCTTGTCGGCCGCGGCGGTGAAGCCTCCAAGCATCATCAGCAGGCCGCCGCCCCAGATCCAGCGGATGAAGGGCTTGTAGTACAGCCGCATCGACCACGCCCCCTCGATGTTGTTAGCGTCCATCGGTTCGCCCAGGGCTACATAGAGGTCACGGGTGAAACCGGCATCCACGGCCGATTCGGTCTGTACCTGCCCCCGCGGGTAGGTACGTTTTTGCGGTTTCATCACCGCCACCGACTCGCCATCGCGGGTCACCGTGATAAGCCCCTGGTCGGCCCGCCAGTTGGGTCCGGTGGTGCGCTGTGCGCCATCGAAACGGAAGTCGTAGCCACCGATGTGCTGAGTCTGGCCCGGAGCCATCCGCACATCGCGCGTCACACTGAGCGAGTTGCTCAACAGCACCCCGGCGACGAAGACGCCCATGCCGAGATGGGCCAGCAGCATGCCGGCCATTTCCGCGGGGTAACGACGACCGGCCGGTGCTTCGCGCCAGCGTTTGATCATGTAAAGCAGCACGCCAGCGCCAAGCCAGACCAGGGTGGCGACCCCGGCAATTGCCTTGAGCTGGCCGTTCACGAAGAACGCCGCCACGATCGCGCAGGCGACCGCCGCAATGCCAGCGCGCAGCAATACCTGTTTGAGCACGGCGGGATCACCCTTGTTCCAGCGCAGGAACGGCCCGAACGGCATCAGCAACACCACCGGCAGCATCAGCAGCGGAAACAGGAGGCCGAAGTAGGGTGGTCCCACTGAGATCTTGCCAAGGTTCAGTGCGTCGGCGAGCAACGGAAACAGCGTGCCCAGCAACACCATCGCCGCGGCCACCGCAAACATCAGGTTGCCGATCAACATGGCGGTCTCGCGCGACAGCACCTGGAACGGCTTGCCCCCCACCACCTTTGGTGCCCGCAGTGCATATAGCAGGAGCGAGCCGCCGACCACGATCGTCAGGAACGCCAGGATGAATACGCCGCGGCGAGGGTCAGAGGCAAACGCATGCACCGACGTAAGTACGCCCGAACGTACCAGGAAGGTGCCTAGCAGACTCAGCGAGAAGGCAAAGATCGACAGCAGGATGGTCCATGCGCGCAGGCTGCCTCGCTTTTCGGTGATCGCCTGGGCATGAATCAGCGCCAGACCGACCAGCCACGGCATGAAGCTGGCGTTTTCCACTGGATCCCAGAACCACCAGCCGCCCCAGCCCAGCTCGGCATAGGCCCACCAGCTGCCGGCGACGATGCCGCAGGTAAGAAAGCCCCATGCCATGTTTGTCCATGGCCTGGCCCAGCGCACCCATGCCTGCTCCATCTCGCCGCCCAGCAGGCCGGCGATCGAAAAGGCAAAAGCGACCGAGAAACCGACATAGCCCATGTACAGCACGGGCGGATGAAACGTCATGCCCGGGTCCTGCAGCACAGGATTCAGGTCGGCACCATCACCGGGCATCGGCAGCAGCCGCCCGAATGGATCGGAGGTAAGCAGGGTAAACAGCAGGAAACCCACCGCGACCAGGCCCATGACGGCCAATACCCGCGACGCGAACACTTCGGGAAGCTTCTGGCTAAATGCGGCGAGGGCAACGGTCCACACGTTGAGGATCAGGATCCACAGCAGCAGCGAGCCCTCGTGGGCACCCCATACGGCAGCAATCCGGTAATACCAGGGCAGCTCGAGGTTGGAATTGGCGGCGACATACTGCACGGAAAAGTCGAAGTGCAGGAAGGCCCAGACCAGAATGCCGAAGGCCATCGCGACGAAGACGGCCTGACCGGCCGCGGCAGGCCGGGCCACCGCCATCAGCGCGCGATTACCGCGCCAGGCACCGATCAGCGGAAGGACGCCCTGCGCCAGTGCCAGCAGCAGCGCCAGGATCAGTGCCAGTTGGCCGAGTTCGGGGGTCATGGCACTTTATCCTGTGCGATCGCTTGTTTGATCTTCTTGTCGGCATGGGCCTTGGCCATGGCGTCCTTGAGCTCTTTCGGCATATAGGTGGCATCGTGCTTGGCCAGCACCTCGGTGGCGATGAAGCGGGCATTGTCCATGTGGCCGGTGGCGATGACCGCCTGGTTGCCGCGAAACAGGTCGGGCAGGATGCCGGTGTACTCCACCGGCATCGCGCCACTGGCATCGACCACGGTGAAGGTGACCTTGAGCGAGGTGTCGCTGCGCTGGATCGAGCCGGCCTTGACCATGCCACCGAGCCGGAACGTTCGGTAGTGGGAGGCTTGTCCCGATTGCACCTGGCTCGGCGTGAACAGGTAATTCATGTTCTGCTGCAGAGCATAGATGCCCAGGCCGATCGCCAGTGACGCGGCGACGGCGACGACGGCAACGACGATGAGCCTGCGTTTACGGGTGGGATTCATGGGCATTGTCGTGAGCCATCCCTTCATGGAAATGGTGGGATGTGATTGACAGCTGGAGCGATTCCGGCCCCGAGTAGTTACGCCATTTTCTCAACTCAACCCTGGCCTTTCTTTAATGCCCCTCGGTTTCGACTTAGCTCGACTGAAATCGAAGGCTACATGCCCAGAGGGCGTCTTCTACTGTGCCCTGGGGGTCAATGTACCGTTGAGAGTTTCCGGCAGGGTCGGCATCGTGACCTTGGGGTGTTCACCGGTAAGGCTGTCAAGAAAAGCCACAATATCGGTCACTTGCTCGTCTGTAAGCTTCTTATCGAGTTGTGTCGCTGCCATAACGCGCACTGCTTCGGGCAGGGTCTTCACCGACCCGTTGTGGAAGTATGGTGCTGTCAAAGCGATGTTACGCCAAGATTGGACGTGCCACATGTGCTTGTCGGCTGGATTGTGGGTTGCGGTATAACGCCCGACATCCGCCATCAGATCGTATTTTTTGACGTAAGGGTTATTGGTATAGGTTGGAAATTTCATATAAAAACCGGTACCGATAGGAAGCTGCGGGCCGTCGAAGAGAGCGCCGCTATGACAGGTTAGGCAGCCGCTGGACTTGACTAGACTCAGACCGCGCTGAGCCGCCGAGTCCAGAGCCTTCTTGTCACCATTGACAAAGCGGTCATAAGGACTGTCCGGGGTGATCAAAGTGCGCTCAAATGACGCAATGGCTTTCACGACGTTGTCCAAGGTGACGGGATCGCTCCCACCGAATACCTTCTTGAACTCGGTGATATACCCAGGAATCTGTTTAACCCGATCAGCCTCCTGCTCGCTGCCATTGGACATACCCATCTCTACCGGGTTCCCGAGGGGACCCTTTGCTTGATCCTCGAGAGTGGCGGCCCGCCCGTCCCAGAACTGCACTGAGTGAAAGGCTGCGTTGAACATGGTAGGTGCATTGCGCCCGCCCATCTTACCGTGAACTCCTTCGGAAAACGGGCGGTTATCAGTGCCATTGCTCATCACGTTGTGACAGGAGTTACAAGAAACGGTACCGGTAAGGGATAGACGTGGGTCAAAATAGAGCTGTTTGCCCAGCTCAATCTTCGTCGCAGTCATAGAATTATCCTTGGGGACAGGCACCGTAGTGGGTAGGACCCCTTGGCTGAAAGCGCTATATGTTATCGCGATGCTCAGCATAGCAATACTAAACGGAATAATCGGGTTTTTCATGAATTTTCCTTAGCTGAGGACGTTATTAAATAGATAGTGTTGATATCTTTCAGATATTTCAGTATCAGTCTCATCCCAACATGCTTGTCAGCTCAGATTGCCAACCAGGCATAGAGATATAAAGTATTGTTGTCACTAGCGCTGCGTCCGGCGCCGTCGATATTGTGCACTAGCCCACTGAACTTCGAATAAAATGTGTATTGCAAGCCAAGTCGCACATTCACAAACGGCTCTTTCCATGAAGTGGCCTGACCGAACGGGTTGTAGTCGAATTCAACCATGCCGCCTTGTGTGTTCGGCGAGCCGTTGTTGCCGTAGAGCACGACATCTTTACTGCCATTGTTGGCAAACGAGGCCAGTGTCACCCCATAGGTGTTGCGGAGCCAATAGCTACCCTTGAGGTTAAATGACCGCAGTCTGTTATAAAGATTGGAGGAGCCATCGTGGGCGAATGAGGCATTTAGCCTCTGACGCTCATCGACATACACTCCCTCTAAGGTCAACGCATAATGACCATGGAAGTATTGATAGGTTGAATCCACACCCAAGTCATTAAACTGATTCGAGGAACCGCCCACCGGCACAGGATTGCCGATCGCATCGGCACCTACCAGGCCACGCTTCATGTTGAACAGGAATCCGCCGAGAGAGAAGTCGCCGCTGGGCAATATCCATGTGTAAGCCAAACGGGCGTAGGGGGCGACTCCGGACAATTTGCCATCATAGCCCGCGTTGACGTGGTGCAAGAATGCCACCGACAGTGAACGGTAAGCACCCACCTCTACATACCATTTGCCATCCAACTGTGCATAAGCACTAGCCCCTATCGACTGACCGCCTATACCGCCAAACAGCATTGGAGCAGCCGGGGTTCCGGGGGTAAGGTCGGGTGCCATGTAGGGGTATATCCATGCCGGCGCGGTATTGAAGATATCGCTGACAGACGGGTTGTTATTGACCGAAATACCCCAGATGCCAGTATGACTGTCATGGCTGAACGTGTGTGCGTACCGCACGTCCGCATTGTCCCAGCCCAGCAAACCACCGTTCTCCGAATAGGTCGCCTGAGCAAACATTCCCATATGATCGCTCAGCCGCCCGGCTAGAAATATCGAGGCCTGTTGCAGCTCCATATTATTGTTGGTTCCAAAATTCGTGTTGGGGGCGGTTGTTTGTGCCTTCTTTGTATGCGTGAAAGATTCAACTAGCATTGCCGATAACGGCACCTTCGCCTCATTACCAACTTTCATGGTGTATCCCATCAGCTTGAACTGACGGCCAAATTGAGTCAGCTCAGGACCGAAGCCGCCCACATGGCAGGCCGTGCATGGCACATGCATCTGTCTCGCATACGACGGTAACGCCCACGTCACCGTGGGCGCCAACAGCAAGCATGCTGCCATCGCTATTTTGCGCAACAGCCCCCCGTCGAGACCTGCGATTCCCGTACGCCGTCTTTTCTGCTCATACATGTGCGACCCCCCCCAGCTAGCTAGTCAACATATCGTTACATCTAGCGAATTATCGCCGTCTAAAAATTCAAATGAATTAAAAAGGTACAATTACATTTGTGTGTCGACAAATAAAAATAGACATGTGGCCCCACAAGAAAATAGTGACCGCACCACGATAATTCACTGTTTCAGTGAGGTAGGCACCCCCAAACTTCATAATGCCAGCCCCTCCATAAAGGGGCCCTATCCATCGACGAGGGGTAAGATCCCAAAGCCGTGGTCAAAATAGATGTCAGCTGTGACCGCTGACAGAAAAGTGTTGAACTACCCTATCTAGGACTTGATATGAGTTAATGAGAAACACTTTTATTTCGACGCTGCTTTATAGAATCTTATTAGTTCAACTCCGAACCCTACCCTACGCGATTTCTTCTAATCTATACAACCACTTTTTGATGACGATTCGTTCATTAAATGACAAGATGTTTAGACTGAAGCCCCTCGGGTTCCATGGAGGCTGTTTGGTTTAGTCAAGGCGCTACCATAGCGGCCTGACTGGCAAGTTGCCGGTAGTAGTTTGCCTCGGCCGATGGGATATAGCCGGTGGGTTCGAGCAGTCGCTAGTGGTTGAACCAAGCCGCCATTCGAGCGTGGCCAATTCCACAGCTTCCTTGGTTTCCATGGGGCGCGGCGGTGGATCAGCTCGGCTTTATAGAAGCCGATTGATGGTGCGCGAGCGCGTTGTCGCCGCCGCATCAAGCGTTTGACGGTGTAATGTGCCACCGGCATCGCGTCACGTTTGGCCCGGGCCTAGCGCCGGGCCGGCTCGCGCTGAAGCGCCACATGGCCTCGATACCCCGACGGGGCGACCTGCAAGACCTTGCAGATCGGCTCGACCCCGAAGGTGCGCCGGTGAAGTCCCTCAGGACTTGAGTCGGCGGTCGAGCTCCGCCTGGGCGAAAAACGCGCTGGCCAACTTCAGGATCTCGTTGGCCCGACGCAGCTCCTTGACCTCACGCTCGAGCGCTTTTACGCGCTGCGCCTCCGCGGTGGTCACGCCGTCGCGAACGCCGCTGTCGACCTCGTGCTGCTGGACCCAGCCCAGCAAGATCTGCGGCACACAGCCGATCTTCGGCGCCATCGATTCCACGGCGGCCCACAGCGATGGATACTCACCGCGGTGCTCCTGCACCATGCGCACGGCGCGCTCGCGGACCTCAGGTGAGAACCTGTTCGACTTGTTCATAGCTCCATCTTCTCAAGCGCTGGAGCCTCCTCAAAACCCGGGGCGATTCAATAACTGGCGATTATGCCGCCGATTGGTCGAACTCCATTACGACACGTTTCCCCGGCCCGTCTGCCAATGGTTCAAAGAACACCCGTATTCCGTGCAACTCGGCAATAGCCTTGACCAAGCTGAGCCCAACGCCGCTACCGGGGCGTTGGCTCGTGGCGCGACTCCGGTAGAAACGCTGAAATACCCGCGTTTGTTCGTCCGGCGAAATGGCGTCGCCGCGATCGGCAACCGCCAATCGTGGATACCCCGCGGGGCAGATTTCCAACATGACATCGACGATCGTATACTTCGGACCGAATTTTAGAGCATTGTCAACGAGATTCGATAATGCCTCCATCAGCAAGTCCCGGTCGCCCACAACCCAACAGGGGCTATCGATCTTTACGCGAAGCGTCATGCCGCAGTCCTCAGCAACCGGTTGATAGAACTCGACCATGTCGGCCACAATGGTGTGCAGATCGACCTTCTGAAACAAAAAACGCCGTCGGTGATATTCGATCTCCCGAATTCTAAGTAGGGCCGAAACTACCCTCTCGGCCTGTTCGATTTCCTTGAGCACGCCGCCTGCGGCCTGTTCGAATTCTTGCGTCGTCGTCGCCATGGCCATGCCACCCTCGACCTTGGCGCGCAACCGGGTCAGTGGAGTCCGTAGTTCGTGCGCAATATCGTCGCCGATAGCGCGCACTTCCTGCATGAGTGTCTCGATCCGATCGAGCATGGCGTTAATATGCCGGCACAGCATTTGGAAGCTGTCGGTGCGTGCGTGGATTGGCAGCCGCCGATTGAGCTGACCGGCCATGATGGTATCGCTGAGCACCCGCACCGAATCGAGTCGACGGCTAGCCTGAGCGGCCACTAAGCCGCCGCCAAAAAACGCGAGTACGAGCGCTATCGGCAGCGCCATGAGTACCGCTTTTTCTGCGAGGCGAGTCGCTGACTTTACGTCATCGAGATCCGCGCCGGCCACCACAATGCTACCATTCGACATGGTGCAGCGCAGCGCGCGGGCCACGTCTGTCGAGACGCCGGGGATGCTTGTGGGATGCAATTCGACAACTCGGGTATCACGCGTTTTCGGGGGCACCGCCGGCAAGCGCGCGAGGTTGCCGGCCAGCACCTGGCCGTTTGGACTGAAAAGTCCTAGAAACTTTTGTCGATGAACATCGGCGTTGATCTGTTCTGCAATCCATGCCCTGCGCTCCTGCGGCGATAGCACTGCCAGCGTTTCACATTGTGTCTGTAGATTTTGATGAATTTCCCCACGCTCCTCATTGCCGACCAACACATGAAGCGCCCCAGCCACCACCAGCGACTGCAGCATGAGTAGGCACGTCAATCCTGCGCCCCAACGCATGACCGTAGTGCGCCGAATATTATCTCGGAACATGGAAACGATAGCCTTGGCCGCGAACGCTGTGAATCAATGGAATATCCCCATCTAGGTCGACCTTGCGCCTGAGGCGACCGATATGCACGTCGACCACGTTGCTGCGTGGATTAAAGGAGTAGCCCCATACGTCGCGGAGCAGCATCAGTCGGGTAACAACCTGTTTTTCGTGGCGCACGAGATATTCCAACAACTTGAGTTCCCGCCGGGCCAGATGCAGCGGCCGGCCGTCCCTGGTTGCCGTACCCGCCAGAAGATCGATATTGACAGGCCCCACGACGTACCTTAACTGTGCACCGGCGCCAGGCCGGCGCAGCAGAGCCTCGATTCGGGCCGCGAGCTCGACCAGGGCAAAAGGCTTGGCCAGATAGTCGTCCCCACCAGCACGCAGACCGCGCACACGCTCGTCGAGATTGCTGAGCGCACTCAGCACCAACACGGGTGTGTACAGAGCCTCGTCACGCAATACTTTGATGATTTCCAGACCTTCCATGTCCGGTAGGCGGCGGTCCACGATGATCGCATCCGTTGGCTGTTCGCGAATCGCCGAAAGCGCGCTTGTGCCGGTCTCGCAATGCACAACTTCGTAGCCCGCCCGCCGGAGCTCGAGGCGTATTTCGTGAGCCGTCACCGAATCATCTTCGACAAGGACTATTCTGATCATAAGCGCACTCTCTAGCGGTTGGCGTGAACAGCACGCCGTCTTACACCCGGTGCATAGATACGGACCGAATCCGACCCTTTCCAGGTCTGGTATAGAGTAAGAAGCACGACATAGTCGCTACATATTTCCCTGGGCGGTTTCAAGGTCTCGATGCAACCGGATCAATCCATCGTCCCAAGCGGAGTCTCGGCGAATCGTAGATGTTCGTTGTAGATCAGCAACGGAGCGTAAAATCCGAGCCGCTGCCGGAACCGGTGCCTTGTGTTGAGACTAGGCGTCATGGTAGCCCATCTCCTCGCCTCGATCGTAGATCAGCGTCTCGCGCCGTGCGACCGGGTGCGCTTGAGGGTCTGACTGAAGTCACCACTGCATCTGCGGTAAGGGAGGGTCGGCAGGGATTCATACAAAAACCGGCAATCCCGCGCGTAAGTTATGGATATACCTTGTGATCTTGCTTCGACGCTGACCTTTGATGATGGCGTCGAACACTGGCGCGTTCGCGCTTGCATCTGCAGATTCCGGTAGCGCCGAACACCGTTTCCGAAGAAGGCTGACCAAGTTGCTGGTGTTGAGCAGCAGTCCTGTGAAGACTCGGGTTGACGTTAGGCGACCATTGGACGGTGACGGGGTGGGCTCGCGACGGCGCCCTGGCGACTATGATCCAGCCACACTAAGCAACGGAATGGAGATGCCGTGCTCTTACGCATTCAACTCCCCACGTTCAAAACTGGCAGCTACCTTGTCCAGTCCAACTACCTCCACCACCAGCCGACGCGACCACTCGTGTACTTCGACCATTGGGCAATGATGTTGTTTGGCGGAGACTCCGGCCTGAGAAGGCGATTTGCGGACTCGCTGCGCCGGACTGGCGGCACACTTTGCCTGAGCACAACTCATACGGGTGAGCTTTGCCGCGTGGATGATGCGCGACACGCCCGCGACTTCGATGCATTGCTCGCAGAGGTCATGCCGCGCGCGTTCTGGATAGACACACGCCGGCTACTCAGCGAGCGCGACAGATGGACAGAATACCCGCCAGGAGACATACATGCGGCAGCGGAAGTGATGCGCTCGCGGAGGGGGGATTTCGGGTTCTATGAGTCGGTTTGGACGTATGGACGAAGACCGCGACCGGGAAAGAGCACGTTGGCGGAAGTATTTGATACGGCCACGTTGAGCACGGCGCAGGCGGTCGATTTGGCACGCCAAGGAGAGGATTTTAGACGCAAGGCTAAAACCTTCCAACCAAAGAACGGACGTGCCCCGGCGTGGGTGTTGCTCGGCGAACTGCTGCGTTCGACCGTACTAAATGACGCACAGGCATTTACCGCGAACGACAGCGCGGACATGCAGCATGCGCTCTCGCTTCTGCACTGTGACTATGTGCTTCTTGATGGCGGTTGGACGGCGCGGGCCGAGGGCGCCAGAAAGAGGCTCATAGAGGCAGGCATTCGGCTCGGCAATGTCTACTCCAAGCGGGCGAACGGTATCGACCGATTCCTCGCCGATATGGAAACGCCGGCTAGCGCAGCGGCCAAGTGATAGAGCAGTGCCGGGCGCCGCCCTGATCAGTACCAGCGCGATGGTCAGGAGTTGGCGGAACGATGGTCAGCCTTAACCGGAATCCGCATGCATCCATGGATTTCGTACGATGTTACGTAATGCACCATTACGAAATGAACATCGGCCACTGTTCAGCTTCGTGGCACCGATTCTAAGGCGTGATAATGTTGAGTTATCCCGCCTTGACGCCTTCAAGCCGTGCACGTGGCCACCGGCGTATTACGCCGCGTCCTGTAGAGGTTGCACCTTCGGCTGCTTCCGGTGCGAGGCCTGAGCTAGCTCATAGTTGGCCTGCAGCGTCATCCAGAACCGTGCCGTGCTGACGCCTGCCCGCTCCAATCGGAGCGCCAGATCCGGGCTGATGCCGGCCCGACCGTTGATGACCCGCGACAACGTCGTGCGCGACATACCAAGCCGCTGCGCGGCGTCCGTGACCTCGATGCCGAGTGGCACCAACACGTCTTCACGCAGCAGCTCGCCGGGATGCGGAGGGTTCTTCATCATGGCAGTGACCTCGTTCAGTGGTAGTCTTGGTAATCAACCAGCTCGACGTCGGGGCCGACAAACCGGAACGTGACGCGCCAGTTGCCGTTCACCCACACCGACCAGTGGCCCTTGAGCGTCCCTTTGAGGGGATGCAGCTTGTAGCCGGGCTGATTCAGCTCGGCCGGCGTTGCGGCGGCATCTAGGGCGGCCAGAATGCGACCGAGCTTGGGCGCATGTGCCGCCTGCACGCCACGAGTGGAGCCAGTCCGGTAGAGGGTTTCCAATCCCTTGTGACGGAAGCCTATGATCATGCTGAAGTGTAGCGCGTTGCGATACGCGGCACAACAAATCAACCGTTCCGCATGGTTCCACGATCTAGCAGATTCAACGCGTTATCGAGGTAATTGCCGGTTTTTGTATGAATCCCTGCCGACCCTCAATGGCCAGGCCAGGTTGAGATCGATCCCGGCGAAACGGGATGCGCGCCGAAAGATGGCAGCCACCTCGGGCGCGGACATCTTGCGCAATTCGGTCTCCTTGGCTCGTTCGCGTCGCTCTGTCCATGCTTGACGTTCATCATAGTCGACCGGTTCAGTGATCGGGAGGAACAAGTCGTCGGACACCGCGTGAAAGATAAACCCATCGCTGGCCGATTCGGATTGCCATGCCAACAGCGCCTGCATGGTCTCCTGGCGGAGCTATCGTGCGGTGCCTTTACCGTCCTGATCTGTCTTCGTCTTGCCAAATCGGTACAACCCGCTGCCGTCAGGCTCTTTGTTCAGTCGCCCCATTCAAGGCTGACCAATTCCGATGCACTGGAGGGTCGGCAGGGGCAGAAATTGCCAAAAAGAAAGCCCCGGTTTCGAATCCGGGGCTTTCTGTGGGAGATGTGGCGGTTGCTCATGCGTTGTCAGGAGCATTCTTGCCAACGCGGGAAGCCGCACGGTACATCACGACACCCAGAAGCGCGTAGCAGGCCGCAAAGATCCACTCGCCCACCGGCGGATGGCCGAAGCGGTGATCCCAGCTCAGGCACCCAAGGGTGACAAAAGCCACGGGGAATGCTCCAAAGAACCAGAGCGGGAAAAGATTCTTGCAGAGCTTTTGCATGGCATTGCCTCCATTGGTCGGTACGGATTCATCGTATCGCATGTTCTGCACGGAGCGACGCTGGCCAGGATTTCGTCGTCGCTCAAGTTCTCAATTAGCTTGATGTCCGCGGTTGTCAGGATCGACCGGGGAACTCCGCGATCTCAACCTTTATCGTCGGCATTGAGCAACGTCTCGACCTTTCGAAACCTGTTTTGTCCGGCGCGCTTGGCCAGTGGCTTGGCGGCGTAGCGCATGGCCATGCGGCCGTCCTTCCAGCGGCCTGCCTGGATCGCTTCTTCCAGGGTGCCACCGGCCTCAATCAGGTCTTGGGTGGCACCCACTCGCGTCGAATGACCGCTGAACTGCGGCGCTTTGACGCCGGCGAGCTTCGCGCCCCGACGAAAGATCACACCGACTTCTTGAGTGGTGAGCGGCGGCCACTGAATGCGCTCACGCTCGGCCACATCGGTGACGTCCTCCGGTACCGGGGAGGGTTCGTGGTCGCGCTCGTACTCGAGCACTTTGTGGAATGGGAACGGATTGGGCCCGGCGGTCAGTTTCCATGCGTCCAACGCGGCCATGGTTTCCGGGCGCAAGTAGCGAGTGATTCCCAGCCCCACCTGGTCGGTCTTGGTTTTTCCGAAACGGTACGCGCCGCTGCCAGACGCATCGCGAGTGATGCGATCCCAGCGCATACTGACCAACTCGGAGGCACGCGTCAGCAGATCGTAGGCCGCGTTCACCATCGCCACGTCGCGTAGGCGCCGGCGACGTTGCGCCTCTTCAGCCGCGATCCGGTCTTCGCCAGAGACGCGCCGGGTGGCAACCACGTGGTCCGGGTCGGACAGGGCCACCGCCATGCGGTGTATCACCCGTAAGCTGAAGCCCTCCGCCTGTTTCTGTTCTCCCGACAGTTTTTCTCGCAGAAGATCGCGCCAGTAGTCAGTCGCGATTTCGCTGGCCATCGGGTCAGGGCAGCCAAATCGCCGATTAATCCGGCAAATCGACCAAACATGATGTTCCACCGTCGCCTTCTGGCGTCCGGCTGCGACCAACTGATTCAAGAACAGCTTCAGATCATCAAAGGAGGTTGGCAGCACCGGGCAGTCGTTGTGGAGGCAGTAACCGAGCCAATTGAGCCAGTCCGACGCCATGCCGGCGCGACTATTGGGCGCCAGGCCCTTTACCTCGGGGTGCTTCTGTCGATCGCGCAAGTAACTGAGTGCCTTGGCCTGTTGCTCTGGCGTCAGCTCAATCCGCAGCGCTTGTTGGAAGGGGCCGAGGATGACGGTGGCCAGTGGACCTGCCGGCGTGCCGGCAGCGGCGACCAACGTGGTCAAGCCGGACGCCGGTGTCTCCGTCGTCGCTGGTTTGAGTTCGGCCCGCAGCTGTGATGCGAGGATGTCGCGCGCGTCCTGAAAGGGGAGAGGCGCGTGACGAGGTATCGCGTCGGGCTTCGGCTTCTTTGGGCGCCCGCGAGGACGGCCGGTCGGCTTTGTCATCTCAACTCACCAAATACAGGTGCCCGAGAGGCTCACCTTCCGCGGTCGCTCCGACAACCATTGGCATCACCCAGATCAATTTCCGAAGTGCGCGGCCTTCCCCGTACGGCTGGCGGCGCCAGTGGCCTCGACGCCAATGTGCACGGACGTGATGATCGCCCCCGTTGGGGTGGGGCTGACTCATCAGTTCCCGTCCACACAGGTGCACCGGTAGATACCCCAGTTCAGCGAGACGGCCGCGCGCGGATTTCGCGGTCTTAAAGTCCGTGGATGATGTCGCCTTGATCAGATGCTCTGGCGCGCCGGCGGGATACTCCGGCGCCGAATCGTCTGGGTAGGCCGTGAGGTAGCACAGCCCGTTGATGACCAACTTCAAGGCGGCGACATACGTTGCGTGCCGGCGGGTAAGCCGTTCAATCTCTTGTCCGGCCGTGCGTGACGAGACGTCTTCGACATGAAGTGGTACCTGTGTCGGGTCGATATCGCCGCTGGCCACGGCATCGTGGATCAAGGTGTCCACGTCCATGCCTTTAGCCGCTGCCCGCTGGCGAAGGTCGGCCAGTTCGCTGGCCAGCACGGTGTCCACGGCGGTGCCCACGTCCATGCCAAGTGTGTCCCGCTCGAAACCCTGGAAGTAGTAGGGTTCGCCCTTGACCGGCCACCACGCGGATTCCGAGGGGTCCGTGGGCGCGGCCGTCACAAGCATCTGAAGGACGCCTTCGACGCCGGACTGCACATAGGCGCCATCGACGAGCCAACCTGGTTCGAGTTCCAGATCGGGCTGCGGCCCCCAGTAGAGGTACATGCTGTCGTACGGGTATTTCAAAAGCGATAGCGGTACATCGTCGACGTCCGTTTGGCGGAACCGTTGGACCAGCTCGGGCGGCAAGTCGTAGATCTGGCGTCCCGCCGCGACCCACATCAAAAGATGGGCGCCCAAACTCCCGGCCTGCCCAGCAGGTGCTGACCCTAGTCGTGGCATGTCCGCCATTCGGTCGTGAGGTAATTCCATGACCAGCGGATTCATGTCCTCGATGATCGTGCGCTGCAGGCGTTGCAGTTCCTCCTGGAGAAACTCTCCTTTGGCCATTCTTCCGCCATCGGCTCTCGCGGCGCTGTACATCGAGCGCACACCCGGGTGAAAGGTCGCGAACCGTTCCGGGTGATACCGGTCGAGGGGTCCCGGATGGAACACTTCGGGGCGATCGCCAGGAACCACGTCGATGGTTGGGTAGAATTCGGCGAGCGAAATTGCGAGCGCCACCGGGTCAGAGTTGGCTTGACCACGCTCGCTCCATAGCATCGTTGTTTCCACAGGCCCAGGTACACCCCCGACGCGCACTTGAATAGCCGTGCACGGGAGGACCGTGGTGGTGCGACCGTACAGGCGAACCAGCTGCGGATAATTGCGTTCCAACCCGAGTCGCTGACGATGCTCCTCAGCCTCACCGGATACCTGTTCGATCCAATCGACGTCGGTTTGATCGACCCACTTATCCAGCGCCTCACCGAGGCTCTTCTCCAGACCGTCTTCCACCACAACGGCGAGTGCCCTTTCGGCGGAGCACAAGGCATTGACCGATCCAGGCTGTTGCCGAAGGCCAGTGAGCCACGCGCTGACGGACTCCTCCGGTGTGCTCAACAAGGCATCACGGAGTGCGCGAGTTTCCTGTAGGAGCGTAGCTCTCTGGCGCCCCGCAAGCGTATGAGTGATTCGACGGGTGAGGTCTTTCAAGTTTGTGGTGCTATCCATGTCGTTCTCGGCCTCTCGACGTTGATGATTTACCAGCTGGAAATCGTTGCGATTGCAAACTCTTCGTGGGCTTCGGCTTGGACTGATCGCGGTGGCCGGGCCCGCCTGTACTTGGTCGGGGGGAGGGGGGCACGGGTGGCTCCTGAGCAGTGAGCTCCCGTTTTATCCCAACTACGGCGGACAGCAACGCGCTTTGGTCTTGATGGGAATGCTCGGCGCTGGTCTTCTCCGTCGCAGCCAGGTTTCCAATGGCCTTGGTCAACTGGTCAAGCGCGGGCGTAACTTTGTCTTTTGTCGTGCACGACTGGATGCCCCACAACAGCAAGCCGCTGAGACCCACGGTCGCGGACCATTGGCCCAGCTTCGCCAGTCCGGAAAGGATGCGACGGGTCTGCACGCGCTTGGCCACCACCCGGCGGCAGACCAGGCGCAACCATGCCACACGCCACTGATCGTCGAAGGTCGGCGCGCCGTCCAGCGAGGTGACGCGCATGTAGCGATGGAAGTGGCGCCAGTCGCCTTCCAAGGCCTTGGCGGTCAGCGCTTTCGGGCCTAGACGGATGCCGAGCACCAGTCCTTCCTCAATCGGCTTCTCGCGGTCGACGGCCGCCGGCGCCAACATGACCAGCACTGAACCGTCCATCAGGAGTTGATAGGTCAAGGAAGCGCCGCTCTCGCCCAGCATCGTCAGCGCCTTCGGTTGGTGGGGGTCCGTGTGCGACCGCGTGCCGTAGAACACTCGGACCATCCCCTGGTCGGGATCCTTATCGTGTTCGCCCGCGGCTGGCACGACCACGAGGGTGTAGAACGCATTGAAGAAATAGACCTCGGTGACCGGGGCCAGCTTTTCGCCCAGCGCGCGGAAGGTTTTGTCGGCGTTCTCACGCCACGCGTAAAACGCGGCGTATCGGTCTTTGCGCAGGCGCTCGGCCTCGGCGGGTGCCGCGGGCCGGCTCATGCGGTTCCACCCATGGGAGCCATCACTTGTAACCGCCAAACGAGCGGCGTATCGTTTTTGTAGCCCGCGTGCGCATCGGCGTCGAGCACGCCGCCCGAGGCTTCCGGCCGTCGGTCGCCTAGATCGTTGGCCGTTGATCGAAACAGTGCAACACAGGCGATGGCCGTGACGGTCACGCGAATGAGTTGGTTGCCGACACGCTTCATCCTTCTGTCCTCGTTGGACCGGCCACCCCGGCTGGCCTGAATGCTATCCCTATTTAACGTGCTGCAACAAGTGCCATTGTTGATGGTCGTTTAATTAGTTGTGTCTGCTGTATGTACAGTGTACAAACTGGACATCTAAAATCCGACGGCGCAAAATGCCGGCGTCGCCGCGTGGCGTCGTCACTCAGGTAAAAGGATGAATCTGCCGTTGCTACCAGACGACTATGCCGCTTGGCTGACCCAACTCAAGGGCCAGATCTCCGTCGCCCGCCGACGAGCAGCACTAGCGGTCAACAAGCACCTGATCCGGCTCTACCACCGTATCGGCGCAGAGATCCTCGCCCGGCAGTCGCAACACGGATGGGGCGCGAAAGTCATCGAGCAGTTGGCGCGAGACCTTCACGAGGCGTTCCCGGACATCAAGGGTTTCTCGACTTCCAACCTCAAGTACATGAGGGTTTTCGCCGAAACCTGCCCTTCACTCCAATTTGGTCAACAGGCTGTTGACCAATTGCCGTGGGGCCACCTCATTACCTTGCTCACACAGCTGGATGATGACGCTACGCGCGCTTGGTACGCGGTGCAAGTGCCGTTGCAAGGCTGGTCACGGAACGTCCTACAGGCGCAGATCCGCAGCCAGCTGCACCGCCGGCAAGGCGCAGCCCTGACCAATTTCCACCAGCGCGGCCTCCCGGAAGCGGCCGCCGCCCAGGCGATCCTCAAAGACCCCTACACCTTTGACTTCCTGGGTTTGGGCGAGGAGGCGTCCGAGCGTGACATCGAGCAGGCGCTGATCCGCCACATCCGGCACACCTTACTCGAGCTGGGCCAGGGATTTGCCTTCGTCGGCGAGCAACTGCGCCTCGAGGTCGGCGGCGACGAGTTCTTCCTTGATCTGTTGTTCTATCACATCCCGCTCAAGCGCTACGTGGTTGTCGAACTGAAGGCCGGCGACTTCGAGCCCGCTCATGTCGGCCAGCTGAAGTTCTACATCACCGCCATCGATCGTCAGCGCCGCGTACCCGATGACCAACCCACGATCGGCCTGCTGCTGTGCCGTCGGCAGAATCGCGTGGTTGCCGAGTACGCGCTTTCCGACGTCGACGCTCCCATGGGCATCGCCGAATACCAGCTGACCAAAGCGCTGCCTCAGCCCTTGGATACCGTGCTGCCGCGGATCGTTGATCTTGAAGATGCCCTCAACGCAGCTGCTCTTACCGACAACAAGGAAGAACCATGACCACCCCCGAATTTGAAGACCCGCGTCTGCGCGACACCAGCGGCCTCTGGCTCGAGCCTTTGCGCCTGGCGATTCCGGACCTCGACTTGCGCGAAACACACCAATGGCACGCACCGCGGCAAATCGCCCACATTCTCACGGCGCTAGCCAAGTCGGGCGCGACCACCGCCTGCATTGGATCCAGCACGTTTTCTCTGATCGGCGTTGACACAAGCGGGCAAAACGACGGGTTGCTGGAATTGGACCTTGACGACCAACGCGTGCAGGTCCGTTTGCAGCATCTCGACTTCGTCCCCCATCCCCACAACGACACGCACAGCGTCTTCGTCCTGACTTGCGGACCACTCGTAGATGACCCCGGCTACCGCATCGTCTTCGCCCACGAGACCGGCGTGGCCATCCCCATGGTCACCACGATGGGCCGATCGTCCGATCCGCAAGACCTGCAGCGCGACTTCGCCTCCCGAGCGGTACAGCGCGAGGGCGCCGGCCCGGTTGATGGGCCCGCTGACGCCAGTCTCAACGACCCCATCGTGAAAGCGTACGCAGAACATCGGCAGGGTCGCTCAGGGCCTCTAGAACAAAACGATATCGACGTGATTGCCTGGGCGGCCCTGGTCAACCGCCAACAGCCCACCCTTGAGCTGATCAGGCGCGTGGCCGGCGGCGGCTCAAACACCAGCATCCACCCCAAGCTCAAACATTTCTACGCAACCCTCGTGGAACAGCACCTTCAGGAGATCGATGTCGATCCGGGATTGCTCCACGTGTGGAACCAACTGACGGATCGCGTCACCCGGGAAGGCGAGGCGCGGCTTGGCCCCCAGCTTGATCAGCTCACCGTCCGCGAAGAAGCCCTGTCTGTGGGCACCTCGCGACTGCGCGCCGCTGAGGTCGAACTGGCCAGCGAGCGGGACGCGCTACACGCTGCCGACCAAGCCCGGCAGGCGTTCGTCGGTCACCTTGAAAAGCAGCTGGCCTCATCCTCTGAACAGTTGGTCGCCGCGCATCACACCATCGCCGGCGATGCCGACCAGCTGGCCCAATACCGTACCGAACTGACGCATGCCCGCCAGCAGGTGGTCGCAGGCCGCGAGGAGATTGCCCGGCGAGACGTTGATCTAACTCGCAGCCGGGAGCAGTTGAATAGCGCGTCGGCGCAGCATCAGGCCTCACTCCACCAGATTGAGTCATTGAACGCGAAAGTCATCGAGGCCGCTACACACGCCGACAAGCTCACGATGGATCTGGAGCACCTGAAAGCATCCTCGAGGACGACGATCGATAACTTGCAGGCGCGGATCGTGCAAGCCGAAGCCGTGCTCACCGCCGAACGCGCGGCCTCGGTCGCCGAACGCCAGCGGGCCGATGCATTACAGATGGCCATCAACGGTCTCAACGAAGAACTGGGCGCACTCAGGGCCATCCAGGAACAACGGAAAGTTGACCTCGTACGCGCCACGGAGATCGCCAAGTCCTTGCCCGCCCTGCAGGAGCAACTCACCGTGGCCCGCGTGGAACTTCGACTGATCACAGAGGAGCGCGATCGGCTGCGCCTGCCTATCGCTCAGGAACCGGCAAACACTCAGGCGTCATGAACCCGGCCGCGGTCATGTCAGCATAGCTACTCGAGGACAGCGATCGCTGCAGTCGCGACTCCTGCGATTCCCCGACGATACGCTCACGACTCCTAACAACGTGGAGGCAAGTCGTGAGCGAAGTCGGTCTGAAGAATCCCTGGGTCATCCTTGAATGGGCTGGTGATGTGCCCAAGGAAGTCGGTCGAGTTGCGACATGGATCGTGGCTTCGGAGGACGCCAAAGCAAAGAAACTAGCCACCGGACACCGCTGCAGCGTGGACGACGCAGAAGCATGGGATCGTCAACACAAAGTGTTGCTTCAAAATCTAGCCGTCCGCAACGAATGCCTTGAAGTCTCTAAGATCACGACGATCTGAAAGGAGTAGCGCGAGTTGTTGGAGGTTGTCCCGATCCAGCAATCGCGTCCCCAGCGCCAAGGCATCAGCTGCAGATTTGATGGATGGCTCAATGCTCTCAACCCACTTAGCCCAATGCGAAAGCTCGTTGGCTGTGAGCGTATCCACATTCACTGTCGCGAACTCAGCCAAGGGCGTTCCTAGATTGGTCACCAGGATGGTGCGCAGATTATTCTCTGGATAGAGCGCCCCTAGTGTTCGCCGTGGAAAGAGTTGAATAATGTAAGTATTTGATTTTTATGGCAAGCCATGAAAGTCACTTCGACAACCTTCCGCCGATGACAGACGCAATAGTCTGCGCAGGGTCTGCCAGCCTCAGAGAATCACGTGCGGATTCTGCTCGGTGACCGACAAAGTCGAGCACGTTCTACAAATACGCGAAGAATTGTGTGCAGTAATTGCGGTAGGAAAGCTTTTGTGTCGGCGGTGCGCTCCAGGCGTCAGGAAAGCTGCCCGCCCAAGTTCTCTCGAGTCCACACGATGTGAATCTCCGAGACTCCGACCGTATCGATCGTTACCATTACCCAGGGAATGTGCTCCCACGGTGTCAGTCTAGGGTCGTCGTATAGCTCGGGCACATAGCGACTGAGAACTATCCGCAACCCATCAGCGTAGGCGCGGAACAGAAGCGATTGAAGCGCAGCGTGGACCTGGCGAACGCTCTCTTCGTCCCTCCACTTGCCTCGAGTTCTCTGAATAAGCGAGCTGATGGTGCTGAGAGCTGACGGAGGAAGGCTGTTTGTGAACATGTAAGTGCGGTTCCCTCCAGTTTGCACTGGCAGGTACATGATATCCGCGCGCGCTGATCCGGCCTTCGTGGCGATAAAACCATCAAAAATCAGTCGTCGGGCTTCTGCCGGAACGAGGGAGCCGGGCGGAACGCGAGTGGCAATGCTGTTGGCTATTTCGCGCATCGGCTTGATCATGCTCGAAGGTAATTCTGCGATCGAACCGTTTTTACCCCCTAATTGCTTGTCGAGCATCGAGAGGCTGCGTTGCTGGTCAGGTTCGAACGATGCCCGAGAATGAAACATATGAATGGATCCTTTGTCGATGCGAGAATCCGCGTCGCTACCGCTTATGAGCGCAGCGAGAGCCTTGCTGGCATTCGACTGTTTAGTGGGGGACAGCAGGTGCTGCGTCGTGCGCAAGACGTCGGTGCGATCAAGGCACTCTGCCAAAGCCTGATCACGCGCCCGATTTGGAAACAGGTCGGCCTTGAGTGCCGTGCGGCGATCGAAGAAGTCGATTCCGCATTCGCACCATAGGAGGGGTCTCCCTTTGGAGAATCCCAGCGCAAGCGGTCTATGGCAGGAAGGACATGTCTCCACAAGTCGTGTGCCATGCCATGAGCAGCGTGTCTCCCATGGAAGCTGGAACAGCCACGTATGGAATCCTTCTCTTGCGCAGGCCAGACATATCCGGGTTCGCCAGCAATGCTTCCATCCCTTTGCGGCATCGCCTTGAAACGGCAGCCAGTCAGTCAGCCTCCATCCTCGGCGTGCTTCCGGTGTGATGTCGATGGAACGTGAGAAGTTGCACAATCGCTTTGTCGAGAATGCGAGCACTTGGGAAGCTTCCTCGTATGACGTTAACTGGAATCCGAACGCCGCATGGAGATCCGCTCTTCCGAATTGGTTCAGACGGGTCAGTTTCAGAAGGGCACCGAAGGGAGAGAGGTAAGGCGTTCGCGACAAGTTACCGCCGACGAAGCCATTGAGAGAAGAAAGCAATGCTCGACTGCTATCGTCGCCTCGCGAGAAACTCAGGTGGGATCGGGGCACGGTAGCCATGAGTCAGTCGTCCTCGTCATCAATCAGATTGGCGCGGCAAAATTCGAAAGGAATGTAACCGCTAGCATCAAGGGCTTCTTCGATGTCCGCCCTCGTCAGCGCCGTGAAGCCAGGCCTCACGACGATCCGCGTGAGAATCCGTTGCACGAACAATTCGAATGTCTTCATGGGCCACTCGTCCAGCGGACCGAGTCCGTGAGCGGCTCGCAGTTGCCCGACGACCTCCAGAATTTCTTTCGTGTGCTGGACAAGGCGCCAGCCGGCGGCAAACGCCGCTGGGGCGAAATGGGCGGTGTAAGTCGTTTCGCTGCCGATTGGCCACTTCGCGTTTTCGTCGTAGCGCTTCAGTACAGCAGCAGTTTCGACTTCTCCGCGCGGTCCATAGAAATGGAAGTCTGCCATGCCGAAGCGACCCTTGATGTGCGGTGCGAATTGTTCTCGGACACGTTCGCTCTCAGTGCCTGTCACGTCGGTCTGCTGGAAGAAGACAACGAATACGTCGATGTCCCATGCCTCGCTTTCATTCACGATCGTAAGAAAATCGCTCAACTCTTCCTGATACAGGCGTTGGGATTCATCGACAAGCAGGAGGAGGGTCTTTGCATCAGCCGCATAGCAAAGTTCCTCGAACAAGTTGCGTACGCGACCGAGCGTGTCCAAGTCTGAGAGCCTTGCGGAGAGCTTCTGTCTGCAGCTCATGAGGATGAGCTGGTTGATGTAGCCGTCCTTGATCTTGGAGTGGCGAGTTACCCGTACTGATACGCACGCAAGTGGCTCCGTGTGCCACCCTTTGCGCTCGAGCAACCAACGCTGGGCATACGTTTTGCCGACGCGCCCGCTGCCGAGCACCCGTAACCCCTGGTGACCATCTTCCATAGCGGTGCGTATGGCATTGGCTAGTGCGAGGATCGGCGGTGTGGTCATGACAGGACGATGCTTCCGCTTCAGCGGATGATCGCCGTCGGCTGTGGCGTTTCCGTCTTGCGAGCGCACGACGGAATCCGCGGGGATAGCGTTCATGGCAGGTCCTCCATGTTCTCGGCACCGATCCACCCTTCGCGAGGGACCTTCTCGGATTTCTGGTGAGACCGCTTCATTGCCGCGTCGGAAGGCACACCGAGCGCAGTTTGATGACGGGCATACAGATCGGCACTTTTCCCCGAGCTGTGTGCAGTAGCTCGCAAATAGCTATGAAACGCTTCAATCGCATCCTCCACGCCTGTTATGGAGAGAACCTTGGCCCGATCCCACTGGATCACCTGTTCGCGTACACGAACATCATGTTTGCTCGTGGCCCACGGAGGGAGGGCAGGCAGACGCACAAAGACGTTTCCGTTCTTGTCATACAGCGTCAACATGCGCAGGTCATCGAATGGAATCGTCGCCTCGAATTTTTTACCAATGAGATCGAACCGGCCGACGAGTGCGTCGGAGCGATACCGGGCTCCTTTCCATTCGACGTAGGGTTGGCGCGACTCCTTGCGACTGCCGCGTATCGTCACTGACAATCGCAAGCATGAGATCTGTTGGGCGTGTCGCTCGGACAAGCTTGATTGCCATATCCAGCCACCGCGTTCGACATATTCGTGCGCAACGGTCAACGGTGCCCGATCGTGCAAGCCGCGATGAGAAGTAACGTTGTGCGCGGAGACGATGACGTCCATGAGTTCAAGCAGCGCGATGACGTTGAGCGGGTAGTGCTTGGGGTCTAATGAATTCGACGGCGTTGGTGCCGCGCCTCGCTCGGTGGGAGGAACGTAGCCTCCGGCGATGCCGCGAAGCGCACCGTGTTCAATGTGATGGAAAAATGCTTCGACAATGGCGCGTTTTTCCGGGATGTGCGCTTGAGCCCAGTTCCAGACGCCAAGGTGGACGTGAAGCAAGTTGTGTCTGATATAGGCTGCCTTGTGCGCGCTGAAGTTGTCGCCAGCGTGCAAAATGCTCCTGGGTGCTTTCCCGTCAGGCATGATGCTGCTCGGCATGCCTGCACCCGTGACATAACACAGGTCAGGCGTGGTCAGGACACCTGGTTTCCAAGGTCGCATTCCCTTGGCGAACAATTCCATGAGATCGTATTGGCGGTACCCGCGCCCCAAAACCAACGTCCAGCTGTGGACGAATCGAGTAACAGCGTCGATGTCCGGTATGAATGTCAACTCGCTAACCTTGCGCGTGGCCCATCCTCCGTCTGGCGTCGGAACCTCGATGAACCACTCAATGTCCTCATGATGGCCGTCGTACTCCGCACGAGAAAACGGGTACAGCGGAAATAACTGGTCGAGGCGCTCGATTGTCGGTTGTGGTGGCGTGGATTCACCAATGGACGCTCTGCCGGCACGCTGGCGTTGGCGTTTGACGTATTCGAGCAAAGCGCGGCGCCCCTTGTCGCGGGTATTCAGCGGATAGAGATGCTCGGACCCTTTCAGCTCTCGTTTTAACTGTCTGAAAAGGCGGTCGAATGCCGCCGAGCGTCGGCGGCCGGCGGGAAGATTGCCAGTGAACGTCTGAACGAGTTCGCGCACGTGCTGACTGGATCGAATCAGCTGCCCGAAACTATGCGGACGTGCCGCCACGGGTGTGGCGGCGGGGCTATTGTCCGTCTCGTCGCCAGTGTCACTGTGGAAGTAGGGTAGGCATGCACGAAATCCCCAAGGAGTTCCGGTCGCGTCCAGCTCGATCGAAAGGCGGACAAGTCGCGTGAGCGTGCTGCGATTGACGCCGAAATGTTTGGCAGCGCCAGCTACGCTGGAACCTGACATGTAGGCCTCCAGCGCGCGGTGGCGTCGCACGTATTGCTTCCGCTTCGCTTTCGGGATCAGGAAGACGTCCGGTCGTGGCCAGTTCAACAGCGTTTCGTGGTCGACGCGCATCGCTTCAGTCTGCATTGCGCGCTCCCGGCTCCAGGACTGTATGCACATGCAATGGATGTGATGAATCGATTCGCAACCAGCCCTCGTGTATCGCGCGGCAAATCGTGGATCGAACGTCGTGCGGATTGAATTCCTGGAGAGCAGCCTCGACTTGGGAGAAGGTCGAAGCTTTCAGATAATGAAAGTGTTCGCGCACGCGCGCTTCAATCGCGGCGTAGTTGTCCAACACGTGGGCTGTTTGCACATAAGGCAACAGGCCGAACCAGACGCTCAGGGATGTTCCGGCCGAGATCAGCTCGGTTTCGAAAATAAAACGTAGTCGCACATGCGCTCGCTCAGCTGCTTCGAGCGCATGATCCTCGCGCCGGTAGCGTCGTTTGCCACCTGCTGCCGGCTCTGATTCGATGGTCGGGATCAGTAACCACAGGCACTCCTCTCCGCTCGAACGTCGCGTCCAGAACGCAATTTCGATGACACCGTCTCTCAACTCCAGTTGCCGTGGGCGTTCACAGTACGCGGTCGTCTCTGTGTCAAACTCAAGTTGCAAGCTCACGGCGAAGGACAGGGCGCCGGTGAGCCACACTTCGCGAGATAACTTCGGGGACAGGAACGCGTACACGTCCTTCCGCTTCAGTTCCACGCGTGTTAGCGCGCGTGGGCGGCAGGGGATCGGTTGGTCGGACGCCGTGACGCCCGCGTCTTCTAATTCGTCGGGGGCTAGTCTGTTCATGCGGGAATCTCCAGGAAAAAGGCACCGTCGCTTTTTGCCTTCAATGGCAAAAAAGCACTTGACGTCGCCTGCGGACTGTGATTCCCTAGATGCGCTTAGCCGCCAAACTAAGATCCATCCGAGAGCTCCTGTCCGCAGGGGCTTTCTTTTTTGGGCTCCGCTGGCACGTGGCAAACGGGAACCCTTACTTTTCAGTAGGTTTTTTCGGGGTCGATAGTCTCCGTCGGCTTGGGGGTTCGTTGCTCGTTTTCGTCGACATGACGCCGCCCGTCCTCAAGCACGCACAACAGTTCTGCCACCGCTGCGGCGGTCGCAAACCATCCGCGCCGTGGCGGCATTTGGACGAGCGTCAAAGGCAATCGGCCACGCGACCGGGCTTTCAGGATGGCGCCGACTGACGGATATTTCAGCACGGCGGCAAGGTCGGACAACGTAAGCACGTCGCCAAACCGCCTGCGAAGAGCCATCTCCCGTTCTGCTTTTATCACCATGTCTTCAGATGTCTTGGAGTGTCGCCGTTTGTCGGAGGGTTTTGATGGACGCTAGCGCGTTCGAACGACTGACAGTAGGGCAATGATTTGCGCTGCACGGCATACAACGAAACATTGCGCTAGACTTGGCAGTGACAAGGTGGTAGGCGCGACGATTCGATGCGAACTGCTGAGCGAATTCTCGGAACCAGACTCTGGTACCGCCATGCGTTCTACGTGTCGGGGGCGGTCAACCGGAGCGCGTTCATCCGCAAATTCGAATGCTTTGCGTCGCCCAAGACCGGATACGGCTTGGATCTTCGCCTTTTGTGCGATTGGGAAGCCGGAAAGCGCTCCGTCTCAGAAGGTATTGTCCATCGGGTCGACAGCCAAGTCCCAGGAACAAAAGACGTATTTGCGATAGCGACGTTACTGAAACCAAAGCGCCTTAGCGCACCTGCCGCTGAAAGGGCGGTGCAGAACCTCTACGTTACGCAACCAGACGGCAGGCGATTTTGGATACTCCCTTATGCCGGCGCGCCCAATACTGCTGGCGACGAGGCGACTTCGTACACTTGGGACGATTCGGCTTCGCTCGCATCACGTGGCGACTTTCCCGGCTTTTTGGCGATACTGACCCTGCTCCGCGAATCAGTAGCCTGTTCAGACTTTCATCGTGTCGCACGGTACGCGCGCGATCTGTATGTGACATTGCCATCCGTATCCAGGCTCAAATGGGTGCGCCCCGACATCGACCTAATGCTGCAGTGCATCGAGGGGATGATGATCGGTATCCGCTGGTTTCCCGCCCACGTCGCGATCGACTGGGATGCGTTTCGTTCGGAGATGTCGAATCCTAAATCTTGGCCAGACGCGCCGCCCTGGATCATTCACATTACCGGCGATTACACCCAAAGAAGTTCGCACCAGCTTTTGCCGCGGCCCGTACCTCTATTGGAAGACGTGGAACCTCTGCAGCCGTACGTTCGCCCACCCATGCAGTGTAAAGAACAAGGCTCAGGACTGCCCCGCAAATTCAAATGATGCTTGCGGGAGATTTGTTTCGAGGAAACGCCCCCACACGGTCATCAAGGGTAAGCAAGTCAGTCGCGCGATCAACGTGGCTTACTACATCGGTGCCATCATCGGTGGATTTAGATCCGAATCAAGGCGTTCGGCCACGCTGGTGAATACACGGCGAGTCAGATCACCTTCCCGCGCATCTCAACTCGATGTCCGACGCGTCATCTTGCTGCTTTTCTTTCCAAGTAAAGAGCGGCGTTGAAGATACTCACGAAAAGTTGCGGCCGGGTCTGCGCCCAGCGCGTCACAGATCTCAATGAACTCGACAACGTCAATCCGGCGTTCGCCTCGTTCGACCTTCGATATGAACGTCTGCGTGTTGCCAAGGCTGTCGGCCAAGGCAAGCTGGGTGACGCCCGCGCGTTCCCTCAGGTCGCGGAGCAACGTAAGTAACGTCTGGTAGTTCGGGTGGTGAGTCGAGCGGGCCATAAACTTGCCGATAGTTGGCTAGGCACGCTAAAGTCCGATTCGGGATAGTCCAAAATCGGCTTATCAAGGTATCAGCCCGTGTTTGTAGCCGCTGCGGTGCCGGAACATCCAGGCGCGGAGCCACCCTCATTCAGGGTGGAAGACCTCGGCGTGTTCGGCGGCATGGCGTTCCTGGCGGTAATTCAAGCCGGTGCCGACGCTGGTTTCAGGCACGTGCGCGCGCGTCCCGGTTTTGGGTCGCGCCTCGCGCCTCACCGCGCGCTGCGACACCTGATTCTGTCAACCCTGTTGGAGGCCGGAGTTCTGGCACCGATCGCCTCGCGCCGCCGGCTCGACGATGCGGTCAGCGAGGCGCCATGGGGTGAAGATGCAAGCCTTGAAGACTCCGACTGGATTATTGTCTGGAATGAAGCGACTCGGGGCAGCCTGCCGCACCAGCTCCGTGCCAGCATGGATTCGTTCGAGTCGACAGCTCGCTCACGCGAAGTCATTTTGCAGACGTGGGAGTCGCTGGCCATTGGGGAGTGCTTGGCATTCGGTGAGTACGCTCTGGCAGCACACAATCTCAACCCGGCACTGGCGAGGCCTGCCGCAGCTGTTCTGCCAACGATCCTGGCTCAACAATCGATCGGTCAGGGGTGCGCATTGATGTGGTCAGCGGCCAAGCATTTGGCCTCCTGGTTTATGCGAAACGGTGCGGGGTCTGCCGGCACGGCAGAGCGCGAACTCGTCAATTCAATCTGCATGAACGCTGATCGTGCTAACTTCGGCGGACGACCCGTCAAGCAGTTCAGCCGCCACTCGTCAGTCCCCATGAGCACCTTTGCCAGCACCTTCCTATGGACCAGCCGCCTCGGTGACGACTACTGGGAGGTTCCTGTGTCAGAGGATGCATTGGATTTGGCCCGGCCCATCGGGTCAGGAGGTGCGGCACATGAATAGGTCGATGACTCATGAGCAAGCCAACACTGCCTGGCCAGCGGGTCCCGATAGCGCAGTGGTGGTAGCACAGTGCAAATGTCGCAGGTGGCAAAGGTGACAAGGCCCCAGCTCGAGGCATTGTTGGAAGCTGCGAGGAAGCCTGCGGATCCCGCCCTGGCAAAGGATGCCGAAGAAGCGTTCTTAAAGGCGCTCTTGAACTGCACCGTGTACGCACACGTTCCGGTCGAACCAGCACCCGCTGATCGGATCCGGTTCGTCCAGTTCGTTCGGCCTGACAACGGGCAGACGGCGCTGCCAATTTTCAGTGACCGGGATCAAGCCGAAACGGCGGCGGCGGGGAAGTTCGGGATTGTGGCAATGACCGGCCGCCGGCTCTTTGAGCTGACTCGAGGCGCTACGCTGATGCTCAATCCCAACGTGGATCAAGTGACGCTCTATCCGCCCGAAATCAATGCGCTCTTGGACGGGCGACCTCTTGGCTACTTTACCCGGGAAACAATGAAGGGGGACGAGCAGGTTGGTGTGTGCCTACCATCGGTACCAACGGATGCCTTGATCCTGGCGCTGCGCGATCTGTGTGCGCGTGAGCCTGCGGTCCGAGCCGGCTATCTGGTCGAGGTACACCGTGGGGCAGACGATTCGGACGTTTTCCTGTTACTGACCCTCGTGGTGACGAAGGGAAACGATGAACGCTTGGTGCAGCTCACGACACTGAAACTGAGCTCCTTGTCACCACCCTTGGAGCTCCCCCTCACCATGACCTGCGTCGCACCCGATGCTACGTTGCCGGCGCTTTGCCACCACGGCATCCAGTTCTATGGGACCTGAGACGGCAGAGCAGTCGCTTTGCCGCTGGCAAAACACGGGCTCAGCGCTTTCGCGTGGTCACCCCCGCTCATTCTGAGGCAACGCGTGCAGGTCCGCCGCGTGCATGTCCGCTGTCGATTAGGGTGCGTTATCGGGGGTAGGG
>SCSE01000064.1 GCA_004298015.1 Rhodanobacter sp.
AAATCAGCCTCAAAAAAAAACACCGACAACTGGCGTCAGCCACCCCCATCCCCATGAGACCGCTTGAAACCCTTCAGGCACAAAAAAACCCGCTGCTATGCGGGTTTTTCTGTCCTTTCGAGTCTCAGCGATCCTTGCTGAAACCCTTCATTGGTGCCCAAGAGGGGACCCAATAGAAATTTTACATCATTGATTTACAATATAATATTCAGACACAAAAATCATTTCATACCCAAATTTATACCCAAAACAAAGTACTTGAGCGCCAAGGACTATCTCCCGCAGCCTGACGCTCTGAAGCTCATCAATTCTAGTCCCTCTTGGGGCATCGAACCCAATCATGACTAAGCCGGCAGCTCCCGCAGGAAGTGCCTCCCACTTAGACCGAACACAGCCACTGAAGCCGCACCATCTTTGCGACGCCAGTTGTGCGCATTGCCTGTTGGCGTGTACCTAGATTTGACCCGCCTGCCGAAAATCGCGTGACCAGGGCATGTCCCGACCAAACCCAACCACAGCGCCCTGCACTACTGGGCGGCCTGGTTCCAGGGACGGTTTGGGATCCCGATCGTGACGGTAACGGCCGGGACATCATCCAGTTTCAACTTGTTCGACTTCGCGCGATTGCCGATCCCGCAGAGGATGTCGATACAGAATCGCTTCTGGAAGTCAGCCGGCACTTCCTTGACGTTCTGTGCATAGGTGTTTGGGTTAGGCGGGTGACACCAGTTTTGTATCAACCAAGTACTGCAAATGTTCGCCCAATAGTTGGGGAACCCTTCCGCCCGAAACTAGTACGCCGGCTTCCATGTTCTTTTCCATTGCATGCCCCGTTAGATTCGCGCTGGTGATGAAACACGTTTTGCCATCAGCAACGGCAACTTTGGCGTGGACGCGTCCGCCGGAAAACGGATCGGCCTTGTCACGCCACGCATAGAGCCTCGCCGAGGGAACCAGCGTTCTCATTTTTCCTATAGCATCAAAGTTGATGCTGCCGCCCTGATCATGCGCCAACTCAAGCAACATAGAGATGCGCACTCCGCGATCATTCGCTGCATTCAGCGCCTTGACGATCGTGGAGACGTCATAGGCCACGAAACTGGTGATAAACAGGTTCCTCTCCGCGGCGTTGATGACTTGAAGCAGTGCCTGCTCCGTTCGTCGGGTCGAGACGAAAGGTGTTGTCGGCCCTGTCCATACGAGTTCGGTGGAATCTCTATTCGCAGCGTTGGTCAGGACATGGCTGGCGGCTAGCAACATTGACGCCAGCTCCCCGGCGCTGACTGTGGTTGCTAGCCAAGCCCTGACGAGCTGATCAAAGACCGCAGCTGCTGCAGGCGTGCCGACTACGCCCGAGAGCGTGGCGGCCGCCTTATTCGCTTCCGTCCGACGAATCTGGGTCGCAATCGCCTGAACCTTTTCAGGAGAAACCCGACAGACCAAGGCGGCAACAGCGTCTAAGAGCTTCTCCATGTCACAGACCCTTGAAGAACGCCGCGTCGATGCGTTCCAGGGTCGGAACCAGTAACGACCGATCCAAATAGCGATTGCCGCGTTCGCAAGAGGTCTCCGCCACTAAGCTGCATGCATGGCAGGACGCGGCGTGGAGAGACCGATCTTTCTCGGGATCGTGCTCGGAGCAGAGCGGATCCGAGGAGCAGATCTTTGAACGGTTCAAGGCTTGCTCCAGCAGGCGCCCGAGATTCTCTGGCTTGCCGAGATCAACGAGGCCGCCCAGGGTGCCATCTGAGTCGGCGGCAGCGGTATAGATGAGGATGCCGGCCTGCGGATTCTCGCCGGAGGTATCGGCGTAGATTCGCTCGCGAATGCTCGCTGCGTTATAGCCGCACTCTAATGCCAGCTCGCGAATCAGAAGGTGCGAAAGCGTGTGGAGCATGGCGTAGCGAATGCCAGGGTAGCCATCTCCCGGATCCAGATGACGCGAGTTGCGCCAACCCCGATGACCTCCATGCAGCATCTTGTCGACCGCTGCCACTGCAGGCAGCGCCTCCCAAGCCGCGAGCGCGTGTTCGTCGAACTGAATGAAGATGCCCTCGCCATGCACTTGGTTCGCGGGCACCCAATCTGGTTTGTTTCGCGAGAGGCCAGCCATTTGGGGGCGTTCGTTTGGATCGCCAGACTCTTCGGGTGCCTCCACTCGAGTGAAGCCAAGGAGAGCATTGACCTCTCGCAGGCGCTCCAGAAGCAGCACTCTCCCGATGTGCTTTGCAAAGGCCGGAGGTGTGCCAACTTTTTTGCTCATGAAGTGTGGGTAGTCCGTGGGTGGATTGGCCTCTGTCAGGACGTCCCACTCGGGGCCTTTGATATCGACATCATTCGCTCCCTCTTGGCCGCCACCGTTACGGTATGCCTGAATCGCCAGCCAAACGGATGATGCCGAATACTTGTCGACACCTGGGAGCGCTCCTATCTTTTTCAGCGTTTTGATCGTCACCGACACTTCGGCTTCGGATTCCAGTTCTTCAAAGAACTCCCAGCCATCCCGAATCAATTGACTCAGCGGATCGTTAGTCTGAGGAATTGCCAGTGCCGATACCGTGATAGGAAACCAACTATTCGTGGCGCCTAGTAGAACCGCGCGAGCTTCTTCGTCGCACTTTTCATCGAAATGATCCAAGTGCGGATGCCGACCCCTACAGGCCGGGAGATTCTCTTTTCCAGCCTTACCAAAAGCCTGCGCCAAGCTTCTTGATGTCGTGCACTGGTCGCAACGAACCCAAAGATTTTCGGTTTGCAGCGATGCGCCGCTCTCATAGAACCTAAGCGTGCCTTTGCATGCACTATTTCCGCCATGAACGAAATAATGCCAAGGGAAATCGTCAAGGTGGCCATTGCGACAGGCCAAGAGGAATCGCGCCGGCACGGCATCGGCGTCTTTCGCCTTTTGATCACCTTTGGACCCCGTGCATGACTTGTGCACGAAGCGTGTTCGCTCAGGCCTGAACCTGCTTTCCTTGATTTCGAAGAGCTTGGCATCGAAGGGCGATAGCAGGCCGCATTTAACGCAGCGCATCCAGCGCGGGAAGGGCCGGACAGGAACGCCGATATTAGCCTCAGCAGACCATACATCGACGAGCTCGCTTTTCTGGAACGGCGGCATCCGCAGACTCTCTACCTGTGCTCCGAGTACCTTCCGTACGGCGGCCAGCAGACGAGCTTCCTGAATCGGTTGGCAGCGGTCCTTTTCCCAGCGGTCGATCCCCAGCGTGACCACAGACAGGCTCGGCAGGTCGATCAGCGCTCCTGGACCGTACGTCCAGAGCAACTGGCTCGGTCGTACTTCTCCCACGGGAGTCTTGTCGTTGATGATCATGCTCAATCCTCATCCTTCGTCGCAGGACGAGGCTTCCAATCGTGGTCGTCCGTGATGTGGTTAGTATTCATGATCAAGCGAACGCCAGGTTCCACCTCGCGCATCGACATTGGCACGGTCCAGTTGTCCCAAGCCTTGATGCCCGGTGATCTAATCAACGCAACGGTCTTGTCCTTCTCAGGGCCGCGCTTCTCGTATGCGAGGATGCGACCGCCCACGCTTACCTCTTTGGCCCACTCATCGGCGCGCTCTTTGAGTTCCTGTTCGGCCAAGCTCTTGGTGCTGGCCAGGTCGCTAACATTCCACGCCCGCTTGACCAGCACATCAATGGCCTCGGTAATCTCAGTCTGATCGGATTTCCCTAGATTGCTCGCACCGTCGTTAGGGCTGAACGCATCGTTCTCCAGACGCATCAGGCTTAGCAAAGAGCCGGTGAGACCGCGGTCCATTGCTCGCGGCGAGAATGGAGTGACTGATTGCGCCTCGACGTGTTTGTAGAAGGTGGCGTGGTAGTGCTCAAAGGTCTCGTAGTGAGAGAGATCGCGCGGCCGCGCCCAGGTGAGCACGGTGCACACCAGGCCAGGGAAAGAACGCCCTACCCGGCTGGTGGCCTGGATGTATTCAGCCGTGCCCTTGGGTTGGCCATTGACTGCCATGAGTCCGAGCCGATTGACGTCGACACCTACCGAAAGCATGTTGGTGGCGAGTACGACATCAATCGCCCGTGTCTCACCCTTTTCCCATTTGGTAACGTACTGGCCGGTGACGGCATCGAACTCGGATTTGAACTTCACTTCTAAGTTGTCGAGGTACTTCGGGATGTCCTGGCTGGAGACCCGAGAGGTCAGTTCGGCGATATTGCTGGTGCTGCGCTGTGCCAGTGCGGGTCGCTCGACCATGCTCATCTGCACCCGATAGGAACGAGTCTGCACATCGTCCTCGGCCAAACGCTTCATCCCGCCTAATTCACGCAACGAGTTGAAATAGCCAACCACGGTCATATAAGGGTCTGCGGGCTCACCGAAGCGATTGAACAACTCTTGCGCAGCGGTCAGGAACGCCGTGTAAACCCGAATCAACATTGCGGGTCGCGAGCTGCCGGGGGAACAGACCCCGAGATAGCGCCTGCCCGGTTTGTCTTCTATTGGTCGCTGGACGGAAAAGTAGTTGTCCTCTACGTCCAGCCCATGCGGTGGAAATATCGATACGCGCCGCATAAAAACGTTGTTCACTTGTTCGCGGGCCTTACGCACCGTAGCCGTCGACGCGATAATTTTTGGCTTGACCGTTTGCTTGCCGAGCTTCCAGCTGCACAGCTCGTCCACGGCCGTTTCGTAAAGTCCGACCATGGTGCCAAGCGGCCCACTGATGAGGTGGAACTCGTCCTGGATGATTAGGTCGGGCGGACGGATTGGGCTGATTTTTTTGACCTTGGTCGCGCCGAGTCCTCTGCCGGCCTGATGATTACCATTGCAGTCCGCACCTTGCCATAACAGGCCATGCCGCTCGCACTCCTGACCTGCTCGACCGAACAGCGTGCGCACTTGGCCACGCCACGCCATCATGGCGAACTTGTCCACGGTAGCGATCATCATCGTCGGGGGATAGTGGTAGATCTCTTCATCCACGACCAATACGGGAAGGCCAGCGTGAGCGAGTTTGCTGGACTTTCCTTTCGAGAAGTCGCAACGCCCCTTCTTGTCGCCGCAATAGACGAAGGTACGCCCACGTGCCTTGTCGACCTCCACGTCGCGTCCGGGGGCGACTTCTGAGCCACACCACGGGCAACTGGTCAGTTGCGCGGGAGACGCCGCCCCGGCGTTGTATTTGCCAGGGTTGCGAATGTCCTCAATGGCTCGATGGCTGTCTTCGGTCGTGCCGGGGGTCACCTTGTTGCCCACCCACAGGCCGATGGTGAAGGGCTCTGTTCCGAGTGACGCGTCACCCTTAGCCAGCGCCTCACGTCTCAGCACTTCCATTGCGCAGATCAGCGCGGTGGCACGCTGAAACTGTTGCAGCGTCAGCAAGCGCAAGGTGTAACGCATGATCACGGCCAACCCGCGTGAGCCGTCATAACCGCCCAGGTTTCCCTGCATGCGCCGAATAGCCATGGTGAAGGCAGCCACGCCCAGGTAGGCCTCGGTCTTGCCGCCGCCAGTGGGGAACCACAACAAGTCGGCGTAGGCTTCAACCGGTTGGACGCGGTCGGAATGCTCCGGGTCGGCCAGCGAAGGGATCGACAGCAACAGAAACGCCAGCTGGAACGGACGCCAGCTGCGGTTCTTCAACACGTCGAAATGGTCGACGGTGACGTCCTTGCCGCGCCGGATTTCGAGGGCGTATTGGCTACGCACGCGTTGCGTAGCCATCGCCCGATTGGCGAAACGGAAGGCCGCCAAGGCATTCTCGTCGCGTTTCAGAGTAGCGATACCATGCTGCAGACGTGCGTGGATCTCTTGGCATCGATCCATTGCCTGTTGTGTCTGCGCGTCATAGCCCAGCACGTCGACGCCGACCCGAGCACGCTGCTCATCGATCCACGCGGCGTAATCCTTGGTCAGCATGTCTAGGGCATCGACCAGCGAGTCAATGTCCAAGGCCGCGAGGCGCTGCATGTCGAGCAGGCCACTGCTAACCATCTCCCTCATCGCCGGCCGGTCTGTGGGATCCGACCCTGGTGTCTCGGTGACCTGCACCTCGTACTGAGGCATCACTTTGGTACATACCTCGGTGGCCAGCGTTACATCTTCTGCCGCTTCGGCATGGACGGCGACACCATGTCCGACCGCGAACTCCACCCGGTTGCGGTAAATCATCTCCAGCGATTCACGCTCTGGATCCATGCCGTCCGCGTTGAGCACCGGCCTACGCCGGAAGATGTCACGTTTTGACGCTCCCTCTTCCGAACGCACGATCAGTTCCGGCTGGAACACCCAGGCTGTATCTCGATTGGTGTCAGGCTCTACCTGCGCATTGACCAAAAACAGCGTCACGAGCCGATCGCCCTTCGCATTCTTGGCACGCACGGAGCCCTGCACCCGCACTTCGGGATAGATCTTGTCAGGCGCCTGATGAGGGATCACGCCCTCGGTAACCGCCAGCGCGAGCTTGCCGCCACAGGGGATACGCTGCCAGACCTTCGCCTTCTGCCCATTGGATCGCGTGAACTCATGGTCTTTATTCGGAACGCGTTCGTAGCGCCCCCAACGCACCTCGACCTGAATGCGCTCCGCGTCACCATCCACACAGAAAGTCATACCGAGGCTACTGGGCACCAGGGACTGATTACTGGCCGCGTCGATCTCATCAGCGGCATCCGATTCGGGCTCGACACGGCCAGTCGCGGTACCAAATTCCGCGCCGGGCTCATGCTGGCCGGGAGCTATCGGGTCGGCAGGTTCTTCGGGCTCGTCATCCGCCAAAGGTCCTTCGAGCCCTTCGATACCGCCCTGTGCAGCCTCGCGCGGCGCAAGCTTGCCCACCAAGTAGCGATCGCGCACGCCCATGTCGACGATGCGCTCGTTTGGCCCACCCGCAGGTCCGAGCAGGTCATCCATCACGGCCAGTTGCAGCAGTTCCCGGATATAGGCCTGATCCTCAATGCTTGGCACTTCAGCGATAGTCTTGTGCAATACGTTCGGCAAGACCGCAACAAAATCGGCCCACTGGATGCGGCTCACACCCCCCGAGGTCAGGGGATTGAGAGCGGTGATGCTGATCGATATCGGCTTGGAGACCGAGAATGCCCTGTCAAAATAGAGTGTCGTGGTTTCAAGATCCGAACGCATCCTCAGCACTCGTCCAACGCGGATCACTTCCCCGGACGGAGTCAGCACGAGAACCCAATCGTCCTCTGCGATGGCCTGATACAGAGAGCGATCGCCCTTCAGAATCAATGTGTAGGACGCGATCTTGCGTTCGTTGCCGATACCTTGATCAACGGCGATCCATGCGTTGGGATTTGTGTTCGTCGACATGCCAAGCCTCACGAATTCCTGATGGAGACGAGGGTCCCCAGGTGGGCCACGTTTTGCGCGCGCGTTTTTTTCTTGTATTCCAGCGCGTCACAAACCGCTTCTACCTTTTGGCAGAAAATGTCGGCGTTCAGTCGAATCATCCATAGATCGCCTTTGGTAGGTTCCTCTCGGTTGGTGCTCTGCCACTGCACCTCGTCGTTGAGAGGATGCTCCGGACGGAAAGGATGGATGTTGAAAATCTTGTGATCGACCTGCGTTATCCAGGAAGCACCAACCTCAGTGATCGCACCCCATGAGACCTTTGTGTTCTCGCTAGTCACGAAGAGCACGAATATCTTCTGGGTCGAGTAGCTTTCGACGAAGAATTCGCGGAGATAGTCATAGACGGCACGACCTTCAGGCACGCGACAGATCTCGTCATCGCAATTGGTGTACAGGATATCGTCGGGGGGTACATCGTTGAAGATCAGCATCTGGTAGATGATGTCGGCGAAAGCCTTGTCGGGATACGTCTGGCTGATGAGAACTTTCTTTTTCTGAGAATCGACAGCCGCTTTCAGCCCGAGGTCGGGACTGTTTGCATTGATGGATTTGGAAATGGCTTCCTCTATCGCCTCACGAGAAACATTCGCACCAAGCGCAGCCAACGCGTCGGCCGCCTCCTCACTGGCTTTTTTGCGAAACGTATCTACAGACGCCCTCAGCTTCGCTTCGTCGTTCCTCTGAGCATCTTCCTTCTGTCGCTTTTTCTCGGCGTTGGCGATGTCCGTAAACGTCTCACGCTTCTTGAGGACTTCGGCAAGTAACTCGCTTCTCACATACTCGCGCACAGCTTCGTAGCGTGGGTCGTCCGACTTGTACCCCTGTCTGTTGCTGAGTGCCATGTCCGGCAGCTCGGTCAACTCGAACAGATCGACATGCAGCTGCCCGACGACATAGACCTCGTTAAGCTTGTTCTGACCAACAGCCGGAAGAATGTTGAACTCCCCCATCTTCTCGTTTGCGAATAGCGAGATGAAGTTATCCGGGAAGTCGGTCATTTCCGCTTTCCGTCCCCGCGTAGATTTGTACGTGCCGATCCAGCCCAGCACCTCCAACGAATATTCCTGTTCTTTCCCGTCATCCGCCTTCATGGTGACCGGCATGATTTTCTTGCCCAGTGCTGCTACCAGATGACCCCTCCTGTCTGGGTAGATGTCCGGGACGAGGTTGCACAGCGAAGCAAACTTTTCGCCTAGCGTGATCAAGGTGCACAGTTCGCCCATGATGCTCCGGTCGAAATCCTGGATCGTCACTGTCTCATCGCCACGAATGACGTGTATGCGAAAGTCGGCATCTACAAGGGGAAATATCTTGAGCAGGTTGCGCTGGACGGCAGCCAAGGTCTTGTGGAGCCTGTACTGCGGGTCACGCATGATGATGGCGGAGCCATGCTCTGCGATGCGTTCGAAAACGATCTTGTCGTCCTCAATGGCCTTCAGTTCGTTGCCGTTCTCCGGGCGTCGGGACAGTACGAATCCCGATTTCTCCCCATCCGCAACCGTCAGCACATCGACGTGTTTCGAAACAGACAGCGCGGCCAGCTTGCCAACACCCTTACGCCCCATCTTGCGGCGGGTGCCAGATTTCGTCTTCGATTCGTCTTCAGTGGTTCTGGAGACACCTGCGACATTAAGGTATCTGGCGATATCACCGGCTTCATAGGACATGCCATGGCCATCATCCTCGACACGGATGTCATCCTTGTTGGAAATGATGTAGATGTTCTTCGCATCGGCGTCATACGCGTTGGCGATCAACTCTGCCAAGACGTAGTAGATGTTGGTGTAAAGGTTCGGCCCGAGCAATTCCAGGATGCGCGGATCGACGTTCAATCGGTACTCTTTCATTTTTCCTCCCCTGTAAGGAAACGATAGCGAGCTTCGCGCCTTTCACCCTCGCGCTCGACCCTGCCACCCGAGATCAGGTCTGCGATAGCGGGGCTCCACTGTGCACCAGTGATGCCGGTTGCGGCGAGGATCTTGGCCTTAGCGTGCCAGCCATCGTGTGCGGTCAGGAAGTCGAGAATTTCCCTGGCCGAAGTTGCGCTATTGGTGGAGACCGTCGCCCCCACTTCGAGGTCGAGCCGGGATTGCCCCGAAACGGCGCTGGTGGCTCGTCCCGCGCTTCGGGCCCGGGGCGACGTTCGAGTGTTGGTACCAGGATGCAGCCCCCGAGAAACCTCTTCCTCGTAACGTTCACGGTTCAACTCCGATAGCCGCCGCAATACTTCGACGCGCGCATGCTCTGAAATGGTAAAGCGGATGCGATCGCTGTCCGGTAGGTACGGCACTTCGTGGAAACCGTGATTAAGGTCGAGGTCTTCCCAACCGTAGGCGCGCGCGATGGCGGCATCCATTTCGCGCTGCAAATCCCTCAGTTCAGTCAGTACGTTACTTTGAGCGCTGGGCTTGTGAAATTGGTTGTATAGCGCGGTCATCCCTATGTTGGCCTCAAGCATCGCTGCATTCCGCAACGTGTGAAACCTTTGACCAGCGGTTCCGAACGAATTTACATGCACCGGGAATGGAAATGTTTCGAAGGCATCGGACGGCGTGTAGGACATCCTCGTCTCCAGGGTGCCACCGTGCTTTCTTGCCCAAACTTCGTGAATTGAAGACTGGAGCAAGGGGAAGAATCTATCGGGATCCAGCGTAAAGACCACGAGCCGATGAGAAAAGACGATATCCGTCGGAACCACAGATATGGCCAAATACTTGGAGATCATCACCTGACAGAGTGCGTGAGAAAGCGGAGCTGGCAAAACGCGTTCTCGGTCCATCTCATGTGACACAAATTTCCCTACCCCCAATGCGGCATAAAGTGCCTTTTGTTTCTCGGCGAATTGCCACCAAATCTCTCGATACTGCTTTCTCTTCTTCTCAACCCTCTCCGGCTTAACCCTTTCTTCAACGATGGAAAGAAGGGTTGGAAAGTCTGCGGCTACCTGGCCCGGAAAATCATAGGGAACACGGTGCCCTCTCAGCCACTTGAGTCGAGTTTCCTCTGATGCGTCCTCCCAACTACCGGGGGCGTTGCGATCCAGAGGCCAATCCCAAAAATTGATTGCCCACCGCGACGCTTTTTGTCGTGGGGACGATGTGAGATCCTCTCCAATCATGTAGAGGAAGAGCACATCTCGAAGGTGTGCATCCTGCTCAATGTGAATTAGCGCCTCATGCTCATCTAACGTGAACCCGAGACCAAGTATGTTTGACCCTTGGTATGACCGACCCGAATTCTCCATAAGTGACTTCGGCGACCATTCATCGATTGCCGAAAGGAACGCAGAAATTATTGGAACATCGGCGTCACCCAGGCGCACTGCGCCATTCCATGGACCTTTGTACATATGGACTCGGCTGACCATAACTGCGGCGGCACCTGGCCAAGGCTGGTTCGGATGCGCCTGATAAATACAGTTTCCTGACGTCAACAGAGGCTCCAACCCTACTTGCCTCGTGTCTCCTTCTGCGATTGTGTTCGTCGCGAGCAGGCCAAAGCACCCCAAATTCCGTAACAACTGATTCGCCCTGAGAAAGAAGTAGACGACAAGGTCTGCGGATCCCCGGCGGTTTGACGCGATGTGCTTAACAAGATATTCCCGATAGCTTGATCCAAGAAGACCGGAGAGATCCTTTCCTCGCTTGAATGGAGGGTTGCCCACCAGAGCGTCAAAGCCAGGAGTAGAGCGCGCGAGCACCTCAGGGAACTCCAGGGGCCAGTGGAAGGGCCGACGGGCGGGCTTGTCGACGGTCAGATCGGTCGAGAGCGCGGCAAGTGATCTCTGGCGCATCGAGACCAGCACATCCCGATTGCCATCGCTGGCGAGCCCAGCCTGAATGGTCAGCGACGCTAGCTTGTTCTCCAATGACGCACCATTGCCACTGGACGCAAAGATTTCGCCAATGAATGCATCGGCAATACATTCCGGTGCTTCAAGCCTGCGACGCGCATCAGCGTCCAGGTGCGCCATGGCCTCGACGTCGCGGATGTCGCGGATGGGCATCTCGCGCAGGCGCGATCTCAATTCGACGGCCTCGCGCACGGCCCACTCAATGTTCTGCCCGAACAGGCGAAGCTGGCCTTGGCCCGCAGGAGCCATCGAAAGCTCAGTGAGTTGTTCCAGCCGATGGATACCGAGCAGACTGTCACCGCACCGCAGGTTGTGGTCGAGGAAACCGAAAGGCCGCCCCTTGGCCAATGTCACCAGCCAGATGGAGAGCTTGGCCAGTTCGACCGCCAATGGATTGAGATCGACGCCGTAGAGGCAGCGTTCGGCTACAAGACGGCGGGCGACGATGATGCGCGCCCCACCATCGCGCGGCAGCGATTCTTCGCTGGCATCGACATCCAGCACGATGCCATCGACGCTGACTGTCCTGCCTTGCGTCTCTGCCTGCGCCCATGCCTCAATGAGGCGGTCGGATAGCCACCGGCAAGCTTGCACGAGGAAGGCACCCGATCCCATGGCTGGATCGCAGATTTTCAGGTCGAGCAGTTCGGCAGCCGATTTGAGTACCCAGGCTGCGCGTAACGTACCTTCCGCCGGGCCGACGTAGGCGATCGGCGTGAGCGTCTCGGCGACGATAGCCTCGGTGAGCGACTTCGGCGTGTAGTGAGTGCCGGTCTCGCGCCGGTCGGAGGCGGTAGTGACGATGAAGGCACCAGCGAGATAGACCAACGGGTAGCCCCATGGATCGGTGCGCACCAAGTGGGCATAGGGCCTTATGCGGTCACGCAGCGCCGTATCGCCGGGGCAGAAGGTCAGCAGGCGATCGGCAAGGGTGTCGTCGACTGGCTTCACCAGATCGTTGCGCACACGACTGGCGGAACTGCCTGAACGCTCCTGAAGCAATTCTGCAAGGCTTTCGGCTCCGTCGAGGCGGGCGGACTCCAGCTCGGCCAACGTGACCCAGGGATTCTTGGCGAGCTTGGAGCCATTAAGTTCCAGCGTGACCTCGGTGGTCCGCTTAACCGTGCGCTCAAGCAGCCCTTCGTAGACGTATCCGATCTGTTCGACATCCAGCGCGCGGTAGGAAAGGGTGCGACCCTGAAATTGCTGGATAGCCTCTAGCAGCAAAAGCACCGTGCGGTTGTCGATAGGAAGCGGCTTTGCCGTTTCGATGCGCCAGTCGGAGCCCTTGGCGCGCCCCTCAAGGAAAGGGAAGCGATCCGGATCGAACAAGGACCCACCCAACGCGGGCAGGCGCAGGTTTTCGTGCTCAATGCCGCCGTACACGGCGCGGAAGACGGCCAACAGCCGCGACCAGGCATCCCAACGGCGCTCAAGGATCTCCTCGGATTCCTTGCGCAACTGCATGCGCAGCGTCGAGATGGCGTAGTTGGCCTCGTAGCACTCGTCGCCGAGCAGCAGCAAGCCACGCTCCTCGGCCGAAAGCAGGAACACCAGTCGCATCATCACCGTCAGCGCGGCTTCATAGAGCACTGTCTCCTTCACGTCGCGAAGCAACTCACGGTCGCGATCCTGGTCTGCCTTGTCCAGCGCCTGAATCAGCACTTCGACAGCGCGCCGCACTTGCTCGCCGAGGGCGTCGGTGACTTCGTCTTGATACGTCAGAGAGCGATCGAATAGCGCGGGCAGTTGTTCCGATTCGTCGACAAAGAAGCGGCGAATACCAAGCAGATGCACGAAGGCCTGCAGGGTGATGGGCTCCTGGCTCCAGATGCGGGCGTACCAGCTGGCGAAGGTGGTAACGGCGCCTACCGGGGCATCGACTAGCATCCAGCGCTCACCGTTGGTCACCAGCCCGAGGCGGCAACCGGTGGCGCGGCACAACAGGAGCATGCGATCGGCCGGGGTGGCGGCCCATCCGTCAAGCTTCAGGTTGGCATCAAGGTCGACATCCTGACCGTAGGTGTGGATGAGCATCAGCGGCTTGTCGGCCCGTTGCCCGTCGATGACTGCGAGGTCCGGGGCCAGCGTCACACCGTGCTCAGGCAGGCTGACGCTTAAGTTGGACGCGCACCATTTGGCGCGCTTAAGAACGTCGGCTTTGTCTTCTTCATCGAGCTCCAGGCCACGGGAAAGCACCTCATCAATCCAGGCGGTGTGCAATTCGGCGAACTGCGGATCATCCGTCTCCAGCGCCTCGCGCCACTCTTCGTAGGCCTGACGCAGCCGTTTACGTTTCAGGCCGTCGAGTTCTTCCAGACCTTGGGGAAATGCCTCCTTGAGCACGGGGACCGCGAGGAACGGACCTGAGATCTCTATCAGAGCCAGCCAGTCGTGGTGCATGTTGTTCACGATACCTCCTCGTCCGGATCGAGGATGACCTGTCCCAGATATTTTCTAAATATGGGATTCAAAAGGCAGGAAGGCTGCTGCTTCCGAAGAGCCTTCCAAGCACCTGGGCCAGACGGAGAACTTTGAGACCAAGATGAAGGAAAGCCAAGTTCGCCCAGAGCATCGTCAAGCGTCTTTCCGTTGGCAATGAAGCTTTCTTCCGTAAAGTGCCACCTCGGATCTACCACGAATCGAAAGACGTAATAGCACTCGAAAACGAGTGACAGCAGCGAAGTAAAAAACATCTTACATGCCGGGACAGCATCCACTAGCGTTGATCTTCCGCCCCGACTTGCATCAGAAACCACCAAAACATGGCAGTAGTCACGAGAATTAAGCTGCCGAGACAAACTTTCGCGTAAGCGCTCTAGCGGAACTTGGTTCAGAGGGTTGCGACCCTTATGGACGACATCGTTCCGCACCTCAACGAAATACCTTGCCAGTTGATCAGTGCTCAAGGATTTCCGAGCTTCTTCGTACCAATCTTCGAATCCGTCCACGCCACTCATGACGGCTTGAAGAGAAAAGGTGACACTTCTGGATGCAGATGCGAAAGCACTAAAGGAATAGGAGGCCTCAAGGCTCAGGTGCCTAGATTTCTCAATACTCTCGAGAAAGTATTCGGCTTCAAAGATTTTATTTTCAACCAGCCCGAAGGAATCTGACATCGTTATGCTCCTTCCATGTGTTCTGGCACAAGAAAGATCACGGCCACCGGAAAAGTGCGGTCATCAAGCTTGGCGTAACGGGACGCAATGGCCCGCATTTCCATCTGGCGCTCGTCGGGAATACGCGAGAGTCGCGCCTCCAATGCGGCTGTATCGCGCTTCAGCTGGGTGCGCTCATCCTCAGTGAAAAGCGACATCTGCTCGGGCTGCTGCTCCCTTTTCAGCTCACTCTGGATTGCCCTCTCAAGCTCGTCGAGCACGGCACCGATGTCGTCGATCTCCTGCTTTCTGCGAGTCTCCAATGTATTGGTCAGAAACTTGAGTCGATCCTTCGAGCGAGCATCGACCGATTGAAGGATGGCGGGCTGAGCGCGATCGAAGCGCACCCGGAGGGCATCGAACAGCGAGCCGTTCGCCGTGACTGGCCGCGCCTCGTCCAACCATCGCTGAACGCGGCCAACACCCTCTTCGCGCCGAAAGGACTGATCGCGCAGATAGCCGCCCGATGCGGTCAACTCCTCGTGGAGCCGATGGTGATTTCCACCTGTGATGAGCAGCCGCGAGATGACGACCACGGCCGGGCCTTCGATGCTGCTATCCGGTACCGTGCGCACGGTGACGCGGTGCAGCTTCTTCACGTCGTCCTGCGCCCAGACTTCGGCACGTAGCAGGCGTAGGCACATCTGCACAAGACGATGGTTCAGGTGGACCAGCACGACATCGTCTCGTCCCTTCGCGATCGCATGATCGAAGGTAATCGGCCTGATAAGGCCCTTCCGGAAGGGATGCTCCAGGCCTTCAGAACATCGGGCCCAAGATCCCGATAGTGGCGGCATCTTGAAAACACTCCCTTGAGGCGCGCCTGCGAGAGAGACGGATTCCAATGGGGGTCGACCCGCTAGCGCGAGGCCGGTCTGCACGGCCATGCGGATATGGTCGGGGGTGAGGTGGAAATCCTGCTGCGTAGCCAAGAGGCGTTCGTGGAGTTTGGCGACGCGTTCTTTCAGGTCCCGTTCGGCGCGCACGAAGCGCCTCGCTTTGGCGATCTTGGCTTCCGCCAGACGGGTATCCAGGTCCTTCAACGAACCTTCGATGAGGCCTGACATCTGGGGCGCGATCACTGGATTGACACTACCCATGTCGGCACGCATCAATTCCAGTTTGCGCAGCGCACGCAGGATGTCTTCGCCGTGGCCGCCGACCGATGCATGACCTTTGCCCCCGCCGTCGACGGGATGCCAGATCAGCACTTCGGTATCGCGCTGTCCGTGACGGTCGATGCGACCGTTGCGCTGTTCCATCACGTTGGGGTTGTAGGGGATCTCCAAGTGGATGAGACAATTACAGTGGTTCTGTAGGTCGATACCTTCGGACGCCGCATCGGTAGCGAGCAGGATCCGCACGGGCGAATCCTTTGGGGATGCCTGGAAGGCTGCCTTGATGGGTTCGCGCTCATCCTGAGTGAGCCCGCCGTGGAGCAGGCCGAGGCGTTCGCCGCCGAAGCCATGGCTGGCGAGGATCTCGTGCATCCACTGGTGGGTGGTACGGTATTCCGTGAAAAGGATGACTCGTCGATCGTTCCACACGCCGCCCGGCTTCAAATTAGCTGAGAGCCAGTCGAGAACGGCCCTGGCCTTGGAATCGGTCTGATTCTTGGCTCGCTGTGCCCATTGCCGCAACTCGTCCAGCATCCCTTGCTGTTCCTGAGTCAGTGGCTGCGCTCGACGCGAAGCCTCTTCGACTGCTTCCGATTGGGCATTCTCGACCTCCTGGTCGTTGGCATAGTCCTCATCCACCTTCAGAATGGCCTTGCGCAGGATGCGATCGGCCATGGGATCTGACACTTTGAGCTTGGTACTTCTTGACAGCGATGAGATGTGCTTTTCGAGTGTGGAGACAAATGCGGCAGGCGATGAAAACAGGCGCTTCTTGAGCAGTTGATTGATGAACGACGTACCGAAGGTGCTGCCACCCTTCTCCGCACTTTTCTCGCGACTGGCGCAGTAGTCGTTCAGCGTCCGGTGGATCTCCCGCTCCTCATCCGTATATGGAACTTCAAGCGCCTGTAGCCTGCGTTGTGCATACAGCGGCTTGCCTTCGGCGTCGACCAGGTCGCTCTTAAGACGACGAATCATCACCTGACTCAGCTGCTTCTCGTCGGGAAGGACGTTACGAGCGAAGCGCTGATCGTCCAGCAACTCCAGTAACGAGGTGAACGATTCGGTGTAGCCGTTATGCGGAGTCGCCGTCAGGAACAGTCGATGCTGAAAGTGCGGGCTGATCGCACGGATGAACCGCGTGCGCTGGCTCTCCAACGCATAGTGAGCACCGGCGGCAGGGGCGATGTTGTGCGCTTCGTCGACGACTAGGAGATCAAACTTACGTGGATGACCTGCATGAGCGGGAAGGACATCGCGCATGGCGCGCAGTCCCTCGCCACTTTTAGCCCAGTCCATCGACGCAATCAGACGTGGGTGGGAGGTCCAGGGGTTGGCGTGGATGCCGCGATCACGCCGCAGCTGCTTGATGTAGGTGGTGTCGACAACGAGAAATTCGAGGCCAAATTTCTCCAGCATCTCGACGCGCCACTTTTCCTGGAGCGACGCGGGGCAGATGACCAATACGGTACGAGCACGGTGCCGTAGCAACATCTCCTGAATGACTAGACCGGCTTCGATCGTTTTCCCCAAGCCTACGTCGTCGGCGATAAGCAAGTTGACGCGAGCCATGTCGATCGCGCGTACCAGTGGGTCGAGCTGAAAGTCCTCAATGCTGACGCCGCTTCGGAATGGTGCTTGCAAGAACCCCCTGTCCGCGTTGGTCGCGGCACCCCACCGGACAGCATCAAGGAAAGCTTCGAGCGTGTTCGAGTCGTCCTGCCCTGTGATGGACGGTAAACCTGCGCGCTCGATAACCTGTGCGCCGGGTTCGATCTCCCAGATGACCTCCAGCTCCTCTCCGAGGCCGTCCTCATCAATGGAGCTCATCGAAACGAGATGTTGGGTGCTCGGCAATGAGGTTGACGCTTTCTCGACCGTGTAGTCGGCCGAGGCTTCACCAATCCCCAAGGGGCGTGAAGAATCCAAGAGTGATGAGTTGACCTCCGAAACGACCCATTGCCTCCGGCGCACCTCTACCAGCTGACCGGGCTCGGGTCGAGCATGGTAGCTGGCGGTCTTCTGGTCACTGGTGATTTCCATGTGGTCGATCATCTCCTTGTTCAATCCTTGCTTATGCTAACTGGCTGGCGAGATACCTCGATCCAACCTAGTCGAAACGACGGTTCGTGCAACGGCCTCTGCCGCCACGGCCGGAGACCCGTGTTCCCAAAATCGCAATACTTTCCATCCCTTGCCGCAAAGCCGCTCGTTCGTGTCCAGATCCCTGAGACTATTCGCCTCGATCTTTTGCCGCCAGAACTCTGCGTTCTGCTTCGGCCACGAGGCGTGCTCAGGGCAACGGTGCCAGAAACACCCGTCGACGAAAACCGCAATCTTTAAACCGGGGAACGCCACATCAGCGACACGGCGAGGCTTCTTCAAGACTTGGTAATCCACCCTATAGCGCAAGCCGATTCGGTACAGCTCGCGCCGGAGCATGATCTCGGGAGCGGTACCTTTCTGCCTCACCGTTGCCATACGACGACTGGCCGCAGGAGATGAGGGCTGGACGCGCGACACCGAGTGGCCTCAGCAATTCATCAGTCCGCGACTGACGCGATATGCGTGTTGATGCTGCGAGCGATGGCACGGCCGAGACCTACGGGGACAGCGTTACCGATCAACCGCCCAAGAGCCTTGAAGCTCACCGCGCCGTTCTCCGGCACGAAAGCATAATCCCTCGGGAAGCTCTGCAATATCGCAGCCTCCCTCAAGGATATGGCTCGATCCTGCTCTGGATGTCCGAATCGGCCATTGCCGAACCCGTAACACTGAGTTGTCATCGTGGGCGCGGGCTTGTCCCACTCCATCCGACCGTAGACGCCCGGGTAGGTGCGACCACTCTCCGCACGGTGACAGTCAGCAACCAGATGCTGCGGCCAGTCGCGCCAGGTACCACCTGGCTTCGAAACCTTTATCCGCTTTAAATTCGTCTCTGACAGCGCCGAGGTCACGTGCAACCTGTCCCTAGGCGCTGCCTCGCCAGCACGTAGTGGACGCAAGCGGCCAATGGCTTGACGAACCGTCTTCGGTTCCTTGTGGGTCGGCGCAACCATTCTGATGTCGCCATGCATTGATGCCAGAAGCACCATGCGTCGCCGGTTTTGCGGTACGCCATAGCGGCAACTATCGACGACATCGAACCAAACCTTGTAGCCGAGCCGTTCCAGGGTATCGACGAAGTCATGAAACACCTCATGCTTCGCCACAGTCGGAACGTTCTCCATCGTAATCACATCTGGCTTGGCACCTTTGGCCAGACGCGCGAACTCGTACAACAAACCCCACTTACCGTCCTTGCCGTCCGGCTCGTAGCGCTGCGCGTAAGTCGAGAAGGGCTGGCACGGCGCGCAGCCTGCGAGAACCGTAAGTTCGGCATCGCCGAATAGCACCTTCAGCTCAGCTGGGGTGACTTTGCTGATGTCACGCTCAATAAATTTTGCTTGGTTGTTGGTCTCGTATGGAAATCGGCAGGCTGGATCCAAGTCAAAACCGGCAACTACGGGCAACCCTTCGAGGACGAAGCCGTGCGTCAGGCCGCCCGCGCCGCAGAACAAATCGACACACGAAATTCTTGTCACGCTCAATCCTTTATGTCAAGCCTCCCCGGGTCTGATGGAGGCTCATTTGTGCGAGTCACGCCGTGATGGCTGACTCACGGTGTCGCCAATAGTAGATCGCTTCGACTTGAGAAGGTGATCGATTCCCGATCAGGTGACGATCCGGCCGCGGCCGAACCAGTCTACTCGGGCCAGAGATTGGTACGCCCTCGATTCTGTAGGCACTCGATAGTGGCTCAAAGATTCCAGCACTTGGTGCACGAAGTCCTGCCGCACGCTGACGAAGCCCACTTGCAGATCGACGTGATTCAGGTCTAGCCGTGATGACGGATGCTCGCCAAATCGTGCCCTGTATGAAGCCTGAGAGTGGCTCGACGGACCCGGTCAAGGTCGGTCGATCGAAAATAATTTCAGATCCATATCACCCCATGGAGAGCAGCAGGCTGCTCTTGCGCAAAGGCGGACACCGTCAGCTTCGCTACTCCACCCATGGAGATATCTCGTGATTTCCCACTATCCCGTACTCGAATGTCTTGTGGCATTTGCCATCGTGTTCCTGATCGGTTTTCTATCGGCCAAGAGCAAAGGCAGCAGCACCACCCCCCCGCAACACGCAGTGGTGCGCATATGACCCTAGCCTGCCCGCGTTGCCACACCGCGTTCGTTGTACCGCGCCGTCGCGCGCAAACCACGGTCGCCGCCCTCGGTGGCGTCGCTGGGGCAATTCAAGGTGCCTCGACCGCCCTCGCCGAGACTGACGCTCAGGGTTCCAGTCATCCGCTGCGCGTCATCGCTGGCGCCATCCTTGGTGGCCTACTCGGCGGTGCCGCAGGCTGCGCGGCTGGTTCAGCGATCGGCGCACCGCTCGACCAAACCCTGTCTAACAACCTGCGTTGCCAGGCCTGTGGCCATGTCTTTGACGACATACGTGCTGATCCGCCTCTGACCTAACACCATTCGCACCAGGTGCACCGAGCCATCCCGGCTCAAATTCCTTCGTTTCCTTCATCTTCCCTCGCGACTGCGCATAGAGCCCGGCCTTATGGCCGGGCTCTATGCGTTTGTGTTGCACAAAAGGAGCTCGTCATGAAAGTAGTTCGATCATTGGCCTACACCCGCTACAAGCTCACCGACGAAACAACAGAGCAAGACGTGCTCGCCGCAGCCGAAGGCATTCTCAGAGGGAAGCTCGAGCGCCAAGGCAGCATTGGCAACCCGACCGATGCCAACGACTTCCTGCGCATGCGCCTGGGCGCGCTGTCGCATGAAGAATTCCACGTGCTGTGGCTGGACAACCGTCATCGCATCATCGACTGCCAGAAACTTTTTACCGGCACCGTCGACGGCGCCAGCATCTATCCCCGAGAGGTCGTGCGGGCGGCGTTGAGCGTGAATGCCTGCGCCGCTATTTTTGCGCACAACCACCCCAGCGGCATCTCGGAACCCAGTGCCGCTGACCGGGCTATCACCAGTGAGCTCCGTGACGCCTTGCGGTTGATTGGTGTGCGGATCCTGGACCACATCGTTGTGGGTGCTGAGTGCGTCAGCATGGCCGGTCGAGGGCTGATGTGATGCAGACGCTGATCATCACCCTCCCCTTCGCCGGGTTCTACGGTTCCCAGCACGATGCCGAGCTGGACTACGCCGTGGCGGCGATGTTCGCCAATGACCAGGGGGATCCGAATCCCGGCCTGACCGACCGCGTGAGCAGTGCCTGCCGCTGGTCAGCGGTTCACCTTACCTACGCCAAGGAGTTTGCGGAGACCTTTTGTGAGGCCGTCGGGATCCATCTGGTCCGCTTCGAGTCGATGGATTCCCCGAGGTTCTACAACTTCGAGACGGATCGCCTGTTTGTCGAACTGCCACTGGAAGAGGCACAGCGGTTGATGCGGGAGACCTCGACGACCTCTTTGGACCAGGTGGCCGGTGAGCGCCATACGTCCCGCAGCGGCTTCATCTCCTTCTACTCGCCCCACTGGAGGAGCTGGGGCGATGTGGGGCGCTGGGACCACAACCAGCTGCAGACCTTGGTGGAAGCCTACGTGCGCGACACGCAGGGCGAGCTGGAGGAGGTCTGCCTCATGGAAAGCGCACGGGGAAACGGCCGGCTGGAGGCGTGGATTGCGGACAACACACCGGGGATCGAGCGGCTCTACCGCGTTCACGACTACCTGCGCACTCGGGAGGCACGCGCATGACGGACCTCCAGAAAACCTACCGCGTCACGTGGACGATCGAGGTCGACGCCACTTCGCCCGAAGCGGCAGCCGAGAGGGCGATAGCGATGCACCACGACCAAGGAAGCCATGCGATGGTGCCCGACGTCGCTGACGGCACTCTGGAACACCGCGTTGCCGTGGCTGGGCTGAGCAACAAGACCCACCGCGAACAGCTGGCCGCGTACACGGCCACGCTCCACACCCACAGCAAGCTTATCGAGACCGTGGTGGAGATCGCGTGGAACATGGCGCTGGCGCGCTTCCGGCCCAACGACAGCTACGAATTCCACAACCTTGCCAAGGACTGGGCGGCGGAGTTCGAGGCGCTGTATGACGAACGCGTCGCGTCGTGTGAGTGGGCCGAAGACGACTGGCGCGAACGGTGCGAGCACTTCACCCAGGAGAAGGTGGAGGAAGTGGTGTCGGCTGGATGCGGCCGAATCGTGGCGCGGGATGAGCTTTGAGTGCGTCAACGGCACCACCTACCCCCTCTGGCACCACTGACCGCCGACAGGCACAAGCAAGGCCCGCTCGATCCCGAGCGGGCCTTACTACTTTCTGACAGGAGATAATCGACATGGGTGATTTTCACTTCAGTTCGTGCGGCAACCACGCGGGCGTGGCATGTCGCGTGATACGCAACACCTTCCGGGACGTCGGCGCCAGCGATGACATCGTGCGCAGTGTCCGGCACCGGGGCTGGTACACCGACCGCGCGTTCTGCGATGCCACCTACCGGGGCAACGTATGGCAACTTCCGGCACGCCAAGGGCACATGCTGTTTATCGCCGGCTACGGCGAAAGCGAGGGCAGCGGCTATGTCGTGCTGGACGCCCATCGGGGCAAGCTGCGCCTGTTCGCCACCGCTGTGGAGGCTGCGCTGGCCGGCGACGAGCTCGCCCGGATCCACGCCGAACAGGAGTGTGACTACCAGGAATGCTGGCGGGCCGAACGGGACGCTGAGGATACTCTCACCAACTCCCGCGAGACCGTCACGGAACTGCTGGCGGCATGGCGGGAACAACGCGACATCGGGGCCTTGGGCACGCGTCTTTGCGCCGACCTTCGCCAACGCCTCACGGTGGCCAGAGAGGCTTTCAGGGAAGCGCTCTGCTCCCTGAGGCGCGCGCGGCTATGGCCGGTCATGAGCGACGCATGGGGAACTGACAGGGGCGGGCAAACCCGGTGGGCCGCCGGCCTGCCCTTCCCGAGGTTCTACGACATCCTCCACTTCGTACTCAGCCCGTGTCCATCCGCACCTTCACTTTCGAGGCACCTGCCGTCAGCAAGCTTCAGCAGTCATGCCCCGGCGCGTTAAATGCGTCCGCAGACCTTGACAGTTGACCTCGACGAACCGACTACCTCAGAGACGCGTCCGACGCATCGAAGGATTCGAGGGCGTACCGGGTCGCGAGGTAGAGGCCGACTACACCAACCTCGGTGCTGTGCGTGGTGCACACTGCGTCGAGCAGTTCCTGCTCGCTGCAGCTGAAGTTGCCGCACCAGTGCGATCGGCTCAACGGGGAGTGCAGATTGATTCTCTCGTTCACGGTCGATCGCCTATGCCGCAGCTGAACGCCAGCGGGGATCCGGCTGCGCTTCGTCTGACGCGTGAATGTCGGCCTTGGCTCTGAGCACTTCGACGCATGTCGGTCGACCAGAATCCATGTGCTTGGTGAGGGCCATCTCATGTGCCTGCTCCATGGCCAAGTCGAGCTGCAAGCCGCTGGCCAGGGTCGAGCCCATGCAGCGGATGCTCCACTGCCCGTCATCGTCGCGCTTGAGGGTGTAGGCGATCATGCAGGCATCCATGCAAAGAAGTGCCCCGCCCGCCGGTTCCTTCAGACTCCCTGTCGGTTGGTCGCGACGAGCGGGGCCCAGCTAGGCTGCCCCAACTGTCGCGTGCGGGATGTCGGGGCGGGGAGTGCAGGGGTGTAGGTGATGACCTACACGAGCCCTCCATCACGCGCGCCAGCGCAGCTGGTGCAGGCATCGCCGCTGTCAGACACCGGAAAAAAAGTGCGAGCCCCACATCTCGGAGGATTTGCTCCGCGGCGCCGCTCCCTGCCGGGCGGGCTTTCAGACTCCATGATCTCGTTGAATCTGATCCGCTCCCACAGGCTGAACGGCCGCACTGCGCCGTCTCCGACCGTCATGCCATAGCCGCCGGCCTTCCAGGCCAGGGCTCCAATCACCCCATTGATGGTGACAGTGCCGAAGTAGCGCCAATCGTGATCGCTGCGCGCCGGAGGCGGTGCCGCTGCCACGGGGCGCCGCGCCCACCACAAATGCAAGGTGCTCGGATGCCCGTGCCGCATCGATTTCTCGCGCGCTGCGGCAACGTTGATGTCGTCCAGCGGCAGGGCGACTTCGATGAGCTTTCGGGGGGATCTGATCTCGGTCATGCTTGTTGCAATATCCTGATTGAGTGTCTTGGGCTCATATACCACTTCGATGTCGCAAACGATGACACCGCCACGTACCATAGTGACGGCTCTTGCCGTAAAACGGGGTCGCGTGAGTTAAACGACGCGCCGAAGCCCCACCCGTGCCACCGCCTGACCTTGGCCAACCCGTAAAACGAGCCCCATGCCTGCAGTCAACCCCGAAATCTTACAGTGGGCCAGAACGACAGCCGGAATGCTGCCGGAGATTGCGGCGCACAAGCTGGATATCGGAGACGCGCGCGGCGTCAGTGGCGTCGAGCGCCTGGCGGCGTTGGAGGACGGCACAGTACAGCCCACGCCGGCATTGCTGCGTCGGATGGCGGAGCAATATCGCCGGCCGCTGGTGAGCTTCTATCTCAAGTCAGTCCCGCGCAAGGGCAACCGTGGCGAGGACTTCCGGACGCTGCCGGAACAGCGCGACCCCGGTGAAAACGCATTGCTGGACGCACTGTTGCGGGATCTCAAGACCCGTCAAGGCTTGCTCCGTGCAGCACTGGAGGACGACGAGGATACCCGGCCGCTGGCTTACATCGGCTCTGCAACGCAGAAAATGGGTGTGCAGGCGGTTGGCCGAGCCATCGCAACGGTGATCGGATTTTCCCGTGACGCCTTCCGCTCTGCCCGTAACCCCGACGTGGCATTCAAGGAACTCCGGGCGAACGTCGAGAACGTCGGCATCTACGTCTTGCTCGTGGGCAACTTGGGCAACTACCTCACCACGCTCAGCGTCAACACTTTTCGCGGCATCGCATTGGCGGACCCGATCGCACCGTTCGTGGTGATCAACGCCGGGGACGCCAAGACGGCGTGGTCTTTCACCCTGCTGCATGAACTGGCGCACCTGTGGCTGGGCGCCAGCGGCGTGAGCGGTCCGGTCACTGCCGACATTGCGATCGAGCGCTTTTGCAACGACGTAGCCTCCGAGATGCTGGTACCGAGCGCGGAGATCGAAGCCTTGGCATTGCCACGCAAATTCGATATGGACGCCGCCGGGGCAGCCATCGAGAACTTCGCAGCGGCGCGAAACGTAAGCAGATCAATGGTCGCGTACAAGCTTTACCGGGGACAGCGCTTGAGCGCCGCACAATGGGAGAGCTTGCATCAGCATTACCGCGAACTCTGGGTACAGCAACGCGAGCGCAGGAAGGGGGAACGCCCGGAAAGCGGCGCTGGTCCCAACCCTAACGTGGTACTGCGGTCCTGGCTTGGCCCGGCACTACTCGACACGACCAAGCGGTTGCTGCGGACGGGTGACCTCAGCACCACCAGAGCCAGCAAGGTGTTGGGTATCAAACCCACCCGAGTCGGCACGATCCTGCAATTGTCCGAACCCCCTGAGCAGCGCAGGGGATAACGAATGCTCTATCTGCTTGATGCCAATGTATTGATCGACGCTAACCGCGACTATTACCCGCTGGATCGCGTACCCGAGTTCTGGAACTGGCTGCAACACAAGGCGGCGGCTGGCGAGCTGAAGGTTCCGCTGGAGATCTACGAAGAGATCACTGCGGGTAGTGGAGACTTGGTCGACTGGCTTAAGCAGCGTGACATCAAGCGCGATATGGTGTTGAAGGAGGAGCCTGATCCAGACCTGATCGACCGAGTCGTCTCCACCGGCTACGCATCGGACTTGACCGATCTGGAAGTGAACAAGGTTGGGCGGGATCCTTTCTTGATTGCCTACGCGCTGGCAAAACGCAACGAGCGTTGGGTCATAACCAACGAGGCTTCGAAGCCCGCAAAGCAGCGCGCCAACCGACACATTCCGGACGTGTGCTTGGCGGTACACGTAGATTGCGACAACACCTTCTTCCTGATAAGGACGCTGAACTTCAGGACAGACTGGCGTGCAGGCTGACACAAGATCACCGAATCACCAGGCGATCGCATTCGCTGTAAACGAGCAGCCGCCGCTCTTTGACGTTGCGCAGAACGGGGGCAGATTCACTTTCTGACAATTGATAAGTGAACCTGAACCCCTTGGTCGCGGCTGTGGATGTCACCTGTCAATCCTAGAACATTCCATCTAGACGTCGGCTTTCGACCCATTTGAGCCGATCGCGAACGGTCGCTTTGGGGAAACCAATCTTTGGGCGTAACAGCAAAGTTGTGGCCACCAGACTGTGGCATTGAGTCCAATCGCTATTTCTTTCGCGCATCAGGGCGCACTTTGACCACTTCCATTGGGGTGGTGACAGGGAAAATGCTGTGCAGCTGTGCAGCTCTCGGCCAGTCTTGTCGAGCAGGTATTGGAAGAAGTCGTGGACTATGCGAGTGCAGAATTCCGTGTAACCCGGATCTGCTTTACGTGCGGGCCTCGATCTGGCAGCCAGCCCGATGACACAGAAATCTGCACATGCTCGCGTACCATTCGCATGAATTGCGACCTTGAGAGATCGTGGTTAGCGGGACGTATCACTCACACCAAGGAATCGATAGCCAACGCCCGGCTCGGTCTTCAGCCAGTGCGGGTTGACAGCATCGTCGCCGAGCTTCTGCCGCAACTTGCCGAGCACGATGCGCAGGTAATGAGTGTCCTGCACGTGACTGGCGCCCCAGATCTCACGCAATAGTTGCTGCTGGGTAACGAGGCGCCCGGCATGGTGGGCCAGCATAGCGAGCAGCGCGTATTCCTTCCGGGTGAGCAATAGCGCGGCGCCGTCGAGGATCACCTCGTGGCGAGCCATGTCAATTTGCAGGCGGCCGGCGTTGTAGCTAGGCGAAGGGTTCGGCTCGCCGAGCACCGCGCGCTGACGCAGCAGCGCGCGCAGGCGCGCCATCAGCTCCTGGATGCCGAAGGGCTTGGTGACATAGTCGTTGGCGCCCAGATCAAGCGCCCGCACCTTTTCGCTCTCACTGTCTCGTACCGAGAGCATCAGCACCGGGACTTGGCTCCACTGGCGCAGTTCCGCAAGCACCTCGTGGCCTTCACGGTCCGGGAGGCCGATGTCGAGGATCACCAAATCCGGCGACTGAGTGGTGGCCAGCGCCAGACCTTCGACTGCGGTCGCCGCCAGCAGCACCTCGTAACCTTCGGCGCGCAGGCCAATGTCGAGGAAGCGGCGAATCTGCACCTCGTCGTCGATCACCAATACGCGCGGGGAAGCTGAGGTCATCGCGATGCCGTCATGGGGAGAACGGAGAATTCATCAGCCTACCGAGTACCCGTCACGGCGTCGAATCGGGAGGCGCGGGCAGCGGCAAGCTGATCCGGATAATGGTACCGACGCCGTCGCCGGGCAGCGCCTCCACACTGCCGCCGTGCGCGCCGATCATGCCGCGACATATTGCCAGACCCAACCCGGTGCTCTGCGGCGCGCGATCGCCCCTCGAGACCGAATAGAACATGTCGAAGATGCGCGCGCGTTCGTCCTCGGGAATACCGGGACCGCGGTCACTCACGTCGATCAGCAGCCGCTCTTCGCTGCGGTGCACGCTGACGCGCACAGGCTGGTCAGGTGGCGAGAATCGCGCAGCGTTTTCCAGGATGTTGAACAACGCCTGCTCGATCAGGGCAGGATGCACGTACAGCAGTATCGGTTCGGACGGCGCCAGGGTCTCCACGCGCAGTTCGGGAAACAGCTTGCGCAGCCGGGTAACGGCGGCGGCCACGATCTCCGCACTGTCGGTCCAGTCGCGGTTGAGCTTCAGCGTGCCATGGCCGAGCCGGGTCATGTCGAGCAAGTTCTGGATGTAGCGATCCAGCCGCTGGCCCTCGCCGAGGATCGCCTCCAGCAACTCACGTCGCTCCATCGGCGGAAGCTTCTCTTCGTAGCTGACCAGGGTTCCGGCGGCGCCGATGATCGAGGCCAGCGGCGAGCGCAGGTCGTGCGACACGGACGACAGCAGGGCGCTGCGCAGACGCTCGGTCTCGCCCTGCACTCGCGCGCTCTCTAGTTCGTCAGCGAGCCGTGCACGTTCCAGCGCACTGCCGATGTCCTGCACCATCGCCAGCGCGAGGCTGCGTCGATCGGGATCGGGTTCGCCCTTTCCCGCGTCGAAGCGCAGTGCGGCCACGCCGAGACGGTGGTCCTCCGCGCCCAGCGGCAGCATCCAGCAACCGGCCCCGTTCAGCGTGTCAGTGTAGCGGCCAGCCGGCTCGGCGTGCTGCTCGCACCAGTCGGCGGCGGCCAGATCCTGCGGACTGAGCTGAAGAGTGCGCGGCGCGGCAACGACTGGATGCAGCACCTGACCGGCATCACGGGTGAGGATGGCCGCCTCAGCGCCTAGCGCCTTGGCCAGCGCCTGCACGCCCACCTCGCGCATGCCAGCAGCATCGGTGCTGGCAGTGAGCCGCTGACCCAGTCCGAGTAAGGCGCGGGCGCGCACCTGCGCTTCGCGTAACGATTCCACCTGATTGGTTAACCGCGTGGCCAGACGGCTGCAGATCAATGCAGCCAGAAAGAACATACTCACGGCGAGCACGTCGTCCGCGTTGGCGATCTCCAGCGTATAGCGCGGCGGCTCGAAGAAGAAGTTGTAGCCTATGAAGCACAAGGTCGCCGTATAGACGGCCACCGCCATGCGCGTACGTACCGCCACCACCAGCACGGTGGTGAGAAAGATCAGCGCGAGGTTGGCCACCGCAAGATAGCGGTCGGCGATGAAGGCCACCCCGAATCCACCCAGTGTGATTAGCGTAGCGCGCAGGTATTCGCCGCGCGAACCGCGTCCGCCCGGCAGGCGCAGGCGACGACGCGCCCGTGCGCGCTCGGCCGGCGTGGCGATGATGGTGAGTTCCATGTGCGCGCCCCGGCGCATCAGCCGCTGGGTCAGCGAGGTACCCAGCATGCGTGCCAGCGGCCGTTCGCGGGTGCGGCCCAAAATGATCTGGCCCACCCCTTCGCGATCCGCGTGTGCCAGCAGCTCGTCGGCGATCACATGGCCGCGCAGGATGATCGACTCGCCGCCGAGCCTCCGCGCCAGCCGCATCGCGGCGTCGAGACGCTCGCGCCGGGCCGGATCCATCGCGGCGCCGGTATCCACGAAGGCCACGCTCCACGGTGCACCGCGCCGCTCGGCGATGCGCCGCGCCACGCGCACGAGGTAGTCGCTCTGGCCATGACCGTCGATCGCCGCCAGCACATGCCGGCGCACCGGCATGGCGCTTCCGCGCGCAAGCATGTGCTCGCGCAGGTCGCTGTCGACGTGCGCGGCGATGGTTTCCAACGCCAGTTCGCGCAGCGCGGCCAAGTTGGTGGGCGAGAAAAAGGCGTCGAGCGCCGCTGCGGCCGTCTCGGGCATGTAAACCTTGCCTTGCTTGAGCCGCCCGATCAGTTCGCGCGGTGGCAGGTCGATCAGCACGATGTCACGGGCGCGATCCAGGAACGCGTCCGGCACGGTCTCGCGCACGGTCACGCCGGTGATCCGGCGCACCTGGTCATTGAGGCTCTCCAGGTGCTGCACGTTCAGTGCGGTGTAGACCTCGATACCGGCATCGAGCAGTTCGGCAATATCCTGCCAACGTCGGGTATGGCGCCAGCCCGGTAGATTGGTGTGCGCCAGCTCGTCCACCAGCAGCACTGCCGGTTTGCGCGCCAGCGCAGCATCCAGGTCAAACTCAGTGAAGTCGCGGCCGCGATAGGTCACCGTGCGCCGGGGCAGCACTTCCAGGCCTTCCAGCAACGCTGCTGTTTCGGCGCGGCCGTGCGTCTCGACCAGCCCCACCACCACATCCGTCCCTTGGCGCCTTAGTTCGCGCGCGGCCGACAGCATGGCGAACGTCTTGCCCACGCCGGGTGCGGCGCCGAGAAAGATCTTCAGCCGATCGCTGCGCGCCTCCTCAGCGGTGCTGAGGAGGGCATCGGCGCGGGCCTCACGGGAGGATTCGGTCATCGGCGGATCTCGTGTGCCCCATCATCATGTTCCCACCGAAGCCTTTCGTCAGCGCGTGGAGCGCCCTCACTCGCAGGAAGCGGACGGATGCCGGCAAGGAGAAAAACTCCACCTCATTGTCCTGCTGGCGCATCCAGCGCCAGGTTGAGCTGCAGCACGTTGACGCGCGGCTCGCCCAGGATGCCCAGTTGGCGTCCCTGCGTATAGCGCCGCACCAGCGACTGCACCTGGGCGAGGCTGAGGTGGCGCAACCGGGCCACGCGGGCAACCTGATACTGCGCTGCCGCCGGGCTGATCTGCGGGTCGAGGCCGCTGGCTGAGGCCGTGACCAGATCCACCGGAACCGGCGCCGTATTAGCCGGATCGACGGCGCGCAGCGCGTCGATGCGCTGCTTGACCGCGTCGGCCAGGGCCGGATTGGTCGGGCCCTGATTGGAGCCCGATGACGAGGCGGCGTTGTAAGGATTGGGTGATGTCGCCGACGGCCGGCCCCAGAAGTACTTCGGGTCGGTGAAGGACTGGCCGATCAGCGACGAGCCGACCGGCTTGCCGTCCCGCACGATCAGGCTGCCGTTGGCCTGGTGCGGAAACACCAACTGCGCCAGCCCGGTGGCGGCCAGCGGATACAGCGCGCCGGTGATCATAGTGAGCACCAACAACAACATGAAGGATTGTCGCAATAATTTGAACATGGGATGGCTCCGGTCAGAACGTGCCTTGCAGCATCACGAAACCGCGGGCGCCACCGACATTGCGGGTGTCGCTGGCGCTGAGAACGCCGGACGTACGGCGGTAGAAGTCCGCGTTGGTCGCATAGGTGACGCCACCGCTGAACGACCCGTGGCCATTGAGCTGGGCCTTTAGCGTGGCGCCGACATCGCTGTAGCTCGGATTGCGCGACCCGTTGAAGGGGTCCACGAGCGTGGCGGTGTAGTGCGTGTGACCGGCATGTAGGGCCAGGCTCCACACGTCGTTCATCGGCATCGCCGGATCCAGTTGCAAATAGTCGGTGCCCTTCGAATCGCCGGCGTAGCCCTGCTCGGTATCCACGCCGAAGTAATCAGTCAGCGCGTGGTTGTATTTCAGCGTGAACTGCTTCCAGGTCAGCGCGGCATTCGCCTCGAGGGTATTCAGCGAGTGCGAGGCCAGACCGGCCTGATCCAGATTGGCGCCCGGATAACCATAGCCGTAGAGGCCTACGCGCCCCGACCAGTCGCTGTTGATGGACTGCCCGTAGCTGGCATACAGATCCAGCTCCATCGCGCCGCTGGGGTAGCTGCGCTCATTGATGCTGGAACCCCAGAAGCCGTCCGCGAAACCGTTCGGGTTGCCGTAGTCGGCACCGCCCTGGATCGCGGGGCGACCCCGGGTCTGGGTGAGACTGCGGAACAAGTAGTTGCTGGTCACCGCGACATTACCGGTGACCGGGCTGGCCGGTGCGCTGTCAGCGTGTTCCGCCGTGATGCCTGCGAGGGAGAATAGGGCTGCAGCAGCAGCGAGGGAGCGCACTTTCATGGTGAAAACTCCGACGTCAGACCCGGGTCGGGCGACGCTCATGGTGGCATGGGGAAACGGCATCAGATGCCGGTATAACCGCCGAGGGTGTACTCGTCGTCGCATCCGTCCGCGGCATCGACCGCAGTACGTGGCAGCGGCACGATCTGCGGCGCGCGCGCGGTTTGCATGGGTAGCGCGCTCACCACGTCGCCGTCGGCATTGTTGGCGGACAGACGCAGCTCCATCTCGGGATAGGTGGCGTCTGGAAAAGAAACGGATACTTTGAGGGTCTGCATAACTTGGACTTCCAGTAGGAGATTCCGCGCAGCCGACGACCGCCGGCCGCGCGATTGATCGACTCAGGCCAGGTGCAACACCACCAGCAGCATGTCGATCAGCTTGATGCCGAGGAACGGCACCGCCATGCCGCCGAGCCCGTAGACGAGCAGGTTGCGACGCAGCAGCGCACCGGCACCGAGCGCCCGATACTTCACGCCCTTGAGCGCCAGCGGGATCAGGAAAATGATGATCAGCGCGTTGAAGATCACCGCCGACAGGATCGCGCTCTGCGGCGTTGCCAAGTGCATCACGTTGAGTGCGTTCAACGCCGGATAGGTGGTGGCGAATGCGGCCGGGATGATCGCGAAATACTTGGCGATGTCGTTGGATATCGAGAACGTGGTCAGCGCACCGCGGGTGATCAGCATCTGCTTGCCGATCTCCACCACCTCGATCAGCTTGGTCGGGTTGGAATCGAGGTCGACCATGTTGCCGGCTTCCTTCGCCGCCTGGGTGCCGGTGTTCATCGCCACCGCCACGTCGGCCTGGGCCAGCGCGGGGGCGTCGTTGGTGCCGTCGCCGCACATCGCCACCAGCCGGTTCTCGGTCTGGATGTCCCGGATCAGTTTCAGCTTGGCTTCCGGCGTGGCCTCGGCGAGAAAATCATCCACGCCCGCCTCGGCCGCGATCGCCGCTGCGGTCAGCGGGTTGTCGCCGGTGATCATGATGGTCTTGATGCCCATTTTGCGCATTTCGGCGAAGCGCTCCTTGATGCCCGACTTGACGATATCCTTGAGCTCGATCACGCCCAGCGCACGATCGCCTTCGGTGACGATCAGCGGCGTGGCACCGCGACGGGCGATGTCCTCGGCGATGCGCCGCACCAGCGGCGGCAGCGGGCTGTTCCGGCCGACCAGGTATTTTTCCACCGCGTCGAGTGCGCCCTTGCGGATGCACCGATCGCCCAGGTCGATGCCACTCATGCGGGTCTGCGCGGTGAACGGCACGAACTGCGCCTCGCGCTCGGCCAGCTGGCGCTCCTGCAGGCCGTACCTGTCGCGGGCAAGCACGATGACGCTGCGGCCTTCGGGGGTCTCATCAGCCAGCGAGGCGAGCTGTGCCACCTCGGCCAGCGTGCGCTCGTCCACCCCGGGCGCCGCCTGGAACGCCACCGCCTGGCGGTTGCCCAGGGTGATCGTGCCGGTCTTGTCCAGCAGCAGCACGTCGACGTCGCCGGCCGCTTCCACCGCCCGGCCCGAGGTGGCAATCACGTTGGCGCGAATCATCCGGTCCATGCCCGCGATACCGATCGCCGACAGCAGCGCGCCAATGGTGGTGGGGATCAGGCATACCAGCAGGGCGATCAGCACGGTCAGCGTGATCGGGTGGCCGACGCCGGCCGCCCGCACGCTGTAGATCGAGTACGGCAGCAGCGTGGCGCAGGCGAGCAGGAAGATCAGGGTGAACTTGGCCAGCAGGATCGTCAGCGCGATCTCGTTCGGCGTCTTGCGTCGTTTGGAGCCTTCCACCATGGCGATCATGCGGTCCAGAAAGCTCTCGCCCGGATTGCTGGTGATGCGCACCACCAGCCAGTCGGACAGCACCTGGGTACCACCGGTGACCGCGCTGCGGTCGCCGCCTGACTCGCGGATCACGGGCGCGGACTCGCCGGTGATGGCGCTCTCGTTGACGCTGGCTGCGCCCACCACCACTTCGCCGTCGCCTGGAATCTGCTCGCCGGCCTCGACCAGCACGTGGTGACCGGTGCGCAGGTCGCTTGAAGGGACAAAGGTGATCGCCGCCGTGCGCTCGGGGCCGGCCAGTTTCTTCGCCAGCACATCCTTGCGCGAACTGCGCAGCGCATCGGCCTGCGCCTTGCCGCGACCTTCGGCCAGTGCCTCGGCGAAGTTGGCGAACAAAAGAGTGAACCACAGCCACAGGCTGACCCAGAAGATGAAGCCGGTCGGCGCCTCGCCGTGGCCGGCCAGCGCCTGCACCCACAACGCCGTGGTCAGCACGCTGCAGACGAACACCACGAACATTACCGGGTTGCGGAACTGCAGCCGCGGCGACAGCTTGCGGAACGAATCGGCAACGGCCTTGAGCAGCAGCTCACGGCTGAAGCTGCTCGCCGCTTGAGTATGCGAAGTCATGGATCAGTGCCCCAGCGAAATCGAATGAGCCGACATGAGTTGCTCGGCGATAGGCCCTAGAGCATCTGCCGGCAAAAAGGTGAGTGCGCCGACGACTATCACCACGCAAACCAGCAGCGTGACGAACAGCGGTGTATGCGTGGGCAGCGTGCCGGCGGATTCGGGCACGTGGCGCTTGGCGGCCAGCGCACCGGCCATCGCCAGCATCGCGATCGCGAGCGGGAAACGCGCCAGGAACATGCACACGCCCAGAAGCACGTTCCAGAACGGCGTATTGGCCGAGAGTCCGGCGAAAGCGCTGCCGTTGTTGTTGGAGGCCGAGCTGACCGCGTACAGCATCTCGCTGAAACCGTGCGCGCCGGGGTTGGCAATGCCCTCCACGCCCGTCGCCGACATCACCGCGATCGCGGTGCCGATCAACGCCAGCGCACACGGAATCAGCACCGCGAGGCTGGCCATCTTCATCTCGAAAGCCTCGATCTTCTTGCCGAGGTATTCGGGCGTTCTTCCGACCATCAAGCCGGCAATGAATACCGCCACCACGGCGAAGGCGAACATGCCATACAGGCCCGAGCCGACGCCGCCGAATACCACCTCACCCAGCTGCATCAGTCCCATCGGGATCAGTCCGCCGATCGGCGTGAACGAGTCATGCATCGCGTTAACCGATCCATTGGATGCCGCCGTGGTGGCGGTGGCCCAGATCGTCGAGTTGACGATGCCGAAGCGGGTCTCCTTGCCTTCCATGTTGCCGCCGGCCTGCATCGCCGAGGCATGCTGATCCACGCCCAAATGCGTCAGCAGCGGATTGCCGGCCTGTTCCGCCGCCGTGCAGATCAGCAGCAACGGAATGAAGATGACCAGCATCACCGCAAGCAGCGACCAGCCCTGGCGTGGGTCGCCCACCATCGCGCCGAAGGTGTAGCAGAGCGCCGCGGGAATCAGCAGGATCGACAGCATCTCGAGGAAGTTGCTGAGCGGGGTCGGGTTCTCGAACGGGTGCGCCGAGTTGACGTTGAAGAAGCCGCCACCGTTGGTGCCCAGCTGCTTGATCGCGATCTGCGACGCCGCCGGCCCCATCGGCAGGGTCTGCGTGCTGACCTGCACCGGCTTCATCACGGCGTTGCCGGCGGCATCCTTTTCCGGGTTGCCCGCCGCATCCAGCACCGGCTCGCTGACCGTGCTGGCCTGCACCACCGGTACGCTGAGATACGGCTTGAAGTTCTGCACCACACCCTGCGACACCAGCAGCAGGGTCAGCACCAGCGACAGCGGCAACAGCAGGTACAGCGTGCTGCGCGTCAGGTCGACCCAGAAGTTGCCCAGGCCCTTCGCGCTGCGCCGGCTGAAGCCGCGGATCACCGCGATCAGCACCGCGATGCCGGTGGCGGCGGAGAGGAAGTTCTGCACCGCCAGACCCAGCATCTGGGTCAGGTAGCTCATCGTCGACTCGCCGCCATAGCCCTGCCAGTTGGTATTGGTGGCGAAGCTGATCGCGGTGTTGATCGACGAGTCCGGCGACACCGCGCCGAAGTGCTGCGGGTTCAGCGGCAGCCACAGCTGCAGGCGCTGCAGCGCATATACCACCAGCACGCCGAGGACGTTGAACAACAGCATGGCCAGCGCATAGCGCTTCCAGCCCATGTCCTCGTCCGCACGAATGCCGCACAGCCGGTAGATCAGCCGCTCGCTGCCCGCGCCGATCCGCGTGACGCGGTTGGGCGTATCGGAAAACACGGCCGCCATGTAGCTGCCCAGCGGCTTCACCAGCAACAGCAACACGACCAGGTACAGCCCTATCTGGAAATAATCGTTGGTGGTCATTCGAACCACTCCGGCTTGAGCAGGGCCACACACAGGTAGCCGGTCAGCGCCAGCGCGATCAGCGCGGCGAACACGTAAAGCACATTCATGGGCAGGAACTCAAGCAGACAGGGCTGGAAAGGAAATGCGCGCGACGCTCACTTGCGCGGGCTCAGCCGATCGCAGAGCAGCGCGAAGCCAAGCGTGGCCGCGCATAGGAACAAGAGAAACAGCAGGTAGACGAAATCCATCGGCGTCGACTCAAAGGAGAACGACGCGCACTATAAGAATCGCCGCATAAATTAGGCGTAGCGATTTGGCCGATGCGTGTATAGAACGCGTAAATTTATACCGAACCCAGGCTGCAAAGCCGCGTTGCACCTCGCACACTGAATCTTTGTGGATGCGCCACGTGCAGGCCCCACCTCACCCGCGGTAATAAACGAGGCACCCAGAGAAACTGTAGAGCTTAGAGGGGTACAGGTAAGAGCTGGAGCAAGGCCCCGGCGAAGGTGGATTGCCTAAGGAAGCTGTTTGTTTTGCTCCGCAACACTGAGAAGTAGGTGAACTATCGCGAGGTGACTTGAGAGGGCGAAAGGCCTAAGGCAACGCTGAATAAGCTGTCGCAATTATCAATCTGCCGGTCTGGTCAGTTTTGCGTCTGATCGGCCGAGGGTGTCCTAGATTTTGTGTAAACGGGCCACAGGCAGGAAACTGCCCTTTGACCCGGAGACACCATGAGCCCACGCAAGCACGAGGTACCCGACGAGCTGCTCAGCAGCCTGTTGGCC
>SCSE01000065.1 GCA_004298015.1 Rhodanobacter sp.
CCGATCACCGGCTGTCGCGTTCACGATGTCTGTGGGCTGGAGTCGAGCTCGGCGCATATCGGCGACCTCATTCAGCGCTTGCGCCAGGCTCTTGCCAATCGTCCCGACATCCGTGTCTGGAACCTCTCCTTGGGCGCGCCCTCTGGCGTGGGTGACGACGGATTTAGCGAACTGGCGCAGGAGCTGGATGCTCTCTGTGATCACTATGGGGTTCTTTTTGTCGTGGCGGCTGGCAATTACCTCGACGAGCCCCGTCGTGGATGGCCTTGCGAGGACACATTTACCGATCGTATTTCCAGTCCTGCAGATTCGGTGCGCGCCCTGACCGTCGGCGCCATCACGCACCTCGGGAGCACGACGTCTTACGTCGCCGCTGGCGAGCCCGCAAGTTACAGTCGCCGCGGGCCAGGGCCGGTGTTCACGCCTAAACCGGACGTGGTGCATGTCGGCGGCGGTGTTGATGCGCCGTGGAGCGCGGACGCGCTAGGGATCAAGGTTCTTGCTCCCAACAACGGCGTGCTCCGCAATGCGGGCACCAGTTTCGCGGCCCCTATCGTCGCCGCGATGGCTGCACAGACATGGCATGCGTTAGGCAACGTTCCCAGACAGCACGGACTCGCGCCGTCGCCGACCCTAGTCAAGGCCCTGATGATCCACAGCGCCGAGCTGGCCTCACCGGCACGCACCCCGGTGCATCGCCGCTATTTCGGTGCAGGTGCGCCTAGTGACCCTATGGCCGCCCTATATGATGGTCCGGACAGCTTTACCCTGGTTTTCGAGGCGGACCTGACGACGGGCACGAAGTGGCGAAAATTCCCATACCCGATTCCTGCCTCGATGCTGGCCGACGGCAAGTTGCGCGGTGAAGTCATTCTCACCGCAGTGTACGCACCGCCCGTTGACGGTAGTGCGGGTGCCGAGTACGTGCGAGCCAACCTCGAGGTGGGATTCGGCACCCTGGAGCCTGATGAAGACGGCGTCCTGCAGTTCCACGGAAAAGTTCCCATGAGGTGGGAGCAGGGCACCGACGGACTGGAGAGTGCGCAAGTTGAACACGGCGGCAAATGGTCGCCGGTCAAGATTCACCGCAAGGTGTTTTCCGGTATGAGCGGCATCAACTGGGCGCTGCAAGCCAACATGATGCGCCGCGCGAACGAGCCACTTGGACAGCAAGCGATGCGCGTCGTAATCATCGTCACCCTGCGCTCGGTCGATGGGCATGGAGACATCTACAACGAAGGCGCTCGCGCACTGGCCGCGGTCAACTGGGTTACCCAGACACTACCCCTCCACGTGCCGATCAACATCGGTATCCGCTAAAGCCTCAAATGTGCACTCGAAATTTATAACCAGGATAGGGATGTGCGGATGTATGAATACCTCCGACGATAGAGCGCCTCACTGCGTCGGTGTCCTACTTCTGTTGTCGCCCAACATGTGGTTTATGGCGGTGGCAACAAGGAACTGAGAACGGTAGGCACGCGCTCACTGCGCGTTTAGGGAATATCTGAACAAGTCCCAATTTCTTGCCGTCTTGCCATGCAAGTTGTTGATATTCAAGACTGAGAAATTTGACGCGAGGACTTGTTCAGATATTCCTTAGGTGTCTTCAAGCAGACGTGCCGCGGGATTGCCGGTTGCTCCCCCCGTCTGGAAATACCCCATCACACTGGCCACCGCGCGGTGCTCCGTCATCGCCATGATCGCGGGCAGCGAGACCCCTTGGCGGCTCGCCTCGGTCACGAACCCCGAACGTAGACTGTGACCACCAAAGTCCCCCTCCAACCCTGCGAGTCGTGCCCGTCGCTTCACGATCTCACCCACCGCGGCGGGGGAGAGCGCCGGACCGATGCGGTTTTTCCACAGCCGCCGAAACATCGCCCCCTCCGTGATCCCACTCGCAACAAGCCAGTTGGTCAGGGCCTTCGCGGCCCGATCGAGAATCGGCTTGTCCGGCGTGGAGGACGCGGTGACACCGGCTTGCTGGGTCTTGCTGTGTTCCAGTCGATAGATATAGCCCTGCGGGCCGATCCGGCGCAGGTCGCGCAGATCCGCGGCGGCGATCTCGCTGCGCCGCCGGCCGCCGCTGGCGAAACCGAAGCAGAGCAGGGCGCGGTCGCGCAGGCCTTCCAGACTCTCGTCGCAGGTGGCCAGCATGGCCTCGAGCTCGGCCAAAGTAATGGCCGTTTTCTTGCGCGGCCGTACGCCACGTTTCACCGCTGCTCGTGCAGCACGGCTGAGCACGGTCCGAATCGCCGGTTGCTCGCACGGGTTCGGCACCTGCTTGAGTCGGTGCGCGGTCGATAGCACCGCGACCCGATGGCGCACGGTGGCCAGCGTCCAGGGGCCAAGCTTCGCCTTGAGGCCGGCGGCCACCAGCGTCCCGTCCACGACCGGCGGCAGCTCCCACGCCAGTTCGCCGTCGGCCGAGCGCCGCACCACGTGGTCGACCACGAACTGCAGCACCGTGGCCTCCGGTACCGGCAGGGAAAATGCCACGCCGTAGCGCGCCGCGTGCCAGCCGGCCCAGTAGCGCAGCGCGCTGGCGTAGCTGCGCGTGGTGTTGGCCGCCGCCGCTTCGGCGAGCAGTTCGCGTACTGCGTCGGCGGCTTGCTGCGCCAGTTGGATGGGTAGCGTCAGGCTGGAAGCCGGCTGGGCAAGGGTGGAAATGATGTAATTATCTTTCATAGTATGTAATGTATACTACGAAATAGGGTGCCTAGCCACGATAATCATCACTTATCACCAGTACGTAAACAACCGGGCAGGGCGCCGACAAGGGAGACATCCGCGATGGCCAAAGGCATCACCCAAGACCAGGTCAGCGCCGCCGCCGATGCGCTGGTGACCGCCGGCGAGCGGCCGACGGTCGAGAAAATTCGTGCGCGGCTCGGGACGGGGTCGCCCAATACCGTGACCCGTATGTTGGACACCTGGCGCGGCGAACTCGCCACGCGTCTGAGCCAGGTGCTCGCGTTGCCAGAGCTGCCAGGGGATGTAGGGCAGGCGTTTACCGAGGTCTGGCGCCTCGCCATGGCCCAGGCGGGGTCGCTGGCACAGGCCGCGCTCGCGCAAGAGCAAAATGCCCTACTGGCGACCCAATCGTCGCTCACGCAAGAACGCAAGTTGTGGGAAATCGCACTCGCCGAAGCCCAGGGGATCGCCCAGAGCGCGGACCAGGCCCGTGAAGTGGCTGAAACACGACTCGCCGACGTGCAGCGTCTCGTGGAGCAACAGGCGGGCCAATTGGCCGAACTCACCCAGCAACGAGATGCCTCGCAGCGGCGCGCTGAGCAGTTGAACGAAGCCTTCGAGGCGCACAAAAGCAGCGTGGCGGCCGAGCGCGAGGCCCAGGCGGCGCATGTTCGCGCTGTTGAGGATCGTGCGCACGCTGAAATTGACCGAGCCCGTGAAGAAACCAAGGCCCTGCAGGCGACGCTTCGCCGGCAGGAGCGCGAGGCGTCGACTTCCGCCGTACGGTTGGAAAAGGCGTTGGATTCCGCTCGAGCGGCCGAACACGTTGCCGCCGAACAAAAAGGGAGATCCAAGGTGCTGGAACAGCAGCTGGCTCGGATGGATGGTCTTCCGAAGGCATTGCTTACGGCCCAGCAAGCCTTGCAAGCGGCCCGGAAACGAGAAGAAGCGTTGCAGTCCAAGTTGAACCACCTAGCTGAGAAGCCTGCTCCCAAGAAAAGAAAGCCACGAAGGGCGTCCGGCGCGGGTTAGGTGGGCGCGTCTGATATAGTGCAAGGACAGGGCATATAATGTGCACGCGTTCATTGCCATGAGGGCGCACCATGGACGTACTCGGCGTCACCAGCCAGTTTCTCGACGCACCCGGATCGCCGCTCCTTTCCCCGAAGAAGATTGCGAAGCGACTATCGCTGCAGCTTAGCGAACTGGCGGAGAGTGCCCATGTCCACCGCAACACACTCAGTGCCCGTCCGCAGGCGCCCAAGGTCCAAGAGCTGCTACGAGCCATTGTGCGCGTGATCTCGGCCGCCACCGAAGCCTTCGGGGATGGCGACACCGCGATTGCCTGGATGAGGAATGAGCCGGTCGCGGCCTTTCGACACAAGACAGCCTTCGACTTGGTGAGCGAAGGCCGGGACGAGGCAGTCGTAACTTACCTGGAGTCGATTAGTTCCGGATTTGTGGGGTGACCACGTCCAGCTCCAAGAACATCAGCCGTTGGACCTGTATAAGGAGCCGTCAGCAATTGAAAACGAGCTCAAGCTCCGCAACAAAGGGGTAGTCATCATGAAGATGGGGCGGCAGGGATCGCCCTGAAACCGGCAACCTCGTTCCTAAGTCACTGGCTATGCATGCGCACCACACAGTAGTTCAGCATCACCCTTCCGAATGATGTGGCGGAGTTGGTGCGGTCGAAGGTCGCCGCCGGCGAGTACGCTACCGAAAGCGAAGTCATCGGTTAAAGCGGAACGACCGGTCGGGCCGCTGGCTGCGGGAACATCGTTGACCCTGCGGACCTTTGAGTGCGGGGATTGCAACGTGAGGACAGTTGTCCGCGGCAATTGCGGAGGGTCAGCGCGTTAGCTGGGGACAGGTCAGTGCCTGCAACAGCCGCTCGGAGGCGATTTCCTAGTCGGTGCGGAGGCAGTTCGTCGTTGTGAAACAACAGAACCTGTACAACTCGATCCGTGCGTCGCAGTGGTTGCCCAGAATTTTGGGGGCCAACTGCACAGAAATTCCACGTCGACGGCTCAACTTTTTCCTCGGCGAACAACATCGGGGGAGACGTACCACAGGCGAGCGCGGCGGCGTCTGGCGGGCTTGGGCGGGCCTTCCTTGACTACGCATAATGTATATTATGTAAAATCTTTGAAGGCTACTATACCGAGCAGTATCTCCATGCTGTCGCTCCCCAGCTAACCGTGTCACCCAGTTAACCATGGCACTCATGGGCGCGGATCAACCTTGGTGACGCGCAGCGCTCTAGCTCGAACGTCTTCCTCGGACGCGATCGGCATGCTGATGAAGTCGGCTTCGGGAACATCCTCGAACCCGCTGAGGAACGGTAGATGCACCAGGACTCTCCAGTCCTGGCCGTCTCGCCTGGCGGCGTATGGGTGAAGAATTTCCCCGTCTGCACGACGACGATCGAAGCGGAGAGCACCAGGATTTGGATACCTGCCGGTTTCCTCCCCGAATTCAGTCTCCGCCATGATTCCAATCGCTTCGCTCGAGTAACCAGGGTGTCCTGAGGACTCGTGCGCGCGCTTCGCCGCCAGAATGGCGTCCTCTTGCGTCAGGTAGCAACGCTCCATCTCGCGTTCGTCGAAGACCACCTCGTCCACGATATAGGGTGGTCCGGCCAGCCATTCAGAGGTACGGCCTGTGAGTCGAATCGCCAGGACGGTCCGTGAGCCGGTATCAGTACAACGCCAGCGAAACCCCGCACTCGCGAAGAACTCCAGGCCGATATGAAAATCTCTCAACTTCATGGGCGCTCCTTGTGATGGACTGCGGTCAGGAGGACGGAGAGCGCTTAGCGCCGCCCTTTCTGCTGCCACCTTTGCTGGCCCGCTGAGCCGATTTCTTCGGCTGCCGCTTCGGTGGCGGGTTGGCACGAGTTTCGGTCAACGCTTTCTCGAGAGCTGCGACTTGGCCAGCATGGCGCGCCGCAGCTTGCTCGGCGCTGCGCAGTTGGTCTCGAAGCACGCTCTGGGCCCCCTGTAGCAACCTCTCGGCTTCCCGATGGGTTCGCTCGGACGCCACGAGCCGTTGCTGCCACTGCTTGGTTTCTTGTCGCAGACGATCGACTTCCTGGTGGGTGCGATCCTCGATGTTACGGACGTACGCCTTTTGGCGGGCGCGCTCCGCAGCGGCGGCTTGCTGCTGCTCGGCCAGCTGGGCGCGAAGCGCTTGAAGATCTGCAGTCAATTGATCGCACTGCACCTGCAGGCGGTCCCGTTGTTGGGCGAGGTCGGCCCGAAGAGCGTGGCTGTCCTGCAGCTGGGCATCCAGGGTGGCGCACGCATGTTCGGCCAAATCTTTGGCCGCTTGGGCCCGGGCGCGGTCGGTCTCCGCGGCCTCCAAGCGGGCGGTCCAATCCTGGCATTCGGCCGCCAGGGTGTTCCGGGCAGTCTCCAGCGCCGCCCGCTCCTCAGCAAAGCGGCCGGCGATTGCCTGGCTCGCGTGATCCGTGGCCAACTGCCACAGCGTCATCATCGCCTGCCCCACGGGTGTCGGCAGATCCGGCAAGGCGCTGAGCTGGCGCAATCGTTCGCCCAGTTGGCCGCGCCACACGTCGAGCATGCGCGTCACCGTGTTGGGCGAGCCGGTGCCGAGCTCCGCCCGCACTTTTTCCACGGTCGGATTTGCTGCGGATCACGGCCATGTGTTCCTCGGTGGCGGTGCGAAGTTTAGCTTTGGTGCGCGCCGGCACTTTGCGGCGGATGACGTGTTTGAGATCGGCATTGAGGCGTTCCTCGGGATTGAGTTCGAGGCTCTCCCAAGAGGGGACTTCCTACGGTCGTAGCTGGGCGGATAGAACACCTCCATCTGATCCGAGTGTTCGGCTAACCACTGCTTCACCGGTTTGCAGTGATGCACGCCCAAGTTGTCCAGGATCAGAAACACCTTGCGCTCGGTGTCGGCGACCAGTGCCTGGAAAAACTCGATCAGCTTCTCGTGATTGAAGTTGCCGTCGATGATCATCCAGCGTGCCTTGCCCTGGTTGGTCACGCTCGCCAACATGGATAATTTCTGGCGTGTGCCACCCACCGCCATGGCCACCAGCGTCTTGCCTTTCGGGGCGTAACTGCGGCCGCGCACATCGGTGTTCACCAGAACCGTCTCATCACCCCAGTGAATCTCCGCACCCTCTGATTGGGCGCGTTCGGCGATGGTCGGGTAGGTGTCGTCCAACCAAGTGCGTACCGCTTCGGCCGACTGTTCGTAGGCGCGCTTGATCGGTTTCTGCGGTGTGAAGCCCCAGCGCGCCAGATACTTCCCGACCGAACGCACATGAAGCCGAATCCCGCACTCGCGCTCGATCCATTCCATCACCGCCGCGCGGCTCCACAGCACGAACTCCATCTTCAACTGCTCAGGACGCTTGTCGCAGATGGTCTGGCGAATGCTCGCTTCCTGCTCGGCGGTCAGCGCCCGCTTTTCACCGGCGCGACGACCCCGTGTGCGCGGCGCCAGCGCCGCCATGCCACCGGCGAATCTTGCACGCTGCGGAATAACTCACTCCCACGTCGCGCGCGATCTGCCGCTTGTTGAGCTTGCGCTTGTACGCCCGAATCACTTGGCGTCGGCGCTCGTGTTGTTCGACCGGGCTGAGCCGGCGTGCGTCTTCTGGGTTCATGAAAACACAGACCACATTTCCGCACGAAAGTTCCGACTATTTACGGGCCTAATCTATAGGGCTTGAGCTGCAGGCCGTTCTCTTCGCTCCATGCTCGAAGCGCCGCTTCCACCGCTGTCTTCTCAAACTCGTACCGATGTTGAAGTCGGTTCATTCGATCGAGCAAGGCCTTGAATTGCGCATAGGCATCGCGGCTTCGAAAGAACCCATACGCGGATTCGTACGACTCTGGCAGATATTGCTCGACAAAACGTAGGGCGAGGTCCCGCTCGAGGTCAAGATCCCGCTTGCTCGGGACTGCCACGTAGATACTTCCGTCCTCGATATCTTCCGACAGTTCTTCCTCTACCTCGATGCTGCTCGATGACAAGACGATCTTGCCGGTGATCCTGTTGACGTAAGCCTCGTTTTCGACACCGCTTCAGCGCTCACCCACTCGAAGCCGGCGAGGAGTTTATCGAAGCTAACGGGTGTGCTCATTTGCATTTCGCTGCTGGCTAACGCCAGCCATCACCGGCGGCAAAACCGCAGCGAAGCGGAGGGTTAGACATCCGGTGCATGGCATGGTTATGTAGTTTCTAAGCCCGAGCAAACTCCAGAATTTCCTTTACCAATTCATCAGGCTTTTCTTCGATGATTAGGTGGCCTGCATCATCAATCACCCGAAGCGCCGATCCTGGAATCAAGCTATGAAGCTCCTCCCCACGCTCCAGCGGTATCCAACTATCCTCTCGCCCCCACAAGATTAAGGTAGGTGTAGAAATCGTAGGATAGAGCGGCTGGATCTCGTCGGTATATTTGGAATCTGCCTGCGCCATCTGACGATAGAATGCAGCCTTACCTTTCTCGCCGGTCCACGGCGAAATAATTCCTTCCAACGTCACTTCATCAAGAGGCTTGAAAGCAGCCGTTTGCACATAGGATCGAACCACTGCTTCGTGAATATAGTCAGGAAGCCCTGAAAAAGCAGCTTCATACCTATTCACATGTCGGAAAAATGGCGAGCCCCAAGGAGACACTGCAACGGGATCAATCAAAACGATCTTCTTAAAGGACCGGTCATTGAGAAGGTGTGCTCTGAGGGCGGTAGCGCCACCAAAGTCATGACCAACAATAATCGGGTCGTCCAGATCCCAGTAGTTAAGCAAGCTCTCTAAAACGTTATTCTGCACACTCAGCGACACATCGCCTTCATCAGTGCACGAATGGCCGTAGCCAAGCAAGTCAAAAAAGTAGACTGTGTAATCTTTGGATAGCTTCCAGATTAAATGTCGTAGATTGAATGATGACCAGGGAGTACCATGAACAAGGACCATTGGCGGGCCTTCACCCAACTTCCCATAATAAACTTCCCTTCCATCATAATCATAAGACTTTGAAAGTTTCCAACTGCTCATTAGTCGAGCTCCTTTTCTACATAATCGGGATAGAGAGGCACCTCGCGGTGCCTATCTTCCCACACCACCGGGCATACGGGTCATGTACCAAGGCGGTTCAATGAATTGAATCCCTGCTGCCGTGCCGCAAGGCTCGGCAGCCCCAGTTCCGTAAAGTAGCGCACAGGTAAGGCCAAGGCGACTGCCGGAGTTCGCGACAGTCGCCAAGGTCCATGGGGCGACTGACTCGTGTGCCACGCTTCGCGCACGCTGACGCCGCGCTTGCGCAGGTTCCGATAGCCGGCCCGGCCCCACTGTCTCCAGATGTAGCAGCGCAACTTGCGCCGGATCCACTTGTCGATGTCGCGCAGAGCGCTCACAGGTCGCGTTGATGACGGGCACTGGGCTGAGTCTGACGTTTGCGCCAGGCGTAATAGCCGCCGCGACTGACTTCCAGTACACGGCACAGGATTGTGACGGGATACATCGCGTTCTGCGCCCGCTCTACCAACAGCTTGGTCAGCTGCTTGAGCAGGCCGTTCTCGCCGATCAGGTCTTCAGGCTTCTTGTAGTTGGCCAACAGGCTGCTGAGCAGCTCGTCGGGTACCTCGTGCT
>SCSE01000066.1 GCA_004298015.1 Rhodanobacter sp.
TTCGTAATGGAGAGTCCTTCCCTCGTTCACGCGATGGAAATCCTCACGCGGCCTCGGCAAGCGAACCCCGACTACCCACAACGGAATGGTCACCATAAGGCAGCTAATGGGGTGGACTCCATTACGTGTCGCAACCGGCACTGCCCCAAGTGCCAGGGCAGTCTTGCCCGACGCTGGCTGGAAGCCCGGCAGACCGAGCTGCTGCCGGTGGATTATTACCACGTGGTCTTCACGCTACCCGCGCCGATCAGTGCCTTGGCCTACACCAACAAGCCGGTGATCTACCGCCTGCTGTTTCAGGCCACGGCCCAGACCCTGCTCACCATCGCCGCGGATTCCAAACATCTGGGGGCCCGCATCGGCATGCTGTTGGTGCTGCACACCTGGGGCTCGGCGATGACCCATCATCCGCATGTGCACGGCATCGTGCCCGGCGGCGGCATCGCGCCAGACGGTCAACGCTGGATCGCCTGCAAGCCCGGCTTCTTCCTCCCGGTGCGAGTGCTGTCGCGACTGTTTCGGCGGCTCTTCCTCGAACGCCTGGTGCAGGCGCACAGCAACGGTCAACTGCAGTTCTTTGGCGAGCATGCGCCCCTGGCGCAAGCGGATGCCTTCGCCCGGTGGATCGCGCCGATGCGCCGTGGTGAATGGGTGGTCTACGCCAAACGGCCCTTCGCCGGTCCAGCTGCCGTGCTGGCCTACCTGTCCCGGTATACCCACCGCGTCGCCATCTCCAACAAGCGCCTGGTCGCCATGGACCAGCACACGGTCACCTTCCGCTGGAAGGACTACCGCGCCAAGGGACGCACGCGCCACAAGACCATGACGCTGGATGCCGATGAGTTCATGCGGCGCTTCCTGCTCCACGTATTGCCCCGCGGGTTTCATCGCATCCGCGCCTATGGACTCATGGCCAATGCCGAGCGCAAGGGCAAACTCGCCACCGCACGTGCACTGCTCACCCAGCCCGCACCCACACCGCCTGTCGCACCCGATCCGTCGCCGACCGCGGCGGCGCCACCCTCGGCCAGTCCACGCCCAGCCACCTTCCTCTGCCCGCAATGCTCCGAACTTAAGCCCTTGACGATCAGCTGCACAGCTTGTAGGCGGAATACGTATGCGGCTTGTTTCGTGGCGGTCGTGGATAGCTGCGGCCCGGTTGTATGCGACAACGGGTGCGTGCAATGACGTTGAGTGCGGCGGTGAGCGCATCCCTGCACGCGCTCACGCACAACAGGCAGCCGACGAGCATCGGGTGGAGTGCGCCGATGGCGTAGGTGCGGTTGGGTCGGCTGGACGGTTCGGTGGACGGCGTGTCGTCGACCGGCGTGTCGGCGATGAGCAGCGCGTGCAGATTGTCGGCGACGATCTTTGCCGCGAAGTCCTGCTGCAAGGCCAGATGGGTCAGCCCGGTTACCGCCTCCAGGCGCAAGCGATGCTTGATTCGTTTGAAGGCCTCTTCGACGCGCCAACGGCAGTGGTACAGCGCACCGAATTCGATGGCGGGATAGCGTACTTCATCGAGCAGCGAGGTCATCAAAATGCGTACCGATCCTGTCGGCGTGACATCGCGAATCAAGCGTACAGTGGTGGTTTCGCGGCGTAGCTCGTAGGTGATCGCATCAGCGGCATGGGGCGCGGCCAGCGTGACGATGCGCTGCGCCTCACCGCTGCGTAAGAACGCCTTGACGCAGGCCCAGCCCGAGGCATCCACGCGCATGCAAAAAGCGCGTTGCGCCTGCGCGAGTATCGCCGCCATGGTGTTGCCGATCAGACCGCGATCAAGCACCAGCAGATCGTCAGGTTCGGTCGCGTCGAGTGACTCAAACAGCATCTGCCGCTCCGAGCCATCGGCCGGATGCAGCGTGGCATGCAAGGTCAGTTCGGCACCGGGCAGATACAAGGCAAACGCATAGTGATCGGCGTCAAGCTCAGCCCCGCGGCGCGTGGACACGCACAAG
>SCSE01000067.1 GCA_004298015.1 Rhodanobacter sp.
TTACCAGGAGGCGACCGCGGCACAGCGCGCTGAGGAAAGCCAAGGCTATGAGCAGCGCATCGCCCGGCTCGAACAGGATATCGCCATGACGAACCGGCAGATCACGTCCCAGCAAACCACACTTGCCCAGCAGGAAGCGCGCCTCGCGCACTTGGCCGCCGACCAGGTGCAATTGCAACAGGCTGCGTACGGCGCGCAGGAGGAAATGGTCTCGCTACGTGCGGAACGGGAACGTCTGACGGTGCGCCTTGAAGAGATGACAGCAGCACGGCAACACTTGGTCGCTCAAATGGAGGCACTGCAGACGCAATTGGCCGCCACCAAGATGGCGTTAGCCGCGCGCGAACAGGAAACCACCATGCTGGCCGACCAGTTACGGCGCACCGAAGAATGCGCCGACCGGCTTGCCGAGGAAAAGCACATTTGGCTACAAGAGCGCGCCACGCTGGTGGAGCAGGTCCGCCATGTCTCGTCGCCTGACGGCGGCGCACCACCTGTTTGACAAGAAAACCGCGTGACGATACTCTTTCGGCAGGCCGTCTGAGCCCAACCTGCCGCCGGGTTAAAACAGACGCAGTATCCTCACACATGACCTTCAATCCTGGGTCGGTACGTAATCGGCGGACACCGGCTGAATTGATTGAGGGCTCGCCATGGCTAGCATTCCCCTATCTGCGTCCGCAGTTAACGCATTAAAAATCGAAGTTCGTCGGATTTACGACGAGCGCAAATCATCCCATTTGACGGAAGCACTTGCTGTCGCGCTCGGCTTCAATACCCACGCGGCGCTGTTGGCAGAATTGGAAAGCAGCGGCGCGGATCCGTTGTACTGCATCTTGAACGAAGAAAAATTCGATGCGCGCATGCAGACTTTGGGCTATCCACCCGATCCAGAATTCTTTTTCGAGGACGCAAAGACGCCGGAAATGATTTCGACCGATTGCACTCATGCATACAAGATCCATTACAAAACCAACCGCCAAAAGGCGTGGCGCAATCTAGTGGTGTGTGCCGTGAACGAGGCTTTGCGTCGCCGGCTGTTTTCTCTTCGGCCGGGTGACAATCGCTGGCCAGGACATGATGACCAACACCGCACTTCCTATTTGTTCGACTTCGTCTTGCCTTGCGGTTTGCCGGCGCGCGTAGCACTTCAGGATGCCGGACTTGATGAATTGTCGGTACAGGTAGCCGTTAATCCGAAAGGAGAGCGGGTCAGCATTTACGATGCGGGCCTTTCAGCGGGGGATGCTTATGGTTCTACATGGATCGAACGCTATCGCGGCGCCTGGATTCAATCGACCGATGACTCGTTTCGTTGTCGCCGATTATTAATCGACATGCTGGCTGGCATGAAGGTGGATCCGTTGGGTTATGGCGATCGGGGCCAACTCATCATGTAATCATCACCTACTATCGCTGCCGCCGCTCATCCCGGCGGCCACGTTCAAGCGATTTCCGCTTTTGAAAGTCAGAGGCGTCCAGCACGTCGGACGAATACGGATTCAAACGTACCAAGGCAGCTGCGATGCACAGTCAACCCGACTCGCGCAGCGATTCCGCAGGCATTTTGAGGAGGCCGGCGGCTAGCCGCAGAATGACAGTGGTATTTGTGCAAGCGCCGCTTGCGCAAATGAATTGGTCACCTTGAGCGATGAGAGTTATTCAGCACGAATGTGTCACAGACGTAGAATCGCTTTTCCACTTTGTTCTCTTCAAGCGCACATGATCCTGTTCCTCGATTTTGACGGCGTGCTGCATCCAGCCGTCTGTACTTCCGATACCGAGTTGCTGTGCCGTCGACCGCTGCTCGAAAGCGTGCTGCGCGAGTGCCCGCAGGTTGAGATCGTGATCAGTTCGACTTGGCGCGAAAGCCGGACGCTGCCGCAACTGCAGGCGCTTTTTAGTCCGGACGTGGGGGTGCGTATCATCGGCATTACGCCTCTGTGGCAAGATGTCCAGGACGAGACCTCAATGGGAACATATGTCCGTCAAGCAGAGATTGAGGCTTGGCTACGGCATGCCGGTCGGACTTGGGAGCCATGGGTCGCGCTCGACGACCAGCCGTGGCTGTTCCGCCCGTTTCTGCCGAATCTTTTGCGTAGCGATCCGGTCACCGGATTGACGGAAGAGGTATGTGCGACGCTCCGGCAACGACTCCACGGCGCGTGACGACATGATAGGACGCCGGTTATACGTGAACTGCCGGCATTGATGTATCACCGACGCAATCCGTGTGCATGGGGCACTGAGGTATGGTTTGAGCTTGGCAGCTCAAATTGACACCGCCCCGTGCGAAAGCTAAAATCCCGAACTTCCCTCATTCACAGACATCAATCGGAGTTTCTACCCGTGTAAGCCTTTTTCTCGCTGCGAGCCCGCCACCATTCCATTACCCCCGCTCGCACGAGGCTGCACTGCCGATTCACTGCGTCTTGCCGGCCCCGGATCATCTCGGGGTTTGTACTGCATTCCGCTGTCCGGAAAGACGCGCTTTTCGCTAATCGCCATCCGCTACCGCTGGCTGGCACTACTTCCTAACTGCAGAATGTTGAAATCCTTACGCCAGGACTGGCTTTCCAATGTCCGAAACGACATGCTCGCGGGCATCGTTGTCGCCCTCGCCCTTATCCCTGAAGCACTCGCTTTCTCCATCATTGCCGGCGTCGATCCCAAGGTGGGCTTGTACGCCGCCTTCAGCATGGCAACCGTCATTGCCTTCGTCGGCGGCCGCCCGGGCATGATTTCCGCTGCGACCGGCGCAATGGCGCTGGTCATGGTCACGCTGGTCAAGCAGCATGGGCTGCAATACTTGCTTGCCGCTACGTTGTTGACTGGCGTATTGCAAATACTCATTGGCTGGGCAGGCTTCGCGAAGCTGATGCGCTTCGTATCACGTTCAGTCATCACCGGCTTCGCCAATGCACTGGCCATTCTGATCTTTATCGCGCAGTTGCCGGAACTCGTGCATGTACCGTGGACCGTCTACGTGCTGGTCAGTGCGGGGCTGGCGATTATCTATCTCTTTCCCTACCTCACCAAAGCCATCCCGTCACCGCTGGTCGCCATCGTGCTGCTGACCGCTGTGACCGTGTTTTGGGATATTCACGTGCCGACCGTGGGCGACAAGGGACAGCTACCCGACAGCCTGCCGCTTTTTCTGTTACCCGATATTCCCCTGAACTGGGACACGCTGCGCATCATTTTTCCGGTTTCGCTGGCCCTTGCGATAGTCGGCCTGCTGGAGTCGATGATGACGGCCACGCTGATTGATGATTTCACCGATACGCCTAGCAACAAACGACGCGAATGCATGGGACAGGGTGTGGCCAATATCGTTACCGGCCTGATTGGCGGGATGGCAGGCTGCGCCATGATCGGCCAGTCGGTCATCAACGTGAAGTCGGGCGGACGCGGACGGCTGTCCACGCTCACGGCCGGCGTCTTTCTGCTGCTGCTCGTGGTGTTTCTCGGGCAGTGGGTTGCGCGTATCCCGATGGCCGCGCTGGTGGCTGTGATGGTGATGGTTTCCATCGGCACCTTTAACTGGAGCTCGATCCGCAACCTGCGCCAGCATCCGAAGAGTTCCAGCGTCGTGATGGTGGCGACGGTTGCCGTTGTCGTCGCCACGGACAATCTGGCTCTCGGCGTTCTCACCGGCGTCTTGCTGTCGGGTTTCTTCTTCGCTCACAAGGTCGGCCAGATTCTGCACGTGACTGCGCGCACCGAGGATGAAGGCCGCGTTCGCGCCTACACCATCACGGGGCAGGTGTTCTTCGCCTCGGCCGAGCGCTTCATTGGTGCTTTCGATTACAAGGAAGTCATCGAGAAGGTGCGCATCGACGTAAGCCGCGCCCACTTCTGGGACATTACTGCCGTCAGCGCACTGGACAAGGTCGTCATCAAGTTTCGGCGCGAAGCCACGGAAGTCGAGGTCATCGGGTTGAACGAGGCCAGCGCCACGATGGTGGACAAGTTCGCCGTGCATGACAAGGACGGCGCCGAAGACATGCTGATGAGCCACTGAGAGGAGACAAGACCATGGAAAACGAAAACAAGGTGCTGGCCTGCGTGGATCAGTCGCACTTCGCGGACTACGTGGCCGACTATGCCGCCTGGGTAGCCAGTCGCATGGCGGCGCCGCTGGAATTCCTGCATGTGATCGAACGTCATCCAGAGAGAGGTTCGGGGGAAGATCACAGCGGCGCCATCGGCATTGATGCGCAGGAAAACTTGCTGGCAAGGCTTTCGGCTGCTGATGAGGCCCGCATCAAGAATGCACGTGAGGTAGGCCGCATCTTCCTCAACCGGCTGCGTGAGCGCGCGGTCGCCGCTGGTGCGCGGCCGGTGGATGTGCGGTTGCGCCATGGCGAGCTGGAAGAAACGCTGGTCGAACAGGAAGACCAGGTGCGCCTGCTGGTATTGGGACGCCGAGGGGAGGCAGCAGAGGTCACGCATCGAGACCTGGGACGCAATGTGGAGCGTGTGGTGCGCGCACTGCACAAGCCCATCCTGACCGTGACCAATGGCTTCAGGGAACCGCGGCGCGTGATGATCGCTTTCGATGGCGATAACGTCACCCGGCGCGGCGTGGAAATGATCGCGTCCAGCCCATTGTTTCGTGGATTGCCGATCTACCTGCTGATGTCGGGCAAGGAAAGCCAGGAGGCGCGCCAGCAGCTTGAGTGGGCGAAAGCCACTCTGGCAACTGCGGACTTTGAAATCACGGCCTCACTGATTGCGGGGGATGCCGAAACCACGATCGCTAAGGTGATCAGCGAGCAGGCGATCGACATGCTCATCATGGGCGCTTTCGGCCATTCCCCGTTGCGCAAACTGCTGTTTGGCAGCAAGACGGCCGACCTGCTCCGCTCGTCCACCATCCCCACGCTGCTGCTCCGATAACGGAGATGGCCTTGAGGGATATCGATCGTAGACAGCTTCGGGATCGGCTCGACGCCGAGTTGGCGAAAGCCATCGAGGCGATTCAGCACGCGCAACAGTCTGCCGCAACGGTCGAACTAGATCAATCGAGTGTAGGCAGGATATCGCGCATCGATGCGCTCCAACAGCAGGCGCTTGCCCAAGGTTTGCTGGAGCGGCTGTTGACTCGCCAGCGCAAGCTAAATGCCGCGCTGGATCGCTTCGATTCAGGTATCTATGGCCTGTGCTGCGCGTGCGAGGCAAACATCGAACCGGAGCGGTTGAATGCCGATCCAACGGTCGTATTTTGTCAGGGGTGCGCGGTCGACCGTCAACAATGACACCGAGGATGTCCCAAGCAACGGCGGTAAGCCTTTCCCCAAAGGAGACAGGCCCTAGGCGATAGGCAATTGTATTGAGAATGAACACGGAGGCACCAGCATGGCGTCGAAGAAGCGGGTTGTTGCAGCAGACACGCTGCAAGGAATCGAGACGTTACAGCATGTCCTCGGCGACATGGTCGATCTGATCACTGCAACGTCATTTGCAAAGGCCATTCGTACATTTGACGAGCCGATTGACATGATCATCTGCGGGATTCATTTTGATGATTCCCGCATGTTCGATCTATTGGCCTACACACGCAATCAGACTCACCTCCGAGAGATCCCTTTTTACATTTTCCGGGATTTGGATTCAGCATTGGAGCCGACTTTTTTCAGGAGTCTGGAAATTTCGGCCGGCGTGTTAGGCGCCACCGGTTTCATCGATTTGTTCGCGTTGAAACAGCGCTTTGGGGTATCAAACGCCGACGAGCAGTTTCGGAAACGGATTGCTAATGCAATTGAATTGTATTGATCGGCGCGTGACACCGGTGCAAATCGCCATTGCCGCAGCTTCATTCGTGGCATCGCTACTGCACTCGGCAGGCAACGGTTATCCCTGCACGATATTGGTCTTAGTAAGCATCGGTGCGGCCGGTACCAAAAGGAAGTTGGCGAAGCTGTCATTGATGCAAATGGTCGCCGCATTGTCTTGTATAGCTGATACGATCTCGTAGATTTCTGACGTCGGAAATGCCGACGCAGGCAAGTACAACAAGAAGCGCTACTGGCAGTGGTGGTCTGCTACGTAGCGAATAAGATTCCAGGGAGTCCATCGTCGTGAGCAGTATTCATGAAACGGCTTATCCGCGTTTCAAGCCGGAGCTGACGCAACGCGAAATCGAAGATGTCTATACGCCGACCGAAGAAGAGCACCGATTCGCGCGCCGAATCGGACGCACGGCGCCGGCCCGACTGTACCTGATGGTGTTGCTGAAGACCGTCCAGCGCTTGGGATACTTTCCGATGCTGGCGGACGTACCGCCGGCGATCGTCTCCTTCCTGACCAGGGCGATCGGCGCCCGAACAATACCGCTACGGGACGTACAGGCGGAAGAGAAGTCCAACGCCCGGCAGCGCTTCATGGAAGCAATCCGGTCTTACCTCAAAATCAAGCCGGTCACCGGCGAAACAAACACCGCCATTCACTTGGCAGCGACGCAGGCCGCGCAGACCAAGCAGGAACTGGCCGACATCATCAATGTGGTCATCGAGGAACTGATCCGCCAGCGCTTCGAGCTTCCCGCGTTCAGCAGCCTGAACCGCACCGCGCAGCGTGTGCGCAACCAGGTCAACGAGCGTTATTTCCGAACTCTGAGCAACCCGCTGCCGCCCGAAGTCGTCGCCCAGTTCGACGCGATGCTGACGGTCTCGCCGAACCAGTTGATCAGCGGCTGGCAGCAGTTGAAGCAGGAACCGAAGAAGCCGACGAACACGGAGGTGCGACAGTATCTCGATCACGTCAAATGGCTCAAAAGCTGGGCTACCGAATTGCCTGCGGTCGATCATATCCCGGTAGTCAAGCGCAGCCAGTATGTGCATGAAGCGCGTGCGATCGATGCGGCGGACCTGAAGGCTGTCCAATCCAACAAGCGCTATGCGCTGATGGTGTTGCTGTTTCATGCGCAATTGAGCAAGGCGCTCGACGATGCCGTCGACATGTTCATCCGCAAGCTGCGCAAGCTCCACTCCGGAGCGGAGGAACAGTTGCAGCAGTATTACCTGGAGCACCAGAAGCGCGCGGAAAAGCTGGTTTCCCAGTTGCGCGATGTGCTGGAGGCGTTCCAGGAAGGCGAAACCGAACAGGAACGAGGCAAGCGCATCGCCGCCGCCATGCATGGCGAACCGGAAACCCTATTGGCCGAGTGCGAGGAACACCTGGCTTACGCTGGCAACAACTACTTGCCGTTCATGCTGGCACCGTACCAGGCGCAGCGGCCGCTGTTGCTGAACTGCCTGAGCCTGCTCGATCTGGAATCGACCACGGCGGACCTGTCGCTGATCGATGCGATCCGTTTCGTGCTGGCCAACCGTCAAAGCCACAAGGAATGGCTGTCGATCGCCGGCACCCAGATTAACCTGAAATGGATTCCCGACAAATGGCGCAAGCTGGTGACCGGCCAGCGTTCCGGAACGGTCGCCGAGGTCAACCGCAAATACTTCGAACTGTGCATGCTGACCGAGGCGAAGCAGGAGCTGCAGTCCGGCGACCTGTACGTCGGCAATAGCGACCAGTACAGCGATTACCGAGTGCAACTGGTGGACTGGGACACCTACCAGGCGCAGGTCGGCGAATACGGCGCCATGCTGGATCTGCCGACCGAGCCAAAGGCGTTCGTGGACGGCCTGAAGCGGTGGCTGTCAGAGACCGCGTCGCGTGTGGACAGCGGCATGCCAGAGAACGAACATGTGGACCTGAACGGCAGCGAGCTCATCCTGCGGAAGCACGAGAAGGATGCCAAGCCGGCCGCGCTCGACCATATCGACAAGCAGCTCGCCGCGCGCCTCCCGGAAAAGAATATCCTCGACATCCTGGTGGAATCTGAAGGCTGGCTCGATCTGCATAAGCAGTTCGGCCCCTTGTCCGGTTTCGAGGCGAAGATCGACGATCCGCGCAAGCGCTTCGTGACGACGCTGTTCTGTTACGGGTGCAACCTGGGGCCGACGCAGACCGCGCGGTCGGTGAAGGGCTTGAGCCGCAAGCAGGTGTCGTGGCTCAACCTGCATCACATGACCGAGGAGCGGTTGGAAAAGGCGATCGTCCAGGTGATCAACGCGTACAACAAATTCCTGCTGCCCAAGTACTGGGGAACCGGCAAGAGTGCGTCGGCCGACGGCACGAAGTGGAACATGTACGAGCAGAATCTGCTGTCCGAATACCATATCCGCTATGGCGGCTACGGCGGCATCGGCTATTACCATGTGTCGGACATGTATATCGCGCTGTTCAGCCACTTCATCCCGTGCGGTGTCTACGAGGCGATTTATATCCTGGACGGCCTCATCAAGAACGAGTCGGACATCCAGCCCGATACGCTGCACGGCGACACGCACGCCCAAAGCGCGCCGGTATTCGGACTGGCGTATCTGCTGGGCATCAACCTGATGCCACGTATCCGCAACCTGAAGAAATTGGTCTTCTTCAAACCGGACCGAGGCACGCGCTACGAGCACATCAACGGACTGTTCAGCGAAGCGGTCAACTGGGAACTGATCGAGACCCATCTGCCGGATATGCTGCGTATCGCGTTGTCGATCAAGGCAGGCATGATCACGCCGTCGACCATCCTGCGGCGTTTGGGCACTGCCAGCCGCAAGAACAAGCTGTACTTTGCGTTCCGGGAACTCGGGCGGGTGGTGCGCACCGAATTCTTGTTGAAATATATCGGCGACGTTGAGTTGCGCAAGACCATCCAGGCGGCGACCAATAAGAGCGAGGAATTCAATCAGTTCATCAAGTGGCTGTTCTTCGGTAACCAGGGCGTCATCGCCGAGAATGTGCGCCACGAACAGCGCAAGGTGGTCAAATACAACCAGCTGGTCGCCAATCTGGCGATTCTGCACAATGTCGAGGCGATGACTGGCGTCTTGAAGGAGATGCAGGAAGAGGGATTGCCGATCAATGAGGAAATTCTGGCGGGTCTGGCGCCGTACCGCACAGAACACATCAATCGGTTTGGCGATTACACACTGGATCTGGAGCGGAAGGTACCGCCGATGAATTACCGGACGCGTATTCTTTGAAAATCAGCGGGTTACACTGAAATTTGAGGAATTTTGCGCGAATCCCGGCCGCCCCTCCGATAGCACCAATGATATTGTGGGTTCGATCGCCGCAGACTACGACTGCGTGAAACTGGTGACGTTGCATCAGAACGCCGGCAAGGCAAAGGCCCTGAACGCCGGCCTTCGAGCCGCTCGTTCCGAATACGTCGTAACGGTCGACGCGGACACCGTAGTCGCAGCCGATTTCTTGCATCGGATTGTGACGCCGATCATTCTCGATCATGCGGATGCCGTAGCGGGCAACGTTAAGGTAGGAAACCGCCAATGTCTCAAGTGCGCGCTCCAGAGTCTCGAATACACGTGTACATTAAGTACCTCGAAAATGCTCCAAAGCCGCTATAACGCCATCACTACGTTGCCTGGCGTCGGGAGCGCCTTCAAGAAATCCGCGTTACTCGCAGTGGGTGGTTTCACGCCAAGAACCAGGGCAGAGGATACCGATCTATCATTCGAGCTCGCTCGGTCAAAGTTCCGGCGAATCTATCAACCACTTGCAGTCGTCTACACCGAAGCGCCGATCACGTGGCGCTCGCTGTTTCGCCAGCGGGTGCGCTGGATCTACGGGAACATGCAATGTGCGGCGCTGCATCTCGGACAGTTGAGATCATGCAATGCGATGTCACTCCTGGGTTTGCCTCTGTTCATATTTGATAATTTCCTGGCAATACCTCTGAAATTTCTATTTATTGTTTTTCCGTTATTCCTCATACGGGACGCCATCTTTCCACGCTTGCTGATTTTTTATGGAGCTTGCATGGCCCTGGATTGGATCGCCGTCGCGCTGATCTACTGGCACGAAAAGGAAAGAAAAATCGAGATCCTTCACGTGCCGTTGAAGTGGTGCATATGGCCGATTTTCATGATGGCACCCTACATGGCGGCACTATGGCACTTCGTGCGGCGTCGCGGAATCGGCTGGAACAAGCTTGAACGTTCCGCGCAAGTCGCTCGCAAGGCCAGCTCTCTGTCGGCCCACGCGACGCTTGACGTCGATGACAGCCGTTAAACTGCCACGAGAATCGGGCGCCTGGTCCCAGGTTGAAGGACGGCAGATGGCATTCATGGCGGTTTTGGGTTGGCTTATATTTCGCATAATATACATTGTCGGAAATCCTCCCTTATCCTTTAGATCGCATAACATCGCCGATTTTTTGAAATCGAAATTTCACCGTTGCGGTTCGTAAAAGGTGCTGTGCAGCTTATATGCGCAGACCATTAATCCTTCGTAAGTAGGTCACGCTTTCGTTTTGCGCCTCATGGCGCAAAAAGGAATAGTGTATGCCTACAGTCATAGCACTTGTCTCAACCAAGGGCGGGGTCGGTAAAACCACAATCGCAGCCAACATCGCGGGGATTCTCGCCGCGTATGGCATGCGCGTCTGCGTCATCGATGCGGACATCCAGCCTAGCCTCTCCAAATATTACCCCATCGAAGAACGCGCCCCGCGGGGACTGACCGCCGTCGTCACGCAGGGCGGGAGCGTCAGCGAGGACTGCATCAGCCGCACGGCGATCCCGAACCTCTCGGTCGTGTGCTCGGATGCGACTCCCGATGGCCTGCTGCAGAGCTGGCTCAAGGACCGGGAAGATCGCTTGATGATCCTGCGTCGTGCGGTCCGCTCGCCCGCGATGCAGGCATTCAACGCCATCATCATCGATACCCAGGGCGCCACGGGCGAGCTGCAGCGGACTGCTGCGATGGCGGCCGACGTGATGGTCTCGCCCATCAAGCCAGACGTACTCTCAGCCAATGAGTTTTCCACGGGCACCATGGCGATGCTCGACGAACTCAACCGGTTGGCCGACTTCGGGGAGGCGTTTCGCTCCGGAGATCTGTACGCCTTGATCAACGCCCAGGAGCGCAATAACAACGCGCGGGGCGTGACCGAATACATCCGCCGCAGCTTTGCCGGGCACCGCAAGGTCAAGGTGCTCAACACCATCATCCCGTCGGCCGCGGCGTACACGTCGGCCGCCACGGCGCAAATCCCGGTGCATGAATACGATCGGCGCAGCCGCGGCCAAAACAGCGCCTGGCAGACGATGCATCACCTGGCGTGGGAACTGTTTCCGGAGCTGGCCGAAATCTATGTCGACGATATCGAGGGTGACGATGCCAAGGAGGTGGCGGTATGACGTCCCAGCGCAAATTCACCCCGGAAGAGATTCGTCAGCGCATGATCGCCAACCGCATGACGGTGGCCAACCCACCCAGCGCGCCGGAGCTCGCCAATCGCTCGACCATCCGGCTCAAGATCACCGACGTCGAACCGTATAACCACAATCCACGAACAAAGCAGAACGAGAAGTTCTACGAGATCAAGGAATCGATCCGCCACAACGGCATCGAGCAGAAGGTGCTGATCACCAAGCGGCCGGGGGCTGCGTCCTACATCGTGGCCAAGGGTGGCAACACGCGCGTATTGGCCGCGCGCGCCGTGTGGGATGAGACGCAGGAGGAGCGTCATCTCTGGTACGACTTCGACTACATCGAATACACGAACGAAGTCGAACTGGTGGCCGGGCACCTGCGCGAGAACGATCAGCGCAGCGACCTGTGCTTTTGGGATCGAGCTGAAGGTTACATGGCCTTGAAGCAACTGCTCGAAGAACAAGGCGGCAAAGACATTTCATTGCGGGAGTTCTCCCGGATATTGGAGGAGCAGGGGACTCGCGTTAGTCCGCCGTTATTGACTGTATTTCGTTTTGCTGTCGATAACCTCAGCGGACTGGGGCCGGGCACTACCAAACTGTCGAAGAACGACGTTCAGGAGCGTATCCAACCCGCACTGGCCTCATTGACGCGCCTGGCCACCAAGCTGCAGATGCCGGAGGCCTGGGTGACGACCGAAATTT
>SCSE01000068.1 GCA_004298015.1 Rhodanobacter sp.
CGAGGACAGATTTTCGACGATTCGCCGGCCGATAGTCGTTCTATCGACCAAGAAACGGCGGAAATATGGACCGCGCAGGCAGATTTGCAGCCGATTCTTCATAAGTCCGACACGCTCCTAGGCGCTGGCGAGCCGGTTCAGGAAGCCCCCGATGGCGCGGCTGTAGTTGTCGATGTCGACCAGGAAGGCATCGTGACCTTGCGGCGAGTCCAGCGCGACAAATTCCACGCTGGCGCCTGCGGCCTGCAGGCCTTCGGCAATCTGCTCCTGCTGTTGCAGCGGAAACAGGATGTCGGTACTGACACCGATCACCATCGCACAGTCGATGCAGATGCGCTTGAGGCCCTCCAGTACGCTGCCGTGGCCATACTCGGCGATATCGAACCAGTCGCTGGCGCGTGACAGATAGAGATAGCTGTTGGGATCAAAGTGACGCACAAACCGGCGGGCGTGGCCTTCCAGGTACGATTCGACCTGGAATTCGCGTGCGAAAGGTTCATCGGCGCGCTGCTCCGAATCGAGACGGATGCGGGCGAAACGACCGTTCCACTCCATTGCCGAGCGGTAGGTGATGACACCCAGCTTGCGCGCGATGCTCATGCCGGTATCGGGGTAGTGGTTGCTGTCTTTGGCATGGATGTCGTAGTTGCCTTCATCCCAGCGCGGATCAAGACGAATCGCCTCACGCTGCAACGAACGGATCGCGATCGCGAACGGCTGGGCCTGCGGGGCGGTATCCACGCTGATATGCGCACACACGCTGCCGGGATGCAGCAGCATGTAGGCCAGCGCGCTCATCCCCCCCATGGAGCATCCGATCAGGCAGCCCAGGCGACTGATGCCGAGATGGCTGACGGTGGCATGGGCAGCGTTGGCGACATCTTCGAGTGCCAGTTCGGGGAAGCTCAGCCGGTAAGGTTTGCCGCTGGCGGGATCGATCGAGGCAGGGCAGGTCGAGCCTTTGTCGCTGCCGAGTGAGTTCACGCAGATCACGAACCAGCGATCAGTGTCGATCGCCTTGCCGGGGCCGATCATGGCTTCCCACCAGCCGGGGCTCGGATCGCGGGAACTCGATGCGGCATGGGCACTGGGCGAGAGCCCGGTCAGGATCAATACGGCGTTGTCATGTGCAGGACTCAGTACCCCCCAGGTTTCGTACGCGATGTGGGCATCGTGCAACTGGCCTCCGCGTTTCATCGGAAACGGCGAGGGCAGCTCAAAGTAGAGCCTGGCGTCGCCCGCTTGTGCATTTGGCGCCATCAGTGCACCTTGTCGATGCGGATGTCGAGTGGCCGCTTGCTATCCACGGAAACGATGCCGGCATTGCCTTCGAGGTCGCCCGGCTGGGCCAACGGTCGACCGCTGTGGCTGATCCTGGCGCCGACAAATACTTTGCGCACCGAGGAAAGCTTCATGCTGGGCCGCATCGCCATCGCGTCGTCGAGCGTGACGGTGACGGGCAGCCGGCTGGCAGGCATCCTGGCGACAGCCAGCGGCATCGGCGCTCCCTGGGTAGCCCGAGCGTAGACGTACAAGGTGTCTCCGGCGCGCAGTTTCGAGGTGAGTGCCGGTGCCAGCGAAACGTGTACCTGCAGCGAGGCCGTCGGTGCCGTCGGACCGGGAGTGCTGCTGCTCGACGCGGCACTTGCCGGTTCACGGGCAGCACGCTTGTCGGCAATGGCGATCTGTTCGGCGATGGCCTTGGCGACCTTCGAGCCCGGTTCAAGCTGCGGTTGCAGCAGGCGCCAGGTAGCGGCTGCCTCGCGATACTGGCCGTGCTGGAAATTACCGATGCCGAGCAACCACAGGCCGCGCTGACTGTCCGGTTGCAGCAGTACAGCGCGTTTGAGCAGGCTCAGTGCGCGTCCCTGGATCATGTGATCGCTGCGCTGCATGGAGTCATTTTCGGCCCAGCCGATCATCGCGCCGGCATTGTTGGGGTCGAGCTTCAACACGTGACCGTAGGCGTCGCGGGCGTCGGCTGGCTTGTGTTGCAAGGCACGCGTCTGGGCAAGCAGCAACCATGCCTGCAGGTCGCCCGGATGCTGTACCAGGTGGGCGCGCAGCTCGGTTACGGCCTGCTGGATGGTGATTCTCGGCTGGGATTCTGCAGACGTCCCGTTCAGCGCGCGTGGCGTGCCTACCAGCAGGTACAAGCCGGCAGTCGCCAGCGGCAAAGCGAAAGCGATGCTCAGAACCAGAGCAAACGTAGCGCGCGATGGACCGTTGCGCCGGCCTTGCCGCACCATCGGCACCAACAGCAGGGCCAGCGCCACGGCGATCATTACCGTGGCGATCATGTAGAAAGCGATTTTCACCAGTCATCCCCGTTGTCGATAGGCGGTGTTTCGACGGGAACGCCGTCGCGATTGCGTTTGCGGATGGCGACTGCGACGACCACCGCGCCGCCGAGCAGGATCAACAGGGGGCCGAACCAGAGCAGCCAGGTATCCGGTTTCAGAGGGGGGTCGTACAACACGAAATCGGAATAGCGGGCTACCAGATACTGCTTGATCTGGGCGTCGCTCTTGCCATGCTGCATCTGCTGGAATACATCGAGGCGCAAGTCGCGGGCGAGCTCGGCATTGGAATCGGCCAGGCTTTCGTTCTGGCAGACCAGGCAGCGCAACTGACCGGTGAGGTGCTGGAAACGCACTTCCTCGGCATGGTTCTTGAACGGCAGCGGCTCGATGGCCTGGGCGTGGACGAGGCCGGCGAAGGTGAGCCCCGCCACGAGCAGCATCTGCAGGATAAGGCGCATCACGGTGCTTCCTTTTTCAGCGCGGCAATCGCCGGGAGCAATTTCCTGGCGATCACTTCGGGCGTCAGCGGACCGATGTGCTTGTAGCGGATCACGCCTTTGGCATCGATCAGGAAACTCTCCGGTGCGCCATATACGCCGAAGTCGATCGCGGTGCGGCCCGAACGATCGGTGATGACCTCGCCGTAGGGATTGCCGTGTTCACGCAACCAGTTTTTGGCGTCGTTCGGGTCGTCCTTGTAGTTGTAACCGAGCAGCAGGATGCCAAGCTTCGAACCATCGGCCATCAAGGTCGGGTGCTCTTCGGCGCAGGCCACGCACCAACTGGCAAACACGTTGAGCAGGTAAGGCTTGCCGAGTAGGCTGGCCTTGCTCACGGTTTGCATGGGATCGTCGAGCCTGGGCAGGTTGAAGGCCGGCGCCGGCTTGTTGATCAGCGGCGACGGGACGTCGCGTGGATCGTGCTGGGTGTTCCACCAGATACCGAAGCCGAACAAGGCCACCAGCAGCATGAAGCCAAAAAACGGGAGCAAGCGGTTCATGCGTTGTTTTCCTGTAGCACAAGCTCCTCCGCTGGCGAGCTTGCGGCCGCGCGCTTGATGCGGAACCGCTTGTCGGCGGCGGCAGTGAATCCGCCCAGCATCATCAGCAGGCCGCCACCCCAGATCCAGCGGATGAAGGGTTTGTAGTACAGCCGCATCGACCAGGCGCCCTCGATGTTGTTGGCGTCCATCGGCTCGCCCAGCGCGACGTAAAGATCACGGGTAAAACCGGCATCCACCGCCGATTCGGTCTGTACCTGACCACGGGGGTAGGTGCGCTTCTGCGGCTTCATCACCGTAACCGACTCACCATCGCGGGTAACCGTGATGACACCCTGGTCGGCGCGCCAGTTGGGTCCGGTGGTGCGTTGCACCCCATCGAAACGGAAGTCGTAGCCGCCGATATGCTGGGTCTGGCCCGGGGCCATTCGCACATCGCGGGTCACGCTCAACGAATCGGTCAGCAGCACCCCGGCGACGAAGACGCCCATGCCCAGATGGGCCAGCAGCATGCCGGCCATTTCCGCGGGATAGCGGCGACCGGCAGGCACTTCGCGCCAGCGCTTGACGGCATAGAGCAGCACGCCGACGCCGAGCCAGACCAGGGTGGCGACCCCGGCGATCGGCTTGAGCTGCCCTTTGACGAAGAACGCCGCCACGATCGCGCAGGCGACTGCCGCAATGCCGGCGCGCAGCAATACCTGCTTGAGCACGGCGGGATCACCCTTGTTCCAGCGCAGGAACGGCCCGAACGGCATCAGCAATACCACGGGCAGCATCAGCAGCGGAAACAACAGGCCGAAGTACGGCGGGCCGACGGAAATCTTGCCGAGGTTCAGCGCGTCGGCGATCAGCGGGAACAGTGTGCCGAGCAGCACCATCGCCGCGGCCACGGCAAACATCAGGTTGCCGATCAGCAGTGCGGTTTCACGCGACAGCACCTTGAACGGCTTGCCGCCAGCCACCCTGGGGGCGCGCAGCGCATACAGCAGCAGCGAACCGCCAACCACCACGGTCAGGAACGCCAGGATGAACACGCCGCGGCGTGGGTCGGAGGCAAACGCGTGGACCGAGGTGAGTACGCCCGAACGCACCAGGAAGGTGCCGAGCAGGCTCAGCGAGAAGGCGAATATCGACAGCAGGATGGTCCACGCGCGCAGGCTGCCCCGCTTCTCGGTGACCGCCTGTGCGTGGATCAGCGCCAGGCCGACCAGCCATGGCATGAAGCTGGCGTTTTCCACCGGATCCCAGAACCACCAGCCGCCCCAGCCCAGCTCGGCGTAGGCCCACCAGCTGCCGGCGACGATGCCCAGGGTGAGAAACCCCCATGCCATGTTCGTCCACGGTCTGGCCCAGCGCACCCAGGCCTGTTCCATTTCGCCGCCGAGCAGGCCGGCGATGGAAAATGCAAAGGCGACCGAAAACCCCACGTAACCCATGTACAGCACGGGCGGGTGAAAAGTCATGCCCGGGTCCTGCAGTACCGGGTTGAGGTCGGCGCCGTTGGCGGGCATCGGCAGCAGTCGTCCGAACGGGTCGGACGTGAGCAGGGTGAACAGCAGGAAACCCACCGCGACCAGCCCCATCACCGCCATGACCCGCGAGGCGAAGACCTCCGGCAGTTTCTGGCTGAATGCGGCCAACGCAACCGTCCACACGTTGAGGATAAGGATCCACAGCAGCAGTGAACCCTCGTGCGCGCCCCATACGGCAGCAATCCGGTAATACCAGGGCAACTCGAGGTTCGAATTGTCCGCTACGTATTGCACGGAAAAATCGAAATGCAGGAAGGCCCAGACCAGAATGCCGAACGCCATCGCGACGAAGACCGCCTGGCCGGCCGCGGCCGGTCGGGCGACCGCCATCAGCGCGCGATTGCCACGCCAGGCGCCGATCAACGGCAGGATGCCCTGAGCCAGTGCTAGCAGCAGAGCCAGGATCAGTGCGAGTTGGCCGAGTTCGGGGATCATGATGGCAAGCCGGGTAGAGGGGGCAGGGAGTGGCTGACGGTGGACTGCAGGGGCGTCGAGATGAGCTGGCCCGGTGCAGGTAAAGGGCGACTGGAAGGCATCGACTTATCCACCTTTTACGCCGGATGCCGCGTTGCCGGACTCGTCAATTTTCTTGTCCGCGTGCGCCTTGGCCATGGCGTCCTTGAGCTCTTTCGGCATGTAGGTGGCATCGTGCTTGGCCAGCACCTCGGTGGCGATAAAGCGGGCGTTGTCCATGTGGCCGGTGGCGATTACCGCCTGGTTGCCGCGGAACAGGTCGGGCAGGATGCCGGTGTACTCCACCGGCATCGCGCCGCCGGCGTCGACCACGGTGAAGGTGACCTTGAGCGAGGTGTCGCTGCGCTGGATCGAGCCGGCCTTGACCATGCCGCCGAGACGGAATGTCCGGTAGTGCGATGCCTGTCCCGACTGCACCTGGCTCGGCGTGAACAGGTAGTTCATGTTTTGCTGCAGTGCATAGATCCCCAGGCCGATCGCCAGGGATGCGGCCACGGCGACCACGGCCACGACAATCAGCCGTCGTTTACGGGTGGGATTCATGGGCATGGTCGTGATCCATCCGTCGAGGCGGCGGTTTGGGTGGGAGTTGTTGTGTCACTGGCTTGGGTGGCCTGCCGGGCACTTTGACGTGCCAGACGGGCATTTAGTTCACGCAGCACGCGTCGGCGACGGACGATCGGCGAGAGCGTGTCGGCGATCAGCACGGTGAAGAACACCGCGTAGGCTGGCCATACGTAGAGCGCATAACCGCCCATCGCGAAAAAGCCTTGCAGCGTATGGAAACTCATCGCTTGCCCTCGCGCTGGGCGATCTGGCGTACCCATTCCTTGCCACTTTCCAGCGCCAGCAGGTCGGTGCGGGCGCGCCGGAACAGGCTGGCGGCATAGTAGAACTTGGTGGCCAGTGTCACCGTCAGCAGCGGCCAGAGCATGTCCCAGGCAATCTTGGAGTGCCCGAAAATGTCGACGGTGCTGCCCTGGTGCAAGGTGTTCCACCAGGTTACCGAATAGTGCACGATCGGTACGTTGATGATGCCGATGATCGCCAGGAAGGCCGCCGCGCGTGCGCCCTGGCGACGGTCCTCGAAGGCGTGATACAGGCCGATCACCCCGAGATACAGGAACAGCAATACCAGCTCGGAGGTCAGCCGGGCATCCCAGGTCCACCAGGTACCCCACATCGGCTTGCCCCACAGTGAGCCGGTGACCAGGGTGATAAAGGTAAAGGCCGCGCCAATCGGCGCCGACTCCATGGCCACCACTTCGGCCAGCTTGATGCGCCACACCAGCGCAATGAACGCGGACACGCCCATGACGCCGTAAATGAACATGCTCATCCAGGCGCTTGGGACATGGATGAAGATGATTCGGTAGGCATCACCTTGCTGGTAGTCGGGCGGCGCCAGTACCAGGCCGCCGTACAAGCCGATCGCGCCAAGCAGCAGCGCAAGCGCCATCATCCATGGCAGCAGGGTACCGGCGAAGCGGTAGAAGGTCGGTGGTGAGCTGAGCTTGTGCAGCCAGAGCGGAATCCAGTTAGACATGGTGATGGATGAGTTCTCTCAAGCGTCCAGGGCGATACGGAGAGCCGCCGCACAGGCCAGCGGGCCCAGGGCCACAGCCAGGACCAGCGCGGCAGCGAGCCAGACGATCGGTGCAAGCCAGGGAAGCCCTTGCTGGGCGGCGGCGACAGCACCGGCGGCAAAGATCACCGCCGGCACGCACAAAGGCAGCAACATCAGCGCCAGAAGCATACCAGAGCGACGGGTGCCGGCTGTCAGCGCCACCAGCACCGCCCCAAACAGGCTGAGCAGTGGCGTGGCCAGCAACAAGGCCAGCAGCAGCACGGGAATGACCGCGGCCGGCAGATGCAGCATGGCGGCAAGCAATGGGGTCGCCACGATCAGTGGAAGGGCGGTGGTGATCCAGTGGGCCAGGATCTTCATCCCCAGCATCAGTGCCAGTGGTTGCGGCGCGAGTACCAGCTGCTCCAGCGAGCCGTCCTCGATGTCGCTGCTGAACAGGACGTCCAGGGCCAGCAGCATCGACAGCAGGACGGTGACCAGGATCACGCCGCCGGCAATGCGTTGCAGCAAGGTATCTTCCGGACCCAGGGCGAAGGGAAACAGCATCGTCACGATCAGCGCGTACAGCACCGGCATGGCGATGTCGCCGCGGCGGCGCCATGCCAGGGTAAGGTCGCGCCGCAGCATCGCGGTGCAGGCCCGTGCCAGTCCCGGGCGGATCATGCCTGCATCCGGATATGGCGTGGTTCGCCACCATGAAAACTCACGGCGCCATGGCTGGTCACCAGGGCCGCGCCGCCCTCGGCGGTGTGCGTCTCCAGCAGCCGGTTGACCAGTGAAATCCCGACTCGGTCGAGGTTGGCATAAGGTTCGTCCAGCAGCCACAGCGTTGCCGGCAGCAGCAGCAGTCGTGCCAGGGCCGCCCGTTTTTTCTGGCCGGCTGAAAGCCGCCGTATGGGTTCGTCCTCGTAGCCGCGCAGCCCTATATCCGCCAGTACCGACGCGAAGGTCTTGGCCGGATGCCGACCATGCAGGCCGGCGGCGATTTGCAGGTTTTCACGCGGAGTGAGATCGGCCTTGAGACCGAGCTGGTGTCCAAGAAACAGGATGTCCCCGGCGCAGCTGTCGCGCTGCATGGGCTGGCCGCGCCAAAGCAGCTCGCCGCCGCCGACATGCAGCAGGCCCGCAAGAATACGTAGCAGCGTGGTCTTGCCGCTGCCATTGTCGCCTTCGACCAGCGCCAGTTCGCCCGCAGTCAGCTGAAAGCTGAGTGGAGCGAACACCGGCTCGTCCTGGCGATGGAAACTCAACGCTCGCGCTTCGAGTAGGGGCGTGGCGGTAGCGGCGACAGTCATCGTCCTGATTGTCCGCAATGCAGGTAGTGCTTGTCCATGCGGCTTGCTGCCACTGCCTCAGGAGGCCAGCAGGCGCAGGCGAGCGACACTGCCGCCGCGACCGTGCACGTAGGCATCCTGGCGGTAGCGACGGCCCAGCATGTCGAGTTCGGCGGTGTCGATGCCGATCACGAACAAGCTCGGTTCGCTCCAGTCGTCGACCATTCCGACCCCGATGGCGGGAAATACCCGTGCCGCCGGCGCTTCACGCAGCGAGGTCAGCAGCAGTTGCTGGCGCGCCAGGTTTTCGGCCTCGGCATGCGGCTGCGAGTGCGGATTCCATGCCGTGATGAAACCCCAGGGCAGCGTGCCGGTGATGGCCTGCAACGGGGGCGGTAGCGGCTGGTCGATGCGGATGCTTGCCCATCTGACCTCATCCAGGCAGACCAAGTAGCAGGTGCTCCGAAACGCGCGCAGTGTGGCGTCATCCATGGTGCTGCAGCGGTAATGGCGGCAGTGAACGCTCCAACTGCTTTTGCGCCGCCTCGAGATCGACCTCGGCGACGCAGGTCGCGTCCTGCAGCAACTGTTCAAGCAGGGCATCCTGTGCCCGCCCGCGCTCCAGCGCGTAGGCGTACGGCAAATGCGTGAAGCTGACCATGCGGTAGCGCGCCATGTAGTGGCGCGGTGCACGCGCAGCCAGCAGCGCACCGAGTTCGCGCCGGGCCAGGTAGTGGGGGTCGGCGACCGAATCGCGCATCTCGACATAGTTTTCCAGTGCCATCCGGGCGATCGCATCGGTATCCGGCTGGCGGATGCGCTGGAACTCGGCGAATACGCCAGCGCTGTCGTCGGCGTTGCCGGCCAGCAAGTGGCTCAGCAGCACGGTGTCCTCGAAGCCGCAGTTCATGCCCTGCCCGTGGAATGGCACGATCGCATGGGCGGCATCGCCGATCAGCAGGGCGTCGCCGCCGAGATGCCAGCGATCCAGGTACAGCGTCGAGAGGCTGCCGACCGGATGGGTGTCGTAGTCGTCGGCGAATGCGGGCAACAACGGCAGCAGGTCCGGAAACTGCGCGCGGAAAAAAACCGAGGCGCTATCCGCATCCGGCAGTTGGGCAAAACTGCTGGCCGTTTCATGCGTGGGCAAGGTGTGTGTCGGCAGGAACAGGGTGACGGTGAAGCTACCCTCGGTATTGGGCAACGCGATGCACATGTAGCCGCCGCGTGGCCAGATATGCAAGGCGTGCGGCTCCAGCGCAAAGGGCGCATGACGGTTCCCGGGGTGACGTGGGTCCGTGGGCGGAATCTCCAGCTCCTTGTAGCCATGACCCAGCGCCTCGATGCGTTCGCCCAAAGGGATATGCGCCTGCATCGCGGCACGCAGCGACGACCCGGCGCCGTCGGCACCGATCAGCTTGCCCATCGGGTGCTGGCGATGCACGCCGCCGGGGTCAGTCAGCTGAATGCTTTTGCGTCCGAAATCGGCGCCGCTCAGCGACTGGCCAAAATGAAACCTGGCGCCCGCTGCCTCGGCGGCATCCAGCAGCAGCGTATTCAGCACATTGCGCGAGACCGACCAGATCACCTCGCTGTCGTCGACGCCATAGCGCTGCAGGCTGCTGTTGCCGGCGCGGTCATGCACCATGCGTCCACGCATCATCACCGCATGCCTCAGCACTTCATCGGCGAGTCCCGCGCTGCGCAGCGCATGCAGCCCGCGCTCGGCCAGCGCCAGGTTGATCGATCGGCCGACGTCCAGGGATGGACTAGTGCCGCGTGCGCAGGACGCGCCCGAATGCGTCGCGCGCCGGGGATCGGGGCGCTTCTCGAACACCTCGACGCTGAAGCCGCGCCGCGCCAGCTGCTGGGCCAGCAGTGCGCCGACCAGTCCGCCTCCGATCAGGGTGATGGGTTGCTGCGACATGTGGCGATCCGGGAGGGAATCCGCTCACTGTTCCGCAACTCGGGAGAGACTGCAATCCCGTCGGCCGCTGAAAACCGCATCGGATCCGACAGCTCGATCTTCGCCACGGCTATGGTGGGTGGTTCCAGGGCGTATTGCGTCGATAGTGACCCTGGCGCCAGCCGCGGCTCGCGATGCCACCATGCGTGGAAGGCAACGCTCCGGGTTCCCGCTCAATCGACGCCGAGTGCACGCTTCAGCGGTCGCTTCAAGCCGACCGCCAGCACGCCACCGAAAGCCGCGATGCCCGCGTGCATGGACCAGAACGCGGTCGGTGTCATGCGTTGGTAAAAGCCACCCAGCCAGCCGATGATCACGTTGCCGACAAACAGGGTCAGGAAGACCGCGCCCATCAGCGTGGCCTTGATGCGTGCTGGCGCGGCCCGGGACACCAGTGCCAGCAGGGTCGGCCAGTAATACAGGAAGCCGATGCCCAGCAAGGTGTCGTAAAGCAGGGGTACCAGCAGCGAGCTTCGCGTGCTGATCGTGCAGGCGGCGACAAGTACCAGATTGGCTGCCGCGGTCAGCCATGCACCGGTGGCGATTTTGCCCAGGTCGTCAGGTTCACGGCCGCGCGCCGCCTGGCGCCGCCACAGCACAAGCAGCAACGGTACCGCCAGGATGCTTGCCAGCGGATCGACCGAGTTGAACCAGGCCACCGGCACATGGAAGCCGAGCAGGTCCAGATCGACGCTGTGGTCGATCCAGATCAGCCCCAGATTGGTGTTCTGGTAATAACCGATGCTCTGGAAGATGGTGATCGCCGACACCGCCGCCAGCGCGCCGACGATACGCCACTGGCGACGGTTCAGCGGGGCGGCGGTCGGCATGGGTTGGGCGCGTGGGCGATCGGCGGGCATGTAGCGGAAGCCGGCGATATAGGTAAACAGGCCGATCAGCATCAGCGCGCCGGCCAGACCAAAACCCGCATGCCAGCCATAGAGCTGCGCCAGCAGTCCGCACAGCAGCGGCCCGCTGACCGCACCGACATTGATGCCTATCGAGAAAATCGCAAACGCGCGGGTGCGCCCCTCGCCGTCGGTTTCCGCGTAGAGCTGGCCGACCTGGGTCGAGATGTTGCCCTTCAGCAGGCCGCTGCCGACGATCAGCAAGGCCAGCGCGAGCAGGAACGAGGCGTCGAACGCCATTGCCAGATGTCCGGCGCTCATCATCACCGCGCCGATCATCACCGCCAGTCGGCGACCGAGCCATCGGTCGGCGATCCAGCCGCCGAGTACCGGGGTGAAATAGACCAGGCCGGTATACAGCCCCATGATCTGCGAGGCCAGCGCCAGCGTGGTCATCGGTCCGAATACGGACTCCAGCGCGGCACGAAACGCGGGGAAACCCGCGATATTGCCCACGTGGCCCTGCAACAGCAGTTCCTGGCTCATGTAGAGCACCAGGAGGGCGGTCATGCCGTAGTAGGAGAAGCGCTCCCATGCTTCGGTGAAGCTGAGATAGGCCAGCGCCATCGGCTGGCCGAAGAAGGTACGCGTCCGAGCGTTGGTGTCAGTGTTCATGGATCTCCCCGGAGGCGCGAGTCCGGGAGTCTGTCAGACTTTGCCCGGCCGGTCGGCGAATTCGTCTGCGCGGTCCCTGTTTCCGCCGCGGCTTGCCCGATGGAACCACGATGGGCCGGCGAACCGTTGTGGTCGGTCCTCGCGCCGCCAGATTTTGCCTCGAAACCGCTTCAGAAGCTCATGAAGTAGCCGCCGTTTACCGGCAGGTTGATGCCGGTGATGTAGCCGGCATCGTCGGCACCCAGAAAGCCGACGGCCCGGGCGATGTCGGCTGGCGAGCCAAGCCGGCCGACCGGGATCTCGGCGATGATGCCGGCGCGGATCTCGTCGCTGACGGCGGCCACCATCGGGGTATCGCAATACCCCGGTGACACGGTATTGACGGTGACACCCTTGCGTGCGGTTTCGCGCGCCAGCGCCATGCTGAAGCCATGCACCCCGGCCTTGGCGGCCGAGTAGTTGGTCTGGCCGAACTGGCCGGTCTGGCCGTTCACCGAACTCAGGTTGACGATGCGACCGAATCCGCGCGAGGTCATGCCCTCGATTACGTTGCGGCACATGTTGAACACACCGTCGAGATTCACCCGCATCAGCTCGTGCCAATGCTGCGGCGTCATCTTGCGCAGACTGGCGTCGCGGGTGATGCCGGCGGCGTTGACCAAGATATCGATCCGGCCATGTTGCTGCTCGATGCGCGAGGCCAATGCCTGGCAGCTGTCGAAGTCGCTGACATCGACTGCCTCAAAGGTGACTGCGCCATCGAGGTCGGCGACGTCATCTCGAAAGGCGGCGATGCGCTCGTTGCGGACGGCAAGGTCCACGGCGATGACTTGGCGGTTCTGCCGTGCCAGGTGGCGGCAGATTTCCGTCCCCAGCCCGCCGATGCCACCGGTGACCACGGCGACGCGTCCTGTAACGGCCGATTGACTCATGTGTTTTTTCCGGATTGAGAGATCCGCCAAGCCGGCACATGTTGTGCTGCAGCGAGCGGATGTTGGGTGATTCGGCGCCATCCCGCGCCCGGGCAGGCCGTTGCCGGGTGGCAATCAGCCGGATTTCTTGCCGCCGCCCGACTTCGTGGTGCTCTGGATGGTGGTGTCGAGCAGACCCTTCTGCATCGACTGGAACGCAGCCATGTTGCGCTCCGTCAGGTCGTTCAGCATGGTCCAGGGTGTTTGCCCCATCAGGTTGTTCAGCTGGCTGCGGAACTGGGTTTGCTGGTCGAGAAACACCTGCAGGCTGCGCTCCAGATAAGGCCCCATGAAGCCTTGCAGCGAGTCACCGTAAAAACGGATGATCTGACTGAGCAACTGCGGCGACAGCATCGGCTGGCCGTTGTCTTCGTGTTCCGAGATGATCTGCAGCAGCACCGAACGGGTCAGGTCGTCGCCGCTCTTGGCGTCGCGGACCTCGAAATCCTCGTTGTCCAGTACCAGCTGGCGCACCTCTTCCAGCGTGATGTAACTGGAGATTTCGGTGTCGTAGAGGCGCCGGTTCGGGTACTTCTTGATGGTGCGTTTTGTTTTGGCCATCGCTACACGCTAGCAGAACATATTGCGCCGCACCAGTCATCGCAGGTTCCGAATGCTGCAGCGCGAGGCTGCAGCATTTTCCGTTCAGTGGCCGGCGGCGCCACCGGCGCTGCCGAACGGCGGGCGCGCAAACCAGAGTACGGGAATAAGCAGCACAAACAGCACCGCGCAGCCGAGAAAGACATCGTTGACCGCCAGTGTCAGTGCCTCGCGGGTCAGCAGGCGATCGATCAGCCCCAGACTCTGCGTGTGCGAAAGCCCGGCATGGGTGGTCTGCTCGATGAACTGCGTGGTGGCCGGATGTCCCAGACTGACGTCTTCGGTCAAGGTGGCGTGATGCGTTTCGCCCCGGTGTTGCCACAGGGTCACCATGACCGCGGTGGAAATGCTCGAACCCATGGTGCGGAAAAAGTTTGACAATCCCGAGGCGCTGGCGATTTCGGAGGCGGGCAGGCCCGACAGGTAGATCTGGTTCAACGGAATGAAGAAGCATGGGATCGCCAGCCCCATCACGAAGCGCGGCAGGATCAGGGTATCGAACGAGGCACCGCTGTCAAAGGTGGAAAACCAGTACGACGTGCCAGCAAACACCACGAAGGAAAAGGTGACTACCGCGCGCAAATCGAGCCGGTGCATGTTGCGTCCGAGAATTGGCGCAATAAGGAATGCGAGTATGCCAACCGGTGCCGTGGCCAGTCCGGCCCAGGTGGCGGTGTAGCCCAACGTGAGCTGCAGCCACAGTGGAAAGATCACATTGATGCCGAAGAACGCGAACATCCCCAGCGACAAGCCGATGACACCCACGGTGAAGTTGCGCTGCTTGAACAGCGAAAGATCCACCACCGGATGCTTGGCGTTGAGCTCCCAAACCACCAGAAACGTCAGACAGACCAGGGCGGTGATGCCGAGTACCAGGATCATCGGCGAGGCGAACCAGTCGTTGTCGTTGCCGTTGTCCAGCATGAACTGCAGCGCGCCCACGCCCACCACCAGCAACAACAGTCCGATCACGTCGATCGGTGCCTTCTGCGTCTTGGTCTCGCGCTTGTGCAGCAGCGCCCAGGTGATCACGCCGGCGAGCAGGCCGACGGGCGCGTTGATAAAGAAAATCCACGGCCAGCTGTAGTTGTCGGTGAGCCACCCACCAAGTATCGGTCCGAAGATCGGTGCCACCACCACGGTCATCGCCCACAGTGCCAGTGCGATGCCCTGCTTTTCCTTCGGGTAGCTGGATAACAGCAGTGTCAGCGACAGCGCCACCATCGGCCCCGAGCCGGCGCCCTGCAGCAGGCGGAAGATCACCAGCATCGGCATGCTGCTGGCCAGACCGCACAGCATCGAGAAGATCACGAACAACATGACCGAGGTGACAAAAGTCTTTACCTCGCCGAAACGGCGTGCCAGCCAGCCGGTCAGCGGCTGCATGATCGCGCTGGCCAGTGCATAGGAACTGATCGTCCAGGTGCCTTCGCTGGGGCTCACGCCGAGGCTGCCGGCAATATGCGGCACCGCGACGTTGACAATGGTCATGTCCAGCACTTCCATGAAGGTGCTGAACGCCACGGCGATGGTGAGCAGCACCAGCGGGGTGCCGCTCAGCGGTTTCGGCGAAGTGACGTCTTGAGGCGTGGCGGCCATGGATAGCGACTCGGCCTACTTGGCGCTATGCGGCAGGTTGGCGCGGATGATCTGCGCCGCTTCTTGGTCGGCTTTGCTGGCCATCCGGTCGTAGACGTCGGTTTCGGTGATCGGCGGGTGTGCCGGGGCCGGCGAAAGTTCCGGCCCCTTGTCGTCACGAATGTCCACGGTGGTTTCGGTGGACAGGCCGATGCGCAGTGGATGTTTGTCCAGTTCCTTGTCGCGCAGTGCGATGCGCACGGTGACTCGCTGCACCACCTTGATCCAGTTGCCGGTGGCGTTTTGCGCCGGCAGCAGCGAGAACACGCTGCCAGTGCCGGCGCCGATACCGATCACCTTGCCGTGATAGACCACGTCGTCACCATACAGGTCGGAGACCACCCTGGCCGGTTGCCCGATCCGGATGTGACGCAGCTGGCCTTCCTTGAAGTTGGCATCGACCCACAAGTGATGCAGCGGTACCACGGTCATCAGATGCTGGCCCGGTTGCACGCTGTTGCCGAGCTGGACGCTGCGCTCGGCGACGTAGCCCGAGACCGGCGCATAGATCGCATCACGCTGGGCCGCTACCCAGGCGGCGCGAAAGTTGGCGCGCGCTTCCAGCACGGCCGGGTTGCGCGCCGCGTCGGTGCCGGCGATCGCGGCATGCGCGGCGGCCGCCTGGGCACGGGCCGCGGCAAGTGCGGCGCGCGCCTGGGCTACGCCGTCACGCAGGTGCTGCACGATTTCAGCCGATTCAGCTCGTGCGGCGAGCAGTGGCAGCCGCCGCTTGAGGTCAGCCTGCGCCTTGTCGAGCGCCAGCTGACGCACCGTGACCTGGGCGTCGGCCGCCTGCGCCGCACTATCTTGCTGGCTGATGCCGCGAACTGCCCGGGCCAGGGCGCTACGTGCTTGTTGCAGGCGAATGTCGGCATCGGTGCGATCCAGTTTCACCAGTACCTGGCCCGCGAGCACGCGCTGGGTATTGTCGGCCAGGATCGCGACCACGGTACCCGGCACCTGCGCCGAGATGGCAACCTGATTGCCGCCGACGTACGCGTTGTCGGTTTTCACGCGGGTGGAGAACACAAACAGCCACAACAGCCACCAGGCCAGGCCGGCAAGGATGAATACGCTGGCGACCAGCAGCAGCGAGCGACGGCGCCTGGCCGGGTTCTTGGCAGCCATGCCGCTTTCAGTGCTGGCATCGCCGGCTGTCGATGCAGTGGACTCAGTGGCGCTCATGGTCAGCGGCTCCGGCGGTGGCTGAAGGTGATGTGGTAGAGGCGGGTGTGGCAGGGGCGGCTTTCTTGCGCGTCATGCGGTAGCCGCCGCCGAGGGCCTTGATCAAGGCCAGGTCGGTGTCCACGGCGCGGGTATGCAACTGGACCGCGGCGTCGCGCTGCTGCAACCACTGCGCTTTTGCCAGCAGACTCTCACGGGCGTCGCGCACGCCTTGCCGCAGGCGCGCGTTGGCGCTGGCCAGCAACTCCCGATCGGCATCGAGCCGGAGCTGCTGCTGCTGCCGCTGTGCGGCGATCTGCTCGGCGCCCAGGGCGCGGGATGCAACTTCACGTGCGGCGTTCACTACCGTGCGGTCGTACTGTGCCACGGCTGCATCGAGCTGGGCCTTGCTGCGGCCGTAGTTCGCCTTCAGCGAACCGCCGTTGAAGATCGGCAGATGCAGGGCTGGGGTGAGCGAAAAAGTGCGGCTGCCGGCACTGAACAGCTTGCCCATGTCGATGCTGGACAGGCCCGCCAGTGCGGCGATGCTGATGTCGGGAAAAAATTCGGCCCGGGCCACATCGGTCTGTCGCAGGGCGGCCTCGACCAGCCAGCGGCTGGCAGCAATGTCAGGGCGGCGGGCGATCAGGTCCAGGCCGGCGCCGGCCGGTATGCCGCGCTCGATCGACGGTAGCGGACGGGTTTTCAGTGGCGGCAAGGCGGCCGGCGCGATGCCAAGCAGCGAAGCCAGCACCACCCGGCGGATTTGTGCGGAGCCATCGAGAGCGATGCGTGCCTCGCGCGCGCCGGCCAGTTGCGCCCTGGCATGCTGCAGCAGGTCCGGCGGGTCCACGCCATGCCGGACCCGTATCGCGGCAATGCGCGTGAACTGCTGTTGGGTGGCAAGCAGTTGATCGGCCAGCTGCAGGCGTGCCTGATCGCTCTGCCAGCCGAAATAGGTTTCGGCCACCGCATACTGGAGCGCCAGCGCGGCGGCGCTGCGCTGTGCCTGGGCTGCGTGCATGCGGTCGAGCGCTGCGTCCATCGTTGCGTGCTTCTTGCCCCACCAGTCGAAGTCATATTGCAGCTGCAGTCCAAGATCGGCCTGGTTGTACCAGCTGAAACCGAGGAACCTGCTCGGGATCAGGCTGTTCTCACTGAGGCGCTGGCGCGAGAATTGCGCGCTTCCATTGACGGAAAGACCCAGTTGCGCGGCGGCCAGCCTTGCCGATTGCTCGGCGTCCTGTACACGACTGCGGGCCAGCGCGAGGTCGGGTGCCTGCCGGATCGCCAGGCCCATCAAGCGGTCCAGTTGCGGGTCATGATAGTGGCGCCACCATTGCATCTGCGGCCAGCCACTGCGCGGTGGCGTCGACAAACCGGCCAGCGGCACATCATTACGCAGGGAAGGTGCAGCAAGCTTCGCCGGCGGTGTGGCGCAGGCCACCAGTGTCAGCAACACGGACCAGACCAGCACCGTACGAGTGTGGTGCAGGGTGCGCTTCATCGTTACCTTCGTCATGAAGTGGGTGCCTCGCTCATTCGGTCGAGATTGACGGCCAGCTTGCGCAACAGCCGGTCGAAATGGCGTTTGTCGGCAGGGGTGAAGCCCTCGAACATCATGCCGAGCCGTGGAAACATCGGCGGAAGCATTTTCTGAACCAGCCGGCGACCGCTTGCCGTGATGCGGATCAGCACCCGCCGCCGATCCTCGGGGCTGGGGCCGCGGCTGATCAACTTGCGCTCGGCCAGCGCATTGGCGATGCGTGTCATGTTGGTTGCGCCCTGCGTGGCAAGGTCACACAACTCACCCGGGGTCGAGCTGCCATCCGGGCGGCTGTAGAGGATCATCAGGGTGAGAAATTCGCTGTGATTGAGCTTGTGCGGCTTGAGCTTGAGTTCGAGCTCTTCCTGCAAGCTGCCGGTGACCATCAGCATCAACCGGCTCAACCGGGCTTCGGCGGCCGGCATCTGCGGTATCACCTGGCTTATCCGGCCAATCCCCTGATCCATCATGCCAATGCATTTATTCAGCCGAGCCATTTCATCAGCTTATATTTCATCGATGAAGTAAAAGATAGCAAGCGCCACGGCCGGGTTGCAAGCGTGGCGTCTGCAGTCGATGGGCCGGTGACGAGGTGTGCGGGCGGGGTCGCGCGGATCAAGGTCCGGTGGGTTTGCGGTTGAGTCGCTCTTGCTTGAGCCGGGTGTGATGATCGAGGTCGAACAGGCGCCTGGCGTTCGCCGTGGTGGCGGCGGCAAGCTCGGTCTCCGATTCGTCGCGCAGCATGGCTATGCAGCGAAGTATTTCATTTATCCTGGCGGGCTCGTTGCGCTCGCCCCGATGGTCGGCATCCGGCTGATCGGGTGCGTCGCTTTCCAGCAGAAGAAACTCGATCGGCATCTGCGCCACGATGTGCCGAAGGCGTTGTGCCCGGGGATAGGTCACCGGACCGCCGATGCCGAGATGAAATCCCATCGTCCACAGTTGCTGTGCCTGCTGCAGGCTGCCTGAAAAGCTGTGAACCACGCCGCGCAGACGCCCGGTCCGGCGCAGTGTCAGAGACACCTCTTCCAGCGCGCTTCGCGCATGCACGATGACGGGAAGGTCCCGTTCGCGCGCCAGCTGCAGCTGGCCGACGAAATAGGTCCGCTGCTGCTCCGGGTCCAGCTCGGCGAGGTGGAAATCCAGGCCAAGCTCACCAACGGCGACGGCGTTTCCATCATCCAGCCATGAAGACAGTGCGTCTACATCGCAGGGTTCATGCTCGCCCAGATACATCGGGTGCAGGCCAAAGGCAGGAAAAACCTGTGGATAATCTTCGGACAATGCCTTGATGCGCGGCCAGCTCGCTGCGTCGACCGCTGGTACGATCATGCCGACGATACCCGCATCGGTCGCCGAGGCCAGCACGGCAGGGCGGTCCACATCGAAGCGGGGGTGGTCCAGATGCACGTGGCTGTCGATCAGATTGAACATGCCGTGGTTCCTGATGGAGCGTATTGCGGACAGTGGCGCGAATGCATCGTGAAAACAGTGTAATGATCCCGAGCTAGGCCTGATTCAGCTGGGTCGGGGTTCAATGGCATCGCAGGTAATTGCGTGGCAGGTGTGGCGCGTGGGGATTACCGCAACAAAACAGAGGAGATGGTGATGAACAGATTGATGATCAATGCACTGAACGTCGTGGTAGTGACGGCGCTGGCAACCGGCTTGGCGGCATGCAACCGCAATGCCGATGCGGGGCCAGCCAACGGCGCAGCCTCGACGGCTGCCACCAGCGGAGCGAATGCCGACAATGGGATCAAGTATGCCAAGGTGGTCAGCGTGACTCCCGTGCACAAGACCGTGAATCACCCGCGACAGGTTTGCCGCGATCAGGTGGTGACCCATACCGAGGCACCGAAGGATCAGCATCGCATTGCCGGCACCGCGATCGGCGCAGTGGTCGGCGGCTTGCTGGGCAACCAGGTCGGTGGCGGCCGTGGCAAGACGCTGGCTACGGTGGCCGGCGCGGTGGGCGGTGGTTATGCGGGTAACCGCATCGAGGCCAGTCGCCAGCATCCGCAAGTGACTTCGTCGGTCCAGCGTCAATGTGAAACCGTCAACAACAGCAGCAGCAAGATCGTCGGCTATGACGTGCGCTATGTCTACAACGGTGTCACCCGCACCACGCGCATGGACCATGACCCCGGCGATCGGGTACAGGTGCAAGAGGGAGTGACTGCTGTTTCCTCTGCGCATTGATCCGCACGGCCCTGTAGTTACTACGCTGAAAACCCAAGGAGAAACCATGAGCGCGCAACGAAGCAGACTGATTCTCGCCGTTATGCTGATAGCAGGCATTGCTCTTGCCGGCTGCGCCAGCAGTCCGTACGGCAACCGTCGCGATGTCAATTCCGGCTACGGTTATCAAGGGCAGCCGCAAGGTGGTTATGGTGGTCGAAGTGACCGTGGTCGCTGTCAGAATTGCGGTGTGGTGAAGGAGGTTCAGCAGGTCTACGTGCAGGGTGGCGGCAACGGTGGCACCATCGGCGCCATCATCGGTGCGGTGGCTGGCGGTGTGCTGGGCAATACCGTGGGCAAGGGAGATGGCCGCAAGGCAGCCACGGTGGCCGGTGCGGTAGCCGGTGGCGTTGTCGGTAATCAGGTCGGCAAACGCAACGACGGCAGCACGACGGCCTGGCGCATCGTTGTCCGCATGGACAATGGTCAGTACGTTACCGTGACGCAACGCGACAACCCCGGGTTTCGCAATGGCGATTATGTAATTCTTCGCGGCGACAAGGTTTACGCGAGGTAACTTATGTATGGGCGTATGGACGTCTATACTTGAAAATGAAAAAGCCCTCGATCGAGGGCTTTTTCATGCGTGCTGTCTGGCGTTTTATTTCGATCTTTCCCGATCAGTTCACCGCGTAGAATGCATGCTCGCCGATGGTCACGCTGGGGCGGTTGAGTGACCAGTCCGGACTGATATTGATGGTGGCGAAATGATCGGCACGCGGCACCACCATATGGCGTTGAGCCAGCGGAAGTTGCCAGTTGTGAATGGATTTTCCTGCCAATACCCAGGCCTTGTGAAAGGCATCCAGGTTGCTGATGTCGAACGAGCCCGGCGTGGTAGTGGTGGCAAATTGGTGCGGCGCCGTGACCACCTTGCACACGGTGTTGCCCCAGTGGCCGCGATCGCGTCGCCGCAGGGCAACCTCGGCCACCGCCATCTGTCCCAGCGTGGGCTGGCTGCGGGCTTCGAGATAGACCGTCGTGGCCAGGCAGGCCTGGTCAGCGACGGGCTGGGGCAGCAGGGTCGTCAGCCACAACAGCATGGAAAGTTTCATGTTCTGCCTCCAAGGTGCTGTACGCCCAGGCTTGATGACAAGCTCGATGCGCCATTGCGGTAGACGGGCGGGCAGGCCGTTCCACCTGGATATATCGCTACAACCGAAACTTGGCGGTTATGCGCTTTGCCATGGAATTATGGCGATTTGAACGACGCCGTTGGCGCCGATCGGCTTGGATGATGCCTGGCTTTGCACCCACCAGCGGGTGGTCGCCAACTACAGATGCGTCATCAGTCCGGATGAATCGGCGTATCTGTCATCCGGCATTTTGCCGGGTCGCGCCGATCCGGAATCTTCCGGTTCGTCGCGTCAAGCGGCAGCCACGATCCGGGCTCCGCAAAAATTGATTTCGCGAAGCCTAGTGGCGGATGCCGTGGCTGGCAAGTGCCCCACGATGGAAATTCAGGTTGAACTCACCCCGCGCTGACATGAGGGCTGCCGACCGTGAACGGTCTGAATGGGTTGAAATTGGGCTGTTTCAGGCTGGCCAACTGGCGTCGAGGCGTAGCATGAGGCCGTTTTCAAGTGGTCCAAGCTGTTCATCAACCGCTTGTGCCGCAAAGCTGTCGTTGATCACGGCCAGCGTCTTGATGCCGCTGTCCGTGACGATGACATCGAGCAGTCGCCCCACCTCACCTTGCGGGTTGCGAAGCGCTGCGCCGCTGTTTTCAGGCCGCGACAATTCGACGCCGTGCAGATGTTGTTTGTGCCCGCCGCGGTAGTGAAGACGGGCCACGATTTCCTGGCCGGGATAACAGCCCTTGTCGATCGCGACGGCCTCGATCCGCTGCAAGGACAGGGCGGTTGGCAACAGTGCATCCAGTGCTGCGGCAGGAAGCCATGGCCAGCCGAGCCGCAGTTGCGATAGCTGCCAGCTGTCGTCGACGGTATCTGAAGAATCGATCAGCAGGCTGTGTGTGCCACAGCCCAGGCAAAGCCCTTGTGCCTGCTCGTGCAGGGAATGCAGCGGTTGCGCCGGAGCAGCGGTCAGCCATTGGGCAGTGCGCGCCGTTATCGTGAGGCGAGAGCGAAATACGAAAGGACGAAGTGCCGCGGCGATCAGTGCGGCATCGCCGCCACGCAAAAGCAGCAACAGTCGGTCATCGGCGATCCGACACACATGGAACACTGCGCGCACGCGGCCCTGGGCGCTCAGCCATGCGCTGAACTGCCAGTGCCCTGGCGCCAGCAGGTTGACCTTGCTGCTGAACTGGGCGTGGGCAAATGCGATGGCGTCGGGGCCTTCGATCAGTAGGGTTTCGGCGGAATGAGATGTCGTCATGGTGACGCCAAGCATTGCGGTTGATGGTGATTCACGCAAGCATCGGAGCCCAACATCGGAGGTCCCCGGCAGGTCCGGCTCAGCAGGCCCGGACAGGTCGTGCCGGTGCGTCAAGTATTGTGCTGCTATGCCGCATGGTATTACTCTTCACCGGCTTACAAACCTATGTCCGATACCTCTCTCCCAACCGAATCCAAGCCCGTTTCCGTTCCCGCGGAGACACCCGCTGTGCGCGGCAAGCCGGGTTTGGACGAGACAGTGACGGAGCGGCCGGCAGCCGACCCTACACGTTATGGCGACTGGGAAAAGAATGGGCGCTGCATCGACTTCTGACGGATTGGGTGGCGGCAGCGCCATTCATTCAGCAGAGCCGGGCAGTTCGGACATGGACATCAGCGACTCCACCTCAGGATAGCCACCATGGCAGATACGCGACGACCGCTTTCTCCGCATCTTCAGGTCTACAGATGGCAAGTGCAGATGGTGACCTCCATTCTGCACCGGGTTACCGGCGTAGCGCTCGCTATCGGTACCCTGCTCATCGTAGCGGGTCTGCTTTCGCTGGCATCGAGCGAACAGAGCTTCGCGCAATTCAAGGCCTTGCTTGGCAGCCCGGTCGGCATGTTGTTGATGTTCGGCTGGAGCTGGGCGTTGTTCTACCACTTGTGCAACGGCATCCGCCATCTGGTGCAGGACACGGGGGCCGGTTACGCCATCCCGCAGTTCGTCAGGTCGAGCTGGCTGTCGGTGATCGCCAGTCTGCTGCTGGTGATCGCAACCTGGGCCTGGGTGCTGATGGCCGGAGGTGCTTCATGAGCGCAGACGATTTGCAACACCCTATCAAGCGCGCACGCGGGCTCGGTTCGGCCCAGTCAGGCGTGGGCCACTGGTGGACCCAACGGGTTACGGCGGCGGCGCTGGTTGTACTCGCGATCTGGTTCGTGATCCTGGTACTGGGTCTGTTGCATGCGGATTACGCCAGCGCGCGTGCCGCCGTGGCCAGACCATGGAATGCGTTGTTGCTGATCGCGTTCGTGGTCACCGCGTTCTGGCATGCCGTGCTTGGCCTGCAGGTGGTGATCGAGGATTACGTGCACACCCGCTGGAAGGAAGTCTCCTTGTTGGTGGCCATCAAGTTCCTCGCCGCGCTCGGTGCGCTGGCGAGCGTGCTGGCAGTACTGCGCATTGCATTGGGAGCCTAGATTTCGATGGAAAGTTACAAGATCCAGCAGCACAAATACGACGTGATCGTGATCGGAGCCGGCGGTGCCGGCCTGCGTGCGACGTTCGGCCTGGCCGAGAAAGGCCTCAAGGCGGCCTGCATCAGCAAGGTGTTTCCGACCCGTTCGCATACGGTGGCGGCACAGGGTGGTATCTCGGCGGCGCTCGGCAACATGGGCGAGGACGACTGGCGCTTCCATTTCTACGACACCATCAAGGGTTCCGACTGGCTCGGCGACCAGGATGCGATCGAGTACATGTGCCGTGAGGCGATTCCGTCGATCATCGAGCTGGAGCATTACGGTGTGCCGTTCTCGCGCACCGAGGAAGGCAAGATCTACCAGCGCCCGTTCGGCGGCATGACCACGCACTACGGCAAGGGCACTGCGCAGCGAACCTGTGCGGCAGCCGATCGCACCGGTCACGCGATCCTGCACACGCTTTACCAGCAGGCGCTGGCGCATGACGCCACGTTTTTCGTCGAGTATTTCGCGATCGACCTGATCTTCGACGACGAGGGCGTGTGTCGCGGCGTGCTGGCGCTGGACATGAATGAAGGCACCTTGCACGTGTTCCGCGGGCAGGCGGTGGTGATGGCCACCGGCGGCTACGGGCGCGCCTATTTCAGCGCGACTTCGGCACATACCTGTACCGGTGACGGCGGCGGCATGGTGTTGCGGGCCGGTCTGGCGCTTCAGGACATGGAGTTCGTGCAATTCCATCCGACCGGCATCTACGGCGCCGGTTGCCTGATCACCGAGGGTGTGCGCGGCGAGGGTGGGTATCTCACCAATTCCGAGGGCGAGCGTTTCATGGAGCGCTATGCCCCGAACGCCAAGGATCTGGCCTCGCGCGACGTGGTCAGTCGTGCGATGACGATCGAGATTCGTGAAGGCCGCGGCGTCGGCGAAAACAAGGATCACATCTACCTGAACCTGATGCACCTCGGCCCCGAGGTGATCAACGAACGTCTGCCGGGTATCGCCGAATCGGCGCGGATCTTCGCCGGTGTGGACGTGACCAGGGAGCCGATTCCGGTGATTCCGACCGTGCACTACAACATGGGCGGTATCCCGACCAACTATCACGGCGAAGTGGTGCAGAAGAAGGGCGACGATGTCGATGCGATCGTGCCGGGCCTGTTTGCCATCGGCGAGGCAGCCTGCGTGTCGGTGCACGGCGCGAACCGGCTCGGTTCCAACTCGTTGCTGGATCTGGTGGTGTTCGGTCGCTCAGTGGCGAACCGTTGTGCCGAGCTGATCAAGCCGGGTACCGCGCACAAGGATCTGCCATCCGGCGCGCTGGACAAGGCGCTGGGGCGCTTCGACAAACTGCGCCACGCCAAGGGCGGTACGCCGACGGCAAAGATTCGCGCGGAAATGCAGCGGACCATGCAGAAAGACGCGGCGGTGTTCCGCACCGGCGAAACGCTCAGTCAGGGCAAGCAGAAAATTTCCGAGGTTTACGATTCTTTCAAGGATGTCCATGTCAGTGACCAGTCGCTGATCTGGAACACCGACCTGATCGAGACCCTGGAGCTGTCCAACCTGCTGGCGCAGGCGGTGGCTACCATGCATTCGGCCGAGCAGCGCCCGGAGAGCCGCGGTGCCCACGCTCGCGAGGATTTTCCGGACCGGCATGACGATCAGTGGATGAAGCACACGTTGGTGAAGGTGGATGAAGCGGGCAAGACCAGCTTCGAATTCCGTCCGGTGCATCTGTACACCTTGACCGACGAGGTCGAGATGGTGCCGCCGAAGAAGCGCGTTTACTGAGAACCAGGACCGGAGACCCACCGTGGCAGAGTTCACCCTCCCCAAGAATTCCAAGATCCAGCCCGGCAAGCATTACCCGGCCAAGGGTGCGAAGAAACCGCGCACGTTCCGGATCTATCGCTGGTCGCCGGACGACGAACAGAATCCGCGTGTCGACACCTACGAAGTCGATCTGGCCGCCTGCGGCCCGATGGTTCTCGACGCGCTGCTGAAGATCAAGAACGAAATCGATCCCACGCTCAGTCTGCGTCGATCCTGCCGTGAAGGCATCTGCGGCTCGTGCGCAATGAACATCGACGGCACCAACACGCTGGCCTGTACCCGCGCCATCGAGGAGTGCGCCTCCGGTGACGTCAAGATCTATCCGCTGCCGCACATGCCGGTGGTCAAGGATCTGGTCCCCGACCTGACCCATTTCTATGCGCAGTTCGCCTCGATCAAGCCGTGGCTGCGCACCCAGAGTGCGGCGCCTGATCGCGAGCGCCTGCAGTCGCCGGAAGACCGCAAGAAACTCGATGGCCTGTACGAATGCATCCTGTGCGCCTGCTGCTCGACCAGTTGCCCAAGCTACTGGTGGAATGGTGACAAATACCTCGGGCCGGCGGTGCTGCTGCAGGCGTACCGCTGGGTGGTCGATTCGCGCGACGAGGACACCGGATCACGTCTTGACGATCTCGAGGATCCGTTCAAGCTGTATCGCTGCCATACCATCATGAACTGCGCGCGTACCTGTCCGAAAGGTCTCAACCCGGCCAAGGCGATCGCGGAGATCAAGAAGCTGATGGTCGAGCGACGCTCGGCCTGATGGAGCGTCGCCAGCATGTGGCGACACAGCGTTACTCGCCCCACCGGGGAGAGGGCAGAGTGAGGGGGCGGGTGCTCGCGGGAATGTCGGTCGGAGCTCCATTTTGATGCAGGCATCCCGCAAGATTGTCCCCTCACCTCAATCCTCTCCCCACGGGGGAGAGGAGGCCATGGAGGCGCGGCGCGCAGAGGTGTTTGATGGAAGCTGAAGCTGCCCGACTCCAGCGCCTGCGCTGGCGTGCCCGCCGCGGTACGCGCGAACTGGATGCGCTATTTGGCGGCTGGCTCGAGGAACGCTTTGCTCAGGCCGATGACGCGCAGCGACGGGCATTCGAGGAACTGCTCGACGCGCAGGATCCGGACCTGTGGGACTGGGTGATGGGTCATGCCCGCCCGTCGCGGGCGGACTGGCAGTTGATCATCGATGACATCCGCGCCCGCCATCGGCTTTGAATACCGGCCATCGCGCCGGTTTGCCCTGGGCCTGGCGCTGGCTGCCCTGCTGAGCGGCCTGGCCGTGGCGCTTTGCGCGCTGCCGTTGTGGCTGAAACTGTCCCTGCTGATGGCGGTGTCGCTGACCACGGTGGCAGCGATCCGCAGGATCATCAGCTCACCGGTTGCCGCTGCTGGCTGGAGCGCGGACAACGGCTGGCTGCTGCATATGCATTCACACGAGGACGTCCCGGCAACACTGGCATCGTTCCGGGTGCTCGGTAGCTGGGTGCTGCTGCGTCTGTGTACCCCGGAACACGGCATCCACGGCTTGCTGCTTGCGCCGGACAACAGCGATGCGGACATTCGCCGTCGCCTGCGCATGCGTCTGGCGACATTGCAGCCCGCAGAGGCGGTGCCGCGACTCTGAGCCATCCGATGCGTCGGCATCCACGGCTTGCCGCCGCCACGCGGTTCGGGCACTCTGCCGCGGCGATGCGGTCTATGCGCTACCGTGCAGTCTTCCCGGCCCAACCCCGGCCCTCGTCCTGCGGGCTTCAACAGATCAGGTTGCCATGTTCCGACCGCTAGAACTCTTCATTGGCCTGCGCTATACCCGCGCCAAGCGACGCAACCAGTTCATTTCCTTCATTTCCACCGTGTCGATCGTGTGCATCGCGGTGAGCGTGATCGCCTTGATTACCGTGATGTCGGTGATGAATGGCTTCGACTACCAGATGCGCTCACGCATCCTCGGCGCGATCTCGCATGCCACCGTGACCAGTATCGGCGAGAGCATGCAGAACATGCCGCAGGCGATGAAGATCGTCGAGGCCAACCCGCACGTGCTCGGCGCGGCGCCTTACGTCGACACCGAGGCGATGTTGATGGCCCGACGTTCCAGCGGAGCGCTGGTGCGCGGCATCGAACCGTCGCAGGAAGCGAAGGTCGACCAGATCGACAAGCACATGGTCGAGGGCAGTCTCGACAGCCTGACCCCGAACAGCTGGAACATCGTGCTCGGAAGGGATCTGGCGACGACCCTCGGGGTCAGTGTCGGGGATCGGGTGACCATGGTGGTGCAGCAGATGCGTGCCACCCCGATGGGCGGTGTGCCACGAATGCGCAGTTTCCGCGTGACCGGCCTGTTCCAGCTCGGCATGGAGCAATTCGACTCCAGCCTCGCGCTGGTCAACATGTCGGACGCCGAAAAGCTCAATGACCTGAGCGGTCCCACCGGTATCCGGCTGCGTCTGGATAACTTGTTCAATGCCCGCCCGGTCGCGCGCGAGCTGGCCGGCAAGCTGGGCCAGGTCTATCGGGTGCAGACCTGGATGGATACCAATGCCAACCTGTTCCATGCGCTGTCGATGGAAAAGATGGTGATGTTCATCATTCTGTCGCTGATCATCCTGGTGGCGGTGATCAACCTGATCTCGATGCTGATGATGCTGGTCACCGACAAACAGGCGGATATCGCAATCCTGCGCACGCTCGGCGCGACGCCGCGCAGCATCATGGGCATGTTCATGGTGCAGGGCGTGCTGGTCGGCGTGGTCGGGATCGGCTTCGGGGTCGGCTTCGGTTCACTGCTGTCGTGGAAGCTGCCGGGCATCATCAAGTGGATCGAGCACACCTTCCACGTCACCTTCCTGTCGCCGGACATCTACTACATCAGCCAGGTGCCGAGCCGTCTGGACTGGCACGACGTGGGCATGGTGGCGCTGCTGACCTTCACCTTCTCGTTGCTGGCCACCCTCTATCCCGCCTGGCGTGCCTCGCGCACGCAGCCGGCGCAGGCATTGCGCTATGAATAAGCCCGCCATGAACCGACCATCAGACAACCCGGCCAGCGAGCATGTGCTGCGTGCCAGCCGTGTCGCCAAGACATATGCCGAAGGCGGTCTGCGCACCGAGGTGCTGAGCGACGTCAGTTTCACCCTGAAGCGTGGCGAGACGATGGCCATCGTCGGCGCCTCCGGCTCGGGCAAGAGCACTTTGCTGCACCTCATCGGCGGGCTCGACACACTGACCGCCGGCGAAGTGGAAGTCGATGGCCGCGTGCTGTCGACGCTCTCCGATGCCGAGCGCGGTCGCGTGCGCAATCGTTCGCTCGGCTTCATCTACCAGTTTCACCATCTGCTGCCCGAGTTCACCGCGCTGGAAAATGTCTGCATGCCGCTGCTGATCCGCGGTACCGCGATAGCGCAGGCGCAGCAACAGGCGATGGCATTGCTGGAGCGGGTGGGACTGGCGGCACGCACCCATCACAAGCCATCGGAGCTGTCCGGCGGCGAGCGCCAGCGCTGCGCGGTGGCACGCGCACTGGTGACGCGTCCGGCCTGCGTACTCGGTGACGAGCCCACCGGCAACCTTGACGAAGGCAATGCGGCCCAGGTTTATGGCCTGATGCTCGAACTCAACCGGGAAATCGGCACCAGCTTCATCCTGGTCACCCACGACCCCCGGCTGGCGGCACGGATGGATCGCACCCTGGTGTTGCACAACGGCGTACTGCAGGACAGCGTCGTCCGCTGATCGGCCCGATCATGGCGTCTGCGCGGCGTTCGCCTACACGTATTTCGTCCTCGCCGCCGCCGGGATCGGGTTAGGCTCGATCCCTTCAGGGACGGTGTGAGGGGAGCGCGGGTGAGTCGAACGGTGGCAATGCCGACTGCCGTTGTGACTGCCGTGACCTTGCTGGGCGGCGTGCTGCTGGTGCAGTGGCTGCCACGCCTGCCGCCGACGTGGTGCCTGGTTTTGCTGTGGCTTGCGGCGATGCTGCTGTGCTGGCACCTGCCACGCTGGCGCTGGCTGGCCTGCGTGCTTGTGGGCATTGTCTGGGCGGCGTGGCGTGGCTCGGTGGCGATGGACGCGCGCCTGCCGCGCGCGCTGGAAGGCCGCGATTTCGTCGTCGTCGGGACCATCGTCGACCTGCCGCAGGTGCGTCGCGACGCCAGTCGCTTCATGCTGCGGGCAGAGCGGGCCAGCCTGGACGGGGTGCCGGTACGTCTGCACGGACGGCTCGCCGTTTCCTGGTACACCCACGCGCCGCAGCTGCAGCCATGCAGCCGCTGGCAACTTCTGCTGCGGCTGAAACGTCCCCGTGGTCTGCGCAACCCGGGTGGGGCTGACAGCGAGCGCTCGGCGCTCGAACGCGGTATCGTCGCGACCGGGTATGTTCGCGATGAGGGCGACAACGTAAGCCAGGCGGCGCCATCGCGTTGCATCGACGGCGTGCGTGATGGCATTGCACGGGCTATCGCGGCACGCGTGCACGATCGGCATGACGCTGCCTTGCTGCAGGCCTTTGCGGTCGGTGACACCCGCGGGTTGGGCCGGCATGACTGGGAAGTGGCGCGGGCGAACGGGGTTTCGCACCTGATTGCGATTTCCGGATTTCATGTCGGTGTTGCTGCGCTGTTCGGGGTAGGGCTGGCATGGCTCGTCTACGCACTTTGGCCGCGGCTTGGCCACAGCCTGCCCCGCACCCAGGCCCAGGCCGGCGCGGCCTTGCTGGCCGCAGGCATCTACAGTGCCCTGGCCGGATTCGGGCTGCCCACGGTGCGTACCTTGTTGATGATTGCCGTGGTGGTGCTGGCGCGTTGCAGCCGCCGTTGCAGCACCGGTGCGCAGTCACTGGCACTGGCGATGATCGCGATCGTGCTGGTCGATCCGCTGGCGGTGCTGTCGGCCGGATTCTGGCTGTCCTTCATCGGGGTGGCATTTCTGATGCTTTGCCTGCAGGCGCGTGGACGCGGGCTGCGCGCGTTCGTGCATGAACTGTCGGCCGGCCAGCTGGTGATGACGCTGGGCCTGTTGCCACTGACCATGTGGTTTTTCGGTGAGGCGTCGCTAGTGGGTGCATTGTCCAACCTGATCGCGGTGCCGCTGGTCAGCTTCGTGATCGTGCCGTGTGCCCTGTGCGGGATGCTGCTGTTGATGCTCTGCCCGCCGCTGGCCGGGCCGATGCTGTGGCTGGCCGGGCAGCTGGTGCATGCGCAGTGGTGGTTGCTGCAGCGGATGGCCCACTGGCCGGGAGCCCACTGGTACCTGCCGACGGTGCAGCCGTGGGCTCTTTTGCTGGCGTTGCTCGGCGCACTGTGGTTGTTCATGCCGCGAGGCGTGCCGTTGCGCTGGCTGGGTGTGCTGCTGTTTCTGCCGCTGTTGCTGCCACCGCGCCAGCTGCCTGCCGACGGCGCTTTTCAGGTGTCGGTGCTGGATGTGGGCCAGGGCTTGTCGGTGTTGCTGCGCACCCGTCATCACGCGATGGTCTACGACACGGGCGCGCGCTACCCGTCCGGCTTTGATCTGGGTGAGGCGGTGGTGCTGCCATCGATACACGCCTTGGGTATCCGGCGGCTGGATCTGCTGATGATCAGCCACGGCGACAACGACCATGCGGGTGGTGCCGGTGCGGTGGTTGCCGCATTCCCCGAGGCGCCGGGTCTGGCGGGTGAACCCGCGCGGATGCCGGTGCCGATGCCGCAGTGCGTGGCCGGCCAGTCGTGGCGGTGGGATGCCGTGCGCTTTCGGGTGCTGAGCCCCGTGGCGCCGCGCAAAGCGGGCAAAAGCAACGATCGCTCCTGTGTACTGCTGGTCGAGGGGCGCGCCGGGCGAATGCTGCTGACCGGTGACATCGGCGCCCGCATCGAGCCCGGGGTCGCCGCGGCGCTTGGCAGCGGTCCGCCGACGGTGATGCTGGTGCCGCACCACGGCAGCAAGCACTCGTCCAGCAGTGCCTTCATCGCCAGCGTGCAGCCCGTACTGGCGGTGGTCTCGGCCGGCTGGCGCAACCGCTTCGGTCACCCCCGGCCGGCGGTGCTGGCACGTTATGCCAAAGCCGGGGTACCGCTGCTCAATACCGCGCAACAGGGGGCGATCGTGCTGGATTTTCCGGCAGACGCCAGCATGCACCGCGAGCCGGGGTTTCGTCAGCGCGATCTTCGCTACTGGCGTGAGCGGCCGTGAAAAATTCGCCCATCTACTGCGATCGCCGTCAGATGCCCGTGTCGGCGGCGTGCTGCGGGAAAATCCGGGTCATTTGGCTCACCCAACTCCCCGAATTCCCCCACAACTCACCTTGTCACGGACCCCTGGCGACGCTCTCGCCACGGCGTTCGATATTTTCACAGACTCTGAGTGAATCATGGCCCGGATGCCGAATCCGTTAATGCCACCGGTGCCGCAGTCGCTGCGGGTGAGACTGCTATCATGCGCGCTCATCGACACGCAGCAAGGCGGGGTTGAACGTGCTGGAAATTCTGATGGCTGGCGGCTGGGCGATGGTGCCTATCCTGATTTGTTCCGCGATCGCCCTGGCGATCGTGCTGGAGCGCTGGTGGACCCTGCGCCGTGCTGCCGTGCTGCCACCGGGGCTGGGGGACGAGGTGCGCCAGTGGGCGCGGGCGGGCCAGCTCGACCCCCGCCATCTCCAGGCGCTGTCCAACGGCTCGCCACTGGGCGAGCTGCTGGCCTCGGCGCTGGCGGTGCGCAACCGGCCGCGTGAGTTGATCAAGGAGCGCATCGAGGACACCGGGCGGCACGTGGTGCACCGCATGGAGCGTTACCTCAATACGCTCGGCACGATTGCGCTGATCGGTCCCTTGCTGGGTTTGTTCGGTACCGTGATCGGCCTGATTCGCATGTTCATGGAAGTGATGGCCGGTGGCATCGGCGATCCGGCGAAGATGGCCGGTGGTATCGGTGAGGCCTTGATCTGCACCGCCTCCGGTTTGACCGTGGCGATTCCGGCCTACGTGCTGCATCGCTATTTCCGTTCGCGCGTGGCTGGCTATGTCGTGCAGATGGAAAAGCAGGCAACGGCGCTGCTGGACGAATTGACCCTGCCGGCGCCTGGCGCGCCGACCCGCGTGCGCCGGCCTGCAGCGGCGGTCAGCGCGCCGAGCGCCGGCTGAGGCTGCGCCATGCGTATCGGCAACGACCGCCGTGGAGACGACTTCGAGATCAACGTGATTCCGTTGATCGACGTGCTGTTGACCCTGCTGATGTTCTTTGTGCTGACCAGCACCTTCGTGCAGCACTCGCGATTGCAGGTGACGTTGCCCACGGCCAGCACCCAGGATCGCGACATGCATGCGCCGGCGCTGACCATCATGATCGACCGGGATGGCCGCTTCTATGTCGGCAGCGACGAAGTGATGGGCGAGGGCATCGGCCCGCTCAAGCAGACCATCGCACGCAATGCCGGCAGCCATCGCGACCAGCCGGTGACGATCCGCGCCGACGCGATGACCCCGAACCAGAATGTGGTGACGGCGATGGACGCATTGGGCCAGCTCGGTTTCACCCGTTTGTCGATCGCCACCACCCCGAGCAAACCGGGCAGCAACCCGTGAGCCGACGGAAGGAAGAGCAGCACCTCGCCGGCAGTTGGCGGATCTATCGGCGTCTGCTGGGCTACACCCGACGCTACTGGCCGGTGGTGCTGGCCACGCTCATCGGCATGGCGGTGGAGGGTGGCGCCCTGGCCGTGTTCACCCAGCTGCTGCGGCCGATGATCGACCAGATGTTCGCCAACAAGAATGCCTACTACATCTTCTGGATCCCGATCTGGATCATCGGCATCTTCACCTTGCGTGCGGTGGGTACCTTCGCCAGCAGTTACGGCATTTCCTACATCGGCCGCAACGTGGTGCAGGCGATGCAGCAGGATGTGTTTGCCGCCTATCTGCGGCTGCCGGCCACGTTCTTCGGCGCCGAACCGTCAGGGCAGCAGATTTCGCGTATTACCTACACCAGCGAACAAGTGGCCTCGGCCTCCACCGATGCGGTGAAAGTGACGGTGACCGAGGGAGTAACCGCGATCGGCATGTTCGTGGTGATGATCACCAACAGCGCCTATCTGACGCTGGCCTTGTTGTTGATGATTCCGGCAATTGCCCTGATCACCACTGTGGTCAGTCGGCGTTACCGGCAGATCAGCCGACGGATCCAGGGCATGATGGGTTCGATTACCGGTACCGTGGAAGAGTCGGTAGGTGCGCATCGCGAGGTGCGCATCTATGGTGGACAGCAACACGAAGCCAAACGTTTCGACGAGATCACCCACAGGACCCGTCGCCTCAACCTGAAAATTGCCGCCACCAGTGCGATGTCCAGCTCCACCGTCCAGACCGTCGCGGCGTTCGCGCTGGCGTTGCTGGTGTATCTGGGAACCCGCCCGCAGGTGATCGATCACATCACCTCCGGCGTGTTCATTACCGTGTTGACCGCCATGGGCGGGATGCTGCCATCATTGAAGCGGTTGACCGGGGTCCAGTCCAACATCCAGCGCGGGCTCTCCGCCGCCGAGGATTTGTTCGGTGTGATGGACCAACCGCCGGAAACGGACTCGGGCACGCAGCCCCTGGAACGCGCGCGTGGCAACCTGCGTTTTGAGGCGGTCACCCTGGTGTATCCAGGTAGTGAGGCCGGGGCCTTGCAGGGCGTGGATCTGCATTGTGAACCCGGTCAGGTTACCGCCCTGGTCGGGCGCTCGGGCAGCGGCAAGAGCAGCCTGGTCAGTCTGCTGCCGCGCTTCTACGCGCCGACCACCGGCCGCATCGTGCTGGACGACCGAAACTATCAGGACTACACGCTCGCCTCATTGCGTCGGCAAATTGCCTGGGTTGGGCAAAACGTGGTGTTGTTCGACGATACCGTGGCACGGAATATCGCCTATGGCGAGCTGTCGGGCGCCAGCGAGGCGGAGATCATCGCCGCGGCCGAGGCGGCCAACGCGATGGAGTTCATCACGCGTCTGCCGCAGGGCATCCATACCCAGATCGGCCAGCGCGGCAACATGCTGTCCGGTGGCCAGCGCCAGCGCCTGGCGATCGCGCGGGCGATCCTCAAGAATGCGCCGATTCTGGTGCTGGACGAAGCCACCAGCGCGCTGGATACTGAATCGGAGCGACTGATCCAGCAGGCCTTGCAGCGCCTGATCCGCGACCGCACCACCCTGGTCATCGCGCACCGCCTGTCCACGATCGAGCATGCCGACCAGATTGCGGTGATGGATCAGGGACGTATCGTCGAGCGTGGTACGCACGCCGAGCTGATGGCCCTGAACGGTCACTATGCCAATCTGCACCGAATGCAATTTCACGAGCAGGCGGTCCATCTTTCCGGTGATCCACTGGATACTCCCGTCAGCCTCTGAGGTTTGTGCATGGCGCTGATCGATCGACTCGAATCAGCCTGGTATGGAAGCGCTCGCGTGCCCTGGTGGACGCACGCGCTTGCCGGGCTTTACGGTGCCGTGGTACGCCTGCGTGCCTGGCACTATCGTCGGGGTACAGCCCGTCGCGTGCGCCTCCCGGTTCCGGTCATCGTGGTCGGCAACATCAGCGTCGGCGGGACCGGCAAGACGCCGTTGACGATCGCGCTGGCGGCGTGGCTGAGCGCCCGCGGGTACCGGCCCGGCGTGGTCAGTCGAGGGTATGGCGGGACGCAGCGGGAACCGCAACTGCTCGGGGCTGACCCGGACCCGTCACAGGTGGGTGACGAACCATGCCTGATCCGTGCCGGCGGCGTACCGGTGGCCGTCGGGCGGGACCGGTCGGCGGCGGCACGCCTGCTGCTGGAAGCGGGCTGCGATGTGCTGATTGCCGACGACGGATTGCAGCACTATCGGCTGGCCCGCGATGTGGAAATTTGCGTGATCGACGGTGTGCGTCGCTTTGGCAACGGTCATCTGCTGCCGGCTGGGCCGCTGCGTGAGCCGCTGGCCCGCCTGCAGCGGGTCGACTTGCGCGTCTGTAACGGTGGCCATGCCGAGCCGGGTGAATACCCGATGCTGCTGCGTGGCGATGAGCTGTTGGCTGTGGCTGATGATCGCCGGCAGGCGCTGGCCGGGTTGCGCGGCCAGCCGGTGCATGCGGTGGCTGCCATCGGCAACCCACAGCGCTTCTTCGACACGCTACGCGGGCAGGGGCTGGAGGTCATCGAACATGCCTTCCCCGATCATCATCGCTTTATGCCGGGGGAGCTGGAGTTCGGCGATCACCTGCCGGTGTTGATGACCGACAAGGATGCGGTCAAATGCCGGCGCTTCGCACAGGCCGACTGGTGGCGTCTGCCGGTGCGGGCAGATCTGCCGGCGGCATTTTACGAGGCGTTGGGCAAGCGCCTCGACGCCTTGCGCCGCGACACCGGCTCGCCGGCCACATAGATCGTGCGGGCCAGTCCGCCACCCACCCAGTAGCACAGCTCCGCTGGCTGGCGCACGTTCCACACCACCAGATCGGCGCGTTGCCCGGGCGTCAGCGTGCCGCGATCGGACAGCCCGAGTGCGCGTGCGGCATGCACCGTGACGCCACGCAGCGCTTCGAGCGGAGTCAGCCCGAACAAGGTGCACGCCATGCTGGCAGCCAGCCGCAACGACAGCATCGGTGAGGTGCCGGGATTGCAATCCGTGGCCACGGCGATCGGTACCCCATGCTGTCGCAGCAACGCGATCGGTGGTGCCCTGGTCTCACGCAACACGTGATATGCGCCTGGCAGCAACACGGCGACGGTGCCGGCGGCGGCCATGGCCTTGACGCCGGACTCGCCGAGATGTTCGAGGTGGTCGGCTGACAGCCCGCCATATTCAGCCACCAGGCTCGCACCATCGAGGTCGGACAGCTGCTCGGCATGCAGCTTCACCGGCAGTCCGAGTTGCCTCGCGCGCTCGAACAGGCGGCGGGTTTCCTCGCGGCTGAAACCGATGTTCTCGCAGAAGGCATCGACAGCGTCGACCAGACCCTCGGCGGCCAGTTCGGGCAGCATGGCGTCGCAGACCAGCGCAACATACGCGTCGCGCCGATCCCGATATTCCGGCGGCAGCGCATGCAGGCCGAGAAAGCTGGTGCGCACCGTCAGCCCCTGTTCGCGGCCGAGACGGCGAGCCACCCGCAGCAGGCGACGCTCGGTTTCGAGCTCCAGTCCATAACCCGACTTGATCTCCAGCGTGGTCACGCCATCGGCCTGCAACGCCTGGGCACGCGGCACCGACTGCGTGTAGAGCTGCTCTTCGCTGGCGTCACGCGTAGCGCTCACGGTAGCGGCGATGCCACCGCCTGCACGGGCAATTTCCTCGTAGCTGGTGCCGTTCAGTCGCTGCTCGAATTCAGCCGCACGATCGCCGCCGAACACCAGATGGGTATGGCAGTCGATCAGCCCCGGCGTGATCAGCGCGCCGTCGACCGATTCCACCGTGGCAGCCAGTTCATTGGGCGCCGCCGGCAAATCGTCCAGGCGTCCGACCCACGCAATTCGGCCGTGCTGCACACCGATGGCACCGCGTTCGAGAAGTGGGTCCTTCGCGCCCACTTCGAAGCTTGCCAAGCTGGCATTCAGCAACAATCGATCCCAGCGTGGCTCGGGCATGGCGGCAGTCCCTCCGTGACGAAATTTCAGGATTTTGCGGCAGGGTTTTCGTCAGTCGGGGTATTGTCCCCCGGTGTTGCCGGTTCGTCGAATGCGCTGGTCTTGCCCGCGTGCAGCAAGGACGCCTCATGCAGGCGTGCCTTTTCGGCACGTTCCGCATAGGCCGCCTGCTGGTGCTCGAAATCCTGCACCATGCGCTCGGCAAAGTCTTTGTAAACCGGAGTCGGGCTGAATATCGATGCGGCGGCGCGTGCCAGCAGGCAGGCGGCCATGATCGGAATCACCATGTTCTGATTGTCGGTCAGCTCCATCGAGATCACCGCCGAGGTCAGCGGGGCGCCGGTAACACCTGACAGATAGGCACACATGCCGAGCAGCACGACGGTGCCAGCAGGCACGTCAGGCAGGAATTGAGCAATGTTGTGGCCGAGTCCGGCACCGACCGCCAGCGCGGGCGAGAAGATACCGCCGGGGATGCCTGCCCAATAGGAAAAGACATTGGCTATCAGCTTGGCGATGCCGAAGCTTGCCCCGGGGGTGACGGATGCACCCTGCACGAACGCGCGTGCCTCGTCATAGCCGGTACCGTAGATGGTGTTTTTCGAATACAGTCCGATCAGTGCCAGACCGAGCCCGCAGCCGGCGGCGAACAGTACCGGTGCATAGGCTCGCAGGCGACCGATGTAGGCCAGCGGGCCGTGCTTGCTGAGCAGGATCAGCCGCGCGAACAGGCCCCCCAGCAAGCCGCAGATGATGCCGGTCAGCAGGACCGCCATCCAGGCATGGCCAAGCGGCAGGGTCGCATGTACCTCACCGAAGTAGGAATAGTTGCCCAGGACGCCAAGCGACACCACGCCGCCGACGATCACCGCGGTCAGCAGCAGACCGCTGAAGCGGTGTTCGAAGGTGCCGGCCAGCTCCTCGATCGCGAACACCACACCGGCCAGCGGCGCATTGAAGGCGGCGGCAATGCCGCACGCGCCGCCGGCGAGGATAAAGCGTGACGCTGCCTTGGCATCGCTGAAGCCGAATCGGCGGCCGATCCAGTAAAACAGCCCGGCGCCGACATGCACAGTCGGGCCTTCGCGGCCGATCGAGGCACCGACCAGCAAGCCGAGCAATGCCAGCACCATCTTGCTGATGGCGATCGGCAAACCCAGCATGCGTTCGCGGAAACTCTCGTTTTCGATATGCAACGTGCCGATCACCTGTGGAATACCGCTACCCCGTGTGGCGCGCAGGCGCCCCTCGGTACCCCAGGTAATCAGCGCGAACACGAGCGGGGTGATGATCAGTGGAATCCACGAGCCGTAGCTGAGGATGAGCTGAAACAGATGGTAGGACCAGACGCTGGCCTTGGTGAACACGATGGCCGCCAAGGCGACGACGACGGCACCGACCCACAGCGCGATGCGTCGGCGCCATTCGTGGGGCGCAAAGAATTCATGCCCCAACAAGGCCTGCAAACGGGTGTTCGTGGAGGGAGACGACGGCTTGGCGGGATCGGTCATCCGCCCATTATTGCAGACCTTTGGTCTTTACTGTCAGTGGGGATTGGGGTACCAGCGGGTCTGGTACAAGTCGAAGCGGCGATCCTTGAGGTTCTGCACCGAACCCGCGTTGCGGGCACGGGCCAGGCTTTCCAGTCGCAGCTCGGCAAACAGCACGGTCTCGATGTTCGGGGTCGAGTCGGCGGCGATGCCGTCGCGGGCGAACGGAAAGTCGCTGGGGGTCAGGATGCAGCTCTGCCCGTACTGGATATCGAAGTTGTTGACCCCGGGCAGGTTGCCGACGTTGCCCGAGAGCACCACGTAGCACTGGTTCTCGATCGCCCGCGCCTGGGAGCAATAGCGCACGCGAAGATAACCCTCGCGCACATCGGTGCAGAACGGCACGAACAGGATCAGGGCGCCCTGGTCGACCAGATGCCGGGCCACTTCCGGAAACTCCGAGTCGTAGCAGATCATGACCCCGATCGGGCCGCAGTCGGTCTGGATGGTCGCGGCGCTCTCGCCCCCGGTGATGTTCCACACGTCGCGCTCGCTCGGGGTCGGGTGCAGTTTTTCGCGCTCGTGGATCGAGCCGTCGCGCAGGCACACGTAGCAGACGTTGTGGATGTCGCCGTTGTCCTGTTCGGTCGGGTGGGTACCGCCGATGATATTGATGTTGTAGTGGACGGCCAGGCGGCTGAAAAGCTCCTTCACCTGGGGTGTGTAGTGGCTGAGCTTGCGGATCGACTCCCCCGGCGACAGCTCGGTGTTCTCGATCGAAAGAAGCTGCAGCGTGATCAGCTCGGGAAAGGTTACGAAGTCGGCGTTGTAGTCGGCGGCGATGTCGGTGAAATATTCCACCTGGGTGGCGAACTCCTCGAACGAGGTGATCCGTCGCTGCTGGTATTGCACCGAGGCTACCCGCACCGAGTCCGGCAGTCGCTGCGGTGACGGCGTCGAGGGCATGTCGGGGTGGTCGAGCAGGCGTGGGTTGCGCCAGATCAGATGCGCGGCGTAGCCGAGCGACTCGTAGTCCGACGGCACGTAGGCGCGCAGCAAGCCGATCAGCTTGAAATCGTTGTTCAGCTGGAAGCTCAGGGTGAGGTCGCGGCGCTTGCCTTCGACGACCGCCTGGACGTATCCCTCGGGGCTGCCGTAGCGTTGCAGGTTTTTGGCCAGGCCGGGGATGCGTCCTCCGAACACGATGCCGCGCAGCTTCAGGTCGGTGCACAGGCGTTTGCGCGCCTGATACAGGCGTTGTCCGATACGCATGCCGCGAAAGTCCGGGTGGACCACCACCTCCATGCCGTACAGCCAGTCGCCGTCGGCCTTGTGCCGCGACGCCATGCCGCCACCGGTGATCTGCTCCCAGGTGTGCGGCGCCAGCGCGGTCGCCTCGTCGATGCGGAACGTGGCGCAATAGCCGGCCAGGCGACCTTCGTACTCGACCACAAACTGGCCTTCCGGGAAGTGCGTCTGCTGGGAGCGCAGCATCTCGGTCGAATGCCCCCATTCGGGCGAGTAGACGCGACCGGTCAGTTCGGCCAGCTGCGGTACGTCGTCGGGTAGCGCCTTGCGCAACAGGAGCTTGGGCTGGTGTTCACTGGTTTTCTTGCTCATTCGTCGATTATGCCGCAGTCGGGGTGAAGCAACGGCGATGGCGGCGGGTACACTTTGCCGATCCCTGGCGAGGCGTGGCGGATGAACGACAAGGCGGCGAACGAATTCACGGCTGGACACATATGGCGAACCGACGGCTGGCACGCGGATGTGCACCTGCTGGTCGATGAACAAGGTTGCCTGCGCGATGGGCCTTCGCGCCGGGGCGAGCCGTTGCTCCCATGGGTGCTTCCGGGCATGCCGAACCTGCATTCCCATGCATTCCAGCGGGCGATGGCCGGGTTGACCGAGCGGCGCGGCAAAGCCGACGACAACTTCTGGAGCTGGCGCGAAACCATGTATGCGTTCGCCGCTGCGATCGGTCCGGACGAACTCAAGGCGATTGCCGGCCAGCTCTACGTGGAAATGCTCAAGGCCGGCTACACCCGGGTTTGCGAGTTCCACTACCTGCATCACCAGCCGGACGGCACGCCGTATGACCGGCCCGAGGCGATGTCGCTGGCGCTGATCGAGGCAGCGCGGGAAGCCGGCATCGGCTTGACCTTGTTGCCGGTGCTATACATCAGCGGTGGTTTCGACGGGCGGCCGTTGAATCCGCGGCAGCGCCGTTTTGGTCACGACGTGGCCGGTTACCTGCGCTTGCTGGAGGAACTGCGCCGACATGAAAGCGACGACCTGCGCGTGGGCATGGCGCTGCATTCGCTGCGCGCGGTGCCGGTGCCGGCGATGCGCGAGGTGTTGGCCAACGATCTGGCGAAAGATCGCCCGATCCACATCCATATTGCCGAGCAGCTTGGCGAGGTGCAGGACTGCCTGGCGATCCGTGGCGCCAGGCCGGTCGAATGGTTGCTTGACAACGCCGAGGTCGATGCGCGCTGGTGTCTGGTTCATGCCACCCACCTGACCGCGGACGAGACGGTGCGGCTGGCGCGCAGTGGCGCGGTGGCCGGCCTGTGCCCGACTACCGAGGCAAACCTAGGCGACGGCCTGTTTCGCCTGGCCGACTTCCTCGACGCGAAAGGCGTGCTGGGTATCGGTTCGGATTCACACATCTCGGTTTCGCCGGTGGAAGAACTGCGTTGGCTGGAATACGGCCAGCGATTGACCACGCGTCATCGCAACGTCGCGGCCCGTGGAGCTGCCGAAAGTGTGGGTGAAACACTGTGGCGGATGGCGCGGCACGGCGGCGCGCAGGCATCGGGGTTGCCGCTTGGCGATTTGTGCGCCGGCGCCCGTGCCGACCTGATCGTGCTGGACCCGCACTCGCCGTTGCTGGCGGCCCGCGACAGCCGCTCGGTGCTGGACAGTTTCCTGTTTGCCGGCAATACCCCGCTGGTACGCGACGTGATGTGCGGCGGCCGCTGGGTGGTGCGCGATTTTCACCACCGTGACGAAGCGGCGATTGCAGCACGGTACCGGCAGGTGGTCGAGCGGCTTGCCGGCAATCGGGAGTGAGCCGTCACCTCGTGTGCAGACCGGGCAATCTTTTCGACGGCGAGTGGTACCGCTATCGACGCAACCGCGGGGCATCATCGCGGGTCCTCGGCCAGCGAGCGCTTTGGGGCCATGTTCCGATCTGCTCCTCCCGGGCATCGGCCGCATCCGGCCGAGTTGATGCCTTCGATCTGTCAGCGCGGCGCGCCCGTCCCGACGGAAGCACGGCGTCTCTTTCGGCTCTCATCCTGACGCCTCCATGCCTACGATTCTTCCGGTTTTTCACGCGGCAACCGCGTCCCGCGATGGCGAAATGATCCGTCACGGAACGCCACTGTTTCGCCAGGCGAACCTGGCGTTGTTTGCGGCCGGTATCGCCACCTTCGGCCTGCTGTACTGCGTGCAGCCGCTGATGCCGGTGTTCAGCAAGGAATATGGCGTCAGTGCGGCGGCCAGTGCGCTGTCGCTGTCGATAACCACCGGGGTACTGGCCTTTGCGATGCTGTTTGCCGGGGTGGTTTCCGATGCCTGGGGACGCAAGTCGGTGATGACGATATCGCTGCTGTCCTCGGCGCTGCTGACCTTGCTGATCACCGTGATACCCGGTTGGAGCAGCCTGTTGTTGCTGCGCACCTTGCTGGGGCTGAGTCTGAGTGGCCTGCCGGCGGTGGCGATGACCTGGATCAGCGAAGAGATGCATCCGGATTCGGTGGGCCTGGGCATGGGGCTGTATATCAGCGGCAATGCGATCGGCGGCATGGGTGGCCGACTGGTCACCGGTGTGCTGGCAGACTTCTTCGACTGGCGGGTTGGTGTGGTGGTGGTGGCGCTGATCGGTCTGCTGTCGGGGCTGACGTTCTGGCGGCTACTGCCGCCGTCACGACACTTCGAGCGCCAGCCGTTGCAGGGGCGTGCATTGTTCGGACGCTTCGCCGGGGTGTTTCGCGATCCCGGGCTGCCGTGGATGTTCGCCGAGGGCTTTTTGCTGCTGGGGGCCTTCGTCACGGTCTACAACTACATCGGCTACCGCTTGCTGGCACCCCCTTACAACCTGAGTCAGGCGGTGGTGGGGCTGATCTTCAGCGTGTATCTGATCGGTACGTTCAGTTCGACATGGATGGGCCATCTGGCCGGCCGGTTGGGTCGCCGACGGGTGCTCTGGACCACCTTCGCGCTGATGCTTGCCGGTCTCGGGCTGACCCTGTTTCATGCCTTGTGGCTGGTAATCGCCGGCATCGTGGCGATGACCTTCGGCTTCTTTGGCGGTCACTCCATCGTCAGCAGCTGGGTCGGGCGACGCGCCGGCAGGGCCAAGGCGCAGGCCGCATCGCTGTATCTGTTCGCGTATTACCTGGGGTCGAGTATCGCCGGCGCCAGCGGGGGCCTGTTCTATGCAGCCCACGGCTGGTCTGGCGTGGCCTCGTTTGTCGCTGCAATGGTATTGACCGGACTGTTGATTTCGTGGCGACTGTCCCGGCTGCCGCCGTTGCCGGGAGCGCCGTCACCGGGTACCGAGCCAGCACTGCCCTGAGCGGCTGAGAAAATCGCCCGCCTGCCTGCTGCGACCGCCGTCAGACCCCCGTGTCGGCGGCGCGCTGCGGGCAAATCCCGGCCATTTGGGTGACCAGACTCCCCGAATTTGCGCACAACGTACCTCCCGATTCCCCGCATGCAGCATCTTCAATGCCGCGAATCCGCATCAGGCGGCCGCTCGCCGTCATGACGAAGCGCGGCGGACGGTGTCCGCCCTACGCGGCGGAAGAAAACGTGCTTCCTGATGCCTTGCATGCAGCATCCTCGACGTCGCGAATCCGCATCAGGTGACTATTTGCGGGCGCGGCCTGGCAAATTTTTCTCGACCCCACCGATCGAGCATGGCGATCTCAAGCGATACATCCAGATATAGCCGATGATCAGGACGCGCCTTGTCACGAACGCCGACGACGCTTTCGCTGTGGCGTTCGATGTTTTCCCAACCTCTGAGCGCTGGCGACCACCGCCAGCCGACGCCAACTGTCGCCGGGCGCCTTTGCCGATCGCGCGCGCTGAGTGAGCGCGGCGAGAGGTCCCGAATACAGCCTCAACGCGATGCGGGGTTCAGCATGTCCTTCACCGCGTCGTAGCTGCCGTCGCTGGCCATCGGCGGCAGGTCGAGCAGGTGCATCATCAGCGGGTAGACATCCACATTCGGGAACGGCTTGACCACGATGCCGCGACGGAACGCCGGTCCGTGCGCCACAAACAGGGCCTGCATGCGCGGGTCGGCATTGTCGTAACCGTGATTGCCGATGCTGACCTTGCTGTGGATCGCCATGTGCGCATGACTGGTGATGCGCCAGCCGACATCGGCCAGGCACAACAATTGTGGCACCCGGGGATTTTTGCCGTAATCGAAGCGTGCCGGCACGCGACTCTTGTCCCAACACTGCATGTGCCGGTGCGGTTTTTCCATTGCCGCTTCGATCTTCGCGAAATCATGGCCAGGTTTGGGGTTGAAGCCGGCCAGCACCCCAAGGCCGACCGTCTGCACCTGGTCGGCGTGGAGGAAATTGTCGATGTAGATGTTGTGGTCGCGCGGCACCGAGGCCATGCCATGGTCGGAAATCACGATGATGTTCATGTGCTTGAACATGCCGCGATCACGCAGCCCCTGTACCAGATGGGCCAACGCGGCATCGGTGCTGCGCAGCGCGGCGTCGACCTGTGCTGAATCGGGGCCGAAGCCATGCCCGGCGTGGTCTACCCGGTCGAAATACAGGGTCAGGAACCCCGGCCGCTCGGCGGCCGGCAGGTCCAGCCACGCCAGCACCTGATCCGCGCGCTGAATCGCTGTCAGCTTGCCGTTGTAGGGTATCCAGTAGTCCGGGTGTTGGCCATGGATATCGGCGCTCGACCCGGGCCAGAACATCGTTGCCGTACGGATGCCGTGCTGGTCGGCGGTTTCCCAGATCGGCGTACCCTCCGACCACCAGCGACCGTCGCTGACCGCAGCGCGATCACCGAGCGCAAACTTGCCCAGCCGGGGGTCATACATGCGGTTGTTGACGATGCCATGGTGATCGGGGCGCAAGCCGGTCACGATCGTGTAGTGGTTTGGAAACGTCAGCGACGGGAAAGACGGCTGCATCGACTGCGCGCGCACGCCATGGTTGGCCAGCATCTGCAGGGTCGGACTCAGACCGCGCTTGATGTAGTCGGCGCGGTAGGCATCGATCGAGATCAGCAGCAATGGCGGCGGTGTGGATGCGGCGGCGGCTGGTGCGCCTGCAGGCGCGACCTGCTCGGTGGCACAGCCGGCACTGAGTGCGAGCAGTGAGCACAACAGCAGGCGGAACAGGATTTTCATGCGTAAAACCTTATAGTGCGGCGAGTCAGCTCTCGATAATCGCGCAGTCTCATGACCATTGCATATCAGCGCCGTTTCCACCTTCGTTGCCGTGTGCTGGCCGGCGTGCTGGTGTGCGCGCCGATCGGAATCGCCTGTGCCGGGCAGGCGCAAGCACCCCTGGCGCCCCCGGCACCGCAAGTGTTGCTAGCCGCACCACCGCCTGGGGCCGCCTTCCAGCAGACCGTGCAGCAGCAGCAACTGCGCGATCAGCTGCAGCAGCGCCAGCTGCAACAACAGTTGCATCAGGAGGTGTCGAATACTGGCAAGCGCGCGTTTGTCGGTCACCGGCAGGCCCTGCAGCAAATCGACCAGGCCAATCGGGCGCAGCAGCAACAGGATCGCGCCAGCCAGCAGGATCTGCTCGACCGCTACCGCGACGCGGCGACGTTGCCGCAGGGTGCGCCGGTGATATTGCCCGCCCCGGCGCCGGCGCACAGCGGCGGTTGAACCCGTGGCTCATGGACCGAACAGGTCGTCCGCCGGACGTGCATGTTCCAGCGACAGTAGAAACCGCTTGGTGGGAAGTCCTCCACCGAAGCCGGTGAGCTGGCCCTTGCTGCCGATCACCCGATGGCACGGCAGCACGATCGGCAGCGGATTTCGCCCGTTCGCCGCACCGACCGCACGCATCGCCAGCGGTTGCCCGATCCGCTGCGCCAGTTCGCCGTAGCTGAGCGTTTCACCGTAGGGAATCTGCGCCAGCGCCTGCCACACGCTGAGCTGGAATGGCGTGCCGAGCGGATGCAGTGGCAGCTCGAACTGCTGGCGGTCGCCGGCAAAATATTGTTCCAGCTGGATGCGTGCGTAGGCCACCGCGGCGGCTGAGCGGGCGGCGTGTGCCGGCAACGCCTTCGGATGGCGCTCCTCGGCAAACGCGATCTGGCGCAGCCCGTGCGCATCGACCACCAGGCGCAGGGGTCCCACCGGGCTGGGCATCTCGTCGTAATGGAGTGCTTCGGTGATCATGCCGTGCCCCGTTTGGCGGGCGCCGGTGTGATGTCCGCCGTGCTGCGCCACAGATGCATCACGGCGTAGGCGCGCCAAGGGCGCCATGCCTCGGCCAGGACTTCCAGCGCGCGCGTAGTCAGCTCCGGCCGGTCGCCCGCGGCGGCGCGGCGCAGGATCAGGTCGGCAGCGGGGAACGCATCCGGATGGCTCAGTGCCCGCATCGCAATGTAATGGGCGGTCCACGCGCCGATGCCCGGCAGCGCCTCCCAGCGCGCCACAAAGGTTTCCAGCGGCTGCTCGCGGCGAAAGTTCACGCGACCGTCCAGCAGTGCCCGTGCCACGGCGCGGATCGTCGCTGCGCGGGCATTGGTCACGCCGATCTCGCGCAAGTCCGCGTCGGCCAGTCGTTGCGGCGTCGGAAACAGCCGCTCCAGTCCCGGCGCCGGCGGGTCGTCCAGCGGTTCACCGAAACGCTGCACGATACGCGTCGCCAGCGTGCGCGCCGCCGCGACGCTGACCTGCTGGCCGAGCACCGCCCGCACCGCGATCTCGAAGCCGTCCCAGCCGCCGGGCAGGCGCAGACCGGGTCGTTTGCGCAGCAGCGGCTTCAGCACAGCGGTCACGCCGAGCGTGGCCGCGATCGCCTGCGGGTCCGCGTCGAGGTCGAACATGCGCCGCAGGCGCGTCACCAGCGGCAGCATCTGGTCGGGCGGCGCACCCTGCAGTTCCAGCCGCAGTGCATGTTCGCCGTCCGGCAAGGCACTCAGGCGCAGCCATCCCGGCGCGGTGGGAGTGCCGAATACCCGGGCATAGGCATGTTCATCCACCATCTCCACGCCCGGTAGCGCGCGGGTGCGCAGGAACGCCAGCAGCGCGGTGAAGTCGTACGGCGGTCGGTAGCCGAGTCGCAGTACCAGCGCATCGCCGGTCGCGGCGCGCGGCTGTCGACGCATTTCGCGCGGCGCGATCCGGTTCGCCTTTGCAAACGCGGCATTGAAGCGGCGCAAGCTGCGAAATCCCGAGGCCAGCGCCACCTCGGTCACCGGTAGCGCCGTCTCGGTCAACAGCTGCTTCGCGAACAGCAGGCGATGGGTGGTATGCACGTCGATCGGCGGGGCGCCAAGGTGCGTCACGAACAGCCGGCGCAACTGCCGCGAGCCCACGCCTACCCGTAACGCAAGCGCGTCGAGCGGCTGCTCCGCCAGCAGCCCGTCGTCGATCAGTTTCAATGCGCGCGCCACCGCATGCTCGCCGCGCTTCCACAGCGCATTGCCCGGCGCCAGTTCCGGCCGGCAGCGCAGACATGGCCGGAAGCCGGCGGCTTCCGCCGCGGCCGCACTTGCGTAGTAGCGCACATTTGACGGTTTCGGCGCGGGGGCGGGGCACACCGGCCGGCAGTAGATGCCGGTGGTGGTGACGGCGGTGAAAAACAGGCCGTCGAAACGGGCGTCGCGACTGAGGCGCGCCTGTTCGCAGGTCTGGCAGTCGGGCAGGGTATGGACTTGACTCATGGCTGCAGGCTAACACCGTGCTTCGGCCCGAACTCGCCGTTTTCGGACATGATCTGTCATGGCATCCCGGCAATGGTTCGGGCGCATTTTCCATCGAAGTCGGAGACGGCAGATGCGGTGCGTCGTGGCCAGCTTTCCCCGGATTTTTGCGGGGTCTTTGCTGTGGGTCTTGCGTGGCGCAGTAAAGAGCCGGGCGCGAGCCTGTCTCGGGTGCGGCGCGAATGCGCATTGTCATGGTAACGAAATCAAAGCTTAAAAAATATGTAACATATTGAAATAAAAGAAAAATATTAAAGTTTTCGCGAAGGGCTGCCGAAAGCGGGGATATCCTTCATCCGGCAGGTCGATCATGATGCGTCGTCTATCAGCGCTCCCCACGCTGACCTTGAAAACCCGCCTGACACTCCGGCTGATCGGGTCCGCCGTGTTGATGATCGTCCTTTGCGCCACGGCGGCGTGGCAGTTGCTGCGAGCGGATATCCGCCTGCAGCGGGTGGTGGGAGGCACGCTTGTGCCGGTTGCCGATGTCGGGCGAATACAGGACGACTACAACCAGATGATGCAGGCCCTGGTGCATGCCGCCCTGATGCAACTGCCCTCTGCCGTCGGGGATGCCGCCACCACCATCAAGAGCAGTCGTTTCGACATCCAGCGCCACTGGGAGCCTTTGCTGCACAGCGGACTGGGGCAGCAGAAACAGCCGTTGCTGAAGCTCGCCACGCAGCATCGTCTGGAGGCCGACCAGGCGATTGATCGCACCATGAAGCTCCTGGCTGCCGGTCAGTTCGATATCGCGCGGCTCACTCTGGCCAGCGACGTCCAGTCCGCGTTTGTGCCGCTGAAAAGTGATTTTTCCAATCTCTTCGATCACGCGCTCGCGACGGGAAGGGCGCAGGTTGCCGCGCAACATGCCAACGATCGCCGGGGTCTTTTCGGGCTTCTGGCACTGCTGGGTGTTTCGCTGGGGCTGGCTGGATGGGTCGATATGCTGATCATCCGTTCGCTCGGGCTTCGCCTGCAGCAGGCGTGTGCGGTAGCGGACCGGATCACCGCCGGCGGGCTGGGCAATCCGGTCGAGATGGGCCCGCAGGACGAGATCGGTCGACTCTTGCGCACGCTATGCACGATGGATGGCCAATTGGAAAGCGTGGTCGGACAGGTGCGGAAGGCTGCGACCACGGTGCGGTCCAGTGCCGTCGCGCTGGCCGGTGGCAACGATGCGCTGAGCCAGCGCACCCAGGCTCAGGCGGTCCATCTCGAAGGGGCTTCCGCCAGCATGGCCCGGATGGCCGACGCCGTGGCTGAAAGCGTCGAACAGGCCGATCAGGCAGATCGGGCGGTCGGCGAGGCACGAACCCACGCGCAGCGAGGCCGTGACGTCGTGGTCGAGGCGATTGCTTCGATGCGCGAAATCGACCGCACCAGCCGCAGCATGTCCGAGATGCTCGACCTGATGGACCAGGTGGCATTCCAGACCCACATGCTGGCGCTGAATGCTGCGGTAGAGGCTGCGAGGGTCGGTGTGCATGGCCGTGGTTTCGGCGTGGTGGCGCTGGAGGTTCGCGGTCTGGCCCAACGCGCAGGCCAGGCAGCGAGGGATATCCGGCAGTTGATCGCGGCCAGCGATGACGCGGTCTGCAGCGGAACCCAGAGAGTCGGGCGTGCCGGCACCGTGCTCGAGCAGGTCGCCCTCAGCGTGACCCGGCTTTCCGAGTGCGTCGGGACAATGGCCGCGGCCGGCCGGGCGCATGCGCACGACATTGGCCAGGTCAACCGCGCCGTGGCCGAGATGGAGGCGATGACCCGGGAAAATGCCGCGCTGGTCGAGCAAGCAGGGGCCTCGAGCAGCGGCATGCAGGAAAGCGCGATTGCACTGCTTCGCGAGGTTGACTTTTTTACCCTGCACAATGGCATCGACACCCTGTCCGCCGAAGCTGCCGACCTACTTTGCCCATGAATGACATCGCCAGCACTACCGGCAACGTTGTCCACACATTTTGCCGCATGCCCCTGGAAACCTCCCGGATGACCGCCTTCCCGTGTTCCGATCTGCGTGTGTCGTCGCTGCTCGATCAGGCGGTAGCGTGGGGCGGCCTGGTGGCAGTTTTCCAGCCGGTGGTCAGGCTGGACACGCTGGAGGTGGTAGCGCATGAGGGACTTACCCGACCCGCGACGGGCCCGGCGGGTCTTTCCGTGGTCGACCTGCTCGATCTGGCGCGCGCCAAGGGGAGGCTTGGTGAATTCGAGCTGCATGCTGCACGCACCGTATGCGAGGCGTTCGTGGCCCTGTCCGGCAGCGGGCGTTTGTTGATCAATCTCAGCGTCCACGCCATTTTGCACGGTGGCCTGCATCCCGATGAAGTTGTTGCTGCGTTGTCCACCTCCGGCATGGACCTGGGTCGTATCACGATCGAGATCACCGAGCGGGACATCGTCGACAACCCGGTCGAGTTCGCCGACGCGATCGGTTATCTGCGTGCACGTGGCGTACGCGTCGCCCTGGACGATTTCGGCAATGGTCATTCCAACTTCCAGATGTGGAACGAGATCCATCCGGAAATCGTCAAGATCGACCACTACCTGATCCATGGCCTGGCGAGCAGCGCGGAGCGCCTGGCGATTGTCCGGGCGCTGTGCCGGGTGGCGGAGACGTTGGGGGCGGAGCTGGTAGGCGAGGGCGTGGAAGATGCCGCCGACCTGCGCATGATGCGCGAGCTGGGTATGACCTATGCACAAGGTTTTCTGCTGGGAAGACCGGTGGCCGAGCCGGTATGCACGGTGCGTGCCGAGGCGCTGGAGGCCGTTCGCGAACAGGCGATTCCGGTGCCGCCACGTCTACGCGGGCCGGTGAATCACCGACCGCTGCACGCCGGGCACCTGATTGTGCATGCGCCGGCGGTCACCATCCAGCAAAGCAACGACGAGATAACCGCGATCTTCGCCACTTACCCGGATCTGCACGCACTCGCCGTGGTCGAGGGCGAACGGCCGGTGGGTCTGGTCGATCGCCGTCTGTTCACCGAGCGACTTGCGCAACCGTTCGCCCGTGAGTTGTTCGGCCGCAAGTCCTGTGCTGTCTTCATGCACAAATCGCCCTTGCTGTGCGATGAGCGGCAGACGGTGCAGGGCATGGCCGATATCCTGCGTGGCGAGAATCAACGCTATCTGACGGACGGATTCATCATCACCCGGGGCGGCCGCTACTTGGGCCTGGCTACCGGCGAGTCGCTGGTTCGCCGAGTGACCGAATACCGGTTGGAGGCTGCCCGTCATGCCAATCCTCTGACCCTACTGCCCGGTAACATCCCTGTCACCGAACACCTGGCGCGGCTGCTGAAGGGCAGGCGCCCGTTTGTTGCGGCGTATGTGGATCTCAACGACTTCAAGCCGTTCAACGACCAGTACGGCTATTTTCGCGGTGACGAGATGATCCGGCTGCTCGCCGGAATCCTGCTTGCCCAGGCCGATGCCCAGCGGGATTTCATCGGCCATATCGGCGGCGACGATTTTCTGGTGCTGCTTCAGAGTGAAGATTGGGAACGGCGCTGCCACCGGGTAGTTGATGAATTCAACCGCCGCTCGATGGCGCTGTTCGACCCCGAGCATGTCGCGCTAGGCGGTATCGATGGCGAGGACCGGCGGGGCGTCCCGCAACGTTTCCCGTTGACTCGCATCGCGATCGGAGCGGTATCGGTAAAACCGCCTTTCCCGCGCCGGCCAGAAGCCATCGCCACGCTGGCGGCGCGCGCCAAACGGTATGCCAAGCGCGAGCGCGTTGGCCTGCATGTGATCACCAGCATCGAGTCCGACGCGCGGCCGCGCGCATGTGCCGTCGAAGATGCCCCCAATGGCTAGTCGAGCTGGGTGCCAGCGTGCCGCCCGACCTCAGGAGCTGCTCTGTTGCAGCACTGCATCCACGGCGCCGAGCAGGCTACGGCGGTCGTAGGGCTTGGGCAGGAAGATCACATTGTCGGGGAAATCGATGAAGCTGCTGCGTGGATCGCCCGACAGCAGCATGACCCGGATCTGGCGGGTCATGCGAGCCCGCTGCGTCAGCTCGATGCCATCGATCCCACCGGGCATGTGGATGTCACTGAGCAGCAGGTCGATGCTGGCGTCGGTCCGGAGGATGTCCAGGGCGCGGCTGCCGTTGCTGGCGCAGATCACCCGGTAACCCGCAGCCTCCAGTACCAGGGCGGTAACCTCTCGCGCACTGCGGTCATCCTCGACCAGCAGGAGGGTCTTGCTCTGCGCGTCGGTCATGGCCAGTCTCGGAGGGTGGTGGGTGACCATGCCCTGCCAAGTGTTAAGGTGCAGTGAGGCAGGACTGCATTATGCTGGGGAGCTATGGCATTGCGTGGACGCATGAACGACCTGGAACGTTGTCGGCAACTGATCGGGTTCTCGGCGGATGGCATCCACGAACTTGATCTGCAAGGCGATATCACCCATGTCAACCAAAGCGGGTGTTCGATGTTGTGCATCGCCGACCCTGCCGGTGCCATCGGGCAGCCGCTAGCCAGCTTCTGGCCCGAGGCGGTGCGCCCTACGATCGAGTCGGCCCTGCTCGCCGCGCGCGACCGGCAGTCCGTGCAGTTCACCCGGATGTTGCCGTCCGGTAGCGGGGAAGACTGCTGGTGGCTGGTCAGCGTGCATCCGTATCTGGACGCGTCCGGGCAGGTCGACGGGGTCGCCGTCATTAGCCACGACATCACCGAGCGCGTAGAAGCCAAGCTGGCGCTGGACACGGTGATCCACAACCGGCTCAACCTCAGCGAGTTGGCCGGTGAAAGAGGCGTTGCCCGCAACCAGGTGTTGGGGCGGCTTCTGGCCGACGCACGGATCGTCCAGAAACAGGGTGACGGGCGCGAGCAGTTGCTGAAGCTGCAGTTGGGCCTGGCCAGCACCGCACAGGCGGTGGCCGAGCATGCGTCGCAGCAGGCGCAGAAGAACGAGGCCATCGGCCAACTGGTGGCAGGACTCTCGCACGATTTTGCCAACATGCTGCAGATCGCCGTGGTGGCGCTCAGCAGTATTCAGGACGATTCAGCGAATCTCACCGATACCCAGCGTCGCCTGCTCGGCTACAGCATGGATGGTGTGCAGCATGCCTCGCTCCTGGTCAAGCGCCTGCTGGCGTTTTCCCGCGTGCACCGCTTCATCGCCGAGCCGGTCGAGCTGGCGGCCATCGTCCGCGACATCGAGGGATTCGCCCGTCACAGCCTGGGTGCCGGCATGGATTTCCAGGTCGAGTCCGCGGCCACCGAGCTGCCGACACTGAGCGACAACCACTCCATCGAGCAAGCCTTCATCAACCTGTGCATCAACGCGCGTGACGCCTGCAACGGGCAAGGTGCGATCCGCGTGCGTCTTGGCGAGCTGGTGGTCGACGAGGCGCAGGCCGGCACGCTGCGCCCGGCGGGTGACTACGTGACCCTGGCCGTCATCGACAACGGCTGCGGCATGGTCGATGCCGTGCGCGAGCGTTTGTTCGAGCCATACTTCACCACCAAGGCCGAAGGTGCCGGCACCGGCCTGGGCCTGGCCCAGGTATATGGCGTGTTGCGCCAGGCCGGAGGCTTTGTCGATGTCGAGTCCGCACCGGGCCAGGGCACCACGATGACCATGGCGTTTCCGCGCCTGCACCTGCCTGCGGCCGACTAGCAGCGTAGGTCGCAGGAAATCTTTGGGCTGCGATGATGCTCTCATCCCTGGGCTGAGCCGCTGGTCGGGCGTGCACAGCGTGACTATGCGCACCCGCCGATAGACGTACTCCAGGGCGACAGCCTTATCTCGCTCTCCAGCGTTTCTACGGCCCAAGCTCCCGGCGTCCGCTTCCCGCGACAGCGGCGGGTTCGGCCCGGGTGGTGCTGGCCTATACTTCGAGGCCTGTCCCACCGGAGTCTTGTCGCCATGAACGCGCCCACCCGCATCGACACCACCCGCGCCATCCGCGCGCCGCGCGGCACCGAGCTGAGCTGCAAGAGCTGGCTCACCGAGGCGCCGTTTCGCATGCTGCAGAACAACCTCGATCCGGAGGTGGCCGAGAACCCGGCCGAGCTGGTGGTGTACGGCGGTATCGGCCGTGCCGCGCGCAACTGGGAGTGCTTCGACGCGATCCTGCGCAGCCTGCGCGAGTTGAACGACGACGAGACCCTGCTGGTGCAATCCGGCAAGCCGGTCGGCGTGTTCCGCACCCACAAGGACGCGCCGCGCGTGCTGATCGCCAACTCCAACCTGGTGCCGGCGTGGGCGACCTGGGAACACTTCAACGCGCTCGATAAGAAGGGCTTGATGATGTACGGCCAGATGACCGCCGGTAGCTGGATCTACATCGGCTCGCAAGGCATCGTGCAGGGCACCTACGAGACCTTCGTCGAGATGGGCCGCCAGCATTACGGCGGCAACTTGAAGGGGCGCTGGATTCTCACCGCGGGCCTGGGCGGCATGGGCGGCGCGCAGCCGCTGGCCGCCAGCCTGGCCGGTGCCTGCAGCCTCAACATCGAATGCCAGCAGAGCCGCATCGAGATGCGCCTGAAGACCCGATACGTCGACGAGCAGGCCACCGACCTGGACGACGCGCTGGCGCGCATCGCGAAATACACCGCCGCAGGCGAAGCCAAGTCGATCGCGCTGCTCGGCAACGCCGCCGACATCCTGCCCGAGCTGGTCAAGCGCGACGTTCGCCCCGATGCCGTCACCGACCAGACCAGCGCGCACGACCCGGTCAACGGCTACCTGCCACAGGGCTGGACGGTGGAACAGTGGTTCGCGCGCCGTAAGGCCGATCCCGACGGCACCCGCGACGCCGCCAAGCATTCGATGAAGATCCACGTCGAGGCGATGCTGGCGTTCCACGTCCAGGGCATCCCCACCTTCGACTACGGCAACAACATTCGCCAGATGGCGAAGGACGAAGGCCTCGCCAACGCGTTCGCCTTCCCCGGCTTCGTGCCCGCCTACGTGCGTCCGCTGTTCTGCCGCGGCATCGGCCCGTTCCGCTGGGTCGCGCTGTCCGGCGACCCGGAAGACATCTACAAGACCGACCAGAAAGTGAAGGAGCTGATCCCCGACGACAAGCACCTGCACAACTGGCTGGACATGGCGAAGGAGCGCATCAGCTTCCAGGGCCTGCCCGCACGCATCTGCTGGGTCGGCCTGGGCCTTCGCGACAAGCTCGGCCTCGCCTTCAACGAAATGGTGCGCAACGGCGAGCTGAAGGCGCCGGTGGTGATCGGGCGCGATCATCTGGACTCCGGCTCGGTGGCGTCACCGAACCGCGAGACCGAGGCGATGAAGGATGGCTCGGATGCGGTGTCCGACTGGCCGCTGCTCAACGCCATGCTCAACGTGGCCGGTGGCGCGACCTGGGTGTCGCTGCATCATGGCGGCGGGGTGGGGATGGGCTATTCGCAGCATTCCGGCCTGGTCATCGTCTGCGATGGCACCAAGGAAGCGGATGAGCGGATTGCGCGGGTCTTGTGGAACGATCCGGCCACCGGGGTGATGCGGCATGCGGACGCGGGGTATGAGGAGGCTGTCGAGTGTGCCCAGGAGCAGGGGTTGAAGTTGCCGATGGTGTAAATCGTCGGACGAGAAACCGTGAGCTTTCACGTCGTCACCCCAGCGAAGGCTGGGGTCCAGCGCCTCGAGCCCTTGACTCACGTTATTGAAGTTATCATCGGATGATATATAGTCATGTCAACGGAAGATGTCGGACTTGAAACGCTGCTGCCACTCAACGGTGAGATTTACGACCAAGGCAACGGCTACTGGATCAAGATCGAAGCGTGGCAGGTGGAGGCGAACGAACACGTGCCACACGGCGTGTGCTATGCGCTGATCTTGCATGATCGCTACGGCACGCTCCTGCTCGGCTTCGACAACGCGCATGCCGTCAAGCCGCCAAAGCGCAAGCGTTATACAGGTCGGCGTCTGGCCTACGACCATCGCCACCGCCACATCAGCGACAAAGGCGTGCCGTACCAATTCACCAGCCCGCAGCAGTTGCTGGAGGACTTCTTCAACGAAGTCGACCGTGTACTTGAGGAAGCGAGGTCATGAAGAAAATGGTCATCGGCATCGCATCCCAGCAAGCGATCCGAGCCCGCGCATTAGCCATTGCGCGCGGCGACCATCAGCCACGCCCCAACGAGCCGAAGATCTGGTTCACCTCCATGCGCTCGCTGGCCGAGGTGTTGTCCGATGACAACCGTGCGTTGCTGCGGGTGATTCGTGAGCAGAAGCCGGAGTCGTTGAGCCAATTGGCGGAGTTCACTGGGCGTGCGCCGAGCAACCTTTCGCGGACACTGAAGACGATGGAGCACTATGGGTTGATGCAGATGCAGCGGGAGTCGCGGACGGTGCGGCCGGTGGTCACGGCTAGTGAGTTTGTGATTCGGGCGGCTTGAGGCGGTGTAAGTGAACCTGTCCCCGTTTGTAGTAACCCCGTTCGTGGTAAAGAGGCAGGGGTTGAAGTTGCCGATGGTGTGATCGGTCATCTTGCCACGCCTACGGCAATGCCGTATGGTTGGCGAACGCAGAAGGGAGTCTGCCATGCACGAATTCATCGAATCATCCGTGTTTGCAAAGTACGTGTACGACTACCTCACGGAAGAGGAGTGCGCCGCTGTGCAGTGGTACTTGTCCCAGCATGTCGATGTGGGTGATCTGATTTCCGGCTCCGGCGGCTGTCGCAAGATGCGCTGGGGTGCGGCGGACAAGGGCAAGCGTGGCGGTGTGCGGGTGATCTATTATGAAGTTACCCAGGCAGGGCAGATCTGGCTGCTGGCCATCTATGCCAAGACCCGGCAGGAAAACCTCCCGGCACACGTCATACGGCTGATCAAGGACCATATGGTGAAGTCATGAAAAAGCTGAGCAAAGAAATCCTCGCCCGCGATGCCAGGCGCGACATCGGCGCCGAAGTGCTCGAAGCGATCCGTGAGATCAAGGCTGGCGGCGGGCGCAAGTTCACCCTGCAGGTGAGCCAAGCTACCGAAGCGCGGATCAAGCTGGGGCAGTCGCAGGCCGATTTCGCCGCGATGCTTGGGGTGTCCGTCAGGACATTACAGGATTGGGAACAGGGTCGGCGCGAGCCGAGCGGGGCGGCGAAGGCGTTGCTGAAGGTTGCCGTGGCGGCGCCGAAGACGGTGCGGAAGGTTTTGGCGGCGGCTTGATTGAGCGGCTCTGCCTCCGTTATCCAGGTGGATCGTGTACTCGGGAAGTGGCGTCATGAAGAACATGGTCATCGGCATCGCCTCCCAGCAAGCCATCCGCGACCGTGCGCTGTCCATTGCGCGCGGCGAGCATCAGCCACGACCGAACGAGCCGAAGATCTGGTTCACATCGATGCGCTCGCTGGCCGAAGTGTTGTCCGATGACAACCGGGCGCTGTTGCGCGTGATTCGTGAGCAGAAGCCGGAGTCGTTGAGCCAATTGGCGGTGTTCACCGGGCGCGCGCCAAGTAACCTTTCGCGGACACTGAAGACGATGGAGCACTATGGGCTGGTGGAGATGCAGCGGGAGCTGCGGACGGTGCGGCCGGTGGGGGAGGTTAGTGAGTTTGTGATTTGGGCGGCTTGATGTGGGGGAATAAACTTCCTCCGTCCCTGAGGTTTCCCCACGTTTTCATGCTGCCACAACCATCTGATCGAGTAGTGCTGGAGACGGCTTTCGTATCTGCTCCATGAGTTCTTCGAGCCTGGCATTTGACCATCGTCGCACCAGTGCCTCACGGCCCAGTCGCATGATGGAGTACAGCCGTCGCTTGGATCGAAACGGTGCCAGCCATTGGTCGATGCCTGCGGTTTCGCAAGCCATGCCGACCAGCCAGCTGGCGAAGGCTGCCATCGTGTGGAGTAACAGCAACACCTCGATGCGCTTGCCCTTGCGGGTCAAGCTGTCCTCAAAGGCATGACCGTAGCGGTGAGATTTGAGGTCCCTGAAGGACAGTTCGATCTGCATGCGCCGCGCGTACAGCGCGACTATTTGTCGGGCGCTCAAGTGACTCAGTGTCGGTGAAGCGACGAGGAGCCATGGCTCCCGCTCACGCGCCGCGTTTTGCTTGCTCTTCTTGGTGCGTGAGGGTACGCCCTGACGATTGCGTTGTTTGCGGCCCTTCGGTGGCTTGGCATGCACCACAACACGGCAGCGCCACGGCTTTGCGCGCACCGTATCCATCATCCCCAAGTCGCGCGGTGCGGCAACCGCCAGCTCATATAGCGCCCGGCATGGTACCCACGTATCCGGCGTATCCGCTGCATCGACAGGCTTGACCAGCGTGCGATGACGCAGGCGTCCGAGCCAATACCAGCCCATCGCTTCGACGGCGCGGAACCATGGCGCACGAAAGCCAGCATCGGTCACCAAGATCGGCTGCATGCCTTCGGGAATCAGCGTCGCCAAGCGCTGCAGGAACTGTTTCTCCGCGGCCGGTGAACCTTGTTGTCCATCGGGAAAGACCATGTCCAGGATCGTCAGCGTGCGACCGCCCACGGGCACGGCCGCTCGCAGCAAATGCCAGCGCCGATCCGCCTTGAGATCACACCAATCCAACACGATCACTGGATGCGGGCCGCGCAGGAGCCAGCGCACCATAGCTCCATGTAGATGTTCGCGCTCCGCGTGCAGAGGCGGATTGCCAAGCAGTCGATCCAGCGCTTTCAGCGGGGCACGGATGCGCTCCGCCCCCGGCCAGGCGCGCGCGACATCGATCAGCGTCAAACGACGGCCCTGGATCAACGCTTCCACGGCCCGCAACAACACGCAGCGCCGCAGCGCGTGCATCGGCTGGAGTGCATCGCCCAAGCACTTTTGCAATACTTTGTTCGCGCGCATGGTGTGGTCTCCTCTGGCTTCGTTACCCGAAAAAGGTGTCAGGGACGAATGGCACTTACTTAAGCGGAGAGGCCCGTTTTCCGTCATTCCTGCGAAAGCAGGAATCCAGTGACTTCTGCCGTTTGCAGGCTACATAAGGCGCTGGATTCCCGCTTTCGCGAGAATGACGAGCTTAAGTAAGT